>JBJEEA010000026.1:0-53297 GCA_051872635.1 Bacilli bacterium
TATAAAATAAAAGATTACAAAATAAGGGACAAAAGTAATCTTACTATCAATAACATTATTTAAATAAATAGGATCACGTTGAAAAAACTTAGAAATAAAATAAATAAATGACTGAAAAATAAAAACAAATGCAAGAATAATAATTCTATTTTTATTATCTTTAACAAAATTTTTCATACTACACCTAACTACAAATAATTTTATCTAAATAAATTTGATTTATTTTCTTCTTTTCCATTTATATAATTTAAAGCCTCTCTGTATTTTTCTATTAATTCATCATAGACTTCTTTAACATCTCTACCTGTAGTTACAGCTATTTTAGCAGCCTCATAAGCAAAACCATTTTTAACTTCTTCACTAATCATTATTGCCATAATTATCTTCCTCCCATATTTACATGATAACACAATAAAATTGCAAAGTAAAGTGTTAAAAAAAGAAGTAGATAATTCTACCTCTTAAGCATTTTATTATATTTAGTAAATTCACTATCATTATCTAGTTCGGTATCCGCTAGTTCCTTAAATAAATCTTTTTGCTTTTTAGTAAGCTTACTTGGAATAACTACATTAACTATAACGTACATATCTCCTTTTCTACCATTTATATCACTGTCTATTCCTTTACCCTTAAGTCTTAATTTACTACCATTTTTAGTTCCATCTGGAATAGATAATTCGACATTTCCATAAACAGTAGGAACAGTCTTTTTACATCCCAAAATAGCCTCTGTAATAGTGAGTGGAATAGTAATATATATATCATTTCCATCTCTTTGATAAAAATCATCGTCCTTGACAGTAAACTCAATATATAAGTCACCAGTTTCACCACCGTTAATGCCAGCTTCACCTTTACCAGCAAGCCTAATTCTACTTCCAGTATCTACTCCCTTAGGTATAGTAACAGTAAGTGTTTTGTTCTGCCTTACTTTTCCTGTTCCATGGCAATTAATACATAGTCTTTCAAAAGAAGTACCAGTTCCTCCACAATGTGAACATGTCGTTTTTGTTAAAAATGATCCAAATAATGTACTTTGTTGTTTAGTAACTGTACCCGATCCTTTACATTCAGGACAAGTATGACTATTAAATCCTCCTTGTCCTTTACATTCAGGGCATTCATCTTCACATTCAACTTTAATATCTCTCTTAGAACCATTAACTGCTTCCTCAAAAGATATACTCATTCTATATAATAAATCACTTCCATCTTGTCTTCTACTTGAACCCCTCGATGAACTTCTAGTAGAACCAAATCCAAAATTTTTAAAAATATCGCCGAAAATATCATCCATACTGCCAAAATCAAAGCCATCAAATCCTGAAAAGCCACCTTGATTATTCGTAAATGCTGAATGACCAAATTGATCATACTGGCGTCTTTTATTTTCATCAGATAAGACAGCATAAGCTTCTTGTGCCTCTTTAAACTTTTCAGCAGCATCAGGTTCTTTTGATACATCTGGATGATACTTTTTAGCAAGACGTCTAAAAGCTGACTTTATTTCATCCTGACTAGCAGTCTTTGATACTCCCAGAACCTCATAATAATCTCTCTTATTCATAAAATCCTCCAAACATAAGTATAAGTTCTAGCAAAAAAGCTAGAACTATAACTTAATTATTTTTCTTCAAATTCAGCATCAACTACTCCGTCATCTGCCTTCTTTGCTTTCTTCTCTTTCTTATCTTCCTTACTTTCTTCTTTTTGATTGTTCTTAGCAGCTTCTTCATAAACCTTACTAGCAAGAGCATTAGCTTTTTCTAAAAGCTTATCTTTAGCTTCATTAATCTTGCTAACATCTTCTGTTTCAATAGCCTTTTTAGTTTCTTCCATTAACTTTTCAGCTTCTTTTTTATCAGAATCAGATACTTTATCACCCAAATCTTTAAGAGCCTTCTCAGTCATAAATACAACTTGTTCTGCATCGTTCTTAGCATCAACTACTTCTTTCTTCTTAGCATCTGCTTCTTTATTTTTCTCAGCTTCTTTCATCATCTTATCGATTTCTTCATCACTAAGTGTATTAGTAGCAGTAATTGTAATAGATTGTTCTTTTTGTGTTCCTAAATCTTTAGCTTTAACATTTACAATACCATTAGCATCAATATCAAATGTAACTTCAATTTGTGGAACCCCTCTAGGAGCAGGTGGAATATTAGTAAGTTGGAAATTACCCAAAGTCTTATTATCATTTGCCATTGGTCTCTCTCCTTGAAGAACATGTATATCTACAGCAGGTTGATTATCAGCTGCAGTGCTAAATACTTGACTCTTACTAGTAGGTATTGTCGTATTTCTAGGAATAAGGACAGTCATAACTCCACCTAAAGTTTCAATACCCAAAGATAATGGTGTTACATCAAGTAAAACAACATCATTAACATCTCCTGTTAAAACACCACCTTGAATAGAAGCTCCCATAGCAACAACCTCATCAGGGTTAACCTCTTTAGAAGGTTCTTTTCCAAGTTCCTTCTTAACAAGTTCTTGTACACAAGGTATTCTAGTAGATCCACCTACCAATAATACTTTATCAATATCTTTAGCAGTAAGACCAGCATCCTTTAAAGCTTTTCTTACAGGTTCAGTCGTAGATTCTACTAAATCACTAATCAAATCTTCAAATTTAGCTCTTGTTAAACTCATATTTAAATGAAGTGGGCCATCAGAACCCTGTGATATAAATGGAAGTGAAATCTCTGTAGAAGTCATACCACTTAAATCTTTCTTAGCTTTTTCAGCAGCATCTTTTACTCTTTGCATAGCCATTTTATCATTAGATAAGTCTACACCAGATTCCTTCTTGAATTCTGAAACCATGTAATCCATAATTCTCTCATCAAAGTCATCTCCACCAAGTCTATTATTACCACTAGTAGATTTAACTTCAAATACACCATCACCAAGTTCTAGAATAGATACATCAAATGTACCACCACCTAAATCGTATACAAGAACAGTTTGATTTTTATCTTGCTTATCAAGACCATAAGCAAGTGCTGCAGCAGTTGGTTCATTAATAATTCTTTCAACTTCAAGTCCGGCAATTTTACCAGCATTTTTAGTAGCCTGTCTCTGACTATCATTAAAATATGCTGGAACAGTAATAACAGCCTTAGAAACAGTCTCACCAAGATAAGCTTCTGCTGTCTTCTTTAAGTCTCCGAGAATCATTGCTGAAATCTCTTCTGGAGTATACTCTTTACCATTAGCCTTTACTTTCTCACTAGTTCCCATTTTTCTCTTAATTGATGAAATAGTATCTTTATTAGTAACCATTTGGTTTTTAGCCTTTTGGCCTACTATAATTTCGCCATTTTTAAAAGCTACCACTGAAGGAGTAGTTCTCATTCCCTCAGGATTAGTAATAACCTTAGCCTCACCACCTTCATATATTGCGACACAACTATTAGTTGTACCCAAATCAATTCCTATAATTTTACTCATATTTATCATTTCCTTTCCTTATTTATTATCTTTTTCATCATCGTGAATCACTTTGATGTTTCTAACTTTTTTATTATTTTGCTTACTATTTTTATTTAATGATTTATAAATAAAGTAAGCAAGTATCAAAACTATAATAATAGGCATTAACCATATCACAAACCTAAAGGCCAAAACCGAAAGTATTATAGCAATAACAATATAAATTATATCTTTTATTTTATTCTTATTCATAATTATTCATTAACCTTAACCATTGCTACTCTAAGAACTCTATCTTTATACATATAACCTTTTTGTAATACCGAAAGTACTACTCCTGAAGGCTTACTTTCATCCTTTTCCATAACAACAGCTTGATGAATAGAAGGATCAAATTCCTTACCTAAACAATCAATTTCCTTAACTTCAAACTTAAGAAGTAAATCTTTCATTTGCTTATACATAAGCTTAAAGCCCTCCAAGAATTTAGATACTTCATCTTCTTTATTATCATCATCCATATCTATAGCTCTTTCAAAATTGTCAAGTATCGGCAGAAATTCTTTTAAAATATCTTCTTCAGCATATTTAATTATTTTAGAAGTCTCTTCATCTTTTCTCTTACGATAATTAAGAAGTTCTGCTTGACTCCTAAGTAAACTTTCTTCAAGATCTTTTATTCTTTTACTTAAAAGTTCTCTTTCATCATCAATTTCCGATTGGCAAACATTTTCTTTATCACACTTGCATTCCATGTGCTCATGATTTTCTTTTTTATTCTTCTTATTTTGACATTTATTATTACTTTTTTCTTTATCTTTTTCCTTATCGCTCATGATTACCTCCTAAATTATCTTTTATATAATCAAGCAGTGCCACAACTCTACCATATTCCATTCTCTTAGGACCAATAATGGCTATTGTTCCTTCTTCACCATCTATGTTATACTTAGTTTTAATAACCGATACATCATCAGTAAGTTCAGACTCACTTCCAACATAAATGTTAATACCATTATCCTCTTCTTGCATTTTTGAAATTATATCATTATCTTCAAATTTAGCGAGAATTTCTTTTACCTTATCGACATTAGTAAATTCTGGCTGCTTAAGAATATTCGTTCTTCCACCAAAATAAGCATCTGCTTTAGAATTAGTAAATTCATGAAAAGCATCATAGAAAGTATTATATAATACTTCATATTGACTTACATAATCCTTAATAATTGGTTTAACTTCATATTCGAGCTTTTCACTAATTTCATTGATTGGTGTACCAACTACTAACTTATTAATAAGTTCAACTGTCTTACGAACTTCCTCAGTAGGAACACTATTAGGTAAATATAAAACTTTATGCTGAACTACTCCTCTATCAGTAATAACTATTGAAAGTATTTTATTATCCTCTAAAGGTACACATTCAACCTTTTTGAGCTTATTTTCCTTAGATGCGCTTCCTAATACAACAGCAGTATAATTAGTTATCTCACTAATTATTTCTATACTTTTCTTTATTGTTTCATTAAGGTCTAGAGCATTGTTATGAAATATTGTCTGAAGTTTAAGCATATCTTCTCCAGTCATATTTTTAGGAGTCATCAAATTCTCTACATAATATCTATACCCTTCTTCACTAGGTATCCTTCCTGAAGCAAAATGATTTTTTTCTAAAAGATGTAGTTCCTCTAATCTAGCCATTTCATTTCTAATAGTAGCGGATGAACATTTAAGTTTTTTACAAATATGATTAGAGCTTACTGCTTTAGCCGTTTTAATATATTCTTCGACAATTAATTTTAGCATCTCTTTTTGCCTATTTGTGATCACTCGCATCACTTCCTTTAGCAATCAACATCTTTCATTGCTAATACCATTATATTACTATTATTTAGCAATGTCAACTAAAAATTGCTAATTTTTTAAAAAAATAACAATTTATTCATTTTATTTATAAAAAACAATATACTATAAATAAAAGTATTACATAAAAATAAAATAATTTACTTTAATATTTTAAAAAAATAAATAATATGTTAAAATGAATCTAGGTGATAAATAAATGAAATTTAGAAAAGCAATTCTTCTTGTACATGGTTTTGCCGGAGGCAATTACGACTACGGTGAACTAACAACAGATTTAGAATTATATCGTGATTTTGATGTTTATACTTTTACATTACCAGGCCACAATAAATCAATAATTAAAGATGTAACAAGAAAAGATTGGTTAAAAGCCGCTGATAACCACATTCAAAAACTAATAAATAATGGGTATAAAAAAATTTATCTTATCGGACATAGTATGGGTGGTGTAATAGCAGCATACTTAGCCAGTAAATATCCCGAAATCAAAAAGTTAGTTCTTGCTTCTCCAGCCTTCAAATACTTATCTTTTAAAGAAGATAAACTGGATGTCATAGAAAGTTTAAAAATAATTCCTAAATTATTTAAAGAATATAATCCTGAAGAAATATTATCAAGATTTTTTAAAGTACCCATTCCCACTATAAAAGAATTTATGAAACTAGTTGAAGAGCAAAGTGATAACGTAAAAAAAATAAAAGTACCTACTCTTATAATTCATGGAAGTAAAGACGAAGTTGTTCCTTTAGAATCAGCCGAATATGTCTATGATAATATTGCCAGTAGTTCAGTAACTTTAGTAGAAATTAAGTCTTTAACACATGATTTATTCGTAAATGACCGCTACGAAGAAGTAAAAAAATTAATAATAGATTTCTTAAGAAAACCAAATTTAAATACTAAAAAAAAGAAAGAACTTTAAAATTTATATAGCAAAACAGAATAGAATTTCAAATCCTATTCTGTTTTATATTATAAAACTATTTATTAGTTATTTTTTAGTAATTTGTACATTTTTCTCAATATAATTGCGGCAGCTAATATAAGAGCATATTCTATAAACATAGTTAAATTCATTCCATAAATTCCTGTTTGAGGTGGAAGTGGAATTAGACTATATACGTAAGTTACTTCAGTAACATCTTCAGCAAATTCTCCTTCTTTTTCACCAACTACATAAGCAAAACTATATTTATCAAATTCTTTCTTAGCAGTTTCGTATGCACTTCCTACAAGTCCTGTAAGAGTTATACTATCAGTAAGTTTAGTTCCATCTTTGGTAACATAATTTACTATTACTTTAGATTCTTCTACTTCTGTAGTATATTCATCATCAGTTATTTTGATAGCATCTCCATATGTTAATTCTGCTGTTACTTTGTTTGTTACTTCTTTATTATCAATACCAATATAATATAATTTAAAATTTTCCTCAATATTGAAAACAATATCTCTACTTTCTTCTTCATCTAAAATACTACTTCTTAATGCAAATACTGCACTATTATCTTTAGTATAAATGCAAGTAATTACTCCATCTTTATATTTACAATTATTACTAATTTCAGATTTTTCTTCATCTATTTCATATGGAAGAATATCTTTAATAACTAAAGTTGCTTTTCCTACATAATCATTGATAATTGTATTATAAGTGATATTATAATCAAAAGCATCATTAATAGATCCAACTATTTCTAGCCCCTCTTTGTTTAATTCTTCTTCAGAAGTACCAATATTTTTAGTATAGATATAAGTAACAATTATATCTTCTTCAGTATATTTACCAGTTTTATTTTCTGGTTCTTCTTTTAATGTATAACCAAATATTTTTTTAGCACTTGTAACATAATTATTTCCAACTACATCAGTAGTAATCTCACTAGTAGCTAATTCTTTATTATTTTCATCAACATATTTAACAGTCACTTTACCATTAGAAACATAATAAATGTTAATAACATTATTTGATTCATTAGTTCCAATAATTATTTCACTCGGATTGCTTGGATTCTCTGAATTTAAGAAATAACCTTTCTTGTTATTATCTTCTAAATCTTTTTCTGATAAATATTCACTACTTGCAGAAATCTTATCTCCATAGTTAGCTGTTTTTTCTGTAGTAAATCCATATTTGCCATTGAAGAAATAATTTACCGAATATTTATATTCATTCTTTTCCCAGTATACTTGAGGTTGCTCTTCTTCAGATGAATAAGTTAAATTACTTCCATTACCATCTGAGTTTTTATAAGAAAGATTAAATCCTTCGTTAACATTAACCCATTCATCAGCATTGTCCCCATCTATTTGAACATAGAAAGATACTTCTGTACCACCTTCAGTAATATTGCCAATATTTGCACTAACATTTCCATTTTCATCAACAGTTATATTATCATTAGCTATAACAGTAAAGTTACTACCAATATTATCAGTTAATTTAGCTTCTGTCCCAGCAAATGTAGATGATGTAATACTACTTGTTATTTCAGAAAATCTTGCTGCTACTGTATCAGGATCTGCATTTACATAATATCCTTCTCCTGATGAAATGTTCTTCAAAACATTTGATGCTGCTCGATCTGTTTCATATCCAATAGAGAAAATCTCAATGTTTGAATTCTTTATTTTGCTTGCAGCATCTATTGCCTGATTTATTGCTTCTGGTGTAACAATCCCATTAGCATTAGTAGGCCCACCATCACTTATTACTACAACATATTTTGTATAGTCACCTGTTTTAGCATCTAATAATTCTTTTGCTTTGTTTAAAGCACCAGTCAAATTTGTAACTCCATATGGACTACCAAAATTAATTGAATCAAAATTACTATTTACAAATCCATCACCATTTGGATTAGTTAGAACTTTGACATCTGTGCTAAATGCCACTAATGATAAATTAGCATTACTAAATTTATTTAATAATGTTTTAGCAAATGTTCTAGCGCCATTTACTGCTGAAGAATATTTTACTTCTTTACATCTAAAGAATAGAAAATCACATTTTTCTTCATACATACTACCTGATCTATCAAATACTACAACAGCATAAATTGGTTTCGTAGAAGTAGTTGTTGTTGTAACATCCTTTCCTTCAACTTTAAATCTTACTTCATATTTACCCTCGGTTCCTGTCTTGCTAACTGTCTTAGTAACTAAGACATCGCCTTCATTAGTAAGACTACCCGAAGATACTGTAACACTTCCAGTATTACTAATTTCGCTATTAATACCAACATCACCCTTATTAAGTTCTACTTTTGTAGTTTCATCAGCAAGAACACTAACCGGAGTCATTAAGTCAGAAAATATAACTGCCAATAGTAATACGATTTTTACAAATTTACTCTTAAGTTTTTGCATATTTTAAACCCTCCTTAATATTATTAATAAATATTTTTTTTGATAATTACGATAATCTGGATGTTCACTACAAGTTTGAAGTATAAGTATTTCATCATCTTTAGATAAAGTTACACCAGTATCATACATGGATTTACTCTTTAACTTTTCAATATGATTTAAATAATCATCATCATTTTCAAAGTTAATATTCATATATGAAAAATCACTAGTCTCGACATAGACCGAAAAAATTTCATACTTCTTTTTAGTATTACTTGTAGTTATTTCTACATACTTGTGATTATCATAATAATCTTTATCATAAAACTCTTCTAATATTTTAAAAGGCATATCAATATTTGAAGAATTATGACCATAAATTAATAACTTCTTACTAGAGTCAATATCAACTCTATAATCTAAATATATTGATCCCATAAAATTTTCTTTACCGTCAGGTGTATGATTAAGATAATATTCATTATCATCACTCTGCATTATGGGAACTACATAGTCTGTATTATCTATTTCTAAAATGCCAACTACCTCATTATTATTATATTCATCTCTAGCATTATTTATAATTTCTTTATAATAAGTAGGATTATTTACATTATTATTTCTATCAATATTTACATATATATAATCACTTTCATTGTCATTATTAAATAATAAGTAGAGCAAAGCAAAAATAACAAGGCAAAAACAAGTTAACAAAACTATTACTTTTTTCTTATTATTCTTCATATATACCCCCCCCTATTTCTTCAGACGGTTACCTATTATAATAATAATTTATGCGTTTGTCAATTATAATTTCAAAAAAAGAAAGAATTTCCTATAATCTCTTTCTCTATAACAGCAAAAAAAGAGTTTTAATATTTTTAGTAATAATCCCAAACTACATAAAAACCTAAAACTGCTTTTTAATACATTAATAATATGTGATAAATTATAATTTTTTAAACCAAAAATTTATAAATTAAATATCTTTTTTCCAAAGTCCATGTAAATTGCAATATTCATATACCGCTACTGGCTTATCTAGAGAAGATATTATAAACTGTACCTCTGCCTTCATTCCAGGCTTTAAATACTTAATTAAGTATCCGTCTAAAAGTTCAAGACAAATAAAAGTAATATAATGTTCTTCTGTCATCGGATGTTCTACTTCACCAACTCTAATAGTAAAAGTGTTATTCTCCCTACTAACTACTGGAACATGTTTTTCTAAAGAAGCATCTACTGTATTAGCCTTTAACTTTGTCATTTCATTCATTACCAAACTATTCTTTTTAGTAATAAATACTTCCTTATTTTCATCATCATAATAAAATTCCATCATTATTTTTTCTCCTTTTCAACAATTATATAAATTACAAGCTCATATGTCAATTACTTTAAAGATAATTTTTCATATACTATTTTAAAAATCCTATTAAATTTTTCTACTTCTTCCATTGTATTTTTATAAGATAAACTAATTCTTATACTATGTGAAGAAATATCACTATCTTTGTATAAAGAATATATAGCCCTTGAGTCATCACCTTTAGAACAGGCACTTCTAGTAGATATATATATATCTTCTTCCTCCATAGCATGAATAAATGTCTCTGGCTTTATATTCTTAATACTAAAATTAATAATATAGACAATACTATTTTCCGTACTATTAATATGTATTCCATCATATTTTTTTAAATTATTAATAATAGACTCATTAAGTTCTTTTACATGTCTATAATTACTATCAACATTAGGTATAATAAGTTCTAAAGCCTTCATAAGACTGCAAATAAGTGGCAAAGCCGGCGTTCCACTCCTAAATTCAGTAGTGGACTTTCCTCCATGTATTAAATTATCAATAACAATATTTTTCTTTTTATAGAGTAGTCCAATTCCCTTCATACCAAATATTTTATGACCAGACATACTAAAAAAATCAAAATCATTAAAATCTATTTTAATTTTACCAATAGCTTGTGTTCCATCGACATGCAAATAACATTTTGGATAATTATCCACTATTTTCTTTATTTCTTTAATATTTTGCTTAATACCAAGTTCACTATCAACATATGAAATTGATACAAGAATAGTATTATCATTAATAAGACTATTCAAGTCATCTAAATCAATAAGTCCATCTTCTTTTATCTTCACATAACTAATATCAAAACCTTTATTTCTTAAATATTCACAAGTTTCTATAACCGAAGAATGTTCTAACGGACTAGTAATAATATGATTACCCCTATTTCTATATTTTGAAGCTACACCTTTTAAAACAGTATTATTAGCTTCCGTTGCTCCAGAAGTATATATGATTTCCTCTTTCTCTATTCCCAAAAGATCCGCAATTCTGCCAGTAGCATATTCTTCAAGTTCTTTAGATTTGATTCCAAGACTATGTAGTGAATTAGCATTACCAAGATAATTTAAACACACTTTATTAAATGTTTCTAATACTCTATCATCTACCATTGTCGTAGCACTATTATCAAAATATACCATATCTATTCCTTCTTCCTAACTAATTTTAACATAAAAAAAGAAAATTACAAGCAAAACATAAAAAGAAAATTGCCTATTTTAAAATAAAAGCAATTTTCTTTCATAATTTACTTTTATTTACTTACAGGAAGTACTGAAACACTTCTTGCAATATCAAGTAATTCTGATTTTGATAACTTATCACTAACAACATAATACTCTATATTATTATCTATCCAACTAACTGAATTATCATTTACTATTGCTACTGTCGAAGCCATCATTTCAAGTTCTCCATATGTTGGAACAATTAAATGTTCATCTTCATAAGTTACTGTCTCTTCAATTAACATAAATGGATTATCGCCATCAAAAGTAAGTATTAACCTTTCACCATTTTCTTTATTAACCTTTTCTTTACTAGCTAAATAAGTATTATCTGGTATATACATAGGATATATAACATCTTCAATTGAACTTGTTTCTTCTGTTTTTACATTGCCTTCTTGATTATTATTAGTATTTTCATTAGTATTTTTATTCTCATTTGTATTAGTATTTTCATTAGTATTAGTATTTCTATTTTCATTTGTATCAGTATTTTTTTCTTCATTATCTGAATTTATATTATTACTATCATTTTCTTTAGTATCAATTATTTCTTTTAAATCAAAGTAATTATCTTTAAATTTACTATTTAAATCTATTTTTTCAAATTTCATTGTTATTTGTGCATTACCATCACTATCCATAACTACAACTTTTTTAATATTAATATCTTTATCTAATACTATTTCTTGTTTTACAAGCTTTTGATTATTTGGATAATTAGCACTAACTACAATTTTATAGCCATCATCAGTTTCACTAAAGGTTCTATTTTCATCACTGGTAATATCATCCAAAAGTGGTGCTAACAAATAGACTTGTGAATTATTATATGGCCAATCACTCTGAAACTTAAAACTCTTATTAATTCTAGGTGTAACAACATATACTCCATCACTATTTCTAAGTATTACTTGCTGATGATTATTGACAGTATTAACAAGATTAACTTTATAATTATCTTTCTTAGCATAACTTACTTCTACATCATAAGTATATATATCTTCATTATTTACAATCTCAAGTGTTCCTTCGATATAATAAGAATCGGCCTTATTAATTTTATTAGTTAACTCTTTTATAACATCTTTTTCATTCATTTTTCCACATCCACTAAAAATAAATAATCCCAAGACTAGCAAAAACAATAATCTTTTTTTCATATTTCACCTCTTTATTCTTTCTGATAAATTATATTAAATAAAATTCTTTATATGATGAATAATTTATAAAATTTTACACAAAATAAGACTAAAAAGGAGGATATTTATGAATACATTATATAAGATAGCACTAGTAATAGGTATTATTGGATGTATAAACTGGGGTTTAGTTGGAATATTTAATTTTAACCTAGTAGAATACTTATTCGGTGATGGTACTCTACTTACAAGGATAGTATACATACTAGTACTTATATCAGGTCTTATTAATATTGGCTTACTTACCAAAGATCTAGACTAAAACTACAATTGTGTAGTTTTTTTTATTATTATAAAATTAATTTCTATATTTTTATAATTATATAGAATTTTTTTCTTTTTTTTGATATAATTAAATAGGTGATGAATTTGAATCATAGAACCAATTTCAACAGTACATTTGCAAACCGTGGAATGGCACTTGAAAATGATATAAATGAGACCAATAACTACTACTATACTTATGATATTGCCCTCATTTATAAAAAACCAACTCCCATTAGAATAACCAAAACAGATTATAAAAACTTGAGAATCACCGATGGATTTTTCGAAAGAGAATCAACTCTTGACTATAATGGCGTATATAAAGGATATTATATCGAATTTGATGCTAAAGAAACAAAAAGCACAACAAGTTTTAGTATTAATAATATTCATAATCATCAAATAAAATATATTGAAAAAGTACTAAAACATGATGGAATTGTTTTCCTTATCGTAAGATTTACCAAACTTAATAAAGACTACATCTTAAAAGGGCAAGATTTACTTAATTTCATAAATGAAAATGAGAGAAAATCCATTCCATTAAGTTTCTTTGAAAAAAATTGTTATAAATTAGAAATTAAATATGCACCAAGGTTAGACTATATAAAAATAGTTGACAAATTAATTTTAGAAAAATGAAATTAATAATAATATTTTTATTTATAATTATAACAATTTTAAGCATTATAGCCTTTAAATTAAAAGGACTTCTAATATTAATATTAACACTGCCATTACTTATTATGTATTTAAACTCGGAAAAAATAGTAAAAATTCTAAAAAAGAATAAAAAGTTCACAAATAACAAAATAAATTGTGAAGAAAGAAAGGAAGTTGAATTTGTGAAATCAAGAGATAGAAAAAAAAGAATAAAAAGTGAAAAGTCAGAAGCAGAGAAAAAAAGAATACCAAAAAGCACTAAAGGAAAAAGTATTAGTCGAAGTAGAAATAGCAAAGAAAAGAAAAAAGAAAAAAAGAATTTAGGTAAAAAAATATTAACTATCATTCTAGCAATAGCTATCTTCTTTGTCTTCTTTGCTGCCGCATTTATGATTTATATTGTAATTAGTACGGGAAGCTTTGATCCAGAAGCTTTAAAAAATCAAGATCAAACTGTACTATTAGATAAAAATGGTGAAGTATTTGCAACACTAGGGGCACAAAAAAGAGAATCAGTGACCTATGATGAACTACCTCAAGTATTAATTGATGCTATCGTTGCTACTGAAGATTCAAGATATTACCAACACAATGGTGTTGATATGGCAAGATTTTTAAAAGCTTCTGTTCTTCAATTATTAGGTAATTCTTCTGCCGGTGGAGCTTCTACTCTAACCATGCAAGTTGTAAAGAATAATCTAACTGATACAAGTCAAAGTATTATAAGAAAATTTAAAGATGTATATTTATCTGTGTTTTTCATGGAAAAAAGATATACAAAAGAAGAAATATTAGAAATGTATGTAAATGACAGTTGTCTTGGAGGAACAATATTTGGTGTTGAAGAAGCTAGCAAATATTATTTTGGAAAAAGTGTATCAAACCTAAGCTTACCTGAAGCATCATTACTTGCTGGAATGTATCAAGCCCCTACTAGATATAATCCTTACAAAAATCCTGAAGCTGCTACTAAAAGAAGATCAACTGTTTTATCGCTTATGGTAAGACATGGATATATTACCGAAGATGAAAAAGAAATGGCAGAATCAGTAAGTGTTGAAAGCCTACTTGCAGGTAACGGAAAAGAAAGTAGTTATCAAGGATACATCGACACTGTCATTGAAGAAGTCGAAAAAGAAACTGGAGATAATCCAGCAAAAGTATCTATGAAAATATACACAGCTTTAGATAGAGATATTCAAGATGGCATAAATAAAGTTTTAAGCGGTGAAGATCATACTTGGGCTGATGATAAAGTCCAAGCCGGAATAGCTGTTACCAATGTAAATGATGGTACCATAGTTGCAATTGGCTCTGGAAGAAACCGTAAATCTGGTGATTGGAATTATGCCACACAATCTTATAGACAACCAGGAAGTACCGCAAAACCACTATTCGATTACGGTCCTGGATTCGAATATAATGATTTTTCAACATATACTCTATTTAATGATGAACCTTGGACTTATACAAATGGTCCTTCAGTGGGAAACTGGGATGGAAATTATGAAGGTTTAATAACATTAAGAAGAGCATTAAGCTATTCTAGAAATGTCCCTGCCCTTAAAGCCTTCCAAACTGTAGGAAGCAAAAATATTACTAAATTTGTAAATGGATTAGGATTAGATATTGCATATAGTACTAAAGATGAAAACTATAAAGAATACGATAATGGTGCCAATAATTTAATAAATGAAGCCTATTCAATTGGTGGAATGTCTTATGGAGTAACTCCACTAGAAATGGCCGAAGCCTATGCTTGCTTTGCCAATGGTGGCTATCACATTGAAACACACGCCGTAACAAAAATTGAATATCGTAGTACTGGCAAAACAATAGAATTTAATAAAGACCGTGAAAAAGTAATGTCAGACTCAACTGCTTATCTTATGAATAATGTTTTACAATACGCTGTTGAAGCTGGATTCAATGGTGGAGCTAAAGTTTATGGCTCAACAGTAGCAGCCAAAACAGGAACTTCTAACTTACCAGAAGAAATAACAAGAAAATATGGTATTCCATCAAGTGCAGTAAATGATTTATGGACCGTAGCATACACTCCAGAATATTCAATAGCTTTATGGTATGGATACGATGAAGTAGATAGTGAACACTATCTAAGTGGCGCTAGTGCTCCTAAAGATGCAGTTATGCAATCTGTTATGAAATACATACCAAAGACAACCAAAAAATGGGAAATGCCTTCTTCAGTAGTATCTGTAACGATTGAAAAAGAAACCTGGCCTGCTAAATTAGCTAGTGAATATACACCAGATAACATGAAAATAACTGAGTATTTCAAAAAAGGTACACAACCTACTGAAGTATCAGAAAGATATTCAAAATTAAATGCTGTAACAAACCTTCAAAGCACAAAAACTTCAAACGGATACAAATTAACTTGGAATTGGAAAGTACCAGATATTTTAAATGAATCATACTTAAGTAAATACTTTAGTAATTCAGTTTATGGTAATCAATCAGCTACTTATTTAAAAAATAGACTTGATTATAATAATAATACTCTTGGTGGAAATGGCTTTGGAATATATGTTAAAGATGAAAGTTCAGGTTCATTAGAAAGGATTGCCTTTACTAATGATACGGAATATTTATACAAGCCTACCAAATCTGGAAATGTTGAAATAGTAGTTAAAGCCGAATACAAAAACTTCAAAAATAATGCCAGTGATGAAGTCAAAATAACTATTAATAGTGATGGTAGCCAATATGAAGACAATTCAAGTCAAAATGAAGATTTAGAAATTAAGCTAAAAGGAACAAATAATACTTTATATAAAAAAGGTAATTATAGTGAAGATGGTATTACAGTAATATATGAAGGAAAAGATGTAACAAGTGAAGCAAAAATCACATATAATTTAAATAACAAAACATACAATTCAGAAACAGACTTAATAGATAATATAAACTCCCTATCAAAAGGGGATTACACTATCACTTACAATATACTTTATAAAGCAAAAAAAGCAAGTACTACAAGACAAATAACAATATTTGAACAAGAGTAAAAGTAGAACAAAAAGTTCTACTTTTACTTATAATAATTATCCCCTTATATAATTATAATAATAATTTGAATTTTTCTTAAGTTCAGCATTTAAATTATTAATACCAATTTCTTCTGAGATAGTCTTTTTATTTGAAAATAAATTAGTTCCAAGGCCCAATCTATCACCATCTATCGAAGCACCAAGAGCACCTAATGTAGTAGGAAACATATCCATTGTAGTAAATACCCTATTTTTATTATTAATATTATTATATGGAACATTAATAAAAGCATTATATACAGTTCTTACATAATCATCAGATATATCGTCATAAAAATTCTCCTGCATTGTCAAATGATCCCCAGAAATAATAATGACCGTATCATTATAAAAATCTTGATTTTTAATCCATTCTAAAAAATCATTAATCATACTATCAGAACAGTAAAAAGAATTAGCATAGTCAATATCAAATGGCTCATCACAAAACTTTTCAAGATATCCATCCGTAAAATGTGTATCAGCAGTCAATATAGTAAAACTAAATGGTTTATCACTTTTTGATATCTCTGTCAATATCTCTTTAGCATATGTAAACAACTTAGAATCTTCATAGCCCCACCATTCATGATAATTAGAAGGAATTTTACCATCCTCAATAGCAGTTTTATAATCACTAATATTATAGTTATGACTACTAAAATAAGCGTCTCTTCCACCAAAATTAGAATCAGATCCCATAAGTAAGTAGTTATTATAACCATTATTATATAAAACATCTCCAAGAGTCATAATATTAGTAAAACTTGTACTATCGCTGCTAACATCACTTGCTTTCATTTTAAGTGGAATACCAGATGTTTGTGCTATCATTGCAGATGCTGTCCATCCAGTTCCATAAGACTCTTGTGCTCCACCTAATAAATCACTATTTGAAAAATTAATATTTTCAAGAGCAATTCTTTCTAAATTAGGCATAATTGAAATATCAAATGTGCCTCCATTTTCTTTGCTAACATTAGATATTTCAGTTGATTCTAAAAATAAATAAATAAGATTCTTTTTCTCACTTGGAAACACTATTGAAGTACTACTTGTGTCTACATAATATTTCTTAAACAAATTAGTATCTTTTAAACTATTACTTAAATATTCATAAAATCCTATTCCATATCCTAAATAAAGTATTGATAAAATAAGTATAACAGTATTATATTTTTTAACATTTTTAACTGGAAATAATTGAATTTTCTTATTCTTTCTTTTAAAATTTATTGAAATAACCTTTCCAAAATCTAACGTTGGTAACAAAAGTAAAGGACATAAAACAATTACTCCAATAACAGCATAAAAGATACTAAAAGAAAGAAAAGATGAACTTGTTCCCCTGCTTTTAAGTAAATTATATATATATTGTTCAAAAGAAGCATGATATATATTATTACTTATATATATAGTAAAAACAATAATTATTGAAGACAAGACGATCGGTATAATCTTAGACATTTTTTTCTTTTTCTTCATATTATTTATTACCTCTATTCTAAAAAGCTGTACTATTTCAAATAGTACAGTTCTAATATACATCAATTACAAAATATTGTCAATAAAAGTACAAGATACAAATATAAAAAATTATTAAATATTATTATCACAATTAACTAAGTATGTAACAATTCTACCCAAATTCATAGCATGTGATCCTTTAAATAATACTACATCACCATTTTTTAAAATTTTATTAATCGTAGTATAACTGTCACTTTCACACATAAAATGATATACATTATTATAATTATTATCCCTCAAATACTTTTCAGTATATAAAGTTTCTTTCCCAATCAAAACAACAATATCTAGTTTATTTCTTAATAGTTCCATACCTACCTCTTCATGAATTTCTTTACTAAAAGAACCAAGTTCTAATATATCACCAATTACTGCAATTTTTCTTTTTCCATCTTTTCTCCTTAAAATTTCCAAAGAAGATTTTATTGAATCCAAAGAAGCATTATAAGAATCATCTATAAGAATAACTCCATCATTTAATTTTATTTGTTCTAACCTTTTACCAGATGCTTTAAAATTCTTTATACCATATTTAATATCACAAACAGAAACAGATAACATCTTACCGACAATATAAGAAACAAGAGAATTATAAATAAAAGCTTTACTATAAATAGAAGAACATATATCATTACCTTCAACATTAAAATGTGTATAATTATCATTTACATTTAAAGCCGTATAATCACTCTTATTATCTATTCCAAAAGTAATAACATTATTATTCATTTTTTTAATTTTATCAAGATTATTATGCAAAATATCACTATCATTATTTATAATAAGCGGCCCAGATAATCCATTTATAATTTCTAATTTTGCCATCATAATATTCTCTCTAGATCCAAGATTGCCAATATGAGCCGTTCCAACATTAGTAATAACTCCTATTGTCGGCCTAGCAATATCTGCAAGTAAAGCTATCTCACCTTTATTATTCATTCCCATTTCAATTACCATCACATCTTCATCCTTAAGTCTTAAAATGGTAAGAGGAAGTCCTATATGATTATTATTATTACCTTCTGTTTTTAAAACCTTATATTTTGTTGAAAGAACAGCTGCAATCATATCTTTAGTAGAAGTTTTCCCAACACTACCTGTAACACCAATAACAGGAATATCATATAGACTTCTTTTGTATTTAGCAAGTTCTTGAAGACATTTAACCGAATTATTTACTTTAATAATAGTCTTATTTTTATACTTTTCATCTATCTCATCTATATTAATATTATCAAGTATACAAGCTTTAGCCCCATTATCAAAAGCTAAGCCATAAAATTCATTGCCATCAAAATTTTCTCCTTTTATCCCTACATAAATATCCCCTGCACTAATAGTTCTCGTATCTTTAGAAAAACTATCACAAATTAAACCAGCATCTCCACTAATTAAAACTCCCCCACATCTATCAATAATATCACTTACATATATCATCATAATCACCCCATTCAAATATTACTATAATATAATTAAAAATAATTACTAATTATTAGTATCCTTAATCATACTATCAATTTCTGATAATTTATCGTCTATTTCTTTTAATGAAATATCCTGTTTTTTTACATTAACTTTGCTTTCAATTTTCACATCATCACTAAATATAAGATCTTTTACCATATAAGAATTAACTATTCTATCTTTTATAATATATGAACCATTACTATACCTATCCATAATAGGCACTTCTGTCATTTTTACCATTTTGACATAATTATCAGATACAACACCAATAACATTTTTAGAATTACTAATATAAGCATTTACAATTTTACTAGGATTACTCTTAATTACTTTCATAAGTAAAATTCCTCTTTTAGCTCTAGAAGTTTTTTCAAACTCTAGTAATCTTGTTCTCTTACCAGTACCTTTATCAGTAAGTATAGTAATAAATTCTTCACTACCATCAAATAACATTCCACTTACAACATTATCATCTTTTAAGTTAATAGCTTTTACCCCAGCAGCCTTAATACCAACAATAGGTACTTCACTTATATCATACCAAAGGCCATATCCATTGAGTGTAGCTATAAAGACATTTGAAAAATTATTGTCAGTTACGTTAATAACTTCATCGCCATCTTTTAAATTCATCATCTTAATAGGTTTACTGTACCTTTGAACTCTAAAGTCACTAAGTAATGTTCTCTTGATCATACCATTTTTCGAAAAACTAGTAATATATTTTTCTTTATCAAAATCATAGACAGCTATTGAAGATACTACTCTTTCTTCAGAGCTAAGACCTATTACATTACTAATATGTTTACCTAAATCTTTCCATTTAGCTTCTGGAATATCATATACTGGTAAATACAAATAATTACCCAAATTAGTAAATAAAAGTAAAACATCAGTAGTTGTCATCTTATATAACCCAATTATATAATCATTTTCTTTTACTAAAGTATCTTCTCCATTCGAAGACATATAACTCCTATAAGGAACTCTCTTAATATAACCATCATTAGTAACTACTACTACTACATCTTCTTTTGGAATCATTCTCGTTGTATCCACTTTAATATCTTCTATTTCATCTCTAATTTCCGTTCTTCTAGGAATAGCATATTCTTTTTTTATCTTACGAAGATCATCCTTAATAACCCCATTTAATTTGTCAGGATTAGCTAATATTTCTTCATATAATTTGATTTTTTCTTCTAGTTTTGCTTTTTCTTCTTCTAATTGTACAACATCAGTATTAGTAAGTCTATATAACTGTAAATTAACTATTGCTTCAGCCTGAGTATTAGTAAATTCATACTCTTGCACTAAATTAACTATTGCATCTGCTTTATTTTTAGATTTTCTAATCGTAGCTATAACCTCATCCAATATTGATATAGCTTTTATAAGTCCTTCCATTATATGATAACTAGCTTTTGCAGTCTTAAGATCAAACTCTGTTGCCTTATATACAACCTCTCTCTGATGAGCTATATAAGCATCTAATATACCGAGTAATCCAAGACACATAGGTCTGCGATTAACAATAGCTATCATATTAAAATTATATGATATTTGAAGGTCCGTATTCTTATATAAATAATTTAAAATATTATTAGCATCCACTTCTTTTTTCAAATCAATAGCAATGCGTAATCCCTCTTTATCAGACTCATCTCTAACCTCGACAATACCATCAATTTTTTTATCAAGTCTAATTTCATCAATCTTTCTAACTAATAATGCCTTATTAACATCAAAAGGAATCTCATCAACAATAATTTTATTTTTGTCTATATTTGCTCTTGATCTAATAAAAATTTTTCCCCTACCATTTTCATAAGCACTTTTAATACCAGATATACCAAGGGCTATACCACCTGTTGGGAAATCAGGTCCCTTTATATAATTCATAATAGTATCTAATCTACTATTAGGATTATCAATTCTAAATATAGTTGCATCAATTACTTCTCCTAAATTATGAGGAGGTATATTCGTAGCATAACCAGCTGAAATACCCGTAGTCCCATTAACCAAAAGATTAGGAAATCTACTAGGTAAAACAGTAGGTTCTAAAAGTCTATCATCATAATTTGGAGCCATTGGAACAATACCCGTTTTATCAATATCACGAAGTAATTCTCCCGCTATCTTAGATAATCTTGCTTCCGTATAACGACTAGCAGCAGGGCTATCCCCATCAATTGAACCATTATTTCCTTGCATTTCAATAAGTGGTGCTTCATTCTTCCAAGGCTGACTCATTCTAACAATAGCTTCATATATACTAGAGTCCCCATGTGGATGATAATTACCCATAACCATACCTACAGCATTAGCACTCTTTTTAGTAGGTTTATCATAAGTATTCTTTTCCTTATACATCGAATATAATATTCTTCTTTGAACAGGTTTAAGTCCATCTCTAACATCAGGAATAGCTCTATCTTGAATAATATACTTAGAATATCTTCCAAAACTTTCACCCATTATTTCTTCCAAAGAATAATCATATATATTTTTAATTACATCTTCCATATAACCACCATTATTATTATATAATATATTCCCTTATTTTTCAAGGGATTAACATTTTATTTACATAGAAAAAGTATGGTATAACCCCATACTATTTTCTTTTTTATATTAAATAGTTATTAATAGCAAACACTAACTACCCGAAGTAACAGTATTTAAAGTAACATTACTAGGCATTCCATTACTTGTAGTAAGTGAACTAAACTTAGTGTAAGTAGTAGAACCTTCCGGTACATAGACATTTATTTCCTTAGTAGTACCATCAAAAACATAAGTAGCAATATTAACATTACTAGATAAAATTGATACATCACCAGTCAGATTAGTACAACCTCTAAATGTATGAGACATATTTGTTACTGAACTTGGTATCTCTGGGGCTGTCGTGAGCCCTGTACAGCCCTGAAATGTACCAGTCATATCTGTTACTGAACTTGGTATCTCTGGTGCTGTCGTTAAGCTTGTACAACCTTTAAATGTATAAGACATATCTGTGACTGAACTTAGTATCTCTGGTGCTGTCGTTAAGCTTGTACAGCCCTCAAATGTACTAAACATAACTGTTACTGAACTTGGTATCTCTGGTGCTGTCGTGAGTCCTGTACAGCCATAAAATGTAGAAGTCATAACTGTTACTGAACTTGGTATCTCTGGGGCTGTCGTTAGTCCTGTACAGCCATAAAATGTATTAGACATATTAGTAACTGAACTTGGTATCTCTGGTGCTGTCATTAGTCCTGTACACCTACTAAATGTACCATACATATTTGTTATAGTATCAGGAATACCAGTAACTTCAGTTAACGAAGAGCAACCAGCAAATAAGTTAGTCATAGAATTATAAGTAAGTGTTTCTTCATTATCAAAGTCTGCAAATTTAACCCCATCTTTAAAATTTACTTTAACAACACTACTATTCAAAAATGTTGATTCATAATTTGGACTATCACCATACATAACTGTGTTATAAGTAACTCCATCAACTGTATAAGTCGCAGGTACATTAACTGAAGTATCAGTGCCTTTATACTTAACTAATAATATATCACCATCTGGAATATTAATACCATACTCATCATAACTTCCTATCGCATAATCAAAATCTGAAAGTAATGTTGTAAGAATCCCCTCTTCTAATAACTTCATCTCACTAGAAAGTACTATTTCACCAGAACTAATAGTACTAGATACTCCAAGATTTACAAAAGCAGTACTACTTCCATAATTTCTTATTTTTACTGTAATTGCAAATTGACTACTTTTAGCTATAGTTCCCGAAAGAGAATAACCTTCCGCTGGTGTTGCTACTACTTCAACATCATCATTATTGCAAATATACCAAGAAGCAAATTTAAGATTTCTCGTCTGACTATTTACGACATTAAGAGTAATAGTTTTAGTCTCACCAGCAGCAATAGTAACATCAACACTTTCTAAAACTTCACTACTATAAGAAAGATTAGAAGTAAAAGAAATAGGATTTTCAATAGTAGCACTAGCAGTAAACATAGCATAAGTAGAACCAATTGCAAGACCTAATAGACCTATTCCTATTACTGCCATTAAATAAAAAGTTTTAACTGGTATTTTTTCTTTCATAATTTAAAGCCTCCTATATATTTCTTAAAAATTCAAATATTCTGGCTATATCAATTTTTGATATATGGATAAGTATTGCTGACATTGCTAAAAATGGCCCAAAAGGTATCAAATTATCTTTCCTACTAAAAAGTATATATACTGCTACTGGAAAAGCAATAAACGTAGCTAAAAAGATATTACAAATAGAAAGAGGATAACCAATAACAAGTCCGAATAAAAACATCAGTTTAATATCTCCACCACCCATTGACTCTCTTTTAAACATCTTATCGCCAATTAACTTTATAATATACATTGAAATAAAAGCAAGAATGCCACTTATTATACTATTTGCACATTCATCTAATCCAAAGAAAATAAGTTTCAAAATAATTATAGCAATACAAGAAATAGCAATTACTTCATCTAATATTATCATGTACTCAATATCACTTACTATTATTACAATTAAAGAAGATATAAACACAAGGCTTATTACAAATTCATAACTAAAACCAAATGAATGATAAGAGACTATATATAATACACCTGTAACAAGTTCTATTACAAGATAACTAATTGGTATTCTAGTCTTACAACATCTACTCTTACCTCCCTGAATAATATAAGAAACAACTGGTATAAGTTCATACCACTTAAGCTTATGCTCACAATTATGACAATGACTTCTAGGCCATATAATTGATTCATTATTAGAAAGTCTTACTGCTAAAACATTAAGAAAACTTCCCATAATAGAGCCAAAAATAAATATCACTATATATATATATAATTCCATATCATCACCTACAGTATTTCTCCATACATACTAAACATAGGAATAAATATAGCTAAAAGGATTACACCAACTATTACTGCCAAAAATATTATCATAACAGGTTCAATTAAACTCTTAAGTCTCTGAACTAAGTTTTTTTGTTCTTCCTCATAGTAATTAGCAACATTTTCCATCATAGTTCCAAGCCTACCTGTTTTTTCCCCCGTGACAAGCATCTCATAAGCTATTCTTGGAAAAGCCCATTTATTTTCAAAAGCCTTAGACAATCCTTCCCCAGTACTTAAATTAGTAACAGCTTCTCTAATTATATCTTTATATATTTCATTATTAGTAACATTACCAAGCATTTCAATACTATCAGTAATAAATACATCATGTCTAATTAAAGAAGAAAATGTCTTAGTAAACATAATAATCTCATTATATATTAAAACATCCTTAATAACAGGTATATGCATAGCAATATACTGAACTATATATCTGAACTTCTTTATATTTTTATACATAGAAATCATGATAATAATAAATGCTGCTAAAGCAATAACTATTGTGAGAATATTATTTTGAACAAATTTACTTACATTAATCAAAAATACTGTAATTCCAGGAAGGTCTGACCCAAGCTGATTAAAAATATCCTCAAACTGTGGAACAATATATATAAGTAAAAAAGTAAGAACAATAATCGCTATAACGAGAACAACACTAGGATATGTAAGAGCAGAAATAATTTGTTTTCTATTAGAATCAGCTGTCTTATAATAAGAAGCCATATCATCAAGGGCTTCAGTAAGATTACCAGTAAGTTCTGATGTCTTAAGCATATTAACAAGAAGTTTAGGAAAAACTTTCCCTTGCCTTGCTAATGCCTCACTAAACTGTGCTCCTGAATTAAGTTCGTATACTATTCTATTAAATAATTGTTTCTTCTTTTTACTCTTTGTTTGATTTTCAAGTATCACTATTGAATCAGTAAGTGGAATACCAGACTTAATATAAGTTGAAAGTTGTGTTAAAAAGAAAACTAAATCTTTATAACGCATTTCATTTTCAAATTTAAAAAAAGAAGTGAACTTACTAACTTTTACAGGTCTAATATCTGCTATTCTAAAACCATTACTTGTTAAGAAAGACTCGACATCAACTTTTCTAACAGCATCAAAATACCCTTTAACTTGCTTACCGCTTTTATCAAAGGCAACATATTTATATCTAGTCTTTTGATTCGTACTATTAGCATTATTGCCACTAGTAGATCTAAAATTTACATTATTGGTATTACTATTGATATTTTGACTGTTCCCCATTTATATCTCCTCTATCTAAATATCATTATAACATACATTAATAACTTTTTTAACATTTTTTTCTTTTTTTCATATATTATTTTAGGAAGGGGTATTATAAAATGTATGGAAATAATTTTGGAAACCCATTTATGATGCCAAATATGGCAGTTCCATATCAACAAATGGTAAGTCCTAATATCGCAAGGCCAATGATGAGAAGTGCAGGAAATATTATGGGAAGAAGTGCTGCTGGAAGTTTAGGAAGAACAGCTAATGCTAACGGAGGTTTAAGATCTCTTTTAGGTTTAGGAGCAAGAGGAGGATTAACAAGGGGTATAAATTGGTCCAGCCTGCTAGGTAATGCATCTAGAGCATTAGGAGTAGTAAATCAAGCCATTCCTATTGTCAAAGAAGTAGGCCCTATGATGCATAATATGAAATCAATGTTAAAAATAGCCTCAGTATTCAAAGATGAAACTGACGCTAATACTAATATCAGAAATGAAAATAATACTACGGTAAAAAAAGATAATACCAATATAAATATTAATGATAACGAAGATCCAACTACCCAAAAACAAATAATAAAAAATAGTGAAAATAATCCAAATTTCTTTTTATAAGAAATTTTTTATTTAATTGGCTTTTTATTAAATTTTACATATAAATGATTTATTATAAAATAACTAACACTAGTATAAATAATAGTCATCATAATACTATGAATAATAACATTAAATAAAATAATTATATCAAAATTAGCATAACTCATAATACTTAATATTATAAAAGATAGTATATGATATAAAGAAACTGCTATAAAACTAATTAAATTAGTCGTAAATATATTTTCAGGAAATAAATTATATAATATTCCCACTAAAAGAGCAATAACTATAAATATAAAAGTATTAAGAAAAAAAGTAGAAGTATATACCGCATCAAAAAAGAATCCAAAAATAAATACTAAAATATAATATTTTCTATAATTATTAAATTGTGGATAAATAACTACTAGTGCTATAACTGTATAAATTGTTGTAAATAAACTAATATTAGTAAGAGTACTAGGAAAAATATTAGCCATAAAATTTTCTAATATAAAAGAAATAAGTAAATAAATAATTGCTATTGCCATTACTCATCACTCTTTCTTTTCAAAATACTAACATAATTAATATCGACAAACGAAGCGCTAGGAGTTACTTTTATAATTTTAGCAAGATCATAAGAATCAGTTGTAATTTCTGTAACCGTTCCAATTAGGATTCCCGAAGGAAATACCCCACCAAGCCCAGATGTATATACATAATCCCCTATATTTACATCTTTTGTATTACTAATTCCCTCAACTTCTAGTAAATTATCATTATAATCATAATTATTAATAAGTCCATATAAATTATTATCACCACTACTTATATGAACTGATATTTTATTATTAGTATCACTAGTAGTTATAAGTCTAACATCAGATGTAAAAGTAGTTGTCCTAATAACTCTCCCAATAAGACCCTTAGAATTAATAACTACCATATCTTTTGAAACCCCATTATAACTTCCCTTATTTATAGTAATAGTATTATACCAAAAGCCAACATTTCTACTTATAACTGCTGCATTTAAATATTCATAATCAGAAAGTGTATAACTTATATCAAGTTCTTCTTTAAGTTCATTAAGTTGCCTTCTAAGTTCAATATTCTCAGCTTCAATAGAATCAATTCTATCAATAGAAGTCTCTAAAATATCATTATCTTTTGAAGTATCTTTAAGTTTATTATAATCACTAATTTTATCAGATACATAATTGAAAGGATATAAAATAACTTTCTCAGTATATATAAAAGCATCTCTTATAAAAGCTTCTACTGGATTTAGCTTTCTATCATCTTTTAAAGTAAAAGAAAAAATAACTAAAATAATGACAAGCAGTACAATAACACCAATAATTACATACTTTTTAGGTATGCTTTTTTTCTTTCTACCTAGCATTCTATCACATTCCTATCAACTTTATTATATAATATTTTTTATTAAAATAAAAGTGTTTATTTACCATTTTTTAGTATATTATTATCTTCAAAAAAACTATAATAATTATTCTTCCCAATAATAATATGATCTAGAAGAATTATCCCATGAATATCTCCTATATATTTTAATTTACTAGTAAGTTCTATATCATTATTACTGGGACTAGCATCTCCTGATGGATGATTATGAATACATACAATATATGAAGAAGACAAAAGATAAGCATTTTTAAATATTTCCCTTGGATGAACTAAAGAAAAATTAACTGTACCTTTAAATAATAATTTTTTATCAATATATTTCTTCTGGTTATCTAAATAGATAACATAAAATAATTCTTGTTTCTCATCTTTATATATACTGTGAAAATAATTAATTATCGAAGTAGGATTAGTTAAATAAACAAGTTCATCATACCCACTATCTTCATATACTCTTCGTCCAAGCTCAATTGCCGCTATTAATTCAATAGCCTTTATCTTACTTACTCCTGATATATTAATAAGTCTTCCTATTTCCATATTTTTAAATTCATTAATATTATTTACTGATGACAAAATATTATGAGCTATTTCTCTAAGCCCTATTTTTCTAGTACCAGACTTTATAATTATTTCAATTAATTCTTCAGTAGAAATATTCTCTTTTCCATATTTTATCAATCTTTCTCTAGGTTTCTCTTCATTGGGTAACAATTTAAAATTCATATGATATACCTCCTAAAAAAACAGTCAATATTTTGACTGTTCTTATTCTCTATATATAAATACAACTTTTTTAAAAGAATTTCTAACTTTTAAGATAAAATATTAAGTATTAGCTTTTTTTTCGAGAAAATTCTTTCCATCCACTACTCTTGCTACAACCATAGAAGTAGATAAATCTCCTACTACATTTAATACCGTTGCCGGTGCATCTATTATTGTCGCAATAATAGTAAGAATTGGCAGAGCTGAAGCACTATATCCCATCATTGTTATAATCATCATCTCTGAAATAGTTCCTCCCCCTATTGGAACTGCTGTTACCAAAAGAGTTGCAACTAAAGCTACCATTAAAATCTTAGTCATTCCCCCAAATCCCGATATATCAGTTCCAAATAAACATACTAGAAACATTATCTTAAAGACACTGCCTATAATAGATCCATCTTTATGAAAACTAGTACCAAGAGGAATTACTGTATCAGCTATATCATCTGAAACGCCAATTTTTTTAGCACTAGTGCAATTTATAGGAATTGAAGCTGCTGATGAACACGTAGCAAGAGCTGTAGCAGTAGCAGGAATAACATTCTTCCAAAATCTTTTAACACCCTCTTTCTTACCAGCTATATAAGCATATATTGTATATATGACAAAATAATAGAGTATCGCTACTATAGTATATATTACAAATGTCTTCAAATATCCTATTGCTATCTCACTACCAAGTGTTCCTACAAGTACCGCAAAATAACATCCTAGTCCAATCGGAGCATAATACATTATTATTTGAGTAAGCTTCATTACCACTTCATTTAAAGATTCCAATACCCTTTTAATTGACTTCCCTTTTTCTCCACTCTTATTTAAAGCTAATCCAAATAGTATAGAAAAAACTAAAAGAGCAATTAAATGATCAGTAGTAAGAAGTTCATTAAAACTTTTAACTGTAAGTGTATCAACTGTTCTCTCTAAAACATTTACTTCTTCACTAATAACCTCTTCATTAGATAAAGTACTAGTTATTTTCCATGTATCATCAGTTTCTACTAATTTAATGCCATAAGTATAAACAAACCCTACTATAACCGCTATTAAAGAAGTTACAACAAACGCTCCAATTGTCGTAAGCATAATTTTTCCTAATCTTTTAGGAGAACTCATTTTGGCTATCGACGTTGTTATAGTCAAAAAAATTAATGGAACAATAACAACAAGTAAAAGATTAATAAATATATCTCCAAACGGACTAAGCACCTTTGCATCTTCTTTTAATATGAATCCAACTAATCCCCCTAAAATAATAGCAAGAATCAATATAAATGTCGATTTATAATTTTTAATCACCTTTTTCATAATTTTCTTCCTTTCTAATTACATTATATTATATTTATATTTCATTTATAATATATAATAATCCACATCATTTTTTGGATTATTTGTAAAAATCCACAATATATGTTATATTTATTATGGTGATGAACAATAAAAAAATATATTAAATTAAATAATAATGATAATCATCTATCTTGGGGTAATTTTACGAGAATAATTAAAGAGTATTCTATTAACAAAACCTCTGCCTTACAAACCGAAATATTTTGCATTATTTTCGATACTGATATAGTTGGAGATACTACCATAAATAATTACTGTACTGGTATTCGTTCTATTAATAGTAAGTATAAGCAAAAATACCTAGTATATCGAAAAAAATATAATAAAGACAAATATATCTTAATAGATACTATTATAAATTTACTAACAATTATTGAAGGAACTATTTATACTTTTAATAGCACTATCGATAGCCTAAACGCTATAAATAACAATCAAAACTTAAAAGATATTTGCCTTAAACTATATAATATAAGTAAAAACGATAAAGATGTCTCGAATGATTTTTCTAATAACTTAAATAAATTAATTAATAAAAATAATTTATACGAAGTAATTACTAATATTTTATTCTTTGTCATCTTAGATAAAAAGCAACCCATCTACGAAGAAGATATTAAAAAAAACATTATTGAAAATTTACTTAGCAATACTAACATTTCTCCTATTGAGCTCGAATCTTTTCTAAATCTTAAATTTACTAATGGTATTAATTATAATTACTCTTTAAATAAACTAGCTAAAGAAGAAAATACTTATGCCCTATATGAAATGGGAATCAATGAATACTCTGGTTATATTAAAGGATATCCAAGATATGATATTAGCTATAACTATTTTAAAAAAGCTTCTATCAAAAACCATCCTGGAAGTTATTATATGATGGCATCAATGTATATGGATGGCTTAATAGGATCTAGATCAAATGAAGAATTAAATATTGCTTTTAACTATCTAAATAAAGCTGTTAATTTAGGTAATATTGCTGCAATTAATAAGATAGGCCTATATTATATGAATGGTCTTTATCCAGTAGAAAAAAATATTGATAAAGCTATTTTATTCTTTAAAAAAGCTGCCGAACAAGATTACCCTTATGCTTATAATAATCTAGGTATGATCTGTGAAAAAAATAACAATATGCAAAAGGCTTTTGCCTACTACGAAAAATCAGCTTCCCTGGGAGAAAGTTGGGCTTTAAACAAAATAGGTGAATTTTATCGTAAAGGCATCTATGTCAAGAAAGATATGGAAAAAGCTTTTAATTATTACAATAAAGCTATTGACATTCCCATAATTAATGTCTGCTATTATGCTTTCTATAACCTTGCCAAATATTACTATTTAACTGGTAATACCATTCTAATTAAAGATGAAAATAAAGCTATAGAGTATTTAAATATAGCTAAAAATGATGTTTTTGAAGCCCAACCCCTTCTTCTATATCTATATACCAACAGATATCTAAAAAATCATGATATAGAAATATATAGCAAAATAAAAGAATTAATTTCATTGATTGAAAATAATTCCAAATATAATAATAATATAAAATTAGAAATTGAAAACAACTTGCAAAAAATTAAAGAAAATAATCATATAAACATAGATATATTAAACTAAATATATCTATGTTTTATTTAAATATCTATCTGTTATTGTTATATATATAATTAAATAACATATAGAAGTCATAAAGCCACAAAGAACATCACTAGTATAATGTACTCCAAGATAAATTCTACTTATCCCTATTGTGATGATTATTATTGACAATAAAATAGTAATTAATACTTTTATTTTCTTATTTTTAATATACTTATATACCAAATAAATTAAATATCCATAAAAAGCCATACCAATCATAGAATGTCCTGAAGGAAAACTATAACCATTTTGCACGATTATCTGGTGTCCTTCTGGTCTAGGCCTTTGAAGTATATATTTAAATAAAGTATTTAAAATAGTTATAATAACTAAATTAGAAGTAATAGCTATATCAATCTTTTTATTTTTTATAAATATCCACGATAAAATAGTAAGAATAATTAAACAAACTCCTCCTCCAAACCAAGTAACTATTTTCATAAATACAGTCACATTATCAGATATAAAATAAGATACAAAATTATAACCAATTATATCACTTTTCATATCTTCTTCATTAAATACTTTAATAGTAAAAAATAAAACTATAACAGCCAATATAAAAAGTATGCACCACTTTATATTTTTAATGCTAAATATTCTTTTTTTCATAAATCACCTATAACTTATAATTATTTACTTTTTTCACACTATCTAATATTATAAGCTTCTTCTTATATTTATTCAAATTTTTTTCAAAAACACCTTTATCTTTTTCAAACTCATAAGTCCAAATATTCATCTTTTTAATCATATCAAGTGTTGGTTTATAATTACTATTTTCCATTTTTAATTTTTGTTTAATATATCTCGTTATAATTCTTCTCTTCCTTATTCTAATAGGAATATCAATATATATAATTTTATCTGCTACATCTAATAAAAAATATAAATTTTTTCTAAGCGTTCCTTCAATTATCCAATTGTTTTTCTTATTAATATTCATAATTATATTAGTCTGTTCTTTAAAAGATCTTTTAACATTATTAATATCATCATGAACTATTGAGTCTATTTCATAGACATCAATATTATTTTCTCTTCCAAGCCTATTTGCCAATGTCGATTTACCACTAGCAACAATTCCAATAATTAATACTTTCATAACAAATAACCTCTCATAAATAAGATATATTAGTTTTGCATCATTATTTGTTCCTCTTTTATAAGAGGATATCTTATAAGTCTATCTCCATTCAAATCTTCTTTATACATATCAATACCTGTAATTTGATGATTGTCATAAGTTGTATAATAATAAATTCCTTTATTAGTATTACAACATGATGTATAAATAGTTATTTCATATTTATTATCTCCCAAGTCACAACATCCTCTCTGCTGATCTACACTACCAAGAATGTGAAAAAATTGACTAACACTTTCTTTTTCACTATCACCAGAAAGAGAATTCATCTTTGTAAAGCTTGCTCTTATAAATCTAGACTGACTAGATAAATCACCTGGAAGTCCTATAGCTCCCATTCCTCTACTATAACGCTTAAATTCTAAATTATTAGCAAATCTATTTTCTGGATCTTTTGCCGATAAATGCATATAGTTATTAAGTTCCATCATCTGCATATCAAAAGGTGGATTATTTGTAAGTACTCCTACTGGATTATCATATACTTTTATCCCATCTTGCAAAGACTCTACTGTTATTGATTCATCTTTATCAGAAATAAGCCAATGTAATTCAGCAACTGGTAATTTATCATTAAAAGAAATATTTAATATATTAATTTTAGATATTAAATCTCTTGCCTCTTTAACAGTAGAACACTTACTTAAAATCCAAGGAATAAACTCAAATTGTGCTATATTATCTTTACCACTAACCCTTTCATGGTAACAAGAATTATGAACAAAATTAAGTCCCGCTACTGCCAATCCTTTCTCATTAATAGCATCATAATATAATGGATAATTATCTAAAACATGTGCCATCCCAATTATCGCATAATGATTATCTATATTTTCTTCCTCTCTAAAATGAAAATGATATTTTCTCGGAGTTATTGTAACCTCATCTCCATAAGAAAATTCATAATCTAATGTACGTCCAAAATAAAAATCTTTTGTTTTATATGTTGCAGCAGTACACATAAATATTCCTCCCTTATTCATACTTATACAATATTAATTATATCATTAAATATTAATAAATCAAAAATTTTTTATTAGTTTTCACTATTTCATTAATAGTCACTTATTTTATAATAGTTTAATTTCTATTCAGAACTTACCACCATCATCTTGTGTTATATAACTTAAAGTTGTAAGTTGGTTATATCTATAGCATATACCATAATACTATAATAATATCACTCATATTATACAGAATTCAAAATTCATTACACTCATCAGTAAATACCTTAATTTTTTATTATCTGAAATTATGCAATTATATTTATTATCATAATAATTGATATATTTATCAATAAAATACTGATCTAATTTATTAAAATAATAGTATCTTTGTTTTTTTTCTTTTTAAATCATTTCCATATAAATATGAATGAATTTAGAACCATATTTATATATAGGGTCTACTAACTCTTTTACATATTCTTCCTTATCAATATTTTCTAAACTTAAATTTATATATTCATTCATCTTACTTTACTCCTTAACAAATTGTAATTTATTACCTCTTAACTGCTAAACAATAACATACACCTTTTGGTGCTATTATCTTATTATTAGGATTTAAAGCATTATATTTTGCAAAATAATTATCAGTCATTTCTTTATTATTTAAATGTTCATAAATTAATAATCCATTTTCCGATAAAATATCCTCTATCTCCTTATATGAATATTTAGATTTCATTAGCTCATTAGCACCACTGGCTAATTTTTCATTAGTTTGCATCTCCTTACTATCCTCATAAGTTGGGTAATCAAAAACTATACTACTACCATTACATAATATACCAGAAATGCTTTTAATCATATAAAAAAATTCTTCTTTTGTTAAGTAATAACTAATTCCCAATAAACTATTAAATGATATTTGATTTTTATCATAATTACTATTCATAATATTATTAATCCAGTCTTTATTAGTAAAATCACATTTAATAAAATCAACTTTTGAATAATCTAATTTATTATTATCTAATCTTCTAATTTTATCTTTTATCATTTCGCTTTTATCAATCTCAAATACTTTTAGATAATCTATATTATTTCTATAAGCAAAAGTATCATAACCAGATGCAAATATTAAATACTCTCTACACCCTATTTTAATTGCATTTGACAATGATTTTTCACAAAAAACACATCTTCCTAATACTGATGGTGATAATTGATTATCAACTATCCATCTTAAAGCCTCTTCATTAGTTCCTACAAAATTAGGATTAAAAAATTTGATCCCATTTACCATATTAATAGCAATAGAATTATATTCTTCATCACTTAAAATTCTTTCTGCAATATTATCACTAAAAATTCTATACTTATTATTTTTATAATGATAACATCTTGCAAAACAACTTACTAAAGCAGTCATATTTTTTTCTTCCATTTTTTTCACCTCTAATTATTAATACACTAATATATAAACAATTACAAGTCTTGAAAAAAAATGCATTTTGTGTTAATATAAGGGTACAAATAAAGAATAAACCTACAATTTTTTTATTATCAAATAATTTATCTTCAATCTTTTCAATATCTTTTTTTGTATTTCTAATAGTATTATATGTTTCTTTATTATCTACTTCATTTCCAAAAATAACATTATCACTAATAAGATAAGTAGAAAAATTTTTATATTTATTTTTTCTACCCTAATTTCAATTAATTAATAGTTCATAAATTTTAAGTTATTCATTAATTAAATCTTTATTTATATAAATATTATTTTTAAACACTTCTCTATATTTATCAATAGTTTCATCAACATTAAACCAATATACACTCGTTAATACTCCGTCATAAGGATCAATTTCAGTTCTTTCTAATGTACCACCTAATGCTTGCATTGTTTTGCTTGAGCCTAAATTATTAACATCACAATCTAACATAACCTTATCTAATCCTAATTTTTTAGCTTCAATTAAGCCTAAATATAAATTTATCTTGTTATACCCTTTTCTTCTTTCTGTTGGCCGTATTCCATATCCTATATTTCCACCAAATTGTTTCATTTCTTCTGTCAAATTCCATCGAACATTTATCGTGCCAATTATCCTATTATCATTTTTCCTAATTAATAGAAAAGTTTTTGACTGGCACCGACCTATTTTCTTAGCATATTCTTCTTTCTCCATATTTAAACATCTTTCTAATGCCTGTTCAAAAGTATATCCTTCCAATATTTTATCTAAAGAACCAGTACCATTAATATCTGAATTATAAAAGACAAACTCATTAATATACTCAATTACCTCATTTTTTCTTTTAATTGAGGGTACTTCTAAATAAAATTGCTCCATATATTTAAAATCCACCTTTCTTACAGTTTACTATTTGTTATTTTCTTCTAAACATTTTTTATACATTTCATCCATACTAGATATGTACTCTCTATCTTGTTTTACTTTAAATTTTTCATATTCATTTTCTGCTTTTTCTAATGCTTCTTTATGTGATATTTTACCTGAATCATTTAAAATATTTTTCTTCCTAAATTTTAGCAATTCATCTGTTTTGTATAATAATATATTATTTTCATGCATAAATTTTAATTATCAATTATTTCTATTAAACTTTCAAAATATCTAATATCATTATCTAATATTATTTTTATTTTATTATTTTTAATTAATCTATTTATTAAATATACATACAACGTATCTTGCAAATATACTTTTTTCATAAGTTTGCCAACTAACTGGATTATTTTAACTTTTCCCATTACTTTTAAAGTATCTAAAATATATTTATCATAATAATTTAATGAAACAGATTTTACATTGCCTTTTTCAATTACCCTTAAATCAGTATTCTCCTTAACTAACTTTTCCCAAGTATCAGAATTGATAATTATTTCTTTTTTAGTTAATTTATGTTCAAATTTTGTTAAATCTTCTAATTCTTCTTCTCTCATTACACTTGGTGCTGAATAATCTTTATTATAATCATCACAATACAAAACATATAGTTCATAATTATACTCTTTTATAATACTTGATACAAACAACATAATTAAATAAGAGTAAATATCATTATGTCCTGTCCATACTCTGATTATATTCATTTTGTTAATATTATCAATAATTACATTCGTTTCTTCTTTTATACAATTATTATTTTTATCTAAGTATAGTTCTTTAGGGATTTTAATTTCATAATTTTTTATATTAGATAAATCTCCAATATTAAGTAAAGTATTAATCATTAAAATATTTTGATTCCCCAATTTACTATTTTTAATAGTTTTATAACAATAATTACCAAATACAATTTCTAATACATTTGTATTTAAACTTCTTAATTCTTAAGTTTTCTTTCATAAAAATTACTCCTTTCCAGTAGGCACACACATTCAACATGCCGTGTTCGTTAATTATGAATAGTTGCTTTTTATATGTTTGGGTATAACTGACTACTTCATAATAAACATTCATTATAGTTGTATGTTTATTATGTATAGCTCTATTTTTTATCTAAACTTTCCGCAATTTGATTTATTTTATTAATAGAATTTAAATACTCTTTTTCTATAGGACTAAGTTCTTTTATTTGATATTTTTGATACTCTATTTTTGCTTTTTCAATTGCTTCTTTATGACTAACTGTTCCTGCATTAGTTAATACTTTTGTATCTAAAGAAGATAATATTTTATCTAATTGACTAATATAGTCCTTCATTCTCATAGGTTTATGTTTTAATGCTTGAAATTCTGCAAAGTCAAAATATCCAGAAACCAAATTATTTAACATCAATAGTTCTTCTTCGGATAAATAATTTTTTGCAATTTCAATATCATTAATACTTGGAAGTTCTCCTTTAAAATTAGTAAGACCCATAAATGGTTTATTCGAATCAGCTCTATTATAAATTATTTCAGCAGCTGTATTTCCATGTGTAGCATAGTGAAATTTATTTTGAACTATTTTAAAAAATCTTATTGTTTCTTCTGCTTTAGGATTGTAATCAATAGCAGTAGCATATAGATCAAGAACTTGTCTATATAATACTTTTTCACTTGATCGTATATCCTTAATACGATTTAAAAGTTCATAGAAATATTTACCACCGCCAAGATTTTTAAGTCTTTCATCATCCATTGTATATCCTTTTATAATATATTCCTTAATTCTTTCAGTAGCCCATTTTCTAAAACGGACTCCCTCAAGAGATTTAACACGATAACCTACACTAATGATGACATCCAAACTATAATAGGAAACAAATTGCTTTACTCCATCAACACGCATTTTTTGCGTGTTGTTTTCTTTATCTAACTCACCATCATTAAAAACATTATTTATATGTTTTCTAATAACTTTTTCATCTCTATTAAAAATTAGTGCCATTTGATTAGCTGTTAACCAAACTGTTTCATTTTTCAAACTAACATCTAATTTAATATCACCATTTTTAGATTCGTATATAATTAATTCTGTTTTATTGTTTTCCATTGTTTCATTTTGCATTCAGATACCTCCTTCTTTATTTTTTAATATGTCATATCCGTCAACTGAAAATAATTGCTTTTACACATTTAAACATAATTGACTAATACATAATAAATATATAACTATTATGTATACATCTTTTATATTATTATAAATTTAATTATCTATAATAATTACTTATACTTTCTATTTTTAATTTATTTACAATATAAATTTTACTTAAATTATTAAAACTTACTCTTTACTAATTGTTTTTTCTAAAAATATCTTTTTGATAAATCCGCCTCTTTTTAACCTTTTTTGTTTTGAAGATTCTATAACAGCATCTATATTTTTACCCTCTAACTCTGAAATAGCTTTTAATACTTCAAAAACATCAGAAGCCTCCTCTATGATGTTATTACTTGTTTTAGCAGTTATAATTTCATTACATTCCTCTAATAATTTTTTATATAATTCTTGTCTATATTCAGCATCAGATAAAATTCTAGTAATTGGTATCTCATTATCTTCTTGAATAATACTTGGAATATAATCTCTTACTAATTTAGTATATATTTTTTCCATTTTTACTTCTCATTTCTTTTAAATATCATTTCAATTATACAAACCATACCACCTAATATGGTATGGGGAAACATATTCTCCTCGAACAACATTAGCATAGTTTTTTATCTATTACTATACATATTTACTATTTATATACTATTTTTAGAAACTTACTGAACAGTTGATTTATTCTTATATATTAACGCTTATCTAAGTTTTAGAACGCACACACATTCAACATGCTTAGTATTTGGAAACATATCAAATAAAGTAATATCTTTCAACTCATATTTATCCTTTAATAAATTAATATCTCTAGCTAAAGTAATTGGATTACATGATACATATACAATTCTTTTAGAAGAACTTTCAAGTAGTTTCTGAGTAGATACCTTATCTAGTCCACTTCTTGGTGGATCAACCACTACTACTTCTTCATTTATTTTATATATATCACTTACTTTTTTACATTCAAATGAAATATTATTAATACCATTAATCTTTTTATTAATATTCGCAGAAGCTACAGCATCACTATTTATTTCTATGCCTCTTACTCTATTAAAATTATGTGATAAATATATTCCTATAGTACCAGCTCCACAGTATAAATCTAAAAGACTATCTCCTTTTCCAGCGTATTCAAATACTTTATCATATAATTTTTCTATCATATCAGTATTAACTTGAAAAAAAGAATAAGGATAAATAGCATATGTATAATTTTTAACTTTAATATTAATATATTCATTTCCATAAATAACCTTATTATTTAAAATAATACTATTTACCCTTAAAGAAAGTTCTTTAATTAAAGTATTTTGATCTATATTGCCATTAATAATTACCATTATTTCAGTATTCCCTTTTATTACTACATCACTAATACCACTAAGATCAATATTATTTAATATCTTAATAACATCATTTATTTTATCATTAACAAGTATGCAACTATCAATATTTACAAAATTATGGCTTTCTTCTTCCATTAGCGCTAATTTACCATTATATACTTTTAATGATATTTTATTTCGATAGCCATAATCTTTATAATTAGCAATAATATCAGGATTAATTTGAATATTAGCATACTTATTTATAATATCCATAACAACCTCTTTTTTATATCTAAGTTGCATTTCATAATCAATATATCCAATTTTACATCCACCACACTTATCTGCATATTTACAAAGTGGTTTTATTCTATTACTACTAACATTAATTATTGATTTTAACTTAGCTTCATTATATTTTTTCATTTCTCTAAACAAGCTAACATCTCCTACTTCATCAGGTAACACATCATCTACAAAAGTTATTTTATCCCCAACTTTAGTTATTCCTCTAAAATCATGTGATAATTTATCAATTTTCACTATCATTTTCCATCACATCATAATTATAACAGAAAAAGAAAAAGAAGTCTATGACTTCATAAGTTCATTAATAACATCTTCAATAGTAACAATACCTAAAAAATTATTTTCTTTATCAGTAACAAGAGCCATATGTGTTTTAATAGAATGCAAAAGTTCTAGACAAGAAGCTAAATTAGTATTCTTACTTACGCATATTGGCTCCTTCATTGAATTTTTAATACTAATAGTACCATTATCAAGTATTTCATCTAACAAATCAACCTCATATAAAATACCAACAACTTTATTATCCTTATTAATAATAGGAATACGATCATGATTATCTCTAAACACACATTCTTTTACTTTTAACGAAGAATCAGTATCATATAAATATGAAACATTATCTTTATTTATCATAACATTTTGCACTTTCATTTTTCTAAGTAAAACAGCCTTTTGAATAAATATACTTTCTTTTTCTTTAATAACTCCTTCATCTTCAATTGTTTTAACTATTTCAACAAGCTCATCCTTAGTAGCAGTTACTTTATGATTATTTTTAATCTTTCTTTCAAAAATACTAATCATCTTATTAATAGGAGTAAATATTATAACAAATACTCTAAGTAATCCACCTAACTTTAAAGCAAAATATTCAGCATATTCTCTGGCTATTATTTTAGGAGATATCTCTGTAAAAAGTAACACAACAACCGTTAAAATTAAAGTAACAATACCAACACACTTGTCACCATACAAATTTGAAAAATAATAAGTAGTAATAGAGGATACTGCCACACTACATATACAATTAATAATCAAAATAGTTGTAACTGTCTCAGAATAATTATTACTAAGATTATATACTATTTTTGCTTTTTTATTATTAGACTCTGCTAGCTTTTTAATTCTTATAATATTAAGACTTGAAAAAGAAGATTCTAAAATAGATGTTAAAACCAAAATAATCAGAAGTAAAACAATTAAAAAAATCATAATATAACACCTTTTTCATTAAAATCTATTTGTTCGTTTAAATACACCCCAATTGTATTATTATTCATATTATTTTCAAGTTCCATAGAATCAATTTGAATAAATTTATTCTTCTGATAATTAAAACTATAAAATTCTTCTTTATAACTAATTACTACAAAAGGTTCTTTATCATCACCATAAATATAAAAATTATTAACACTTATTTCTATATTAGGAAAATGTTCTTTAAAAATACTTTTATATATTTCTGACAACGAAAAAGTATCAATATTACTCATATCAATTACTTTTGCTATAATAGAGAGAACTTCATATAAAAAGTAATCTTTAGTATAGTCTATTTGTTTTAATATTTTATTTAAATAAAAATTAGTATAGTTATCACGAATATAACAAATCTTCCTATCCATACTTATATTATCATTATACTGATCAAAATAACGTGTTATAAATTTACCCTTAATATTACTAATATCATTAAATAAATTAACAATCAAAAAAGAATCATCTAAATATATTTTATTACCAATACTACCATTTATACTACTAACAATAAGTTCACTTTTAATACCAAGTCTAAAGCATACATACATAAATATTTTAGATAAAGTTTTATCAAAAGTTTTTTCCTTAGCTAAAGAACCCCAAATATTATTTATTAAACTTATATTAGCAAAAGATATACATTCATTCTTATCTTCCATAAGATTAATATCTACTGATAATAAATTACCAAGCGAAATATATATATATCGAATTTTCTCTAAAGTATTAAGGTTATTTGGCATATTATTAATAATATTAGTAATTTTAGTTTCACCAAGTCTAAAACATTCATAGTTAACATAAATAAAGCCATTTTTGCCATTTACGATATCAGAATAAGAATATTCTTGTCCATGTAAAAGAAAGTAATTAATAATTTCTGAATTAACATTATCAATTGCAATGTTAATATATTTAGTCCTTGATGTAATTTTAGCTATATCATTTACATCATTTATACAAACTAAAATACTTTCTTTATCCATCCTATCACCATTATAATTATACAATATTACTAATAAAAAATAAAGAAAATAAACTTCTCGTTTACTTTCTTTAAAACCTACCAGTAATAGGCACAGAATCCCCTGATAAATTAGCAGCAAACCTATTACCAGATATATCAGTACTTATCATACTTCCATCAAGCCATATATATATATTAAAAGTAGTAACAGTACTTTTAAGTTCATATCCATCGACAATTTTAATAGCTTCATTAACATTAGCACTACTAAAATCTCCAGAAGCAGTATATACTATAGAACTATCATTTAATCCTTCAACTTCCCATTTTAAAGCACTAATAGCAAGACCATCAATAACTGTAGGAGTAATATAAATATTAATTATTCCAGCTACACTATCAGCATTTAACTTGGCATTAGCAACAGCTATAATACCATCATCTCTTCCAGAAGAAGCAACTAAATTACCAGTAATACTTTCCGTAATATCGAAAGAAATATCTAACTTTCCCGAACCAGTATTTATACTCTCTTCATTAGTAACCGATGCTATATATGCATAAGTAATCCCAGCTATTAAAAAAATACCCAAAACAACCAAAGTAATTATAATAATCATTTTCTTTTTATTAGACATAATAAACCTCACTATTTTCTAAATACAGAGTCAACTTTTATCAACCCAGAAAAACTCTTATTCATTAAATCATTTTGATTTGCATTACTCTCATTAAGCCACACGTAAAGAGTACAAGTAGTATTATTATTTAAATCAAATATATCATTAGTACTTATAGTTCCAAGTAAAATAGAAGTATTATCGCCTATATCTTCTCCTGTTCCAGAATTAACTGTTGTAGTAATAGAATTAACTGTACAATCAAGACGATATTTGAAATCACTAATCTTTAATTCATTAGCTATTTTAATATCAATTAAATTAATATTAATAGCTACTTCATAACCATTTAAAATATTAACATCAGGTACTAAGGTAAAAATATTCTTGCTAGCTTTAGTTTCAACATCAGACTCCAATATCGGAATGCCAACATTCGTATTAATATATTCACTTTGACTAAAAATAACCGCCACACCACTATCAAAATTTCCTGTAGTAACATTAACATTAGTTCCATTATTAGAAACATAATAAGCATAAGTACTACCGAATAAAAGGCCAAAAATAATAGTAAAAGCGATTGCTAATACAAAAATTAATTTTTTAAATTGCATTATTATCACCTCTACTCTTATATCTTTCCATTATTATAATACCATATTTCCCAGTTAATATCAATAATTTCTTTTTCTTTTTCTTTTTTAAAATCAAAAAAAGATCTCTATATAAATAGAAATCCAAAATATATTATATTATAAATCTAAATTATGATAAACAGCTTGAACATCATCCAAGTCATTTAAAGCTTCAATCAAATTATTAACCTTATCAAAAGTCTCTTCATCTTCAATAGTGATATAATTATTTGGAACAAAAGTAACTTCACTAACAATAAATTTATCATACCCAAGGGCAACTAAACTATCTTTAACTTCAATAAATTTATTAGGATCAGTATAGATAATATAACTATCTTCTTCTGATATAAAATCTAAAACATCTAAACTAAGCACATCTCCCATAAGCTTATCTTCATCATATTCTTTTTCTAAGACAAGTACTCCCTTGCGTTCAAACAAATAACTAACAGAGCCATCAGTTCCCAAATTTCCACCCCTTTTAGTAAGTGTACTTCTGACAAATCCTGCTGTTCTATTTTTATTATCTGTAAGACAATCAATCATAATAGCTATACCTGCTGGGCCATATCCTTCATATCTAACTGATTCATAATTCTCATCATTACCTTTATTCTTAGCTTTATTAATTGCTGATTCAATATTAGCTTTAGGCATATTCTCAGCTTTAGCCTTTTCAATTACCATTCTAAGAGATGGATTATTTTCAGGATTAATATCTCCTCCTTTAGCCGCTACATAAAGCTCTTTAGCAAGTTTTTGAAAAACCTTACTTCTCTCACTATCAATTGCTCCTTTTTTTCTTTTAATTGTTGACCATTTACTATGTCCTGACATAAAAATTCCTCCTATAAATTACGTATAATATATTACTATTATTTTATTCCCTAGTCAAGTATTTATCACTATTAACCAAAGTAACATAATAAAAATTATTCAATCAAAAAATTATCGACCAATATAAGTAAGTATTGCAGGGCCCAAAATAATAAGTAGTATCAAAGGTATAAAGAAAAATACCGAAATAATACTAATTTTTGTTGGCACTTTTGAAATAGCAGCTTTAACTTCCATTTTTCTTTTTTCTCTCAAATAATCAACTTGATTATACATTGTATCAATAATACTACTACCATACATATTAGCTTGAGTTAAAGTAAGAATAATATTATTAATACTATCCGATGGAATATTCTTCTGCATATCATTCAGACTTTCTGTTAAGCTTTTACCAAATTTAACCTCCCTTAGTGCTTCTTTAAACTCATTAGAAAGATCAGAATCAATACTATTTACTGTTATTGAAACAGCTTCAGCTAAATTTCTGCCAGTCTGAAGAGAAAGTGTTAATACTTCAAAAAAATAAATAGCCTCACTATTAAGTTTCTTTATTCTTTTCTTTATTTTTGCATCAAGAAAAACTTTTTCAAATAAATAATAATATAAAACGACAAAAATAATAGACAAAATATAACCATAATCAAAAGCAATAAGAATAATTATAAATAAAATAATTGAAGAAAATAATCGCAAATTAAGAAAAGTAATAGCATCATATTTACATTTAATACCCAATAAATCAATTTTATTTTGAATTTTTAAAATTGTCTTTTTACTATAAATTCCTTTAAACACAGTATTCTTATTATCCTTCATAATTACACCTCAACTTTAAGTATTTTCTTCAAACATATAATATAAATAATAAACATTATAACTATAATACCAATAATCATATACCCAAGTGGTGAACTAAATAATGGATTAAAATAAGAATGATTTAAAAAATAGATAACTCCCACAAAAACTATAGGCACAATAAACAAAATCTTTGTAATCATTTTTGAACTTGCCGTAATATTCTTAAGCTCTTCTTCAAGCTTCTTTTTATCAAACAAAGTTCTTTCAATAGATGAGAAAACTTCCACTATATTACCACCTGTTTTATCAAGTATCATAAGAGATGAAGACAAATAAACCGCTTCATCTAAATTAACTCTTTTAGCAAATCTATCAAAAACAGTATCTACAGATAATCCATATTTCATATCAAAATACATTTTTTTAAACTCATCACATATTGGTTCAGGTAATTCTTCTGAAGCAATTTTAAGTGCTTGAAGTGTGCTCTTTCCTGATTTAAAAGCATTATTCATAATAATAATCGATCTAAGGAGTTCATTTTCAATTAGTTTAAGCTGCTTTTTGTATTCAAAATACAAATAAATATCAAGTAAATAATAACCAATAAAATAATTAATAATAAGTTCCCATATATTAAGTATCCTAGTTGTAAATACTTGAGAAAAAATCGTAAGAAGTAAAAATAATACACTTATAACTATTTTATTAGTAATAAAATCAATTGGTTCAAAAATATCTCTATATCTATATTTAATATATTTCTCATACTTCTTTGATCTTCGATCAAAATATTTAATTTTTTTCATATTAGGTCTAATTTTCTTTATAAAATTCAAATATTTTACAATAACTTTATCTGAAAAAGACATATCAGAGTCTCGAATAGGTTCAAGACTATAATAACCAATTCTTCGTTCCTTTTTCATTGAAATCTTTTTTCTAAATGCAAGAACAATAACACAAAACAAAATAATAACAATAGCAATTTGTAGTACAATCATTATATTCATGTTATCATCCCTTTCAATTATTCAAATATATCTTTAATAGTAGTAATTCCCTTATTTACAATCTTATCATAAACAATAGGTTTCCTTTTGTATAAACCAAATTCCCCAATTACCGACCCATCTGAATTAACACCCTTCTGCTTAAATGAAAATATTTCTTTTACCTCGACATTTTCATCCTTAATTCCTACAATTTCACTAATAGAAGTAATTTTTCTCTTACCATCAGACAATCTATCTATCTGCACAATGATATCAATAGCATTTTCTATATAACCACGAACTGCCGATACTGGTATTTCCATCTCATTCATAAGTATCATTGTTTCAAGTCTGTTAAGAGCATCAATAGGATTATTAGCATGCAGAGTCGTAATCGATCCTTCATGACCAGTATTCATTGCTTGCATCATATCAAATGCTTCTTTCCCTCTTACTTCACCGACAATTATTCTATCTGGTCGCATTCGAAGAGAATTTCTAACCAAATCTCTAATCGTAATTTCTCCTTCACCCTCATAATTTGTAAGTCTTGTTTCAAGTGAAATAACATGTTTTTGATGAAGTTTAAGTTCCGCCGCATCCTCAATAGTAATAATTCTCTCATCATCACCTAAAAATCCCGATAAAATATTAAGAAGCGTCGTTTTACCAGTACCAGTACCACCGGAAATAATAATATTAAGTTTTGCTTCAACTGAAGCCTCTAAAAAACGTGCCATATTAACAGTCAAAGTACCTTTTCTAAGTAAATCATCAATAGTCTCCAAATTCTTATTAAATTTCCTTATAGTAAGTACTGGTCCTTTTAAACTAAGAGGAGGAATAATAGCATTAAGTCTAGAGCCATCTCTTAATCTAGCATCAACCATTGGATTAGCAGCATCAATAGTTCTTCCAAGAGGTTGCACTATCCTCTGAATTGTTCTAATAATATGTTTATCATTAATAAATGATATTGTTTCATCCTTAACTATTTTACCATCAATCTCTACATATACTTCATCAGGAGCATTAACCATAATTTCAGTAATAGAATCATCTTTAAGTAATGGAGTAATAGGCCCAAAACCAGTTATTTCATTTTGAATTAAATTAAAAACATGATTTCTTTCCAAATTACTAAGATCATAGCCCACTAAAGTATTATCGATTTCATTATTTATATACTCATCTAAAAGTTTATCATCTGGAATATTCTCTTCAATCAAATTTTGAACAATCCTAATTCTAAGATCATCTAACAACTTTTTATCCGAAAATATTTCATAATCATTAACATCTTCTGTTGAGGAAACATTTTTCGGTTTAACATCAAAAGCCTCAGTTAAAGTCTTTTTTGCCATATCATTTTTCCTCCTTACCATGACTATCATCAATCAAATCAAGAGCCATTTTTTTCATATTATTAGTATCCCCTTGATGAAAAGCATTTATTTTCTTATTCAAGGTAAGTATTTCTCCAGCCATAACATATTTATCAATATTTTTTATATAATAACCACTTGATATCGTATAATCAACATTAGCATCAATTATATTTCTAATATCAAACATACTAAGATAATCTTTTCCTGTATCTCTAGAATTATTAAGAACTATTAAATAATTTTTCTTATTAGTATCCTTAAAAATACTAATAAGACTTTTCATATTCTTTAAATCCACTATATCATTAGTAATTACAAACAATGACATATATGAATAATCCAAAACAGTTAAATTAATTTCATCTAAAATATGTGACGTATCGACAAGCACAACATCATACTCTTTCTTTGCTAAATCAAATATTAAAGGAATAAACTTACTATCAATCTTCGAAGCATCTCTAGGATCTTTAGGGCAAGATAATACATCAATATTTTTATTATAAACAGTAACATAATCTTTAAGTTCAGTAAACCTATTATTTCCCATACTATCAATCATCATAAAGATATCCTTAGTATTCTTTACATCCAAAGATACTGCTACTCCACCAGAATACAAATCAAAATCAATAATTAATACTCTTTTATTTAAAGTACAATAAATACCCGCTAAGTTAAGAAGAAGCGTTGTTTTCCCAACACCACCTTTAACCGAAGAAATACTAATTACTTTACCTGCCATAATATCACTTAATCCTCTCTATTCTCTTCTCATTTTGACTTATATTTCCTTCATAATTAGAATTAATTTCTATTAACTTAAATCCAAAAAGACTTCCAACTATTCCCCTTACATTTTTAGATAACTTTATTGTAATTTTACTATCATCTATAAGTACATAAATATTATCTAAATTAGAAGAGTTTTTCATTATCAAATCAATAAGGTCATTCTCACTAATATTATCTATATTGTCTAATCCATACTCTATTACCATATAATTAGTGTTATCTAATCTTTCTTTCTCATAAAGTGCATTACCAAAGTCATAAACAAGAGTAATAATAAGTAAAAATATTGGAAGTAATATTACAAACATCACTAACGTCTGTCCTTTATTATTCATTTTTATCATTAAAAATAGTCCTCTTAACCGTCACTCTATATGGATCTCCTAAAATCAAATTAAGCCCTGGTGTCAAAATATCCACATCATCCTCTACTTCAATATTAATATACTCATTATCTTCTTTAACGACTATATCCAAATCTGGATACAATTTTTTAACTTTCTCTATATCACTCTCATTTTTGACAACTTTTGATATATCAGCACTAATATTTTCTAATTCACTTTTCTTACTGAGTATCATTCCAAAATCCACAACTGTAAAAATTATAAATATAAATAGTGGTAAAATAAGTACAAATTCTACTAATGCTTGCCCTTTTCTATTCATAGAATCACTTACCTTCCCTATTTTCTACTTCATTATACCAAAAAAGTACAAAAAAAGAAAGACATTTTTAAGCCTTTCTCTTATTTTTTATTTTTCTTATTTTTTGTAACATCAGTTTTATTTTTTTTTGTAACTTCAGACTTTTTTTCTTCTACTTCTGGTATTTCTTCATCATCTTTTTTAAATATAAGATATAAAAGTCCCAAAACAACAAGTATTATAAGAACTATAATCACAATCTTTTCCGCAGTATTAGATGAATCATCAATTTCCGTGACAGCCTCTTTCTTTTCAGCATCCTTATTCACAATCAATTTATATTCTCTTGTTTCTCCATTTTCTGCCGTCACTGTAATAGTCACAATATTTTCACCCTTTTTAAAGTTCTCATTACCAGTAATTTCTACTCTTGCTCGACTATCTTCTGCAATAGCTTTAATTTCTAAAGAAGCAACATCACTATTAACTTTAATTTGATACTCATCAATTTCTTTATCAAACTCAATCTCATATCCAGCTACCTCTAATAATTTTAAATAATTATTAGAAGAGTAATAATAAGTTATTGGTTTAACTTCAGTAGGTTTTGCTTCTTTAATAATATATACTGTGTATACTCTTATACTGCCATCTTCCGCAGTGACAACAATATTAGCAGTCGTTTTATCATCAGTAAGCTTATATTCAATAAGTCCTTCAGCACTTGAATATATATCATCTAATGCACCAGATAAAATAACTGATTCAGTATTATAAGGTACCGTCAATGTATAAACAGTTACATCTTTATCAAAATCTATATCAAAAGTTCCAACACTAGCATTTAAAGAAGCTAAATAATTATTAGTACTAATTTTTCTTACAATATTAATTTCTTTTGACATATCATCAAATTTATCAATATTTAAATATTTAGCAGTTTCACCTTTAACCGTAACCGAACCAGTACCAGGCATAACAGCCATAAATGTTACTGTCATAACAACAGTTCCATCTTCTGATAAAGCATTTCCTACAAATGCAAATCTTCCATCTTCATTTAACTTACCAATAAGCTTATTATTAAAAGTATAATCTACTACTTTTAGTGAATCATTGGTAGTAATAATACCATTTATACCATCAATATAATCATTAATTTCACTATTCTTAATTACAAGTGATAATTTAAATGTATCACCGACAAATATTTCGCTTGGAATATCACTTAAGTATAATGATAAATCTGTATTATCTTCTTCTTCTTTTTGTATATTACCATTATCTTTTAATAATTCATTAATATACATAACATCTTCAAAACTAATTTTTCCATTTTCTTCTTCATCATTATTACTAAACATATCCATTGACATATTAATTTCACTATTAAGATAATTATCTATTGTTGGAAGCATATCATTACTATCAAACACATTATCAAAAGTATTATCACCCTTAACAACAACTGTGTAAATAGCTTCTGCTCCATTTACAAATCTTAATTTATATCCATTCTTAACTTCCATAGATAAAACATTTTCATCAGTTAAATCTAGAACATTACCATTTTCATCATAAACTTCTAACGCAATACCATAATTAACTACACCATCAGCAAGTTCAGAAATTTTAATAACGTTATCTGTTCCGTATAAATTCTTAGCATTTAAAATTACATAACCATTTTTGAAAAGCAATCCATAAATACCATATAATCTATTAAATAATGTGTCATTGTCTTGACTATTACCATAATTAATAATAGAACTATAACTGTATTTATATGTATTTATAATTTCATCATCTTTTACCTCTTCCAAAGTAACTTCATCAGTATAAGAATACTTTCCATATAACTTATCAGTTAAATCAGTAGTAGTTCCTTCAATAACAGTACCTAAAATTTCCTCACCAGTCACTTCTTCAGACTTTGTTCCATCTTTATAAACAAATTTATATGTACTACTTGGTGAAAGTTCTCCTGGCATAAGCATTAAACTTTGAGTATATTCTTTTCCAATAGTTACACCATATTCACCCTTAGTATTTAAGTTAACTTCTTCACTAGTTGGAAGTACTTCACCAACATTAAGAGACCCTACAAGACCCTTATAAGAATTATTAACAACATAAGGAATATCCTCTTCATAAATAACGTTATCACCATCTAATACTTTAATATTTACTTCAAATAATCCATCATAAAATTTTGATATTGGATCCAGTTTATAACTGCTTCTCGTATTATTTAATGTCTTACCAGTAACATCTTCAATTAAATAATCTTTCTCCTCAGTTTCATCATTTAAATAAGTAAACTTAGTAACAAGTTTAATGTCATAAGTTTTATCTACTAAAGCATCATCAATAACTTCAGTTTCTTCATAATCATTTCTTTCGCTTATATAAGTAAGTTCATAGTGATCTCTAACATTATCTTCATCAAATAATTGTTCTAATGTTAAAATAAGAGGTTTGGTAGTAATCTCATCAGCAAAAACAGTAGCAACTGAAGATAATTGAGAAAAAATTGTTACAAGCACTAAAAATATCTTACTAAACTTCATAATTTTTTTCATTTTCATTTCCTCCTTTTTAATATTTAAAATTATAATTTTATTTTTGTAATTTTTTGTAATTTAATAAAAGTAATATCCCCCAGCAAAACACCTCCATATAAAACGATAGTTTTAATTCCTTCTATCATTTTCAAAACAATTATAGCACATAATTCTACATTTTTTTAAAACTTGACACTTTTTTGACATTTTTCAATAAATTTTATCAAAAATATGGAAAATTATAGCAAAACATTGTTATTTTAACTAAAATACAAACATTTTTTTCTTGACTTAATAGTATGATTAATTATATAATATTATTGCTTAGCAGCGGATACTCTATTATTTATTAATGTGTCATTTATAAGTAACTATAGCTGCATAGCGAAAGTATATTAAAGACACCCTCTTAAATAAAGAGTATACCTTCTAAGAAGAAGGAGGAAAATTATGGCTAGATATACAGGCCCAAATAACAAACAAGCAAGAAGAGTATCATTTTCAATTTTAGAAAATGGTAAAGATATTGCCAAAAGACCTTACGGTCCAGGACAACATGGTAAAGACAGAAAAAGAAAACCATCAAACTATTCTATTCAATTAACTGAAAAACAAAAAGTTAGATTTATGTATGGTATTTCTGAAAAACAATTCAAGAAATTAGTCAATGATTCAGCAAAAATGAAAGGTGTTCACGGTGAAAATTTACTTATCCTATTAGAAAGTAGATTAGATAACTTAGTTTATAGAATTGGTTTTGCTACTACTAGAAGAGGAGCAAGACAACTAGTTAACCACGGACATATCACTGTCAATGGTAAAAAAGTAGATATTCCATCATACAGAGTTAAACCAGGTGATACAATAGCTATCAAAGAAAATTCAAAAGATCACAAAGGTATCGAAATAGCACTTGCTAATAAAGTAAAAAGACCTGATTTTATTAACTATGACGAAGGAAAAAGAGTTGCTACATATGTTAGATATCCTGAAAGAAGCGAACTAAACGCTGAAATTAATGAATCACTAATTGTTGAATTCTATAGTAGAGTATAATTTATGCTCTACTTTTTATTTAAAATAACGGTGCTTATTTATTTATAAAGCACAGTTATTTTAAAGTATAATAAAAATCCTTATCTCTAAGGATTTAATTCGCTTATCTGGTGGCTCCAGCGGGAATTGAACCAGCGACACAAGGATTTTCAGTCCTCTGCTCTACCGACTGAGCTATGAAGCCAAAATAAATGGCGGTTCCGACGGGAGTTGAACCCGCGATCTTCTGCGTGACAGGCAGACGTGATAGACCACTACACCACGGAACCATGGTTGCGGGAGCTGGATTTGAACCAACGACCTTTGGGTTATGAGCCCAACGAGCTACCGAGCTGCTCCATCCCGCGATAAAATCAAAACTATGGCGGAGGAAAAGGGATTCGAACCCCTGCGCCACTTTCGTGACCTCCCGGTTTTCAAGACCGGTCCCTTCAACCAGACTTGGGTATTCCTCCAACATAGATGGTGCCTGAGGTCGGACTTGAACCGACACGAGGGTTAAATCTCGCAGGATTTTAAGTCCTGTGCGTCTACCTATTCCGCCACTCAGGCATAATTTTCGTTGACTAGTTAATTATATAACATTTTTTATGGTTTGACAACCTTTTTTTGTAATTTTTACAAAAAATATTGAATTTATTTTAAATTTGTTATATACTATCTATGTATTAAAGAAATGCGCCCATAGCTCAACTGGATAGAGCGTTTGGCTACGGACCAAAAGGCTGTGGGTTCGACTCCTACTGGGCGCACCAAATTGATGAAAAATCGAACTCCTAAGTTCGATTTTTAATTATAATTAATTAGACATTTAATAAAAAAGGAAAATAGATAATAAATTAAATTAATTTATAATTGTTATATTTAATCTTTTAAATATATAAAACTAATACCATCAAGAACAATTAAACAAAAATATAAAAATCAAGAGTATAAATCTGAACTGAACCCCAAAAGTTGGACAGTTTATAAATAGTTTCTAATTAGAGGATTG
>JBJEEA010000027.1:0-11736 GCA_051872635.1 Bacilli bacterium
TAGCCCTTATAGGGCTCAGAGAAAAACCACCCTTTTTAAGGGTGGATTTTTACTTGTAAAATTATTTGCAAATTTAGTATTTTGTGATATAATTATGACTTGTGGAAAAAGAAGGTGTAATTTATGAATATTAGAAATATTGCAATTATAGCTCATGTCGATCATGGCAAAACGACACTTGTGGATCAATTACTTAAAAAGTCTGGAACTTTTAGAGAGAATGAACAAGTTGAAACTAGGGTTATGGACTCTAATGATATAGAGAGAGAAAGAGGAATAACTATACTTGCTAAAACAACTTCGATTCATTACAATGGTTATAAAATTAATATTTTAGATACTCCAGGTCATGCTGATTTTGGAGGAGAAGTAGAGAGAATTATGAATATGGTTGATGGAGTATTACTTCTTGTCGATGCTTATGAAGGTACGATGCCTCAAACAAGATTTGTTTTAAAAAAAGCTTTAGAAGCAGGTGTTAAGCCAATTGTAGTAATTAATAAGGTTGATAAACCTACTGCTAGAGTAGAGAAAGTATTAGACGAAGTAATTGATTTATTTATTGAACTTGGAGCAAGTGAAGAGCAACTTGATTTTAAAGTGGCCTATGTTAGTGCTTTAAATGGCACTGCTAGTCTAGATCCAGATATAAATACGCAAAGTGATAGTTATGATGATATTTTTAAATTAATTATTGACGAAATACCTGAACCTAATGTCAATGTTAATGGTGATTTGCAATTTCAACCAGCACTACTTGACTATAATGAATATGTTGGAAGAATAGGTATTGGTAAGATTCATAGCGGGCATATTAAAGTTAATGAAATGGTATCTTGTGTTAGACTTGATGGAACTATTAAACAGTTTAGAATTCAGAAGTTATTTGGCTTTGAAGGACTTAAGAGAGTAGAAATTACGGAAGCTCATGCTGGAGATATTGTTGCGGTAGCGGGACTTATGGATATTTCTGTTGGAGAAACAGTATGTAATGTCGGAAAAGAAAAAGCTCTTCCTATTCTTAGAATTGATGAGCCTACTCTTAAGATGACTTTTATGACAAATAATAGTCCTTTTGTGGGAAGAGAAGGAAGTTTAGTTAGTGCAAGAAAATTAGGAGAAAGATTATTTAAAGAAACACAAAAAGATGTCAGTTTAAAAGTAGAAGAATCTGGTAATGAGTCTTGGATTGTATCTGGTAGAGGTGAACTTCACTTATCAATATTGATTGAAAATTTGAGACGTGAAGGCTATGAACTTCAAGTATCTAAGCCAGAAGTAATTATAAAAGAAGTAGATGGAATTAAATGTGAGCCATATGAAGATGTACAAATTGAAGTTAGTGATGATTGTGTAGGTAGTGTTATTGAAGCTTTAGGTTTGCGTGGCGGAAAGATGGATAATATGTCTAATGTTAATAATTTAATTAGACTTAATTATACTATTCCTTCTAGAGGACTTATTGGTTTTAATACTAACTTTATGACTTTGACTAAAGGATATGGAATACTTAATCATACTTTTAAAGAATATTTGCCAATTGAAAATATCAATTCAACAGAGAGAAAACTTGGGGTATTAATTGCTACTGAAGCTGGAAAGGCTACGGCTTATGCTCTAGGACAGCTAGAAGACAGAGGAGTTATGTTTATTGAACCTGGTACAGAAGTATATGAAGGTATGATAGTTGGTGAATGTAATAGAGAAAATGACTTAGCAGTTAATGTTGTAAAGGGTAAGCAACTTACAAATACAAGAGCAGCAGGCTCTGATCATACGGTTGTTTTAAAGAGACCTAGACCTTTAACTTTGGAATATTGTTTGGATTATATAAATAGTGATGAACTTGTTGAAATTACACCAGAGAATATTAGACTTAGAAAATTTATTTTGAATACAGAATCGAGAAAGAAGTTTGATGCAAAGAAATAACTTCTTTTTTTTGTAAAATTATTATTATTGGGCACTTTCCTATACACTATTTTACTAGTTACATAATCTATTTTAGGAGGGAAATGATGAATAGTTATGATGATTACTACAATTATTTAAATGCTGGATATGGTGATATGAATTATATGACAAATCCAAATAGTATGATAGGGGATTTAAATTATCAAAGTTTAATGCCTAATATAGCTAGTAATAAAGGAACAAATATATTAGATTCTTTTGAAGGCTTTAAAAAGGGTAATATGTTTGGTAATCTATATGATTCTTATAGAAATTATAAACCAGCTGATTTGAAGGCAGGAAGTGAAAGAGAAGATATGCTTATGCAACTTCAGGAACTTAATTTTGCGATGATAGATTTGGGACTTTATCTGGATCTATATGATAATGATAGAAAGGCAATAAATTTATTTAATGAATATCAAAGAAAAGAAAAGGAATTAAGCAGAATGTTTGAAAATAAATATGGACCTTTAACTTTTGATAGTATGCAAATAGCTAATACTTGGACGTGGGATAATGGTCCTTGGCCTTGGGAGGTGCAAAGATAATGTGGAAATTTGTTAAATCTTTAGAGTATCCTGTAAATATTAAGAAAAAGGATCTTAGAATGGCCAAATATTTGGTTACTCAATATGGAGGAGCTAATGGGGAACTTGCAGCAGCTTGGAGATATTTAAATCAAAGGTATACAATGCCAGATGATAAAGGAAAGGCTCTTCTTACGGATATTGGTACTGAAGAACTAGCCCATGTTGAAATGATATCAACAATGGTATATCAACTTATGAAAGATGCTACTTTGGAGGAAATGAAAGAAGCTGGTATGGATAGTCATTATGCTGAACATGGTAAGGCATTATATCCAACGGATGCTAATGGAATTCCATTTACTGTGGCTTACTTTGCTTCGACAGGGGATCCAATAGCGGATTTATCTGAAGATATGGCAGCAGAGCAGAAGGCAAGAGCAACTTATGAAAATTTAATTAATTTAACAGATGATCCTGATGTTATTGGACCACTATTATTCTTAAGGCAGAGGGAGATTATTCACTTTACTAGATTTAAAGAGCTTTATGATGATTATAAGAAAAAAGGATATAAGTAATATTCTTTTTTTATTGACATATTTTTAACGCTAAAATATAATACATAGTATGGAAGTGGTAGTAGTGGATAAATTTGAGAAAGAAAATAATCCTGTTATTATAGTAAATAAGGATTTTAAAAAGTGTGCTTTATATATGATTTTTCCTATAAAAGAAGATGATGTTGTAAAGAAAAAAATACTAAATTATATGTCTTTTGATAAGAGTAGTACTTATGATACAGATAAAAAAATAAGGAATATTAATATTAATAATTATTGTATATCTTATCATGGTAATATTTTCTCAGTTGGAGATAGTAGTTTTTTAGAGATGATTTTGTTTTTTCCCTCACAAGATAGTTTGGGAATAGATGTGTTTTCTGATAATTTAAAATTTGCCTATGATATCATTTATAATCCTTATTTAGAAGATGATGCTTTTCCTAAAAAAGATATTGATGATATTAAAAAGATAATTAAAAATAAGATTAGTAATAATTTTAAAGATGCTATTTGGTATTATGAATATAAAAATGATAAAGTAATTGATGAAGAAGAATTTTTGAAAGATCATCTTGCTGATAATCCAAGTCTACTTAATAATATTACTCCAGAAGATATATATAATTTGTACAAAGAAATTATAAGTTCTTCTCCAATTGTATTTTTATTTGGAAATGTAGATTATGATAAGGCAAAAAAAGAGATAGAAGAAATGTTTTTGAAAAATAAGAAAGAAATGGTATCTTTTGAAAAAAAGTATACACATTTTGTCAGAGATCTTTCTGTAAAAGGAGAAATTAGTGAAAAGACTAATTATAAGTCTTCGGGGGTTTATTATAATTATAAAGTATTGGATATGGGTAAGGAAGATATGATTTTTCTTAAGATAGTTAAAAAGTTGATATCTTCTAATAACTCGAGAATACTTTTTGATGCATTAAGAAAAGAAAATGACTTGGTTTATAGATGCGGAGCTTATGATTATTTTAATTTTGGTAGTTTGACTCTTTGGGCTATTACTGGTAGGGATAATATAGATAATGTAAAGATTATTTTTGATGATGTAATGAAAAAAATTAGTGATATTGATTTTATTACTGATAAGTTTAACTTGATTTTAGAAGAAGCTAAACTTGATGATGAACTTGTTAAAGAGAATCTCTTTGATACCTTGATGAAAGAAGTTGATAAATATATTGAATATAAAGATAAGTCTTTTTATGAATATATAAAAGATATTAAGCCAATGGATATTAAGAACTTTATTGAAAATAAGCTTGTTTTTGTTTCAGCATATGTAGGGGTAGGTGAAGATAATGAATGATTGTAAATTTATAACTTTAGATAATGGACTTACTGTACTTATTTATTCGGATAAGACAAAGATTACTAATCATGTAGAGTTAATTACTTTTTTGGGTGGATTTAATAATAAATTTACTGATTATACTGGTAAAGAAAAAATAGTATATCCAGGATGTGCCCATCTACTTGAACACTACGTATGTGAAAATAGCAATTATGGTGATTTAATTGATAATTTAATGAAACTTAAAGTACTTGATGCTAATGCTAGTACTAATTTTAATGAGACATCTTTTTATTTTGATACGGTCTATAATTTTAAGGAATGTTTGGAACTGTTTTTAAAAAGTATTTATAATGTTAATTTTAATGCTAAAGGGTTAGATAAGACTAAATTTGCTGTATATAATGAAATTAGGGATAGTAAAGATAATTTTAGAAGGAAAGTGATTAACACTAAACTTAAAAATCTTTTTAGTACTGCTTGTGATACGCTTGGAAATAATAGTAGTATTAATAAAATGGGATATAGGTATCTAAATAATGTTTATGATAATTTCTATGTACCTAAAAATCAGTTTTTGGTAGTAGCGGGTAATTTTGATGATATGGAAGTAATTGAGTTAATTAATAAGGTTTATAGTAATTTTAAATTCAAATGTAATGAGAAAATTTATAAAGATATAGCAGAAAGTAAAGTTTGTAAGAAAGAGGATACAATTAAAGGCGGAAGTCTAAATGAAGTTATTATTTCCTTTAAGATTGATGTAAGTAATTTAAGTAGTTTTGAGAAATATAGACTTGATTGGTATTTGAATTATTTTTCGGATAACTGTTTATCGAGATTTGCTCCTATTAACGAGAAACTAAAAAATAGTGGTATTATGACAGGGGATATTACTTCTTGTGTATATAATGTTTGTGGATATACTGTTTTAGAAGTTATTGCTTATACTGATAAAAAGGATGATTTTATTAGAGAGGTTTTTGAAGTTATTAATGGTAATAATATGGAAAAGGAAGATTTTGAGCTCAGTAAGAAGTCATCACTTCTAAATATTTCGGTTAGAAAGGATAATATAAGTAATTATGTTATTCCTGTAATGGCTAATTATATGGAATTTGCTTATCCTTTTGATGATACTTTAGAGTTTGTTAATAATCTTAATTATGATGACTATGTAACTATTATTAAAGGACTTGATTTTAGTAATTATAGTGTTTTGGTTGTTTGTGGAAAATAGAAAGTTTTAAATTACTTTCTTTTTTTGTTGACAAATGTTTACTGTTGTAGTATTATTTAATTGTACTAGTGCAAATAGTACAATCATATATTGTTGTGAAGGGAGAATATTATGATAAAAATTGATAAATTATCAAAGAAGTTTGATAAAGATTATGTTCTTAATGATTTAAGTTTTAATATTCGTGATAATTCTATTTATGGTTTAGTCGGAGCTAATGGTGCTGGTAAGAGTACACTTCTTAGAATTATTATGGGAATATTTGAAGCTGATTCAGGTGTTATTACTATAGATGATGAACTTATTAGTGATAATTGTAGATTAAAACAAAAAATGGTATTTGTACCAGATGATTTATATTTTTATCCAGGATATAATCTTATGGATATGGGAAAATATTATCAGTCATTGTATAATGACTTTGATATGAATTATTTTAAAGAATTGGCTAATATGTTTAATCTAAGTTTGAATAAGAAGATTAGTACTTTTTCAAAAGGAATGAAGAGACAATGCGCTCTTATTTGTGCTATTTCTACTAATTGTGATTATATGTTTTTTGATGAGACTTTTGATGGACTTGATCCAGTAATTAGGAGTGCGATGAAGAAGGTTCTTATTAAGCAAATGAATAAGAAAAAAACGACGATTGTGATGACTAGTCATAACTTAAGAGAACTTGAAGATATTTGTGATAATTTAGGACTACTTTATAATGGCGGTATATTATTTGAAAGTGAAATTGATACGATAAAGACAAATATGTTTAAGGTTCAAATATCTTTAGAGGGTAAATTTGATCAAGATGATTTTGATGACTTTGATATACTTAGTTTTAAGAAGCAAGGTAGTGTGGCGACAATTATTATCAAAGATACAGATGGTAAGAGTAAGAAAAAGTTAGAGAAAATGAATCCAGTTATTTTAGACTTTTTAAATCTTACTTTGGAAGAAGTATTTATTTATGAAATGGAGGCTTTAGGGTATGAGTTTAACAAGTTTATTTAATTTTAAATTTCTTAAAGAAAATATGAAGAGATCTAAAGCGATAATGTTTTTGTGTACTTTTTTGATACCTATTATTAATGTAATTTGTTATTTGATGAAATTTGTAAATAGTGGATATAGTACTCCTAGTATGTTTGAACTTTCTATATTATCAATAGTTGGATTATATGTGGTACCGGTTATTTTATCAATTACATTATTTAGTTTTGTCTATAAAAGAAAGTCTTCTGACTTTGTAATGTCTTTTCCTGTTACTAAGAAGCAAATCTTTTTATCAAATACATTAGGAGGAATCATACTAATTGTGGTTATGAATTTGGTAAATGCTCTTCTTAGTTTGGTTGCTAGTTTGCTTCTTAGTAATGTTCTTATTGATTATACGATGATATTTGATATGTTTCTATTTTGGACTATTAGTTATATTTTTGTTTTTGTATGTACGAATATTGCTGTTAGTGTATCTTCGAATAAGATAACTACTATTGTTGTTACGCTACTTGTTTTGTTTTTAGTACCTTTTATACACACTTTTATTAGTAATGATGGCTTTAGAGATGATGCTAATTCAATTAGCTCTACTTATTGTGATAATGAATTATGTAATCCTGTTAATTATGAATGTAATAGTACTTCTTGTGAGATCAATAGAAAAAAGAATGTATATATGTATACGGGTTATACAAAAGTTAACAATATTAATTATACTATTCCTTATTCTTTAATTGCCGGTTTTTTATTTAATATAGATAGTAATTATAAAATTAATAACTCTATGTTAAAAACTGTTATTTTAAGTATTATATATATATTTATAGGATTTATTTTATTTGATAAAAAGAAATTTGAAATAGTCGATACTTCTTTTAAAAGTGATAGAGTTCATCTATTAGTTAGAAGTTTAACAACAGTGCCTATACTCTGCATTTATTATATTGTTCTTATTAATTCAGATATTAGTATTAATGATTTATTTACAATTTTATTTTTGTTTGCTCTTCTTATGACATATGTTATTATTTATGATTTGCTTACAAGAAAGAAAGTTATGAATGTATTTAAAACTTTAGCTTCACTAATAGTAGTGGGAATTCTTGTTATTTTTACTGGTGAACTAACTAAAGAAGATAATGAGGTTTTAGATGTTAACGATATTGATACAATGACTTTTATAGATTTTAATAATGGTTATACTTATGATAGAAATATTATTAATTATGTTATTTCTAAGCATATTGATAATAATTATGTAGATAATTTTTATGATAATTTAAGTATTATGATTAGTACTAATAGTGGAGATTATGATTTTCAAATTTCAGTTACTAAAGATGAATATAATTATATAGTTGGGTTACTTAGTAATGATAAGACTTATCTAGAAACTGTTAATGTTATTACTAATAGTGATGTTTTTGCAATAAAACTCGGAAATAATACTACTTATGTTTCAAAGGATAGTAGGCTTTATGATAAACTTATAGATAGTTATAAGAATGTTTATAGTAAAGAGATAAAACAAAATAATAATTATTTATTTGATGTAGTTTTGTATAGTTATGATAATTATCTAATTAAAGAAAATGAATTTAATATATATGATAATATGGAACTTATGAACGATGTTATGACATATTATAATGCAAAAGTAAAAGAAGTATTTAATAATCCTAAAATAGTAATTGATTCTTATTATATTGGTAATAATAGTGATATGGATGAAAAATATTTCTCTAGTTATGATTATGAATATAAGGATATTGATAAATTTATAATTGATAATGCTAATGAAGATGTTGATGCTAGTAAACCTTATATGTATATTAAATTTTATACTTATGATGATTATAATAGAAATTCTTATGTATTTTTTACTAATAAGGTTGATGAACTTGATAGTGTTATTTCTTTAGTAGGTGAATTACATAATGAGGATTGGGGGATTTGAGATGAAGAGTCCACTTATTAATTTAGATTATCAAAGTAGAGTACCAATATATGAACAAATTGTTAGTAATATTGAAAAGTATGTAGCACTTGGTATTTTAAAAGAGAGAGAACAGATTCCTTCGATTAGAGAAATGGCTTCTTCTTTAGGAGTTAATCCTAATACTGTTAAGAAAGCATATGATATTTTGGAAAATAGAAAAGTTATTACTACTATTAGTACGAAGGGAACTTTTATTTCTGATGATACTAAGAATACTACTAAATTGAAAATAGATAATGAAATAATGCTTATTAAAGAGAAAATTAATGAGCTTGTAAAGATGGGGATTGGTTTGGATGAAATAATAGAGAGGATAAAGAAATGAAAATATTAGAGGTTAGTAATTTATCTAAAAATTATGGAAAAGGGGCAACTCTTGTAAAAGCTTTAGATAATGTATCCTTTTCTGTAGAAGAAGGAGATTTTGTTGCAATAGTAGGTTCTTCTGGTAGTGGGAAATCAACATTACTTCATATACTTGGAGCAGTTGATAGACCAACGAGTGGTAAAGTTGTTATTGGAGGAGTTGATGTATTTAAGCAAAACGATGATAAGCTGGCGGTATTTAGAAGAAGAAAAGTTGGTCTTATTTATCAGTTTTATAATTTAATTCCAATACTTAATGTTAAGGAAAATATGACGCTTCCAATACTTTTAGATGGTAAAAAGGTAGATGAAAAATATTTAGATGAACTTATTAGTACTTTGGGATTAGAAAGAAGAGTTAATCATCTACCTAATGAGTTATCAGGAGGACAGCAACAGAGAGTATCAATTGGTAGAGCTTTAATATCTAAACCGGATATTATTTTGGCAGATGAGCCTACTGGAAACTTAGACTCTAAGGCTAGTATGGAGATAATGGATTTACTTAAAATTTCTAATGAAAAATATCATCAGACAATACTTATGATTACTCATGATATGAATCTTGCAAAGATGGCGAAGAGAATTATTACTTTAGAAGATGGCAAGATAGTAGATTGAGAGGGATATTATGAAAATATTAAATGAACTTACGATTAAGAATTTGAAGCTCAATAAGAAGAGGACTATTGTCACAATTATTGGAATTATCTTGTCAACGGCTTTAATGGTTGGTATTGGCTTATTATTCTCGACTTTTCAAGATTATATGATTAGAGAAGTAGAGGCATATAATGGCCGTTACATGGCAAAGTATGAAAATGTTTCTTATGATAATATTAAAATGATTGATAATATAGATGGTGTTAATTATTTTTATGAAAAGGGACTTGGTTTTAGTAAGATTAATTCTAAAAATGAGTATAAACCTTATTTATATATTAATGCTGTAAATGAAAGTTATTTTGAGGAACTTAAATTAATGGAAGGTTCTCTTCCTAAAAGTAGCGATGAAATTGTAATATCAAGTCATATTAGTAGTAATGGTGGTGTTACTTATAAAGTGGGAGATTCTATTACTTTAGATTATGGATACCGAGATATTGATGGTGAAAAAATATATGATAATAGTGAATATAATACTGATGAGAAATTAGTTATAACGGATACTAAGACTTTTAAAATAGTGGGTATAGTAGAGAGAAGTAATTATGAGAATTATTCTGCATCTGGATATTCGGTATTTACTTTAGATGATAATGAAAAGTCTGCCGATGTATATGTTATTTTTGATAAGAAGAGAAATATTATTAAACAGGCAGAAAATTTAGCAAATAAAATAGACTATGATAAAAATTTTATTAATTATAATTCATCACTTATTGCTTTATATGGTGATAGTACTTATAGTAATATTATGAATTCAATGATAGGAATGCTTATTATTATGCTTCTTCTTGTTTCTATTGGATGCACGATTGTTATATATAATTCTTTTGCTATATCGGTAATGGAAAGAAAAAGAGAGTTTGGCCTTTTATCTAGTATCGGTGCAACAAGGAAACAACTATCATTAATGATTTTTTATGAAGCTATTATTGTAGGAATTATTGGTATTATACTTGGAATAGTAGGAGCTTATATTGGTATAGGTACAGTTGTTATGATTCTTAATAAGCTACTTGAAGGGGCACTTGAATATAAATTAGAACTTGTTACAATGCCTATGTTTATTATTATACCTGTTATCTTTATGATAGTTGTTATACTATTATCGGCAATTATTCCAGCTCAAAAGGCTGCAAAGGTATCTCCAATTGAAGCTATTAGACAAAATGATGATATTAAAATTAATAAAAAGAAAATCAAAACCAGAAAATTTATAAGTAAATTATTTGGGGTTGAAGGGGATATTGCTCTTAAAAATATTAAAAGGAATAAGAAAAAATATCGAGTTACGACGATTAGTTTATTTATTAGTATAGTCTTATTTATTTCTTTTTCAGCTTATATGAATTATACTCTAAATGCTACGGATGATATGATTGGAGACTTTAGCTATGATATTATGGTTAGTGTATATGGTAATAATGAAGAAGTTATTAATAAACTAGATGAGGTAACTAGTAGTTCTGAAGTAGAAGAGTATACTAAATATGGTCTAATTAATATTCCTATTGTGCGAGAAGTTAAATATACAGATACTTATTTAAAATATAATAAAAATAGATTTGATGAAATGTACGATAAAAATTTTGCTAATAAAGATTACGACTATATTAATGTTATTGTTTTAGATGATGATAGTTATAATAAATATAAAGAAGAAATTGGCCTTAAGGAAGATAAAGTTATTCTTTTAAATAAATTTAAAGGGGTTACTTATAATGATAATAAGAGGGTAAATTATGATGCTAATGTTATTGAAGATAAGAAGGTTACTTTAGTACTTTGTGATTTTGCGGAATTAGATGATTCTGTAGAAGAAGTTAAAGATATTAAAAAGTATTGTAATAAAAATTTAAATAATATATTTATTACGGATAAGAATTATCATTTGACTGATGAAATTGTATATAATGATTCTTATAAGCTTATTATGAATAAGAGAATATTTGATGCAGTTATCAAAGAGGAGATTGATTATTATAATGTAAATATTGTAAGTGATAATTATACAAATATTGATAAAATACTTAGTGAACTTGATAAGACAGAAGGTGTATACTATAATAATATTAAAGAGAATACTAAGATGGAGAAGAATATTATTTTGG
>JBJEEA010000028.1:0-10373 GCA_051872635.1 Bacilli bacterium
ACTACTTTTTATTTTGAGGCTGAAAAAGCACTTTCCTTATATATAAAAAAAGAAGATTATTTTTCTTCTTTAAGATAATCTGGATCAATACTATTTTCGATTTCTTCTTCTACTTCTTCAGTTACCTCTTCACCTATTTCATCCCATGGCTCTTCATCTTCCTCAATTGCTACTTTTACTTTAGTGTCTCCAACTATTTCAACACCTAGTTCTTTCTCAATTTCGATTACAATTGTATTATCCTTTTCCTTAGCAGATACACAATTAGGTTGTTTTAAACTTCTAACTATAATATCTTTAGTACTAGAATCACTAGTTTCTTTTTGTGATACTGTTACTACTTCTTTATATGGTATATTCTTAGTTATTACGGAAGTCTTTGTATCGTTTTCATAAGAATACCATAAATTTACATCAAAAGATCCATCAATTTCAATTTTGCCATCTATTTCATGCCCCGAAAATTTATGATTAATTACCCAGCAACCTAAAACAGTGTTAGGTTTGGTCTCTGTATTTATAGTATAGGTATTGCGGTAATATTTCTTTCCCTTACCTATAACTGCCTTAGTTACTATTTCTTTATACGCTGACAAAAGATATCACCCCTCACAATAATTTATGAAAGATATATGAAAAAAGTACCAATTTCATATTAGAACGTTATTCATTTGTTACTAGTTTTGATATTAATAGTGTAATTTAACAAGGCAAATATAAAAGAATGACTTTTGTCATTCCCTTATATTGTATCTTAGAGCTTAAAAATGTTTATTTAATTATTTTGCTGTCTAATATATAATTAATTTTTATTATCCGTCGAACCAAATCCACCTTTTCTTATTCCATCAGCATTATCTTCATCGATAATTAGGTATTTTTGGAATATGACTTGGCCGATTACATCACCTTTTTTTATTTTAATATCATGGTCCAAAAAATTATAATACTGAAAATAGAAATGTCCGTCATTATTTTCATTTTCATAATAATCAGCATCAATAATACCAATACTATTAGCCATTACAAGCCCCTTTTTTGGACCACTACTACGATTAGCAAGCATATACCATTCATCATTACCACAATAAGCTTTTAATCCTGTTGGAATTAAGGTTGGAAGTGTGCCAGGCTTATAGACTGGTATAATTACATCTTCAGCTGCTTCTACATCATATCCTGCAGCGTTTTTTGTTTTTCGGACAGGAAGATGAATATTTTTATCTTCCCATCCTTTAGCTATTTCAAATCCTCTACTACGCATTTTGCTTGATCCTTTCTTCTTGATATAAAACTATTTTGTCATTTTTTAGGCTTTTCTTCACATCGATAACTCGTTGATTAGAAGAACCACACCATTTTAAATTGAAATCATGTAATTCATCTTTGTATTGACCATCAACAAGAACATCTATGTAATTTAATATCTCTTTATTCTTTAAATCTTTATCAAGTAAAAATCCTGTCCAAAGCCATAAGCTTTTATCTTTAAATTGTTCTTTAAAAGCTTTAGCTAATTTAGTCACTTCATCAATGTTTTTAGGATGTAGGGGCTCTCCACCTAATATAGATAATCCTGATATATAATCGTAATTACAAAGATCTAATATAGTCTTGATAGTTTCATCTGAAAAATCTTTACCACCTTTAAAATCATGTGTTTCAGGATTAAAACAATTCTGACAATTAAATGTACATCCTTGTACAAATATAGATACTCTAACACCAGGACCATTGGATATGTCCATTTTTCTTATTTTGTTATATCTCATATTATTCAGCTTCTTTGTTATCTAAATGGATAACTCTTTCTTTTATTTCTTGGGTTCTTCCCTTATTCCAAAAATTGGTTCCTATATATCCGCAAGTACGACGAGCCACATTAAGTTTATTATGATCTCTATTACCACACTCAGGACAATACCATTCAAGATTATCATCTAATAGTATTTCTCCTTCATAACCACATTCCTGACAATAATCGCTTTTGGTATTTAATTCTGCATACATAATATGGTCATATATGAATTTAATTACTTCCATAACAGCATCTATATTATTAGTTAAATTAGGTGTTTCTATATATGAAATTGCTCCTCCTGGTGAAAGCTTTTGAAATTCACTTTCAAGTTCTAGTTTAGTAAAGGCATCTATCTCTTCAAATACTGGAACATGATAAGAGTTTGTTATATAGTCTCTATCAGTTATGCTTTTTATTACGCCAAATCTTTCTTTTAAGCATTTAGCAAACTTATAAGTAGTTGATTCTATAGGAGTTCCATATACGCTATAATCTATCTTTTCAGCTTCTTTCCATTCTTTACATTTATCATTCATTTTTTGCATTACAGCAAGGCCGAATTCTTTTCCTTTGCCACCATCGGTATGACTATGTCCTGTCATGTATTTAACGCATTCATAAAGACCAGCATAACCAAGAGAAATTGTCGAATAGCCGTTATGAAGTAAATCATGAATTGACTGCCCTTTTTCGAGACGAGCTAGGGCACCATGTTGCCATAGAATTGGTGCTACATCAGAAGTAGCCTTAGAAAGTCTTTTATGTCTTATTTGTAGAGCTCTATGACAGAGTTCAAGTCTCTCATCAAAAATTTTCCAAAATTCGTCCATATCTTTTTCACTAGATAAGGCAACATCAACTAAATTGATGGTTACAACGCCTTGATTAAATCTACCATAATATTTTGGCTTATTAGTTTTAGGGTCAATATAAGGGGTTAAGAATGATCTGCAACCCATGCAAGGATAGCAATTGCCATTTCCATTTGCATCTATTTTCAACTGTTTCATTATTTTTTCTGAAATATAATCTGGTACCATTCTTTTAGCTGTACATTTAGCTGCTAATTCCGTGAGATAATAATATTTTCCTTTTGGATTAATATTATCTTCTTCAAGCACATATAAAAGTTTTGGAAAAGCTGGGGTTATATATGCACCCTTTTCATTTTTCATGCCTTGAGTTCTTTGCTTTAACACTTCCTCAATAATCATAGCAAGTTCTTCTTTATATTCATCAGTTTCACCTAAATACATGCAAACACTTAGGAAAGGAGCTTGCCCATTTGTAGTAGTCATTGAATTAATTTGATATTGAAATGTTTGCACTCCATCGGTAATTTCTTTTTTTAAATCCTCTTTGGCAAATTTTTCACATTGTTCTTTGGTTAATTTACGCTTTTTATATTTGTTCAAATAGCTATTATAACTATCTCTTACAAAAGGTGCTAGATGAGTTAAAGTTATAGTGGCACCACCATATTGACTTGAAGATACTGCTGTTATAATTTGAGTTGCTATTGTCATTGCTGTTAAAAACTTATGTGGTTTTTCAATCATTACACCATTTATATTGGTCCCATTTTGAAGCATATCTTCTAAATTTATTAAATCACAATTGTGTAGTGCATTTTGGGCAAAATAATCGGCATCATGAAAATGAATTATACCATCATCATGAGCCCTGACAATATCTTCGGGGAGCAAAAATCTTCTGGTTATATCTGTTGATGTAATTCCTGCTAAATAATCTCTTTGGGTAGTAACAACTTTAGCATTTTTATTAGAATTTTCGGTATTCCAATATTCACTTTCACCATCTATTAATTCTTTAATAGCAAGATCTGTTGTGTTACTTTTACGTACTAATTCCCTTGTATATCTATAAGTTATATATTTTTTGGCAAGGGCATATTTGCCAATTGACATTAATTTTACTTCAATTATATCTTGAATATCTTCTACTAGAATTCTTTTCTTATTAAGTTTTTCAATATACTTAATGATATTTTTAATTTGAACGCTTGATGCTTGTTCTTGTTCTTCGACTTCTTTATTAGCTTTTTCAATAGCTATTTCTATTTTTTCAGGGCACCAGTCTACCATGTGTCCATCTCTTTTAATTACTTTCATTTTTAATTACCTCCTACTGTTTACATTATTATATCGCTTTTTGCTTTTAATATATGTTGCAATTGCAACAAAATTAAAAATATGATAAAATTGTAATGAGGTGTAAAATGGATGAACTTTTTAATAGCATAAGTGAATTAGATAAAGCTAAGATTTTAAGTGATTTAGAGGTGCAGACATTATTTTTTAAAAAAAATAAAATTATTTTGTCTAATATAAGAGAAGAAAATATTATTGGTGTTGTGATAGATGGATACTTACAAATTGTTAAAAATAATTATAATGGAACTAAAACCATTATTGAAGATTTAAAAAGAAATTCAATATTTACTACTAAAGCATCATTTATCTCAAATAATGAATATAATGTCATAACAAAAGAAGATTCAAAAATAATGCTGATTGATTTTGAGAACGTGTTAAACTATGTTAAAAATACAAATTATTTTACTATTTTTTTAAAAAACTTACTTAAGATAATGTCAGATAAAAATGAGGAAAGTAATGAACGTGTACAAATTTTATCTAATAGTTCAATAAGAAACAAACTTTTATCTTATTTTAAAATAATGTCTAAAAGAAATAAGTCTAAAATTATATATCTTCCTTTTAATTTCACTGATTTGGCTGATTATCTTGCAATAAATAGATCCGCTATGACAAGAGAGTTAAAATTGCTAAGAGAAGAAGGCTTTATTGAAATAAATAATAAAAAAATAAAACTTTTATATGATAATGACGGAATATTGTAAAAATTTTATATGAATATCTATTATCTCATGTATTTTTTGTTTTATGAATTTTTAATAAAGCAATAGAAATCTAAAAATTTAAGTGATTTAAAAAATATTAGTAAAAAAGTATCAATTTCATTTGATACTTTTTTGAAGTTTTTAATTAATTTAATCTTTGTATACATATACTTTAATACTATCATTATTCGTTTTTAAAATATAATAGTTATTGCTAAAAGAATTGGCATTTAATGTTATATTACTTACTTGGTAGGTATTACTATTTATTAATTTGTTACTTTCATCGTAATATTCAACTGTCATTTCTTTAGCATCTTCTAAAGTATATAAATTAACTTTAGTTTCTATATCTTTAGTATATAGATAATACTCATCTAAATTTTTATTGTACTGATAAGTGTAATTATTACTGTCAGTAATTTTTAACTGATATCCATTTGTAATTAATCCATATACTCCTATTCCTAGGATCAATAAAATAGAGGCAATTCTAAAATAAATATTTGAAGTAATGGTACTTAAAGTTAAAGTATCATATAATCTTCTTGTTTTCTTTAAAAAGCCTGTTATTCCTTCATTTGTAGCTTTAGTTTTCTCTTCTTCAGTAAAATGATTGCCACATTTATAACAGTAGTTAGCTTGATAAGGATTTTTACTTTTACATTTTATACATTTCATATTTTCTTCTCCTTAAGTTATTTATGATTTTCTAAAAACTCTTCAATTCTATTATCGGGATTATAATAATTTATTCCGGCAATATAATACGAGTTATCTTTACTAATTAAAATAAAGTCTAAGTCAAAATATGTCTCTTCTTCTCCTAATTCATTATAATACACAAAGGAAGTCTCGGCAACATATGTATCGATACTGCTTTCAACTAATTTTACTACTAAATTACCATAGTATTTTAATTCGTCAGAAGGAACTTCTTTCATATCCATAACATTATACATAATTTTCATATTATCTTGGGAAAAATAATCGATATTATTTACTAGGTTAATATCTTTAATAACACTAGAATCATAAACGTATGGCATTTTACTAGTATCAATTCCTAAAGATAAACTCTCACTAGGATAGACATTATCAAACAAAAGCATCTTTATATTTTCCTCGTCTTTAGCTATAAAATAGTTATCAAACGCCAACATTAAGCCATTTGGGCTATTATACTTAATAACTTCTTTAGGTATGAAAATTGGTTTTTCCTCTACTACTTCACTGTAATTATTTCTTATGACAATATTACTAACTACACTAGTAACTACGGTAATACTTAGTATTATTCCATAGAGATATTTTTTTAAGATATATTTTATTTTATCAAAGAAAGTACCTAAGGCATTATCCTTAATATCGGATAGAGTTTGATCAAAAATATAATCGTATAATACTCTATCTCTTTCTTTTAATTTTTTATGACAATAATTACAATATTTATTACTACTTGGATTCTTTTTACCACAATGAATACAATATATTTTTTTCATAATTTTACTTCCTTCTACTACCATTTTCTAATTTTCTCTTCTAGTTATCATAAATTTACTAGCACTCTTTCCTCTTCCTTTTAAATAATTATATCCGAGAATAGAAAAAGATAGTGCACCTAGTAAATTGACAATTAAATCTTCCATCGTATCATTAAGGCCAATATCGATATAACCGCCATATTTCTCCATATAATCTTCGCCATTTACTACAAGTGATTCTATCTCAATAGTCTCACTCTTGTTTTTTCCTTCAGGATTTAATTTAACGCTTGATATTTCAGTAATTATTGTATCTTTCTGCATATCTTGATGAAAGACTTTGTCTACTGAATACTCAAATACTTCCCATATTACCCCTATGGTCATAGAGAAACAAAAAGCACACAAGGTAACATAAATAGGATTAAGAGAAAATTTTACTCTATTACTACTATTTAATATATCGACAAGAGAAAAACCAATGCCAGCCATAATAAAGCCATTTAGTGTATGAATTATTGAATCAAAATTATTAATATGAATATAAAATTCATTGATTTCACCTAGTATCTCAGAAGAAAAGATAAATAAATAAACAATTATTTCTAGTGTATCGGGTAAGACTATTTTAAATTTTTTATCTAAAATACTAGGTATCAAAAATAAGATAAGCGTAAGAATACATAATAAAATATTAGCTAAATTGCCTTGCATTACCTGTCTTATCATACATAATATTACTAAAAAACGTAAAATTAAGTATACAATAACCTTTTTACTTTTTTTCTTTTTAAATTCGTCTTTAATGCCTTTAAAGAACTTCATAATATCACCACTTAATATAAGTTTATCAGATTTAGTGAAAAAAAGCTACAAAAAAAAGAAAGTCTATATTAAATCATCATTTTTGATGATAAAGACATTCTTATCTTTATAGAAGGCAAAGAAGACATCTTCTAATTTGATATTTTTCTTATCTAAAATATTATATATCCATTTTTTATCTTTCTTTAAATGTTTAATAGTATCTTCTTGAATATCTCCGTCTAATATTATAGGAAGTGGTAGTGGACTCTTGCCATTATCAAAAGGAAATACAGATAATGTTCCATTACTCTCTAAAATAGCATATTCTATTTCTTCAATGCTACGATAGCCTTTTTCTCTAATTTGAACGAGTAAATCATCTAAATTGTATCTTTGCTTTAACATTTCATTATAGTTTATTTTACCATTTTTTATGATAAGTGAGGGATTTCCATCTAAAAAGATACGAAATTTAGGTTTTTTTAGACTAAAATAAGATAAAATACATTGAAGGAGAACTAATATTACTATTGGTATTAGAGAATATAACATTGATTTTTCATAATTTTCAATACTGATAACGGTAAGTTCCGCGATTAAAAGTGAAACTATTAAGTCAGTAATACTAAGTTGGCCGACTTCTCTTTTGCCCATTATGCGATATATCAGAAAGATAAAGAAATAGAAAAATACTGTCCTAATCATAACGATCATCATTTTTATCACCATTATCATTATGTACTTTTGAATATTATTTTATACAAAAACATATAAATTATTAGGGTGAAATTATGTTAATAAACTATTTAAAAAGTCTTGTTTGGACAAGTGCCATAATACTTATAGGTACAATATTTATTACTATCTTTAACTACTTTAATATTTTAACAGGAACTCCTATGCAAATAGTAGAAATTTTAATACCTATTATAGCTATATTTATAGGAGGCTATATGATTGGTAAAGCTTCTAGTAAGAAAGGTTATATTGAAGGACTTAAATACAGTGCTATATGGGTAATAATATTTCTTATCATTAACCTTATTGCTAAAGATGTTAAGCTAGGTGATTTTATATATTTTCTATTGTTAATATTATCTTCAGTACTTTCTTCGATGATAGGTATTAATAGAAAGAAAGTTTAATTATTCATTTTTAAAGTAGACTTACATAATAATAAGTCTACTTTTATCTATCTTTGACCATTGTAAATTATTAAATTATGCTGAGCTCTAGTACAAGCTACATAATATAAATATTTATCTTTTTCTTCATATTTATTATCTATATCGTTATAGACAATTACTGAATCAAATTCTAATCCTTTAGCTATATAAGCAGGAACTACGACTAAGTTTCTCTTAATATGACTACAATCATCAATGAGCATTAGATCCGTATCTTCTTTTAGCATATTGTATATTTTTTCTGCTTCACTATCATCTTTGGTAATAATAGCTATCTTATTAGATATTTCTTTTAAATTATTTATATCATGTATAAAATCATCTTTTGAAGGATTATCTCTAAAAATAATATCATTAGATTTTTGGTTTCTAATGGCGGTAACATGATTAAGTCCTAATATTTTATTAGTATAATCAATTATCTTATCAGTAGATCGATAAGTTTTAGTTAAAGTAATATATTTAGAAGAAGCAAAAATACTTGTTAAATCTTCTAAAGAATTATATTTGTAATAAGGGTTTATCGTCTGATTAGTATCTCCTAGAATAGTATAATTTGCTGTTTTGAAAGTCTTTTTGATAATTAGATACTGAAGTTTATTATAGTCTTGAGCTTCATCGATTACTACTTCTTTGATGATGTGATTGGTATTAAATCCCACTAATAAGCTTTTAATATATAGGAAAATAATAGCATCTTCATAATATAAATAATCGTCATTAACTTTAGTATTATATTTACAGTAACTACTATTATAAAAGTCTTTAAAAATTTCTTTTAAATCTAAATTAATATTTAATATTTCTTTTAATCTCTTCTCAATTGACTTGGCATTTTTTTCACTACCTTCATAATTATTGTATGCTATACGTTTAGATATTTCTTTTACTCTTTCAAAGAGAGGAAAGTTACTGTATTTATATGTAAGCATTTTATTTAATTCTTCTGCACTTGTATCGATAAAGTTATCATAGGTAAAGTTAGTTGTAAAAGATACACTAGATAACAGAGAATCTATATAAGTGTTAATATCCTCTATTATTTCATCTGACTGTTTATATTTTACTATTTCAGGGTTTTCCACTTTACCTTTATAATATCTTGAAATAAATGAACTTAAATTTTCGAGGTTTTTATATTCGTTAATGTTCTGACAAAGAAGATCATAGAAAGTCATACTATAAGTATTATCCTCACCTAGTTCTGGTAAAACATTGGAAATATACTCGGAAAAGACTTTATTAGGAGTAAAGATAACGATGTTACTAGAATTTAAATTAGGTATTCGATATAGTAAGAAGGCTATACGGTGAAGAGCTACACTTGTTTTGCCAGATCCGGCAATACCTTCCACTATTAAATTTTTATCATCAGTATTTCTAATTACTTTGTTTTGTTCTTCTTGAATGGTATTGACAATATTTTTCATTTTATCTGATGATTCTTCAGCAAGTACTTCTTGAAGAAGACTATCACTGATATTTAGATCATTATCAAAGATATTTTTTAATTCGCCATTTTCAATAATGTACTGTCTTTTTTTAGTTATTTCACCACTTATAATACCACTTGGAGCTTTATAATGTGCTTTTCCCGTCTCAAAGTCATAAAACATGCTACATATTGGACTACGCCAGTCATGAACTAAATAATTTAAATGGTCTTCAATATGTGTAATACCAATATAAATGTCACTTTCCTCATCGCCCTCTTTAAATCTAATCATACCAAAGTAAGGCTTGTTTTGAACTCTAAATAGTCTTTGGAGATAGTTTCCTTTACTCTGCATGATGGATACTTGAAGATCAGATTCAGCCATCATACTGCGCATTTCACTAGGATCCATTTCAGCATGAGTATCCCAAATGAATTTCTTAAATTCGAGAATTTTACTATCATCATCATATAACTCTTGCCCGAGAGCAGATATTTTTTTTCTAACTAAGCTAACGGTTTTGTTAAGATAGTTTTTTTCTCTTTCAAATTCTTCTTTAGTAATTTTCATATTTACCTCCTTACACGACTAAAAACTACATATTATGTAGTTTTGTCTTGATGAAAATAGTTTAACTTTGCAAATGTCTATTTAATTGTATTACAGAATGGTATATTTGTCAATTGAAAAGATTTATTTTATATTAGATATTAATATACTGTAATTTTAAATATGAAGTGCACAATTGTTGTGCAGTAAGTTTTATAATCATGT
>JBJEEA010000029.1:0-10312 GCA_051872635.1 Bacilli bacterium
TATAAAGGAAATTAAACAACAATTGTCATTTGGTACGATAATAAAAGTATCTGGTAAAAGAATTATCAATATGCCTAAAAGATTTTATGAAAAGATGAAAAATTGGTATAAATGGAAAAAAGAGGCATTATATGATTATGCAGATTCTGAAAGACAAGAAGAAATAGATAAATCTGCTACTAGAATTGATTCTAAGATTGAAAAAATAGATGAGAGATTAGATTCAAAATATGATGTTTATAAAAAATACGCTGACAGTGAAGCGTTTCAAGAAAAGAATAGTAAAGGATATGATTATCTTGAAGCTTTAGGTGGTACTATTAATTCTTTGGAAGCTAAAAAGGATAAATTAAAAGATAAAAAAGTAAAGGTAAGTAGTAAAAGCTATGGTTTATTTAGAACTAGTAGATTAGCTTTAACTAAACTTGCTAAAGCTAAGTGGAATAATATGCAGGAAAAAATTGCAAATAAAAAGGCTGAAAGAGAAGAAAAAATACAAAAAGTTTCAATTGCTAAGCAGGCCATTTCTCTATGTGGAAAAGTTAATAGTGCGAAAATGGAAATGAATTCTATGATAAAACAGTTGGAAGCATTAAAAAAACAAATTAGTGAACTTCAAAAGCAAGAGGAAGACTTTGCTAAAAAGTTTGGCAAAACTCCACAAGCATATGTAAATGATTTAAATATAGGAGAAGAAGCAATTGATGCTGAGGAAGTAGAAGTAATATCTCCTAAAAAAAAATAGTTTAATATTTATATGAATAATAAGAAAAAGGAATGCTATTTGTGTTCCTTTTTATATTAAATAAAAATCCTATCTTATTATAAGAAGGGATTTTAAAAATTTATTCTACTTTTTTACCACAGTTTTGACAGTATTGATCGTTTGAGTTTAGTTTTTGACCACATCCTAAACAATATCTTTCTGGAGTAGTATTTTGATTAGTATTATTATTTTTTTCATCACCAATTGGGCCGTTAGGACTAACAACTACTGAATTATCGTATTGATAGTCTTTCGACATACCTAATATCATAATAAGTATTGGTGCAACAAATATTCCTACTACTCCAAATCCTACTGGAGATTTTCTCATTTTCTTTGCTATGTTATAGAAAACAAAGAAATTAACAACTAAACTTGCTATATTGGTAATATAATTTAGTACTTTAATATCTAGGATACTAAATATTGTTCCAGAAATGGCAATGAGAAAATACCACCAATTTAAACCTGCTATTTCAATTAATACATATGTGTTATAAAATGGAATTAAGGCTTCCCATCCATTTTTTCCAGCTTTTTTAAATAGCTTCCATAATCCGATTATGTACAATACTCCTATTGTTATAGTAATAGCGGCAAATATTAGAATTAGTATTATTGAGCCTCCTAATATTGCTGTTATAATGTTTTCATTAGTCATTTTTTCACTCCTTTCTAGTATAAGTATATCAAAAAAGTATCTTTTTATCAATAACTATTTTTGTAATTTATGCTATGTTTATGAATAGTTTTTATTAGGTGACTAACTATTAAAAGTCAAGCACTTTTTAATAGAAAGTTTATAATTGGAATTTATCCCATGCCAAAAGCCTTCAAAATCATATTTTTTTAAAATTTTTGAAGGTAGATAATATTAAAACAATAAAAATATTATTTTAATAAAGACGGATCAAAATCATTGTTGTATTTCTCAAGCGAATAAATAACTCTTATAAGTTTTTTACTAACATGAGATAAAGCAACTCTATGACATTTACCTTCAGAACGTTTCTTTAGGTAATAATCATAAAATGTTGGTGAGTATCTTAATATAGTCATTGAAATATTCATAATTGAGTATCTTAAATGACCTGAACCATGTTTAACCATTTTACCATTTGATTGTAATGTACCAGATTCAATGACACTTGGTTCAAGACCTGCAAATGCAAGCATCTTATTTGGAGAAGAAAAATTTTTGATATCTCCATATTCAGATAAAATGGTAGCAGCAGATATTTCACCCAATCCAGGAATGGATAGCATTCTAGGATTTAGTTCTTTGATAATTGTTGAAATTTGTTTATCTATTGGATCGATTTTTTCATTAAAGTTATTAATAATAGAGACATAAGTAGAAATTAGTAAATCAGTATTTTCGTCATGACGACCTATTGAATTTTTAGCAAGTTCCTTTAATTGAGCGAATTTTGCATATGTAAATTTTCCATGTGATATTTTTCTTAAAGATTCATAATCTCTCATTAATGATATATGTTCTGTATTTTTATATTTTTCTAAAATATAAAGTAGTGTTGATGATATATTATTATTAAAGAAAGGTTTTAATTCTGGAAAGGTCTTATCTAGCTCATTAGTTAATAATACTTGAAATTTACTTTTTTCTTTAATTAATTGTTCTCTTGCTCTACATAGTGACTTTAATGTATAAATGTTGTATAATAAAGATGAATTTGGTTTATATGGGACTGACATTAGATAGCTAGCTATAGTTAAACTATCTGCTTTATCAGTCTTAGTTCTTCGTAAGCTTCGAGCTTTTAAAAACTGATGAATGACAAGAGGATTCATTTTCATAAATGAAAAATCTTGATCAATTAAATAAAGTTCCAAATTCAAAGAATAATGTCCTGTCGCTTCGAAGGCAATATGGACATCGGATTTATTATAGGGTTTCAATTGGTCCAATAAATATTGAAATCCTTTTTTGTTGTTTTCAAAAGATGAATTTTCAACAATTACTTCACCTGTATTTGCGATAATACAGAAATCGTGTTTATACTTTGATATATCAATACCAACATAATATATCATTGTAAGCACTTCCTTAATTAGTTTTTGCACTGATATGTTTGCCACAGGGTTTCTAATCATGTAATCACGTAACTTAATAAAACATCGATTAGTAAAAACTAACGTGTTAACTAACTAATTAACAATTAAATTAAAAATCTGTGGTTTGAGTCACCTCGAACCAGTCCACAAAGTGGCTGTAATAAAATAGTAACAAATCCACAGTGCATAAAATATTATAACAAAAAATTATAATAATAAAATACTTCGTTACATATCGGCGGAGCCGCGATTTTATATATTGGATTTATAAATCCAATATATAAAATCTTAAATAAGTAATAAAGATATGAGAAAGGAAAAATCAATCTAATGAAATTAATAATTCCTTAAGATTGATTATACGTGATATAATGTTTACTAAAAATATTCATAAAAGGATTAAAATAGTACTTATAATGGTTATTTTAATATTTATTGTTATAATAGCTAAAGTATTTTATATAGAAGTTATTGAATATAAAAAACTTAATAGTTTAGCTAGTAATTTGTGGAGTAGAAATTTACCAATAGAAGCTGATAGAGGGAAAATATTCACTGTTGATGGTGAAGTAGTAGCAGGTAATCTTACTACGACATCTCTTGTTTTTATTCCAAATCAAATTAAGGATAAGAATCTAGTTGCCGAAAAAATCAGTGAAATTTTGGGTGTTGACAAAGCAAAAATTGAGGAACATTTATATAAGAAATCTATGATGGAAAGAGTTCATCCTGAAGGTAGAAGACTTTCTTATGAAGTAGCAGATGAAATAGAAGCTCTAAATTTTGATGGAGTATATTTACTTAAAGAATCAAAGAGATATTATCCACATGATGAAATGCTTTCGCATGTTCTTGGATATGTTGGAATAGATAATCAAGGCCTCAGTGGCTTAGAACTTGAATATGATGATTATTTGACTGGTGAATATGGGTCAATTCAATATTTTTCAGATGCTAAAGGTAATAATTTAAATAGAAATTCCGTTTATGTTGAACCAGAAGATGGTCTTGATATTTATCTTACTGTTAATTATGATATTCAATCTTCAATAGAGAGAGAACTTGATAATGCTGTTTTGAAATACAATCCAGATGGTGCTTGGGCTATAGCTATGAATCCTAATACTGGTGAAATACTTGGTATGGGTTCTAGGCCTAATTTTAATCCTAATAATTATCAAGATTATGATATTGAGACAATAAATAGAAATTTAGCAATATGGGCTAGTTATGAACCAGGTAGTACTTTTAAAATACTAACTCTTAGTGCTGCGGTTAATGAGAAAAAGGTAGATTTACTTAAGGACACTTTTTATGACGGTGGTTCTGTTAATGTCGATGGTGCAAGAATTAAATGTTGGAAACATGGGGGTCATGGAAGTCAAACATTTCTTGAAGTTGTTCAAAATTCTTGTAATCTTGGAGTTAATACAAGAACATATATTTTAATCATGTGACTTTATTTTTATGGTAAAAAAATAAAAGCAGTAATAAGTACTACTTTTATTTTCATGTTTATCTCATATGTGCTATGATACACATGATTCCACCTATTATAAGTGTTATAGATGAAATACCATGAGATAATAGATATGGATTAAAGTTTTTAACATCTAATCCTTTTTCACTTTTAGATTGCTTTTTCATACCAATAGTTCCTAATATATAAGATGCTATTAAAAAAACTGATGTTACAATACCTAGGAAGATACTATGATTAGTATAATGGAACATCATTGTTACAATTCCAGCAACAGAAAGTAAAAGCGACAAAATACCCATTTTTTCACCATCCTTTTATTCGATATGTAATTATACCACTAATATTATGAAAGTTCAATAGATATTAAAATGGTCTTTGTGGATATTGTAAATAATTGCAAGTTCTTTTATATATTATGTTTTCATATTATTAAGTAAAATTGGAGGTTTTACTGTGGAAGAATTTGATCTAGGGGTTAAATTTAGTACAAAATATTTACCTTTTGAATATAAGTGGTTAGAGTTTAGACTTATTATAAATAAGCAGTTATATGATGAAAATGTAATTGATTTAAAAATATTTAAAGCTATGGAACAATCTATTTTATCAAGACTTACAAAAATAAAAAATGAATATGAAGATTATTTGATAAAAGGTACTATACATAAGCCATAATAATGATTTGATTTCAGAAATATTTAAAATGGAGGGAAATATTTATGGATATTAGAAAAGCAAGAGAAAACTTGCGAAATGGTAAGACGATATATGATATGAATTTAAGGGTTGGATATTATGCTCGTGTTTCTACTGATAAGGATGATCAGTTAAATTCATTAGAGAATCAGCAAAAATTTTTTGAAGAAATGATAAAAGAAAATAAGAACTGGACTATTGTTAGGGGATATATTGACGAGGGAATTAGTGGAACTGCAGTTAAACATCGTGATTCTTTTTTGAAAATGATTGAAGATGCTACTTTAGGTAAAATTGATCTTATATTAACTAAAGAAATATCAAGATTTTCAAGAAACACAGTTGATAGTATTAAATATACAGAATATCTTTTAAAACAAGGTGTTATAGTTTATTTCTTATCTGATAACTTAAATACTATTCAAGAAGATGCAGAATTTAGACTTACAATTATGTCTAGTATGGCTCAAGATGAAGTTCGTAAATTATCAGAAAGAGTTAAATTTGGAATTAATAGAATGATTAAAGATAAAAAATTGATTGGAGGTAATTTAACTGGCTATTATAAAAAAGATGGTAGATATGAAATTAATCCCAATGAAGAACCAATAATAAAATATTTATTTACAACTTATGCAAGTGGTAGTGTTGGTTTAAAAAAAATTGGTGAGGAATTAGCAGAAATGGGATATCTTAATTCTAAAGGTGAGCCATATTCACAGACTACTTTAGCAAAAATGCTTTCTAACCCTAGATATAAAGGTTATTACACTGCAAAACTTACAGAAGTTGAAGATTATAAAACTCACAAGAAAAAGAAAGTTCCAAAAGAAGATCAAATTATTTTTAAAGATGAAAGAATTCCAGCTATTGTATCAGAAGAATTATGGGACAAAGCAAACTTACTTCATGAAAAAAGAAAAAAATTACCATCTAGGCATGTTTTTAATTCAGAAGAACATATCAAAAAATATAAATATTCAGCAAAACTTTATTGTAAAGATTGCAATAGTATTTTTATTAGATCTGGTGGTGGAAATCGTGCTTTAAATCCTACTTGGGCATGTAAAACTTACAAAATAAATGGTGTATCTAAATGTGAATCACCTATAATTAAAGAAAGTTATTTAGATAAAGTATTCATTGATATTTTTAATGATTTTATTAAGCATAAAAAAGATTATTTAGGACAAGTTCTTACTGAATATAAAAATATTGTAAAGAATTATACTAATGATATTGATATAGATGATATAAACAAAAAGATAGAACAACTTGAAAAGCAAAAAGATAAATTATTAGATTTAAGTTTAAAAGGTATAATTGATGATTATGAATTTAAAAAAAGAAATGATAAGTTTAACACAGAATTATTTTCTTTACAAAGTCAAATTGAAAATTCACAGAATCAAAATATAGAAGAAGAAAAATTAAGAAAAAAATTAAGTGATCTTGAATCTTGTTTAACAAATAAATTAGATATAAAAGAAAACTTACCTTACTTAGTTAATTTATTAGTTGATAAAGTTATCGTAGAAAAAGTTAATAATGATAGAAAACATGTAAGACTTACTATTTATTTTGATTTTAATTCTCCAGATATTGATATAGATTTAGATATGAACGAGAAAAACGAACTTAAAGAAAAGTCATTAAAAACATTGGCTTGTCGTAGGAATTCTTCTGTCCTAAAGTGTTCGTGTATTGACACAAAGCAACCCTGGATTTGTAGAACTTGGAAGAAGACTTGGAGCAGAGACTTTATTTGATTATATTGATAAGTTTGGTTATGGGAAGAAGACGGGTATTGACTTGAATGGAGAAGCTAGTGGGATACTTTTTTCACTTTCTAAAGTTGGACCAGTAGAGCTTGCTACTACTTCTTTTGGGCAGGGTGTTAGTGTTACAGCACTTCAACAAGTAACAGCAGTTAGTGCTGCTATTAATGGAGGGACACTATATAAACCTTATATTGTAAAGAGGATAGTAGAGCATGAAACTGGTCAAATTATTAAGGAGATTAAGCCAGTAGTGGTTCGAGATAATATTGTTACAAAGGATACTAGTGAAAAGGTTAGAATGACTCTTGAATCGGTTGTTTCACTTGGAACTGGAAGAAATGCTTATATTGATGGATATAGAGTCGGTGGAAAAACAGGTACGGCACAAAAAGTTAATAATGGAGTATATATGACTGGTAATTATATTGTGTCATTTATTGGCTTTTTGCCTGCTAATGATCCTAAAATTGTTGTTTATTTGGCAATCGATAATCCTAAAGGAATAACACAATATGGAGGTACGGTTAGTGCTCCTATTGTAAAAAATATTATGGAAGATGCAATATTAGCTCTTGGTATTGAAAAACAAGAAGGTGGTACAGAAAAGGAATATCAGTGGTATGACAAAAAATATTATAATGTAGAAAATGTAATAGGTCTTACTAAAAAAGAAGCTACTTCTATTTTAAAGAACTTTTCCATAGAATATAGTGGAAGTGGTGATACGGTTATAAGTCAGTCACCAGAAGGTGGAAGTAGAATAATGGAGGGTGAGAAAGTAAGACTATATTTAGGATAAATTTGTGTTTTTATTGGGAATATGCTATAATATAAACCGTTTAAAGGGGGGGATATTATGGATATTATAAATATGTCTCAAAAGAAATTTAAAACATTAAAACCTTTAATATTACCTGAAGCAGTTATAAGTACTGAGTGTAATTTATTTAATTATAAGTTTCATGGAAAAGATATGCTTATTAAGAAACTTTTTTGTCATGATGGAATATCCTTTGCTAATAAGTTATATACTCTTCAGGCTATCGATGCTAATAGGGAATATATACCAAGTTACTTTATAATACCAGAATGTTTAATTTCTATAGATAAAAGAATTGAAGCTTTCTTAATTAATTATATTAAAGGAATTAATTTGAGTGTAATCTTAAGTAATTCAAATGTTTCACTTGAAGAGAAGAAATTTTATTTAAAAAGTATAGGTCAAATTTTGGAACAGATGAAAAATATTAGGAAATATACACCTCTTAAAGATTTTTATATTGGAGATTTGAATGAGGATAATTTAATTGTGGATGCTTGTAAAAAAGAAATTTATGTTGTGGATTTTGATAGTTGTAAAATGGAAGGTAATAAATCTTCTCCTTCAAAATATTTAATTCGTTCCGGTCTTCTTAATGTTGTACCAGGTAAATATAAAAAAATTATGTATAATAATGTTTTTAATAATTATGAAGTAGATGAAAATACTGATTTGTATTGTTATATAATAATAATTTTAAAATTTTTATATGGAGATAATATTAATAATATGGAAATTACCGAATTTTATAATTACTTAAATTATTTAAATGATTTAAAAATTAGTTTACCTTTACTTGAAAGTTTTAATAGAATTGTTACTAATGGTAATAATATTAATCCGATGGATTATATTGATACATTAACTTATGAACAAGTGGGTAGGGCTAGAAAAAGAGTTTATGAGTGTAATAAATAAGTATTGACATTATGGTGTAAAGTAGTTAAAAGATACTATTTTATTTAGATTAGTTGTGATATAATATATTTGGAAATGGAGTGAAATAATGCTTACATTAACTAAATCATTATTAGCATTAATGCTTGGCTTTATTAGTTCAGCAGTATTTGGACTTATACTTATTCCCTTTTTGAAAAAACTTAAAGCAGGGCAGAGAATAAATGTTTATGTTGAAGCACATAAGGGCAAAGCAGGAACCCCTACTATGGGAGGATTAATATTTATTATACCAACTTTTGCTATTACGGTATTTTTACTTTTAACTGGCAAAATAGAGTATTCAGTTAATCTTGTTATTGTTCTTTTTGTCTTTCTTTCATATGCATTAATAGGCTTTTTAGATGATTTTATTAGTTTAAAAAGGAAAACAAATAAGGGACTTACACAATTTCAGAAACTTTTTTTACAGCTTATTGTAGCACTTGTCTTTTATGTTCTATTTAGACAATTTACTGATGGAGATTCATATCTTAGAATTTCTGCTTTAGGTATTGAATGGAATTTAGGATGGTTTTATGGAGTATTTATATTGTTCTTATTAGTAGGATCATCTAATGCTGTTAATTTAACTGATGGATTAGATGGCTTGGCAGGTGGACTTTCGGCAATAGCTTTTTTGGCATTTGGTATTATTGCTATGGGAAGCTGGTGGATTGAAGGTAATTCTGATATGGGTATTTTTTGCTTTGTTTTAGTAGGATCAATAATAGGATTTTTAATATATAATACTAATCCCGCTAAAGTATTTATGGGAGATACTGGTAGTTTGACACTTGGCGCGACGATGGCAACTATTGCAATACTTACTTCTCACGAACTTTCACTTGTTTTAATCGGTGGAGTGTTTGTAATTGAGACACTTACTGTTATTATTCAAATATCGTCAGTAGTACTTTTAAAGAAAAAGGTGTTTTTAATGACACCAATACATCATCATTTTGAAAGATTAGGATGGAAGGAAAATGACATTGTTAAATTATTTTGGACTGTAGGATTTGTTCTTAGTATGTTTGCTTTAATATATGGAGTATGGTTATAAAAGAAGGGTTTTACTTCTTCTTTTTTTAATAGTTATTATTGAAAATAAAAAAGCTGTGATTATTTTTACAGCTTTTTACTTATATTTAGTAGAATTCCCATACTTATTAAACTTATGATAAGACTACTTCCCCCATATGATAGAAAGGGAAGTGTTACTCCTGTTACTGGTATTAATCCTACTACGACCATTAGGTTAAGCATAGTTTGAAAGGCAAGACCAAAAGTTATACCAAAAGCTAGATATTTTCCAAAGAGATTTTCACATTTCATAGCTATTTTGAATCCTCTTATAATTATTGTAATGAATAGTAATGAAACAATTAATACACCCATAAATCCGAATTCTTCGCTGATTATTGAGAATATGAAGTCAGTTTGTGGTTCTGGTAAGTAGAAGTGTTTTTGAATAGAATTACCAAATCCTAGTCCTAATAATCCTCCTGGGCCGATGGCATAGAGACTTTGTATTATTTGAAATCCACTTCCTAAAGGATCTGTCCAAGGATTTAGAAAAGAAATAATTCTTTCAAGACGGTAGGGGGCTATTAGGATTAAAATAACTATACCAATTAAACCTATAATGCCTATTTTTACGAAGAAGTTCATTTTTACTCCGCTTACAAATAGTAAGACGATAATTGTCATAACTATGACAACTCCTGTACCAAAATCTGGTTCTAACATAATAA
>JBJEEA010000030.1:0-2200 GCA_051872635.1 Bacilli bacterium
ATTATCTGGTTCAAATGGAAAACATGGAGCAGTATTAAAAGCCGGAGAATTTTTGTCAAATATATTATGTAAAAAATATGGAAGAGAACATAGAAGTAAGATATTAGATCGTATAATATTTGGTGGTAATAACAAAAAATTTAAAAATCCTAAAACTGATTTTGATTGGTTAAGTAGAGATGATAAAGAAGTTCAAAAATATATAGAAGATCCTTTTTGTGGAGTATTATTTACTTGTGGATTTTTCTATGATTTTATAAAAGGTCTTCAAGAAGTAGAAAATCAAAATAACTTAAAGAAAGTACCTTTAGATTTACCTATCTATATAATGTCAGGAGATAAAGACCCTATTGGCAAGAATGGAAAAGGTGTATTAAATCTTAAAAATAGATATAAAAAATTAGGTGTGAAAAATCTTTCATGTAAATTATATGAAGGTGGAAGACATGAAATGTTAAATGAGATAAACAAAGAAGAAGTCATGAATGATATTCTTGCTTGGCTAAATGAAAGAGCAGTAGAAATTACTAAATCATAATATTTTTTGATAATAATAAAATAATAATGAAATTTAATAAATAATAAAAATTAGTGATATGATTGTAAATAAAAAAGACTGCTAGATAGCTTCTAGTGTTGCATTAATGTAAAATTTAATACTTTACAAAATGACCCTCATGATTTTAGAGCTAATGCTCAATTATTATGAGGGTTGAAATTTTTTCCATTTTAATTTTAGACGCACTTATTCCATGAAACCAAATCTTTTCCATCAATATCCATTAATTATACTTTCTAATTCATGATAAAAATACTGATAGCAAATTGATACGTTTAGTAATATATATTCTAATAATTCTAGTAATTTTTAATATTGAATATTTATTATTTATTTCTTCTTGAATCAATCTAATTAAAACAAAAGCTATTAAAGCTGTATATAACTGTATTTTTATTGCATTTTCATTATGGCCAATCCAGTGTTTAATTCTTAAATTTTGTTTTATCCACTTAAAGAAAAGTTCTATTTGCCATCTCATTTTATAAAGTTCTAAAATTTTTGACACAGGTAAATCAAATATATTTGTCAAAAAACGAACTTCTTTTCCATCTTTATCAAATGTTAAAATTTCTCTATATACAAATTCTGTTTTATTTTTACTATAATCACTTCCAAGAATAATATCATAATCATAGACATCATCTAGTCCAGTTCTATAAGATTTAATTTCCTCTACACAAGCATTTGAAACTTGTCTAGTTATAAAACTAATATTTTGTCTACTTAAATCATCATACCAACTATAATTGTAGTATCCTCTATCGAATAAGTATAGATAGTTACTATTTTCAATAAATCCATCAATACATTTTCTATCATTAACAGTACCTTTAACTATATTTACTTTCTCAGGCGTAGCCTCTGTTAAGTTGAATAAAGTACTCATTTTGATTGCAGATATATTTTTATCATAGTGTAAGTCAGGAGCTAATTTGGTAGCAATATCTATCATTGTAGAATCAAAAGCTTTTATTTGCTTAAACTGAGAGTTGAATCGCTTTACTCCAAGTTTCTTTTTTAATTTTCTTAAAACATGATAAAAAACATCTTCAAATATTCTATAATCTCTGGTTGAGTTTTTTCTGGATAATTGAGATAAACTAGGAACATATACATTACTATCTATATCGATATCATTTTCAAGTTCAGTTATACAGCATCTTAAGGTCTTAGATTCATTTAATTGAAGGTACATCATAGTAAAAAAATGAGAATATGTGTCAAAAGACTGACTTCTATAATCACCTGAATATTTGTTAATGATGCTACGCATAGTATTGGAATTAATTACATCTAATAATTGATTAATAAAAGTAGTATTATTATTAGTAGATTTAAAAATTTTCATAATTAATAACCTCCTTCGGATGGATTTGTCGTTACTTCCATTTAACCAAAGGAGGTTATTTTTTTCATTATATAAATTTTGTAAAAATCAAGTTGCAAATATTAACTAGATGCAACACTAGAAGCATTTCTGCCTTCTTATTTAACCATATAATCTGCTGGTTCTTCTAAAGATATTTGTCCTATTTTACCTTCTCTGTATTCATTTAATACAGTTAAAGCTATTCTAGTATAATCTAATTCTTGTCTTCCTAAGATAAATCCTCTTTTTCTACCTATCATCTCCATAGT
>JBJEEA010000031.1:0-9882 GCA_051872635.1 Bacilli bacterium
ATAGAATTATTATTCTTGTATTTGTTTTTATTTTTCAGTCTTTTATTTATTTTATTTCTAAGTTTTTTCAGCATGATCCTATTTACTTAAATAATGTTATTGATAGTAAGATTACTTTTATTCCTTATTTTGTAGTCTTTTATTTTATATGGTATTTTTTATTAATATTAGTTCCGTTACTGATTTTAAAATATGATAAGAAAGTATTTGATAGATATATGGTAGTATCAATAATTTATTCAATTATTGAAGGAATGATATTTATATTATTTCCTACTACTATGGATAGGGAACCTTTAGTTATAGATAGTGTGTTTACTTGGTTAATTAATATTATTTATAAACTGGATACTCCAGTATGCAATTTATTTCCGTCTGCTCACTGTGCTTTTTCAATTCTTTTTATAATATCTATACTTGATGTTAAAGAAATTAAAAAGAATTATAAAGTGTTAATTATAGTTACGTCAGTGTTAATTATATTATCTACGGTATTTATAAAGCAACATGTTGTTATAGATATATTTGGAGCATTTATTATTATTCCAATATATTATATAATTAGAAGGAGAAAAATAAATTTAGAAGAGAGTGGTATTTATGCAAAGATATTTTGCTAAAGAATATAAAGATAATATTATATTAAATGATAGTGATATTCATCATATTAAAAATGTTATGAGAATGAATATTGGAGATATTATAGAGGTAGTTAATGATAGTAAACTATATTTATGTAAAATAGAAAGTCTAAATCCTTTTTCTTTGATAATTCAAGATACTATTTTAGAGGGTAATAAACTTAATTTAGATATTACAGTAGCGGTTGCTTTAGTTAAAGAACAAAAGATGGATTTAATACTTCAAAAACTTACGGAACTTGGAATAAATAGAATAATACCTGTTGATATGGAAAGAAGTATTGTACGACTAGATAAAGAAAGATTTATAAAAAAGAAAACTAGATGGGAAAATATATGTAAAGAAGCTAGTGAGCAATCTAAGAGAACTACAGTTCCAGTAATAGAAGATATTATGACAGTAAAAGAACTTGCCAGAGAAGAAGCTGATATGAAAATTATTGCTTCGACAAAAGAAAAAAATAAAATGTTAAATTACTATTTACAAAGTATTAAAAATTGTGCTAAAATTATAGTGGTAGTAGGTCCGGAAGGTGGAATTAGTGATAAAGAAGAAGCTTTTCTAAATACCAATGGTTTTGATTCAGTATCTTTTGGAAAGTTAATATTTAGAGTTGAAACGGCTTCAATATATATTGCTTCAATATTAAATTATTACAGTAGTACGAGGTGACAATAATGCATTTATTAAGTTCTTTTAATAATTTTTATAACAATTTATCTTCAGATGGCTTATTTTTCTTTTGGATAATTGTTTTTCTTTTTACTTTTTTACTTTTTCTAACTATAATTCTAATTATAAAAAATAATAAATTAACAAAGCTATTAAAAGAAAGTAAAAATTTTGCTGGAAAGACTTGTGAAGAAATTATTGCTAACAGAAATGAAGACAATGCTAGTAATTTAAATAATGAAAATGCTGATAATAGAAGTGATGTTATAGAAGTAGAGAATAGTGATAAAGAACAATATAATAATATAGAAGAAGAGAATAAAATAAAAATAGAAAATGTTAAACCTCAAGATAACGGACTTTATAAAAAGAATGTTTTAAGAGAAATGAATTCTAGAATGCAAACTTCTCCTATTCATATTGATAGAGATGAAGTAAAAGATGCTCCTATAGAAAATAGTGGTTATGGTATAGATTTAGGGGAAGATACTTTATCTCCACTTGAAAGTATGGAGGATAATTTTGAAGTTAATGATAATATGAAATTTGCAAGTGATATTGTAAAGAAGATGGAAGAGGAAATAAAACCTTCTAATATAGAACTTACAGATTACGAGAAAAAGCAAGAAGAAGAGGCAATAATTAGTTATGATGAGCTCCTTAAAGTAAAAGATAAAATATATAATATAACAGAAGATGAAGAAACTGATGAATTTATTGATGAACTTAAATCGTTTAGACTTGATTTGTAATATGAAAAGTGATGCCAGTTGACATTACTTTATTTTATATTTAAGAAAAAATGTGGTAAAATAGTGATAGGTGAAAGAATATGAATAATAGACAAGAAGATTTAACTAAAGTATTTGATCGTACTTGGAATGCTAATCATAACGATGTAGCTAAAAGAGGACGTGAAAGGGAAAAAGCTTTTGTTGATAAAATGTTTAATGTTAAAAATAAAAAAGAAGAAGGTAGGGTTGAAACACCGGAAATGAAGTCACAAAATCTTCAAAAAAATATAAATGGAGCTGCTGATTTTCAAAGAAGAACGCAAATTAATGATATATTAAAGAAGTGGAAGTAAAAATGGAAGATTTATATAAATATGAGAGAGAATTATATGATAAAGGCTTAAATTTTATTGGTGGAGTAGATGAAGTTGGTCGAGGGCCCTTAATAGGAAGTGTTGTGGCTTCATGTGTTGTACTTCCTCGTGATTTTATCTGCGATGGACTTACTGATTCAAAGAAGTTATCTGAGAAGAAAAGAAATGAATATTATAAAATAATTAAAGAAAAAGCAATTGCTATTGGAATTGGAATTGTTTCCGAGAAAGAAATTGATAGAATAAATATATATGAGGCTACAAAAGTGGCTATGAAAGAGGCAATTAAAAATATTAATATAAAATTAGATCATGTTCTTATTGATGCAATGCCTTTAGATATTGACATTCCTACGACTAGTATTATAAAAGGTGATTCTAAATCAATATCTATAGCGGCAGCTTCGGTTATTGCTAAAGTTACAAGAGATAAGATGATGTATGAGTTAGATAAGATTTATCCTATGTATGATCTTGCAAACAATAAAGGTTATGGCACTAAGAAACATATTGAAGCTATAAAAAAATATGGTATATGTAAATATCATAGACTTTCTTTTAAACCGGTTTTGGAATATAAGGATAAATTAATTGATTAAAAAAGATTATCACTAGTGATAATCTTTTAGTCTTTTTTAAAACCTAAATCTTCATCTTCTACTTCAATTAGCTTTAATATTTCATCAGTAGTAGTAAAACCTGCTAATACTTTGAATAAGCCATCTTGAAGCATTGTTATAACGTCTTTATTATATACAAGATGACGAAGTTCTTCTTTTCTAATACCAGCACTTATGGCATCTCTTATATCTTGATTTATTAGTAATACTTCTTGAATAGCTATTCTACCTTTATATCCATGATTACAAAACGGACAACCACTACTTGGTTCGTATACTTCTTTGATATCAAGCCCTAAGACAGAGTTAAATAAATTTTTTTCGGTTATAGTAACTGGTCTTTTCCTTTTACATTTGTCACAAAGTTTACGAGCTAGTTTCTGTGAGACAATTCCGGTAAGAGCAGAGGCAAGTAAATATCTTTCAACATCCATGTCTAATAATCTTTCAATAGTATTAAGAGAATTATTTGTGTGAATTGTCGATAATACTAAGTGTCCAGTTATGGAAGCTCGGACTGCTATTTTGGCTGTTTCAGAGTCTCTTATTTCTCCTATCATAATAACATTAGGGTCTTGTCTTAGAATACTCCTTAAGACTGTTGCAAAATCAAGACCAATATCACTATTTACTTGAACTTGGTTAATGCCTTTGATATCCATTTCAACTGGGTCTTCAACGGTAACTAAGTTAACACCTTCAACATTTAATTTCTGAAGAAATGAATATAGGGTAGTTGATTTACCAGTACCAGTGGCACCAGTAACCAGGATGATACCGTTTGGAGATTGTAACATTTTAATTACTTTATTGTAATTTGTTTCACTAAAATATAAATACTCAATTCCTTTTAAACTCATTGAGTAATCAAGAATTCTTATAACTATTTTTTCGCCTCTTTTAGTTGGAAGCGAAGATACTCTTAAATCTAAATCTCTTCCATTTATTTTATCTTTGATGGCACCATCTTGAGGAAGCCTTGTTTCAGTAATGTTCATTCCAGCCATAATTTTAATTCTTGTTGTAACATTTTGTTTAATTTCATTTGGAAGAAAAGCATAACTATTTAATATTCCATCTATTCTAAATCTTACTTTTATTCCATCATCGGTAGGATCAAAATGAATATCACTAGCACCCATTTGGACTGCAGTTATGATAATGGTATTAACGGTATTAACAACAGGCATTGTAGTAAAGTCAGTATTATTAATATTATTAGTACTTTTGCTTACATTTTGCATGACATTTTGATTTGTTCCATTATTAGGAATTGTTTGTTTGTTTTGATTATTTGGAGTCATTTTATTTGAAATATTTGTTCTTTGATTAGGATTAATATTTCTTTGCATGCTATTTGCAAAATTATTTGCGGTACTACTTTCACTTCCTTGCATATAGTATCCCTCTTTTCATTCTTTTAATAAAAAAGACTAGATTTTATTCTATAATTATTATATAATAAAACTAGTTAAATAGCAATACTAAAAAGGTGATAAAATTTATGAATAGAAGGATTAAGCTTAATAAAAAAGGATTTATGTTAGCAGAAGTAATAGTAGTATCGGTTGTTATAGTTACTGTACTTGTTACATTATTTACAGCTTTAAATAGGCTTATTTCTGCTTATGATACTAGAAGTACTTATTATGATATTGATGCGGCTTACTTAGCAGTAGAAGTTAATGATATGCTTGTTTCAAATGGTTATATAAATGAAATAATAAAAAATGACAATTCTGGATACTTGCTTGATTTATTAGATCAAAAAGTAGGTTATGATATTGAAGATAATATTTTAGCTGAATATTCTAATGCCACTAATAATTATATAAGAATTTATTTATATATATTTAGTGATGAAGATAGTGACGAAAAGAATATGGATACTTTAATAACTAATTTTCCTCAAGTAAATACTACAGTAAATACTACCAATACTTTTACAAACTATATTAACTATTTAAAAGAACATATAGATTTTTCGGAAGATTATACTTATATGATAATTGTGGAACTTGTTGATAAGAATTCTAAAGATGGTAGTACTAATTATTATAATGATTGTAAATATTATGCATTAAAGGTTAGGTGATGGTAAGTGAGGAAGTTAAATAGGAAGGGGTATGTTACTGTTGAAGTATTAGTATCGGCAGTTATAGCGGCTGCTATTGCGGTATTCTTAATCGATTTGACAGTAAAACTTGTTAATAAAACAGATGATGCTTATGTCGATGTTACTCTTACTACTGATAAAGCTTTAGTTATTGATAATATTAAAAGTAATATATTGTATGATATTAATAAGTATGGAGTAATAAGTGATATAAATTGTACTACTGATAAAATTTGTAATATAAGATTTGCAAATAGTAATAGTTATTCAGAAGAAAGACTTATTACTATTACTGATGATAATATTATTAAATATTGTGAAGCTGATCAAGAGGGGAGTATATGTTTTTATACAAAAAAATTAGATAGTTCTTTAAGTGATATTAATATTAAAAGTAGTAAAAGTGGCTCTATTAGCGATAGCGATGGCGATTATGTTATTTTTACTATTACGGGTAAAAATATATTTTTTGATAATGATTATACTATTAATATTCCTATTTTAAATAAATATGATTAATTATAAAAAGTTTAAATTTATGTAGATGACTAATGTTGTAAATAATAGTTGTATTTGTTATATAACATATTAATAAAATCTATATTTATTCGACAATTTTTTTACTATGGTTGGTATATACTATTTTTGGTGATGAGATGAAAAAGCGATTAAAGAAAATAGTTATACCAATTTTTTTATCAGTTCTTTGTGGTTTTATATGTGGAAGACTTATGTTTAGTATATATGAAGATAAGGAAAATAAAATATTAACTTCTAGTATTGTTTATTTATTAGAAGATAATTCTTATAATGATTATGATTCAATGAAAGCTAATACTCTTAGTAGTAATTATATATATTATGAAGAGGATGGAAAGTATAATACTGTTATTGGAATGACTAAAGATAAATATAATATTGAAAAAATTAAGAAAGTATATGACAAAGAAATAACAGTTACAGAGTATCTACTTAATAATGATGAAATAAATAGTAAAATTGAAGAATTGGATGAAAAGATATCTTTATCAGATGACAGTGATGAAATTAGAACTCTAGTAGTAGAAATGATAAATATTTATAAGGATAAGGAAGATATAAAAATGGTTAAAATTAGTTGACTTTTTAATGAAATTAATATAGAATTATATATGTAGTCACGGAGTAGTACTCAAGAGGCTGAAGAGGCGCCCCTGCTAAGGGTGTAGAGTGGGAAACTGCTGCGAGGGTTCAAATCCCTCCTGCTCCGCCATTAAAGAATATAAACCCGATGAGGGTTTTTTCTTATATAAGTAAGGTGATATTATGTTTAAAGAAGAACTTTCATTAGTACCACATTTACCGGGATGTTATCTCATGAAAAATAAAGATGATGTGGTAATATATGTAGGAAAGAGTAAAAATTTAAAGAATAGACTTAGTTCTTATTTTCAAAGTAAGCATACGGGTAAAACGATGATGTTAGTTAGAGAGATAGATCATTTTGAATATATTGTTACTAATACAGAGATGGAAAGTCTACTTTTAGAAATTAATCTAATTAAGAAATATAATCCCAAATGGAATATTTTGTATAGAGATGATAAGAGTTATCCATATATTGAACTTACTGATGAGAAGGTACCTAGACTTAGAATTATTCGAAGAATTAATGTTAAGAAAATAAAAAATAATTTATTTGGACCTTATCCTAATGTTGGAGCGGCTAAAAAGGTAGTAGAAATATTAAATAGAATATATCCTTTAAGAAAGTGTAATACTTATGAAAAGAGAGAATGTTTATATTATCATATTGGGGAGTGTCTTGGATATTGTACTAAAGAAATTGAAGAAGATAAAATTAAAGAGATGAAAGGGGAAATAATATCCTTTTTAAATGGCAATACGAAAGTACTTACGGATAGGCTTAAAGAAAAAATGTTAATGTACTCGGAAAAAGAGGAATATGAAAAAGCTTTAGAATATAGAGAACTTTTAAATTACATTAATATTACGACAGAAAAGCAAAAAGTAGATTTAGATAGCAGTGTTAATATTGATGTAGTTGGATACTTTAGTAAAGACAATTATATAAGTATTCAGATACTTTTTATTAGAGGTGGTAAACTACTCGATAGAAATAGAAATATATTTCCAATGGTAGGTACAGAAGAAGAGGAACTATCTAATTATTTGTCTAATTTTTATAGCAAGAATGTTAGCAATCCTAAAGAAGTATTAGTACCTGATATAGTTGATACTAATATATTCGAAGGGGTATTTGGAATTAAATTTAATACACCTATAAAGGGAGATAAAAAGAGAATATTAGATTTAGCTTATGATAATGCAAGAATATATTTTGAAGAACAGATGACTTTTATAAAGAGAGATGAAGATAAGATAGAAGGAGCTTTAAATGAACTTAAAGATAAATTAAAACTAGAGAAAGTAGATAGAATAGAACTGTTTGATAATTCTAATTTATTTGGTAATTTTAATGTATCTGGTATGGTAGTGTTTGCTAATGGTAAGCCTTCAAAGAATGATTATCGTAAATTTAAAATTACGAATGATAAGAATGATGATTATGGAACAATGAAGGAAGTAATATATAGAAGATATTTTAGAGTACTTAAAGATAATTTAGAAAGACCTGATTTAATAATAGTAGATGGTGGCACGGGACAGATTAATGTAGCTAGAGAAGTCATTTCTTCTTTAGGCCTTGATATTCCAGTAGCTGGTTTAAAGAAAGATGATAAACACAGTACCAATGTATTATTGGGACTTGAACCAATTAAAGAAATTGAAATAGATAAGAGAAGTGATTTATTTTTACTCCTTACTAAAATGCAGAACGAAGTCCATAATTTTACGATTAATTATCATAAAGATATTAGAAGTAAAGGGGCACTAGCTAGTATACTTGATAATATCGATGGAATAGGAGAAGTTAGAAAGAATAAATTATTAAAGAAGTATAAGACTATTACGAAGATGAAAGAAGCTTCGATAGAAGAACTTGAGGAAATATTACCTAAGGATATAGCTAGTTCTTTTAAGAAGTTTTTAGAGGAATATGATAATGAATAAGATTATATTTTTAGATATAGATGGAGTATTAAATGATATTTATGATATGATAAGTAATATTAATATAAGTAGAAAAATTTATAATAATGTATATCTAGATAGAAATTATGAACAGGAAAAGAAGTATATTAGTATAAATTTTTCTTTTGAAAAACTTCAAATACTAAAAAAAGATAATTTGAATAACTAATGCTAAAATAGTTTTATCATCTTCTTGGAGAAATATTTTGCTAATGGATGCATTAATTGACAATGGTATACCTGTTATTGGTATGACATCATATGTAAATCAGAAAAGGGGAAAAGAAATAAAAGAATATTTAAGAAATAATGAATGGGATTCTTTTTGCATATTAGATGATGAAATATGTGATTATGAGGAAGATGACTTGCTTGATTATTTGGTAAAGACTGATGGTTATAGTTATAGTGACCTAACTGATGAACATATAAATGAAATTGTAGATATTTTATCTAGAAAAGTTTGTTTTATGGAAAAAAATAAAGAAAAAATTCGTAAATTATTGACAAAAACATAAAATAATAGTAAAATCATAATCGGTACATTCGGTCGGATTCTGTTTAAATATTGGGACCATTTGAATAGATGAGGGCAAATATTATAAAAAATGAAGGAGAAAGAAAATGAAAAGCACATTTATGCAATCTAAAGAGACGGTTACTAGAGATTGGTATGTTATTGATGCAAAAGATATGCCACTTGGTAGAGTAGCTAGTAAGGCTGCAGTAATACTTAGAGGTAAACATAAAGTTACTTATACACCTCATGTTGACTGTGGAGATTATGTTATTATTGTTAATGCAGATAAAGTATTACTTACAGGTAATAAGTTAGAAGATAAGATGTATTATGATCATTCAAGATATGTTGGTGGTTTAAGAGAAAGAACTGCTAAAGAAATGAAAGAAAATTATCCAGAAGAGATGATTGAAAGAGCTGTTAAGGGAATGCTTCCACATAATAGATTGGGAAGAGCTATGTATAAGAAATTATTTGTATATGCTGGAGAAGAACATCCACATGCAGCACAAAAACCTAAAAAGTTAGAACTAGGAGGTAATAAGTAATGGCTAAAGAGAAGAGAAGTTTTTATGGAACTGGTAGAAGAAAAGGATCAGTAGCTAAAGTTACTTTAACTCCTGGTACTGGTAAAATTACAGTAAATGGTAAAGATGTACATGAATATATGCCATATGAAGTATTAGTTATGGATTTAAAACAACCACTTGTTGTAACGAATAATGAAACTACTTTTGATGTTAATGCTGATGTTACTGGTGGAGGTTTTTCAGGACAAACTGGCGCAATTAGACTTGGTATTACAAGAGCATTGCTTTTATATGATGCTGGTAATGAAGAAAAAGAAGATTCTTATAGAAAGATTCTTAAAGCTAATGGATTTATAACTAGAGATCCAAGAGTTAAAGAAAGAAAGAAATATGGATTAAAAGCCGCAAGACGTGCTCCACAATTTAGTAAGAGATAATAGAAGCGTAATTATTATGCTTCTTTTTTTGTAAAAATATAGTGACAAAAAGAAAAAATTTTGCTATACTTGGTATGTAATATAGGTAAAGAAAGAAGGTGCCCTCTTATGAAAAAAGTAAATATGCTTGTTAGCAATAAG
>JBJEEA010000032.1:0-9609 GCA_051872635.1 Bacilli bacterium
GCTTCCAAAATATCATGGATAGATATCATTTACACAGATTTTTTTACACACTCAAGCTTGAGATAATATTCTTTTTTTTTGCCTTATTTATTTATATTTTTGCTTTTTTTCTTCTTGGGCTTTTTCTATTAATTTATTATAATATTCATTACCAAGCATATATTCTTCTTCAAGGATTTCGGATTCAATTTGTTGTTTGTCTTCTTTATTCATAATAAAACTCCTTTCTTTATTATTATAAAGTTAGGAGTTATTTTTATACTAATAAACTATTTATTTTTTCGAGTGGATTATCACTACTAGTTATATAAGAACCCACTACTGCTATATCGGATAGTGATACTTCTTTGATGGTTTCGTTATTTATACCACCATCGACTTCTATTTTTATATTATAGTCTTGGATAAGATTTCTTACTTCTTCCAGTTTTGCTGGGCTACTTTTAATAAACGGTTGACCTCCTAGACCAGGTTCAACAGTCATTACTAGTATTAAATCAATACAATCTAAATATGGTAGCAACTTGCTCACATCAGTATTAGGTTTAATCGAAAGTCCACTTTTAAAACCAAATTCTCTTATTTTATTTAATATATTTTTAATATCTTTTGCAATTTCTAAATGAATAGTTATATATTCAATATTGGGAAGGTCTTTTAACTTTTCAATATAGGAAATTGGATCTTTTACCATAAGATGAATGTCTAACTTCTTATGAGATAAGAGAGCCATCTCTTTTATTTCTGATGGTAAAAATGTTTTTTGAGAGACAAATTTTCCGTCCATTACATCTATATGAAGATAAGACATATTGCTATTATTTAATATTTTAGTAGTGTTAATTCTGTCTTTTGAATTTAATATTGATACAGATAGTTCCATTTTACTTGCCTCCTATAAATGATTTATAGTTTTCATATCGTGATGGTAGGATTTTGCCTTCTTCGACAAGCTTTTTAATATAACAATTGTCTTCTTTAACATGCATGCAATCACGATATTTGCATTTATCTTGGTTAGATTTAATTTCAAACATATTATTGCGGATATCAAGTTTTGTCATATCACGAAAGTCAACAGAAGAAAAACCCGGAGTATCCGCTATTAAAGCACCATCAATATCATATAATGTTACACATCTAGTAGTATGTTTTCCTCTTCCTAAAGACTTGGATATTTCATTTGTCTCTAGGGTTAAATTCTTATCTAGTCTATTTAAAAGAGAAGACTTACCAGCACCAGATTGTCCTGACAAAACTGTGACTTTGGAATTTAATATTTTTTTTAATTCTTTGATATCAGTATTCTTTATAACTTCATAGCCAATATCTTTGTAATAGTTAAATATTTTTTTTATATTTTTTTCTTCTTCTTTAGTAAGTAAGTCCAGTTTTGTCAAACAAATAATTGGTTTAATATTATTATAAGATATTATTGTAAGTAATTTATCTAAAAGATTACTATCAAAGTTAGGTTCTTTTACCGATGTTACGACAAGAGCAATATCAACATTGGCTATTTGAGGTCTAATCAATGAATTACGACGGTTTCTTATTTCCAAAAGATAATTATTTATATCATCAATATCTACTATATCTCCAACAAGAGGAGATTGTCCTTTTATTCTAAACTTTCCTCTTGGTTTGCAAACATGAATACCTTTTTTTGTTCTTACTGTATAGTTGTTACTTTCATTTTTTATTATAATGCCTTCCATTTGTGCTCCTTTTATTCTTCAGTATTATTTTCTGGCATAAGAGGATCTATTGGTTCTTTTTCCTCTTTCTTTTTAGATACTGTTATCTTTAAGGTATATCCCTCATAAATTGGATCTCCTGGAGCTCTTCCTTGTGATAAGATTATATTTTCTTCAACAGTATTATCTTCTTTATAAGATATATCTAATGTTAAGTTATATTCTTTGGCAAAGTCTTGAGCTTGTGATAAAGTCCACTTTTCTTTAACCATATCAGGATAGACGTCAACTTCTGGTATATATAGAATAACTGAATCATTTTCATATAACTTTGTCTCTTCGCCTTCTTTGACTTTTGGTTCTTGATCAATGATTAATTCCTCTTTATCTTTATAATCGTTAGCATTATCCACTGATTTAGTTTTCATTTCAACTTTAACACCACTTAATTCAAGTTTAGCTTTAATTTCATAGTAATTTTTTCCAGTATAATCTTCAAGTACGAGATATTTTTTACCTGTTGACTCAACAATGGTAATAGTACTTCCTTTTGTTTTAGTCGAACCACTTTTGGGTTCTGTTCTAATAACATTACCTTTATCAACAGTTTCACTTTCTTCTTCTTTGGTAGTATACTTTAAGCCAGCTTTTTCTATTTCGCCTATGGCCTCTTCGATAGTTAATCCCTCGACATTAGGAACCTTAACTTCTTTAACATCATTATTAGTAATAAGTAAGAAGATAATTGCTAGTACTATTAATACTGCTAGTAAAACTGTAGCTAAGATAATTGGCAATTTATTTTTTTCTTTTTTCTCTATTGTTTTTAAGTCTTCTTCTTTTTCTTCAAGTGGTTTATCTATAACACTTTTCTTAATTTCTTTATTAACTGGAGGTATTACCTTAGTTTCTTCTAAATCATTTTCAGGATATTCATATACTAGTCTTTTTTCATTTTGCCTTTCCATTGCTGTTTGTAGATCGTTATACATTTCTCTTACAGAGTCATACCTATTTTTGGGATTTTTAGCAGTAGCTTTTAGGACAATATTTTCTATGGACTGAGGTATTGTAGGATTCTGCTTACGAATACTAGGTATTTTTTCCTTCATATGTTTTAGTGCTATTTCAACAGCAGTATCTCCTTTAAATGGAACTGAACCTGTAAGTAATTCATACATCAATATTCCTAGAGAATATATATCACTTTTAACTGTAGACCCTTTACCATTAGCCTGCTCTGGAGGTAAATAATGAACTGACCCCATAACAGAATTTGTCTGAGTAAGCTGTGTAGAATTTAAGGCCATAGCTATGCCAAAATCAGTTATTTTTACTAGTCCATTATCTTCGATCATGATATTTTGTGGTTTTATATCGCGATGAATAATATAAGCTTCATGAGCATGAGCTAGACCATCGGTAAGCTGACTCATAATATCTATTACCTCAGTTAATGTCAAGGCGCCTCTTTTTTGAAGTAATTGTTTTAAAGTTTTTCCTTCAATATATTCCATGACAATATAATAATTGCCGTCTTCTTCTCCAACGTCATAAACCTCGACAATATTAGGATGTGATAGATTAGATACTGACAAAGCCTCTCTTTTAAATCTACGAATGAATTTTTCGTCGTTTGACAAATCTCCCCTTAAGACTTTAATAGCTACTTTACGTTCAAGAATGGTGTCATTTGCCAAATAGACATTGGCCATTCCTCCTTCGCCAATAGTCTTTATTATCTCATATCTATCATTTATTTTTTGACCTTTTGACAACATTATAAATCACCACTTTCTTTTTTTAGATAAGCAATTGATATATTATCGGTGCCACCACGCATATTACTTTTCTTTATTAGCTTTTCAACTTGTTCTTCAATACTAAGATTACTATTTAATACTTTTTCGATTTGATCATCACTTATCATATTTGTTAAACCGTCACTACATAGAAATAAGCTACTTACAGAATTATCAACATCGAAAATGTCTATTTCAATAGGATCGTTGGCTCCTAGTGCTCTAGTAAGTAAGTTCTTGCGTGGATGAAATTTAGCTTGTTCAGGTGTTAATTCTCCTGTTGAAACAAGTAAATTAACCAAAGTATGATCCTTTGTTATTTTATGTAATTTCTCATTTTTCATGACATAGCCAGATGAATCTCCAATATTTCCATAAAGAATATAATCTTTAGTCTTTATAGCCACTACTAGCGTTGTTCCCATGCCTTTACTTTCAGGATGAACTCTAGTATAGGCAAATATTTTTTCATTTATTTCTCTTACAATATTTCGAAGCCATTCAATAGCATCTTCTTTTTTACCAAAACTATCTATTTTTTCAAAGTTTTCGGTAATATGTTCAATAGCAATATTGGAAGCCACTTCACCAGCTTTATGGCCACCCATTCCATCTGCGACCGCTAAGATGAATTCTTCATTTTTATTATTTATTATTACAACATTATCCTCATTATGTGTTCTTACTTTTCCAGCATCAGTCATATAAAATGTCTGCATAAATTCACTTCCTATTCCGTTTTAGCTCTTAACTGCCCACAGGCAGCATCGACAGAACCACCAAATTCTTTTCTTATTGTTACGCATATATTATTTGACTTAAGTATATCATAAAATTTTAAAATTTTCCACTCTTTTGTGCGTTTAAAGCCAATATTATCTGTCTCGTTATACGGTATTAAATTAACATAGCAATTAATATTCTTTAAAAGTCTAGCTAATTCTTTTGCTTCTTTTTCACTATCATTTATGCCATCTAGTAATATATATTCAAAAGTTACTCTTCTATTTGTCTTTTTTATATACTCTTTTACAGTCTTCATTAAATCCTCTAGGGGATAAGCTTTATTAATTGGCATTATTTTACTTCGAAGATTATCATTTGGAGCATGAAGACTAATAGCTAAATTGACTTGTCCTTCTTCGTTCATAAACTTTTTGATACCAGGAATGACTCCACAGGTAGAAATAGTTATATGGCGTGAACCAATATCAATTCCTTTATTGCAATTAATTATTTTAACAAAATTCATGACATTATCATAGTTATCAAAGGGTTCTCCAATTCCCATGACGACAACATGAGTTATTCTTTTTTTGATATCTTCTTCAATGATAAGAATTTGCTCAACTATTTCATAAGCTAAAAGATTGCGAACTTTTTTTAGTCTGCCACTTTCACAAAAGGCACAGGTCATGTTACAACCAACTTGTGATGATACGCAGATGCTAGTTCCATAATCATGAAACATTAAAACTGATTCAATCTTGTTACCATCTTCTAATTCAAATAAATATTTATTTACATTTTCACCTTCTTGCTTTACTAATAGTTTTATTTTATAAAATGAAAATGTATTTTCTAGTTTTTCCCTTAATTCTTTACTGATATTAGTCATTTCAGAAAAAGAGTTTACCCTCTTTTTATATAAGCCTTCATATACTTGTACTGCTCTAAAAGTTTTTTCTCCTATTGAAAGAAAATATTCTTCTAACTGTTTTAATGTTAAATTATATATATTTTGCATTTTTCACTTCCTAAGTCTATATATATTATATCAAAAACTTATATTTATTAAAATATATTTTTGCTATTTTTTATTTTAGAATATAATAAGTTATTATGTTAAATTCTAAATTAATAATAATAAAGTAAAAAATTAGGAAATTAAATCCTAATCTTAATTAATCTTAATGTGTTTAAAATGCAAATTATGGTTACACCAACATCGGCAAAAACTTTAAATAATTATGCTATATAGATAAGGTTATCTTCTTTTAAAAGTTCTTTTTGTACTTTAGATACTTTATCTTTATTAATAAATATACTATTCATATATTTCTCCTTTATATGAATATTCTTGTATTAAGTAGATTACCATTAATTTTCATAACTATAGTAATTTTTATAATGAATGCTTATTTATGTATTCAAATATTACCACTAAAATAAAGAGAAGTCAATATTTATTTAACTTCTCCATATAATACTCTTCAAGTGTTAAATTACTCTTATAAATATAGGTAGCTATGCTGCCAACATAGCGCAGGTGCCATGGTTCGTAACTATACTTAGTTATATCTTCTTTACCCTCAGGATATCTTAAAATGAAACCAAAACGATGTGCATTATTATGAACCCATTTAGTTTCGTCAAAATCTTCTATCTCATGCTCAATATAGCATTTTTCTTCACGATAGACACAGAAATCTATAGCAAGAGCTGTTTGATGTTCTGATTTACCTGGTTCGGCAATTCTCGTTACAGCATAAGCAAATCCTTTCTCTTCGAGCAATTTATTATATATTTTTTCTTGATAATCATAATCTCTATATCCACTTTCTATGTCGATAAGATAGCCATATTTAGACGCTTCTTCTTTTAATCGATCAAAAGCTTCTTTGGCTTTTATATCTAATTTTATTCCTTCTTTATATTTACTTTCTGCTTCTACTAGATTGGTTGGAATATGTGCTCTGGGTAGTGGATTATCTTTATTTACTAAAATGTTATAATCCATATTTACCTCCACTATAATATATTCAAATGTAAAAAATTAGATACTACTTAAAACTATTACTAATATTTTATAATTTGGTAATATTAGGATGGCCTTTCATAAGCTTCTTTATCCCTATAGGATGAGGAAAAGCAACAGTTATAATGCTTTTATCTACGCCAACAATTATTCCTTCACCAAATTCAGTATGACTAATTCTTTCTCCAACTTGATATTCAGCACTTCTATCAATTACTTTCTTAACCTTTGATGCTACTCTATTAAATACTTTATTTTCATCTACTTCTAAATATTTTTTATCGATTTCATTTATAAATCTACTAGGCATGTTACAGTTTGTATTTCCAAATAGCATACGGGATTTAGCTGATATTATATATAGTTTTTTCTTAGCTCTTGTAATAGCTACGTAGCAGAGTCTTCTCTCTTCTTCGATAGCAGACATACTGCCATCATTTATAGCATTATAATGTGGAAAAATTCCTTCTTCCATACCTACTAAGAACACATAATCATATTCTAGGCCTTTTACTGAATGAACAGTCATGAGGCTTACTCTTCCAGAATCATCTTGGTGTTCGCTAATATCACTTACTAATGATACTTCTTCGAGAAAATCACTCAATGTTGCAGAGCCATATTCTTCCTCATAACTTTTTGTTATTGACTTAAATTCATTTAAATTTTCCAGTCTTATTTCATCTTCGAGAAGTTTAGATGATGCTAGTTCTTTTTTAATACCACTTCTATCTAAGATAGTATCTACTAGTTCTGTTAAAGTTAGAGATGTACTTAAATCTGTTAAATCTTCAATCAACTTTTTAAATTCTAATTCTTTTCCAGAATTTATAGCTTCATATATAGAACAAGAACTTTCAAATGCTCTATCAGTTAAATTTTCAATAGTCTTCTCTCCAATGCCTCTTTTAGGAGTATTTATAACCCTCAAAAGGCTTACATCATCTTTATGGTTATTTATAAGTCTTAAATAGCATAATAAATCTTTTATTTCCTTACGATTATAGAAGTAGAAACTACCTACAACACGATACTTGATATTTTTCTTTAACATTTCTTCTTCAATTACACGTGACTGGGCATTAGTTCGATATAATATAGCAATGTCTTCTTCTTTAACATCGGAAGATAGTAATTTCTTTATTTCTTCTGATACAAGATTTGCTTCTTCCTTCTCGTTTGCAACGACACTATATTTTATCTTTTCACCTTCTTCGTTATTACTCCAAAGATTTTTATCTTTTCTCTCTTTGTTATTTTTTATAACACAATTGGCTGCATTTAAAATAGTCTTAGTTGAACGATAGTTTTCTTCTAAAAGTATTGTCTTAGCTTCAGGATAATCCTTTTCAAAATTTAAAATGTTTTTATAATTAGCTCCTCTAAAAGCATAAATGGCTTGATCATTATCTCCTACAACAAAAATATTACGGTATTTTGATGATAATAATTTACTAAACTTGTACTGAGCCTCATTGGTATCCTGATACTCATCTATTAAAATATATCTATATAAATCTTGATATTTTTCTAAAATATTTGGATAATTTTTAAATAGTTTAATAGGAAGGACTAATAAATCATCAAAATCAACTGAGTTACCTCTTTTTAGTTTATCTTGATACTCTCTATATACATCAACTATTTTACTATCAAATTCAACTTTGGAAAATGATTCAACTCCCATCATGGCATTTTTAGCGGAACTTATCTTATTTTTTATCTCTCTAGGATTATAATGTTCTTTTGACATATTAAAATCCTTCATTATTTTTTTGATAATAGTTAAAACATCATCACTATCAATAATAGTAAAATTTCTATCATAACCAAGAAGATTATAATTTTCTTTTAGTATTTTTAACCCTAAAGAATGAAAAGTTGATATTTGAATATTATAGGCTGAAGAGCCAATTAATTTAATAACTCTATCTTTCATTTCTTTAGCGGCTTTATTAGTAAAAGTTATTGCTAGTATATTTGATGGGGAAACCCCATTTTCAATTAGATTAGCTATTCTGTTTGTTAGGACTTTTGTTTTACCAGAGCCTGCTCCTGCTAAAACAAGCATAGGTCCATCTATATGATTTACTGCTTCTATTTGCTTACTATTTAATTCTTGTACATTCATTTTGCCACCAACTTTCATTTTTAATTTTATCATTACTTAGGTTAGAAGTAAAGTAAACTAGTAGGAATTTTTATTAAAAATAAATCACATAAAAGAGAAAGATTTTATTTCTTTCTCTTAAATAATTTTACTATAAATTTTATTATTTTATCTAGTAGCCAAAGTAATGAATTTTCTCTTTCTACTATATTATTGTCTGCTATGCTTGTTTCTTTTTTGCTTTCTACATTTGTTTCTTTAATTTCTTCATTTTCTTTATTATTGCTGCTTTCTTCTAAAATATTATTTTCTATTTCTGTATCTTTATTTTCTTCTTTAGTTTCTTTGTTATCTTTTGTTAAAAGTTCTATTGCTGGCTTTTCAGTGGTAAATTTACTATATTCATCAGTCCATGCTGCATCATAATAATTCATAGAATTGCCCAAAGCCATATACAGTCCATTATTATAGTGATATTTTTTTACTACTGATTCGGTATTTTTAGAAAGTAGAATTTCTTTTCCACCATAACCAGCGGTTTCATGTAGATATAAGTCTTCAGTATTGTAGACTATTTCGCCCACTACAAACGGCCTTGTTCTTGTCATTGATAATTTTTCTTTAACTCTTTCTAAAAAACGATTCCAGCCTAAATCTAAAGTTCTGTGTGGGCAATATTTACCGCTATAATCTTGATGCTTAGTTACTTTGTCTATGTCCCAACTGTATCTATTCAAAATATCCACTATTAAATCAACAGCGTTATCTTCAGCCTTTGTAAATCTTTCACCACCACTTTTAGAATAACATATTTCTATAGCTATTCCTTCGCGGTTACCCTGTCCATTACCATCGCCGGAATGCCAAGCATTTCTATTTTCTTCTATACCTTGAACTATTTCTTTATCATCAACAGCATAGTGAAAAGATACTTCATTATTGTTATTTGTCATATAGGCAATTTCATTTCTGGCCGAAGCATCATTCGCGGTATTATGTACCACTATTCGTGTTGGGGCCATACTATGAGGGCACTTTATTCCAAATTTATTTTCAGGGACTATTTGTTTAACAATATTAACCATCTTTTCCCTCCTCTATCAATTTTTCTACATTATGAATAAGATTATAGCCGGTCTCAGCAAAAAGTCCACTTAATGTTATTGCTAAGTTGAAATCTCTTGTTATTATAAAGTAAAATATTGAAACACAAAGGCCTACAACGATATTTTGAATTATAAT
>JBJEEA010000033.1:0-9159 GCA_051872635.1 Bacilli bacterium
TGGCGATGCTATGATTGATGCAGGTTTTAATCTAGTCAGTCTTGCTACTAATCATACTTTAGATAGAGGTGAAAAAGCAGTACTTAATTCTTATGAGTATTGGCAAAGTAAAGATGGTGTCATGACTTCGGGTAGTTATTCTTCTTTTGAAGAGCGAAATAAGGTAAATATAATGGAAAAAAATAATATTTCTTATTCGCTTCTTTCTTATACTTATGGTACAAACGGAATACCAGTACCTGAAGGTAAGGAATATTTAGTAAATATTTGGCCAACTGGTTATGGAGATCCCGATTATGATAGTGCTTATCAAGAGTATAAACAAGTTGTAAAAGAAGATATAGAGAGAGTTCGAGATAAAGTAGATTTGTTAATGGTAGCAATGCACTGGGGGACCGAATATACGCATACGCCAACGGCATATCAAATTGATATGGCAAAGTTTCTTGCTGAAAATGGTGCCAATATAGTAATAGGGTCACATCCTCATGTGGTAATGCCTGTTACTTATATCGGTGATACTTTGGTAATTTATTCATTAGGGAATTTGATATCGGCTCAAGATGTTGATTTAGACTATGCTAAGATGGTTGGGCTTTTGACTAGTGTTAAAGTTATTAAAAAAGTAGTTAATGATGAAACAACAATAACTTTAAGTGATTTAAATAATGAACTGTTATATACTTCACATATTAATTGGAGTAATTATAAAGTAATACCTTTTTCTAATCCTGATATAAAGAATTATAATAGTGATTATGAAAGGTTATATAATAAATATAGTGCTGTTATTAGGAATTTTGATAATAGTATTCCAGTGGCTGCTTTAAGTGAATAATTTGTTTATTCACTTTTTATATGAAAAAATATTGATTATAAATTAAGTATATGAAAAAATGTTCTAAATTTAGGAGAGTGGTTATGAGTAAAGTAATTTTGCAAGATGATATCAAAATTGAAAATATGATTTATGAAGTAAGAGGCAAATAAGTGATGCTAGACTCAGATTTAGCTAGATTATATGAAATGGTCAAATATATGATGCTTATTCTAAAATAAAAGATATTATAAGTATTGCTAAAAAAGAATTAGTAATAATTGATGCTTATGCGGATAAAATGATTTTAGATCTAATTAGAGATATTAATGTTAATGTTATATTAATAGTTAAGTCTAATTCTTTACTTACTAAGTTAGATATTGAAAAATACAATAGTCAATATAATAACTTAAAATTAATTTATAATGATACTTTTCATGATCGCTATTTTATTTTAGATAAAGAAGTGGTTTATCACTGTGGTACTTCAGTAAATCATGCTGGAAGTAGAACTTTTTCTATCAATCTTTTAGAAGATAATCTAATAATAAAAGCTTTGATAGATAGAATTGATACTTTAAGTTAAATAAATTACTTTTAAAAGATATTAGTTTTTGTTATAATAGAAATGAAAGGAAGATACTTATGGAAATATTAAATCGAAAAGCTAGATATGATTATGAAATAGAAGATTCATATGAAGCAGGTATTGTTCTTACTGGTACAGAGATAAAATCAATTAGAGAAGGTAAGGCTAATATTAAAGATAGTTATGCTATTATTAGAAATAATGAAGCTTATTTGATAAATACCCATATTTCTTTATACAAAGAGGGTAATAGATTTAATCATGAAGAGACTAGAACTAGAAAACTCTTATTACATAAAAAAGAAATATTAAAGCTAAGAGATAAATTAGAAATGGAAGGATATACTTTAATACCTTTAAAGATCTATTTTGTAAAAGGAAGAGCTAAAGTATTAATTGGACTAGCTAAAGGTAAAAAGAATTATAATAAAAAAGAAGCAATTAAAGAAAGAGATATTAAGAGAGAAATGGAGAAGAGTATTAAATATAGATAATGGATAATGTTATAGAAAAGACTAAAGATTTAATAAAGGTATTTGAAGATAGTAATTTAATTAAGAATTTAGAACATTATAAGAGTAAAGTACTCCTAAATGATGAACTAATTAATTTGATTAAGAAATATAATACCTGTAAAGATGAATATGAAAAGATGGCTTTAAAGAAAGAAATATATAAATATGAAGACTATTCTCTTTATATGAAGTATTATAATGAATTATTTTTCTATGTTTTAAAGATTAATAGTAGATTTAAGAGTTATACTGATGGAAGAAGATGTAATACATGAGAGTAATAAGTGGTTATTTAAAGGGAAGAAAAATAGAAGGATATAATGTTATTACAACAAGACCTACGATGGATAGAGTAAAGGAATCTATGTTTGCTAGTATTCAAAATGATATTGATTCAAGTAATGTTCTAGACTTATTTTGTGGTAGTGGTAGTCTTGGAATAGAAGCAATATCAATGGGAGCTAGTAAATGTTATTTTGTTGATAATAATAGAGAAATATTAAAGTATTTAAATAAAAATATTAGTAATTTAAATATAAAAGAAAAAAGCACGATAATAGAAAAGGATTACAAAGATGCTTTATTATATTTTAAAGATAATAATATTAGATTTAATATTATTTTAGTAGATGCTCCATATAAGATGAAAGCTATGGAAGAAGTAATTAATTTAGTAAATGATTATGGCCTTCTATTGGATAATGGATTATTAGTACTTGAATATAGTTTTGATAAGTTACAGGATAAATATATTAATTTAAAATTATTAAAAACGAAGAAGTATAGTGATAAATATGTAAGTATTTATAGGAGAGTATACGATGAATTATGAATGATGACTCTTTACTTATTGAATTTGAAAAAAGAATAAGAAGAGAAGTAAATTACAAAAAGTTTTTAAATAGTGAAATATTAGAAAAAATGTATTCATTATTTCCTAAACGACCTTTATTTATCAATTCAAATAATTTTCTATTTTCTTTAGAAGATATTAAAACTTTTTATAAATATTATAATATAAATTATTATGAAATAATTGTGAATGGTTTTAATAATAATAGAATTACTATTAGTAAAGATATAAAAATATCTCATGTTAGTACTTTAAGTAATGATGCGTATATTAAATTAACTAGTAATGATATTGATTTGTTTTCTGTAGTTCATGAATTAGCTCATTTTATTGATCGTAATACTAATCCACATATTATTGATGACAGGTATAATATTTATGCAGAGGTTTTTTCTCTATATATGGAGAAAAAGTATGAAATATATTTGAGAAAAATTTCTTCTATATATAATAATGTTATTTTGACTAGAAGAAATAATAGATTGTTTTATGAAAAAAATTATTTGTTCCTTATTAACCTTGAATTATATTATGAAAATCTTTATAAAAAGTATGGGTATATTCCGATACAAAAAGTGGATATTGATGATGTTAGAAGGTTAATGAAATTAAATTATATTAATATAGTTAATTTTTTACTTAGATATCCTATTGGTAATATTTTATCTGATTATCTCTTGGAAAACGAGGATATTTTACTAAATGGGAATATTTGTTATAAATTAAATGAAGTATCAATTAGTGATGAATTTGATAATTTTATAGATAGATATAGTAAAAAAATTGTTAAAAGTTGACATATTTAAATAAAATTATTTTAAAAAAAATTGACTATTAGCTTATTTTGTGATAATATTATTTTAGAAATAGAGGAGGAATGAAATAAATGAAAAAATTAAATAGAAAAGGATTTACTTTAATAGAGTTACTTGCTGTTATTGTAATACTAGCAATAGTTATGGTTGTTACTATTCCGTCAGTAATTAGTTCAATGAATAAGGCAAAAGAAGAATCTTTGAATAATGCTGCTGCTACTGTTACTGAGTGGTTTACTAAACAATATGAACTTGCAGTCTTAAGTTCAGATATTGCTGGTGATGTTAGTGATGATTATAAGACTTTTGTTAATGAGCTAACTGATAAAAAATTGCCAGAAAGTGCGCCTACTAGTGACAATTTGACTCCTGAAGTATTAAAAGCTGCTGGTATAACAGACACTACTGGTTTAAAAGGTAAAGTTTATTTGAATGGTACTAAAATTTGTGTTAATTTGACAGCAGATAATACTAGTCAATTTTATAGTAGTAGAAATGGCGCTACAAATACTGCAACTGGTTCTGGTTGTTAATTAATAATTATAATTAAGCGATTTTATCGCTTTTTCTTTTGATTAAAATATGTTATAATTGGGTAGAAAGAATTATTAAAATGGGAGGTATTTTATGGATTTAAAAAATAAAGATAGAGATAATTTAATCATAGGAAGTCATGTATCATATAAGAATAGTACTGGATTATTAGGTTCAGTAAAAGAGGCTTTAAGTTATGGAGCTAATACTTTTATGTTTTATACGGGAGCTCCACAAAATACACTTAGAGGAGATATTGATGAAAAGATAACTAACGAAGCTAAAGAGTTAATGAAAGAAAATAATATTGACATTTCTAAGGTAATAGTTCATGCACCATACATAGTTAATTTGGCTAATATGAATAATTTTGATTTTTCGGTGTCTTTTTTGGAACAAGAAGTGGAAAGATGTAATACTCTTGGTATTAAATATTTGGTTTTGCATCCTGGATCTGCGGTTAATAATACGAGAGAAGAAGCTATTAATAATATTAGTGATGGTCTTAATTTAATACTTGATAATGATTTTGATGTTATTATTCTTTTAGAAACAATGGCAGGAAAAGGCAATGAAATAGGAAGAACTTTTGAGGAGATAGATTCTATTATTGATAAAGTTAAATATAAAGATAAAATTGGTGTTTGCTTAGATACATGTCACTTAAATGATGCAGGATATGATATTGGTAATTTTGATGAATTACTTGATGATTTCGATAAAAAAATAGGTATTAATAAAATTGGTTGTATTCATGTTAATGATAGTAAAAATATTAAAGATAGTCATAAAGATAGACATGAGAATATTGGCTTTGGTACATTAGGTTTTGATAATTTAATTAATATTATATATAATTATAAATTAAGAGATGTTCCTAAGATATTAGAAACTCCTTATGTTACTCGTGATGATACATCTAAAGAAAGGGAATATGCTCCATATAAATATGAGATTGAAATGATTAGAAATAGAGTATTTGATAGTGATTTAATAAATAAAATAAGAAATGAAAAATAAAAATTGACTATTGGTAGAAGTAATGATAAAATTAGTTTGTAAAGTAAGTAAAAGGAGGAAATTTTAATGAAAAAATTAAATAGTAAGGGATTTACTTTAATAGAGTTACTTGCAGTTGTAGTAGTATTGGCTATTGTGTTAGTAGTTACTATACCTAGTGTTATTAATTCAATGAGAAATGCTAAACTATCTCAATTACATAATTTATCAATGTCAGTAGCACAGTGGTACGACAAAGCTATTGAAAGTGATGATTTAGGCTTTGATGATAATATACTTGGTAATATACCAGAAATTTTAGCTGATAGCGAGTGGCACTGCCTTAAAGATGCAATAAATACAGCAAATAATGAGTCATTGGTGTCTATTTATGGCTTGAATGAAAGTGATATAAATATTGGTGGAGATGTTCCAGATGCGTCAAACAATGATCATTTCTATGAGCCTGGTGAAGATGATACAATTCTTGCTGGAATGGCTGATTTTGAAGTAACTTCTAATATTTGCTCTGGCATAAGAGTAAAAAATGGTAAAGCTGAGGTGTATTTGGTTGCAAAAGATGATGGTAAATTTGATGTTGGAGGGGGAGAAACAGCGTATGCTGTAAGCTATGGAGAAAATGGTTTTACAGGACTTGCATAAAAAAATAAGAGAAGGTATTTAACTTTCTCTTATATCTTTTGTAAAATTATCAATTTTATCTTTAAATCTTATATATAAATTTTCTATTTTATTATAGGTAAGTGGTTTAACTTTACTTTTTATTTCAAGTAAGATATCTTTAGGGTTGCCATAAATAATTGTCTTATAATTTTTTTTGATGTAATCATAAATAATATCTGTTTCAGTGCTATCGAGTATTATTCCTTGCTTTAAAGCAAAAAATACGATATCACTTTTTTTTAATCTGTTTACATATTCTTCAATTAAATAAATATTCATCTTTTCACCTAATTAACTATATGTATATTTCTATAATTTATGTTATAATAAGTAGTAGGGATGCTTATGATAAAGAAAAAGATAAAAGTTAAGAAAAATAATCTGGAAGTTAGGAAAAGTAAAAGACCGCTTAATAAAAGAAGAAAAAGTAATAATAAATATCTTAAAGAAGTTATGGAAAAGAGATTTACGGTTATTACTGTTTTAATGGTGGTATTTTTTGCCGTTATTGGGATAAGACTATTTTATCTTCAAGTTATGAAGAATAATGAATATACTGAAAGACTTGCTTATTCTACGGAAAAGAAAATTGAAAGTACTAGTGCTCCGAGAGGAAGAATATATGATCGAAACTATAATTTACTTGTCGATAATGAAGCTGTTAAAACGATATACTATAAAAAACAGAGTGGTATTACAGCCAAAGAGGAAATAGAACTTGCTTATACTATTTCTGATAATATTGCTATTGATTATTCTAAAGTTAATGATGATAGACTTAAAACTTTTTATTATAAAAGTAATTATGATGAATGCAAGAAAAAAATAACTGATGAAGAATGGGATATGTATGCTAAGAGAAAGCTAACGGATAGTGATATTAAAAATCTTATATATGAAAGACTGGATGAAGAGATAAGCACTTTTACTGATAGAGATAAAAAGGCTGCTTATATTTATTATTTGATGAATAAGGGTTATTCTTATGCTGAAAAAATAATTAAAAATAGTGATGTTACGGAAAGCGAATATGCTTATATTAGTGAGAATATTGATAATTTAAAGGGATTTAATACTAAGCTTGATTGGAATAGGGTTTACTTGTATGGGGATACTTTTAAGACAATACTTGGAAGTGTGTCTTCAAATACACAGGGTATTCCTGAAGAGTTATCTAAAGAATATTTGAAGAAAGGATATTCACTTGATGATAGAGTAGGAATATCTTACTTAGAATATCAATATGAGGATTATTTAAAAGGAACTAAAGCTACTTATCGACTTTTATCTGATAATAGTTATGAACTTGTATCTGAAGGTAAGAGAGGAAATGATATTGTTCTAACTATTGATATTAATCTTCAACAGTATTTAGAAGAAGTTCTTAGTGAAGAAGTCATGAATGCTAAAGGTGAAGCTGGTACTAAATATTATAATCGTTCTTTTGTAGTTATATCCGACCCTAATAATGGGGAAATTTTAGCCATGAGTGGTAAACAGGTGAAAGAAAGAGAAAATGGGGAAAAATACATTGTAGACTATACACCTGGAGTTGTTACTCTTCCTGTAACACCGGGATCGGTAGTTAAGGGAGCATCAATGATGGTTGGATACAAATATGGTGCTATTGATATAGGGACAGTTATTAATGATGAATGTATTAAAATTAAAGATACACCGGAGAAGTGTTCATGGCAGACTATGGGGAATATTGATGATATATATGCTCTTCAAAATTCTTCTAACGTATATCAATATAAGATTGCTATTAAAGTTGGTGGTGGAACATATGAGTATAATAAATCTCTATCATTAGATGAAAGTGCTTTCCAAAAATATCGAGATATGTATGCTGAATTTGGTTTGGGAGTTAAAACAGGAATTGATTTACCAGTTGAAAGTTTAGGATATATGGGAACAAGTAAACTTCCTGGACATTTATTAGATTTTTCTATAGGGCAATATGATACTTATACACCAATTCAATTATCACAATATATTAATACTATTGCTAATGGTGGAACACGTTTAAAACCTTATTTACTTAAAGAGGTTTATACGGCTTCGGATAATGGTGATAAATTTGGTTCGTTAATATATAAATCTAGTACTACGGAATTAGGGAAACTATCGGTAGAACAAAAATATATTGATAGAGTAAGAGAGGGATTTAGTGCCGTTGTTACAAGAGGTCTTGGTTATGGGTATATGGGAAGTTATACGGCTTCAGCTGGTAAAACTGGTACTAGTCAAAGCTTTATTGATACTGATGGAGACGGTATGGTTGATACAGAAACAATTACTTCTTCTTTTGTAGGTTATTCTCCTAGTGATAACCCTAAGATGAGCATTGTCGTAGTATCTCCTGATATCAGTGTTCCTGATTCGTCGCAGTCAGCAGTTACTAAAAGAATATCCGCGAGAGTAGTAAATAAATTTTTTGAATTAAATCAATAATATATTTTAATAAACACGATAATTAGGTGATAAGTAGATAAAAACGCTTGATTTTTGCAGTAAAAAAGGAAAAAAAAGAAAAAACAGTTGTATAAAATAAAGGAAATATGGTATAATTAGGTAGATGTCTTGAAAAGGAGGAGTAATAATGGCAAAGAAAAATGAAAATAGAGGTTTAGTTTCTTTGATGTGTGAAGAATGTAAAAATATTAATTATACGGAAGAGAAAAATAAGAAGAACACTCCAGAGAAATTAGAATTAAATAAATATTGTAAACATTGTCGTAAGACTACAAAACATAAAGAAACTAAAAAATAGGAGGTAAAACATGATAAATGTTAATGATTTTAAGACTGGTCAAACTATTAACTATGATGGTAACTTATATCAAGTATTAGAGTTCCAACATGTTAAACCAGGAAAAGGAGCTGCAATTGTAAAAGCTAAACTTAAAAACTTAAGAACTGGATCAATTGCTGAATATTCTTTTAATGCTGGTATTAAAGTGCCTACTGCTCATGTTGAGAAGCAGAAAATGCAATTTCTTTATTCTGATGGTGATAATTATAGCTTTATGAATATGGAAAGTTATGAGCAAGTTGAATTAAATAAAAAGCAAATTGAGGAAGAAGCTAAGTTCTTAAAAGAAGGATTAGAAGTAACTATTATTTTCTTTGAAGGAGAAATGCTTGGTATTGAACTTCCTGAAAAAATTGATTTTAAAATTACAAAGACAGAGCCTGCAATTAAGGGGAATACCGCTACTAATGCAACTAAAGATGCTATTATTGAAACAGGAATGCTTGTTAAGGTTCCACTATTTATAGATGAGGGCGAAGAAATAATTGTATCTACTAAAGATGGAAAATATGTATCTAGAAAATAGATGCAT
>JBJEEA010000034.1:0-1971 GCA_051872635.1 Bacilli bacterium
CGGATTTTAAACACTTTTTAATTCCCTAAAATTTCAAAAGCATTGATAATGCTTTATTTTTTTGTCAAATTTTCTCAAAAAGTATTGCGTACATTCTTCGTCTTTGTTATAATAGTGTTATAAAAAATGGAGGTTATACTTATGAGAGTTAAAATAACTAAGAACAAAAACACTACTCACTATACAATAATTAAAGATATTTATAAAAATAATAAAAGAACAACCTGTGTTTATGAAAATTTAGGTACTTTAGATAAAATTAAAGATAGAGCTGGTAATGAAGATCCTTTGGAATGGCTAAAAAATTATGTTGCAGAATTAAATAAACAACATAAAGAAAATTCTTTACCTGTAATAATGAGAAAAAATCCAAACAAAATAATTGATAAAAATATTCAAACATCATTTAATGCTGGTTATCTCTTCCTACAAGATATTTATTACAAATTAAAATTGAATGAGATTTGTGATGCTATAAAAGAAAAACACCAATTTAAATTTGATTTAAATGATGTTTTATCAAAGTTAATTTATTCTAGAATTATTTTTCCTGCTTCAAAATTAAAGACTTTAGAACTATCAAAAAATTTTCTAGAACAACCAAATTTTGAGTATCAACATATAGAAAGAGCCTTACCTGTTATTTGTGAAAATATGGATTTTATCCAATCAGAGCTTTATAAAAATAGTAACAAATATATGAAAAGAAATAATAAAGTATTATATTATGATTGTACGAATTATTACTTTGAAATTGAAGAAGAAGATGGCTTAAAAGAATATGGTAAATCTAAAGAAAACAGACCTAATCCAATTGTTCAAATGGGATTATTTATGGACGGAAACGGTATTCCTTTAGCTTTTGATATTACTTCAGGTAGTACAAATGAACAAAAAACATTACAGCCATTAGAAGAAAAAATTATTAAAGATTTTGAATGTTCTCAATTTGTAGTATGCACAGATGCTGGACTTGCGTCAAACGCTAATAGAAAATTTAATAACATAGAGGGTAGAAAATTTGTAACTACACAATCGCTAAAGAAATTAAAAAAACATTTAAAAGATTATGCTTTAGATTTAACTAAAGGATGGCATTTGCCTAATGAAAGTAAAACCTACAACATATCCAAATTGCGCACAGATGAGGAACTTATAAAAAAATATAAAGATAAAGTTTTTTATAAAGAACGATGGATTAAAGAGGATGGATTAGAGCAAAGGTTAATAGTTACCTATTCTGTCAAATATCAAGAATATCAAAAGAATATACGAAATAACCAAATAAATCGAGCAAAAAAAATAATTGAAAGCAATCCAGAAAAATTAAAAAAATCTAAACAAAATGACCCTAAGAGATTTATAAAAACAACTAATGTTACAAATGAAGGTGAAGTTGCAGAAACAAGCATTTACACAATTGATCAAAAAATAATAGATGAAGAAGCAAAATATGATGGATTATATGCTGTTTGTACAAATCTTGAAGACTCCGTAGAAGATATAATCAAAGTAAACCATAGAAGATGGGAAATCGAAGAAAGTTTTAGAATAATGAAAAGTGACTTTAAATCCAGACCAGTATATCATTCTAAGGATGAGATGATAAAAGCCCATTTTGTAACATGTTTTCTAGCATTAATAGTATATAGATACTTAGAAAAGAAATTAGATGAAAAATACACAGCGCCAGAAATAATAGAGACTTTAAGAAATATGAATATGAAATTAGAGAAAGGTGATACTTATGTGCCAAATTATATTAGAACAGATTTAACTGATGATTTACATGAGAAATTTGGCTTTAGAACTGACTATGAAGTAATTTCTTTAAAAAATTTTCAAAAAATTTTTAAGCAAACTAAAAAATAAAAAAATGTACGCAGTTTTTATAACAAATTTAAAATCCCCAATCCTTTATTTAGTAAGGCTTAGGGGATTTTTACTCTCTCAAAAGTGTTTAAGTTGAGA
>JBJEEA010000035.1:0-1963 GCA_051872635.1 Bacilli bacterium
AAAATTTACAATTTTCAAATATTAAGTTCAACGAATATAACACAGTAATGATTAGCAATACATTAATTGATTTATTACCTTACTTTGATATTTACAATAACATTATAATTAGTGTGAGTTTAGTTTAATAAAGGGTAAACATTTTACCCTTAATACATATATTATTAATATATAAATAAAATTTGAAAGGATTGAGAAATTTATGAAAAAATTATTAATTGCTACTTTAACAATGGTGATGATTGGAGGAACAACTGTAAAGGCTGAAACAAACTTTAAACCTCATAAAGAATGTTTTGCAATGCCAGTATTGGTAAAAGTTGAAAATAATGGAGAATATGATTATAATGTATATTATGATACACTAGGAAATAAAATTGATTTAACTAAGGAAACAATTTATTTTAATGATGATAATGAAAGAGTTTATTTTCCTTATGATGGTTATAGATTCCATGAAAATTATCACCTTGAGCAAGATTTAGGAGATTATATTGATGAACATGAAATTGTTCCATCAGCTATTACAAGACAATTAATAAAAGATGGTGAAAATTAATTACTAATAGGTGGGAGTGTTTCACAATGTTTCACGTGAAACATTCCTAGATATTAATAATTAATGGAGGGGTATAGCATGAATGCAAAAAGACAATTATCAGGTTTAAAAAGAGTAAATTGGGAAAAGAAGTCTACTAAACAAAAGGTAAAATATTTAACTAATAAGTTACAAACATTAGGTTATAAAATTCCAACTTATTTAAAAAATGGACAACTTAGTGATAGACAATTAAAATCACAAATCAATAAAATCGAAAGAGGGTTAAATTCACAAATTAAAAAACAAACAACTAGCTCCAGTAATAAACTTTCAATTGATACTAGACTTAATAGGTATGTAAAAAGATACAATAAACAAATTGAATCAACTGTTAATGCGTTAAAAGCATTAGGTTTATCTGAACAACAAATTGATTATTTAAGTGGTAAAGATATATTTTTGCCATCAATGAGGAACAAATCGTATAGAGCTGATGGAGTTACATTAAAGAAAATTGGTGAATTAATTATTTCTGATGATGATAAAAAATTAGAAATGTTAAATAAATTAAAAAAAGACTATAAAAAGATAACAATTCAAGCAGTTTACGATAGAATAAACGATGATACTGAACAAAATAGATGGTTTGCTGATTTTATGAGTTTAAAGTTTGTATTAAATATGAAAGGTTATGAAAGGCAATCTATATGGAATGATTGGAACACACTTTCACCTTTGCAAAAAGAATTATTTATAAAAGGTGTACTAAATAGTTTAAGAGATAGATATCTTACAGTTGAAAGTGGTGAAGCATTGGATAAAGCTTCTATAAATTCATATCAAAGAATAATTTCATCTATACAAGAATATAAAAATATACAAAATTTTAAATAGGGGTGAAATAAATGGATTTAAATGAGAGGTTAAATATAATAACAGATAATTTAGAAAATTATTATTTATATAATACTATTCCAAATTATGATAATGTTCAAAATTTTGCATTTGATATTGAAGCATGTTACTTAAAAGAAAAGAATGAAATGTTAACTTATTCTATTGCATTAATGTCATGTGATAACGATTCAGATATTTGTTATCATTATAAATCAGTAGATAATTTTATGAATGATTTACTATCTATTAAAAAGAAAACAATTAATTTATTTGCTCATAATGCTTTATACGATATTAAGCCATTTCTTTTATGGTTTACAGAACAAGATAATGCTAGTCAAAGAGTAGATGAATATTTTGAAAAACAATGTTACGATTTTTATAATAAGAAAAAAGAGAAATTAAAATTTACTGGTAAGAATAGAACAAAGTTAAAACCATATGAATATAACTTAATAATGAAAGATGGAGTATTTTATAAGTTAACATTACAAGGTGATGATGTAACAATTAATTTTTATGATA
>JBJEEA010000036.1:0-1804 GCA_051872635.1 Bacilli bacterium
AACGGATTTCTAATTCCCCCGTAACTAATTGATTTACAATTAATTAGGTATGTTATCGTTGAGCTTTTTATCTCAACTTCTATAGTTTTCTTATCACTATAGTCCAGCGTACATTTTCATCTTAAATACTAAGATGTCGGGTACTCTTGGAGAGATTATATTCTATAACATTTAATTATTATAGGTTCACTCTCTACGCGTTACAATGGCTAAAACTTTTAAATTTTAGCTTTATCTCGGTATTCTCTAAGAATATCTTTACATCTTTCTCCATAACAAATTTTTCTTATAGTACCAAAAGGTCTATTAAGTTTTTCTGCTATTTTTCTTGGAGTTTTTTTCTATTTAAAAAACATATTATATATAGAGAATAATTGCGCTTTAGTAAAAGTTACACCTTTTGCTCTAAGCCCTATTAAAAATGCGTGTCTTTGCTACATTTCATCTGAAGCCCATTCTAAATTACTAAGAACGTTATGCTTTTTATTACCGTCTTTATGATTAACAGTTCTATAATTATTAGGATTGGGCATAAAAGTTTGTGCTATCAATCTATGAATATATCTATAATAATACTTTTTATCTTTATGTAATCTTACTTGTATATATCCACTATTTGATATTCTTTTACCAATATTAATTAATTCTCCTTTACTGTTTTTTATTCTTCCAAGATTGGAGATTTGATAACTTGGAAATTCTTGTATAACTTTAAATATTTCCATAATTTATGGTTTATAAAATGTTACTAAATAAGTTCACCGATTTTATCCGATTTTCACTAATATATCACTATATTAGGCAGCAGGGAATTTCTACTGATACCCACGATATTCAGGCTATCCTGATATGGCACATTTGAATATGTTAGGCTAATCCATAGTACCAATATCCATAATGTCATATCTATAAGAGAATGCAGGTCCCAAATTTGTTATCTTACTAGTTTTTTATCTAGTAAATCTTATGTTCTTCACATAAGTTCGGCATATATATTCATACAAATTAATTGTATGTTAAGGTCTCTTGGCTACATTATATTTATTCAGTAGCTATGCTCTACACTGATAGTATGCCTTTCGCAATCATACTATTTAGCACGGTATTACCCCAATGTTTAACACATTCTATATATAAGTCTTCATTCATTACTATTCTATTTACAAACGGTCCTCTTCTAAATTTAGGAGGTACTGGAAATAAGTTTAACTGTCTCCAAGTTTTACCTTTAAATATCTTGTCTAAATTCTATATTGCTACCCCTGTTAATTTATTGAGTAATGTAGGATTAAATCCTATGTTAACTAACTCAGGTAACAGTAATATAGACTCATTTGTAAATTTACTACTCTTATGCTTTTCTCCCTAAAAATGTAAATTATTTAAAACAGCATGTCTCTGATTTTCTTCATTAGTACACCATTCTAAATTCTCTACATTATTATTTGAAGGATTACCATCTTTATGATTTATCTAAGGTTTATTTTCAGGATTCGGAATAAAATGAAATCCTACTAACCTATGTATATACCATTTAATATGTTTATATCTATTCACATTAAGATTAACATACTAATAGCCTTTTTTGTTATGCATAGGCTTTAAATATAAACCTGTTTTTTTACTTCTAACTTTACCAGTATTACTTATCTAATACTTATCTTCAAACTTATTTATATTTTTAAATATTTCCATATTATTAATAATTTCCATTATATTTTGGGTTTCACCGTTTTACCTTAATTTTCATAATACTTATGTATTATGCGGCAGACTTTTTACCGAGTGGATGCATTATCTTATT
>JBJEEA010000037.1:0-1771 GCA_051872635.1 Bacilli bacterium
GCGCCACCTTGCCAAGGTGGAGGTAGCGGGTTCGAGCCCCGTCATCCGCTCCAAAGAAAAAGACACCCGATCGGGTGTCTTTTTCTTTGGGGCGAACTAAGTGTGCCTGACGGCACGTTAATACTAATTACTGATAGAAAGTATACTAATATTTGCGGAAATTAGACTGCAAAGATTGTCTGCTTTTTATTAGGCATTAGTATAAGTTTACTTCGCAAGTGAAGTCGCCCTTCGTGCAGCGAAATATTTAAAGAGAAATTAACGAATAAAATTATTATTATGTTTGCCAATCAAGCAGGTAGTATTGATTGGTGTTTTTTATAAAAAATTAAATTAAAAAATAAATTATTTTAATATAATTCGAATATAGAAATATATTGTGTTTAGAAGTATATATAATGTAACTAAGGTTTAGTGGCATTTGAGGTGTGTGGTCTATATAATGAGTAAGAAGGATAAAAGAATAGAACGGTTATTAAGTAAGCCTCGTGATTATACTTTTGATGAATTACGAGCTTTATTAAATAGTTTGGGATATATTGAAAACAATAAAGGAAAAACATCAGGTTCAAGAGTGCAGTTTATGAAAAAAGACAGACCTTATCCTCTATTATTGCACTGTCCACATAATCCACCTATAGTTAAGTTATATATGCTTGAAATTGTGATTAATTATTTAATAGAAAATGGTGATATTAATGAGTAATGTTTTGGAATATAAAGGATATAGAGCTAAAGTTAATTATAGTAGCGAAGATAACGTTTTATTTGGAAAAATTGAAGGAATAAATTCGGTGGTAACATTTGAGGCTGAAAATGCTACTGAAATTAATGATGCTTTTAAAGAAGCTGTTGATAATTATTTAGCTTTTTGTAAAATAAATAATATTAAGCCTGAAAAAGAATATAGAGGCTGTTTTAATGTTAGAGTTTCTCCGGAAATGCATAAAAAAATTTCTATAGAAGCTAACAAAGAGAATATATCACTCAATAAATATATTGAAAAAGCTTTGGAGTTTTATTTATATAGAGATAAGCAAAAAGAGTATGTTATGAATTTTTATTTTAATAATAGTGTAAAACCCGAATCACTAATCTATCCAAACAAAGCTTATTCTACTTATATGGTTGGAGGTGTAAAGCAATGAAAAACTTTAATGAAATTTTTGATGGATATAGATATAAGCTAAAAGATATATCTTATAATACTTTTGATATGGAAGATGATGAAAACAGTGAAGTTGAAATATCATTTGTTGATGATTTTGATATTGTAAAAAATAATGATAAAATATTAATTATAGATTTCAACAGAAAACTTATTATGAGTGGTGACGCTCTTTTTAATTTATCAATAACTTATCGAATAGAACATTTTGTAAAGCAAGATGAAAACATTCATTTAAAAGATTATAATATTGATGAAGAGATTAAGAAAAATATAGAGATGTTTTCGGGTAATGTTATGTCAAAGGTTTCTTTATTAATATCAGAAATCACATCAAATTTTGGTACTTTTCCAATTATTACACCACCGATTGTTAAGATTGAAGATTAATTTTATACAAATTTCAATGCACATCGTTTCTGATATGAGTTGTTTTTATTCGAAAGTTATTTATAAATAATTCCCTTTGATGCTTACTTTGTAAAACGAATGATAACTGAAAATAAAATAATAATTCAAGGTCGGGTAATTTATACGAATACCCGACCTTTTTATTTTATAAAACATATTGACAAATATCAATATAATCATTATAATTTCAAA
>JBJEEA010000038.1:0-1701 GCA_051872635.1 Bacilli bacterium
CATTTGTCTTTAAAATAATAAAGGGACTGTCCGTACTTTTTGGACAGCCCCTTTTCAACAAAATTGCTCGCGACATTTATGGAGCGGTTCTTGCGTGAAGGTCGATTCCAATGTAAAATTGATGCTGGTTCTTATAGAATCTCATTAAGGTCCCCCTGTCGAATTAATTAGGATATTGTGCCCTGATGGACTTATCTATCTTAGCATGATAAACCTGGGGCCTTAATGATTTTCAAGAAGTTCAAAGCCGACACAGGCTCAAGGCCTGTGCGGTTTGATATGCTCACACGCCACTGGCGTGGAAAAAATAATAAAAAGGAAGAAAAAATGGCTTATGACAGTAAAGTTTATCGTGTATTAATTGCAACTCCATCAGATGTTGAAGAGGAACGTGAAATCATCACTAATGCAATTCAAAATTGGAATGATTTATATTCTTTTAGTAAGAAGGTTGTTTTGTTACCATTAAAATGGGAAACACATACAGCACCTGATTATGGTGAACGACCACAGGAAATAATAAATAAAGCTATAGTAGATGATTGTGATATTTTAGTTGGATGTTTTTGGACAAGAATTGGTTCTCCTACAGGAGAAGAAGAAAGTGGAACAATCGAAGAAATAAAAAGAGTATCAGAATCAGGAAAACCTGTAATGCTTTATTTCTCAAAGAAAGGAAAAGATCCATCTACAATTGATTTAGAACAATTAAGAAAATTAAATGATTTTAAGGATTCTATAAAATCAAAAGCTCTTATAGAAGAATATAGTACTTCTATAGATTTTAGGGATAAATTATCACGCCAATTAGAAATAAATGTTAGAGAAATAGAAAAAAATTCAAAAAATAATAAAATTGAAGTTACAACTTCTTTTGTTAATATTGATGATGGGACATTAAAATCAAAAGAAATAACTGAAAAGTTTTCTATTCCATACATCGATCCCGATGAAATAAATGAAATAATACAAAGTAAAAAAGAATATACAGAACATAGTGATTCTATTCAAAGAAAATGCTCAGATTATATATCTCAAAATTCAAATTATCCATTAGTTTTTGGATTGTTAAATAAAAGTAAAATAAACTTAAATAATTTCTTAGTTGAAATAAAATTTAAGGAAAACGAAAGTAATTTCAAAGTATTTAGTTCACGAGGCCAAAATAGAAATGTTGTATATTATACAAATCGCGGTCTTACATCAGTTGAAGTAATGCGAAAACTAAATATGCTGGATAATGAAGGACTAATAAAAAAAGATAAAAAGACCTGCTCTTTCTCATTTGAAGATACTTCTTTACAGAAAGATAGAATAAAAATTGTACATCCATATTTATTCATTAATCTAAAAAAATCAACTTCAATCGATTTTGACATCTCTATTTATGCAGATAATTTATTTAATCCACTGACAGATAAATGTTCTATTAAATTTGAGGTTGAAAATAAAAAAATTAAATTTACAGATATAATCCCGAATTTAGATGATTTTATTAGAGATGAGGATGACGATATATTCTAGCATAACACATATAAGGCCCCAAGTTGTCAATACTAATTCTAAAAAAAACAACTTAGGGCTGTTTTTTTAGAAAAAACAGTCTTTCTTGTGAGAAAAAAAATAAAGTTCCCGTTCAAAATTCAGCCTGAATTTACTTTTAAATTCAGACTGAATTTACTTTTAAATTCAGCCTGAATT
>JBJEEA010000039.1:0-36416 GCA_051872635.1 Bacilli bacterium
AAAAACATCTCCCAGAGGGAGATGGCGACTAAAATTTATTTTAGTCCTTTTTTATCCATAATTAAATATAAATTATCTTCACCATTGAAAAGTCTTTCTATTTTTTGTCTTTCTTTATCATTATCGATTGTCCACAAAAATATTTCTCTATTTTTTATATTTTTTAGTCTATCTTTTGTAATAAAATTATGATTAATACTTACAAAGTCATAGTCATTTTTTCTATAATATGTATAAGTTATTCCTGTTTTAAAAGATGTTTTAGCCCTTAAATAATTAATAATTTTTCTATCAAAAGAAGTTAAGTAAATTTTCTTTTTTTCATCTTTTAATTCTTTTAAAAGAATATCTGCAAAAACTTTATAATTTTTGCTTGTTTTAATATCTATAAGAAGTAATTTTTTAGTATTAATCGTTAAAATTTTATCTAATGTATCTAAATACTTTTTAGATATTATTTCTCTATAAGTAGAATGCTCAATGACGTTTCCTTCAATAATTGAATTGTGTGACAAGACAATCTTATTATCCTTAGTAAGTCTAACATCAAATTCAACCCCAAAACTTTCTCTATCTTTTAAAGCTCTCTTAATAGCAGAATAAGTATTTTCATACACCTTATTAGTTACAATACCCCTATGTATTATTATCTTCATGATAAAATATATGTCATAAATATATTCAAATTACTATATTATTTTTCTAAAATTTAAAAATATTTACAAAAATAATTTCGTTTGATATAATAAAATTAAGAATATTTAGATTATCATATAAATATATAATTAATAATAATTACTCGAGATAATCTAAAAATTGGAGGTTTGATTTATATGTGTGGCATTGTTGGCTATGCTGGCAAAGAAAAAGCAATATCAAAGATAATGAAAGGACTTAAGGCTCTAGAATATCGTGGCTATGATTCAGCAGGAATTGCTTATATAGAAAATGGAAAAGTAAATATTATAAAAAAAGAAGGACCTATCATGAACCTAGAATCTAAATTAGACTATAATAAAAAGGCTGATATTGGAATATCACATACTAGATGGGCTACTCATGGAAAAGCTGATGACATAAATTCTCATCCTCATCGTTCTGGAAAAATAACTCTTGTTCATAATGGAATAATTGAAAATTATGATACATTAAAAAAGAAATTAATAGAAAAAGGCTATATTTTTAAATCAGAAACAGATACAGAAGTTGCTTCCGCTCTTATTGATTATTTATATAAAAAAGAAAAAGATATGGTCAAAGCTTTAAATATAGCCAGTAGTATAATTAAAGGAAGTTATGCTTTTGCTATCTTAAATGATGATATACCAGACACTATATATGGAATGAGAAAAGATAGTCCTTTAATTGTCGGAGTATCTAATAACGAAAATATATTAGCTAGTGATATACCTGCTATTATTCATGTTACCAATAAATATGTTGTTCTAAATAATTATGATATTGTCATATTAAAAAAAGATAGTATAAAATACTATGATAAAAATCTAAAAGAAGTAGTAAAAAAAATAAAAAAATTTCCCCTTGAAGAAGAATTAATTAGCAAAAACGGATATGATCACTTTATGTTAAAAGAAATAAATGAGGAAAGTGAAATCGTTAAGAAACTAATCACTTTATATACTAAAGATGATCATGTAACTATTCCTTTCGATATTAGTAAATATAAAAATATCGATATTGTCGCTTGTGGATCAGCATCATTTGCCGGTCAAATTGGCAAATACTATATTGAAAAATATAAAAATATAAAAACGAATGTATATTTTGCTTCTGAATATCGTTATCAAAAAAATTTTTATGATAAAGATACCCTTGTAATACTAATATCACAGTCAGGAGAAACTGCCGATACTTTAGCTTCACTATTAATGGTTAAAGAAAATAATATTGATACTCTTGCCATTGTCAATCGCACTGACTCATCAATTGCAAGAGAAGCAAACAATGTTATTTATACTGAAGCAGGAATAGAAATATCTGTAGCTACTACTAAAGCTTATTTAGCTCAAATTATTGTTTTATTATTCCTAACAATTAAAAATTCTAGTATTGAAAAAGAAGCCCTTGAAGATCTCAAAAAACTCCCTAATTTAATTACTAAATACATTCACGAATATGACTATGAGAATATAGCTAAAAAAATTGTTAGTACCAACCATGTATTTTATTTAGGTAGAGGTATTGATTATTATCTTAGTATGGAGGGAAGCCTTAAACTAAAAGAAATATCATATATTCATAGTGAAGCTTTTCAAGCTGGTGAATTAAAGCATGGAAGTATTTCCTTAATCGATGAAAACTTTGGCGTAATAGCAGTTATTACCGATAAAAGTATAAGTGATAAAACAATTAGCAATCTAAAAGAAGTATCCGCTAGGGGAGCTCAGATTATTGCTATTACCAATATTAGAGATGATAACTTTTCTGATGAAAAAATCTTAGTTGATGATATCAGTGAATTAATTAATCCTCTAACAGTAATTGTTCCTATGCAACTTCTTGCCTATACTGTTGCTAAATTAAAAGGTTGTAATATTGATAAACCACGAAATTTAGCCAAATCAGTAACAGTCGAATAACTTAAATTGAAAGGAAATAAAATGGAAAAAATAATTGAAATAAAAAACTTAACTAAAAAATACGGTAATTTTAAAGCCCTAGACAACTTATCACTTTATGTTGAAAAAGGTAAAATATTCGGTTTACTTGGTCCTAATGGAAGTGGTAAGACAACAACTATAAACTCTATATTATCACTTTTAAACTACGAAAAAGGTAGCATTAAAATATTTGGCAAAGAAATGACGGCAAACTCTTATGATATAAAATCTAAAATAGGTGTAGTATTTCAAGATGTAGCCGTTTTTGATGAACTTACTGTCTATGAAAACATTAATTATTTTTGCGGTTTATATATACAAGATAGTAAAAAGAGGAAAAAATGTGTTGAAGATGCTATTAATCTTACCGGTCTTGGTGACTTTAAAAAATTTAGACCAAAGCAATTATCTGGTGGATTACTTCGAAGATTAAATATTGCCTGTGGTATTGCCCATAAACCAGAACTTATTTTTATGGATGAACCTACAGTAGCAGTCGATCCTCAAAGTAGAAGTAATATCCTCGAAGGTATAAAAAAATTAAACAAAGAAGGAGCTACTATCGTCTATACATCGCATTATATGGAAGAAGTTGAAATGTTATGTAACAAAATAGCCATACTAGATAGGGGAAAAATAATTGCTATAGGCACAAAAGAAGATTTAAAAGAACAAATAATGATAGGAGAAAAAATAACTGTTGAAACAGATAATTTACCAATTGAAATAATTAATAAAATAAGGCTTTTAGCAGATATTATTGAAGTAACATATGAAGATAATACACTTTTTATAACTTATAGTAAGGGAAAAGAACACCTTGAAGAATTAATTGACTTCTTAAAAGAAAATAATATAAAGTATAATAAAATATTTTCAGAGCTTCCTAGCTTAAATGATGTTTTTCTAGAACTTACTGGTAAAGAGCTTCGTGATTAGAAAGTAGGGAGGATATATAGCAATGTTTATATTTTTATTCACTAATAAACTTAAAATTCTTCTTCGAAATAAAAGTTTAATTTTTTGGACTTTTATTTTTCCTTTTGTTCTTGGCACATTTTTTTATCTTGCCTTATCAAATATTGGTGAAAGTTTTAACTTAGAAAGTATTAAAGTGGCAGTTGTAAATAATTCGTACTATCAAGAAGATAAAAACTTAAATAGCGTTATAGAAAGTATCTCAGCAGGTGAAGATAAAATTTTTACTACTGAATATACATCTACTGAAAAAGACGCACAGAATTTATTAAATAGTGGCAAAATAAAAGGCTATATCACTGTCAATGAAGAAGGAGAAGCTTCTGTTATTGTCGCGGAAAATGGTATTGAAGAGACAATCATAAAGTATGTTTTGGATGAATATTACCAATTAAATAGTACTATAAATAATTCTATAAATTATTATGATAAAACTACTATTTATAATGATACTTTGCAAACTTTATCTGAAAATAAAGACTATATTATTAATAGTACTACCGAAAAAATAGATTTCAGCATCAATTATTTCTTTACTTTAATTGCTATGACATGTATGTATGGCAGTTTAATTGGTCTTGAAATAGTAAAAGATAGTGAAGCTAATTTAAGCAAGAAAGGTGCTAGAATAAGTATTTCTCCAGTTAATAAAATTAAAAATATCCTTGCAGGTCTATTAGCGGCTTTTGTAATTGAATTTATTATTATTATTTTATTACTCTTATATTTAATTTATATTTTTAAAATAGATCTTGCCAACCATATAGATAAATTATTGCTACTAATAATAATATCATCAGTAACGGGAATTCTCTTAGGAATGTTCGTTGGTTCTTCTAACAAAAAAAGTGAAGAATTCAAAATTGGTTTATTAATATCTGTAATTATGCTTTTATCATTTATGTCGGGTATGATGGGGACTATTGATATAAAATTATTTTTTGATGAAAAATTACCAATTATATCTAAAATTAATCCCGTTAACATTATTACTGATGGTCTATATTATTTATTTGCCTATAATAGTTATAACGCCTATTATAATTGCTTAATGAGACTTGGAGTAATTTCTTTAATTCTATTCATTCTTACTTTTATTTTCGTAAGGAGGAAAAAATATGATAGTATTTAAAAATTATTTCAAAATAGTAAGTAAACATCTGGGACTAATTATTATGTACTCTCTTATTTCAATCATTGTCTCAGTAATGAATTCAACATTTAATGATAATAACGAATATTATGTTCCAACAAATCCTACTTTGGCCATTATAAATTACGACAATTCTTATCTTATTGACAATTTTGTATCATACATGAAAAAAAATACTGATATAATTGAAATTGAAAATACCAAAGAAAAAATTCAAGATGCCTTATACAGTGGCAAAGTAAATACCATTTTAATTATTCCAAAAGATTATTTCAAAAATTTTCTACTTGGAAACGATCCTAAAATAGAAATAAAAGAAAGTGCAGAAAACGCATCAGTTTATGTCAAACTTCTTACTAATAGATACTTCAAAATAGCAAATATTTACAATAGTCTTGGCATGACTGAAAAAGATATAATAGATAATACAAATGTTGATCTCCAAAAAGAAATAGACATAAAAATTAGTTCTGAAAATAAAACTTCTAAAACAGAGGAAATAGCCATATTTTATAATTATGAAAATTATGCTTTCTTATCAATTATTATTTTTGTTATTGGAACGATCATGTGTATATTTAATAGTGATAAAATCAAAAAAAGAAATTTAATTAGTAGTTATACTTATAAAAAATTTAATAGAGAACTTTTTCTAGGACATGTTTCCCTATCTTTAAGCCTTCTATTAATATTCACTATTATAAGCATTTTTATATATGGTAAGAATATGTTTACATTTAATGGATTATTTATGATTTTAAATTCCTTCATATTTACAATTACAGTTACTGCAATGGCCTATCTAATAGGAGGATTAATAAAAAATAAAAATGTCATTACCGGAATTATTAATATAATAGGACTTGGTCTTAGTTTCATTTCTGGATGTTTTGTCCCACTTAGTTTTTTAGATAAAAAAATTATTAGTTTTGCCAAATTATTCCCATCTTACTGGTTTATCAGTAATAATAACTATATAGCATCACTTTCAACATTAAATACCGAAGCCATTGAAATTATATTTAAAAATCTTATAGTAATTATTATTATGGGAATTACTTATCTAATACTTAGTAAAATAATAGGACTTAAAAATAGAAAATTCTAATTATAAAATTTAAAAGATAGAAATTAATATTAATTCTATCTTTTTTTTCATATATTTAAGTGGTGATAAACAATATGAACAATGTATCTTTTTCTTTTTTACTTACAACACTAGCAGGATTATCGACAATGTTAGGTACCATTATAATTTTTATCAAGAAAAAAAATTACCAAAAAATAATTTTGTCTTCTCTTTCCTTTGCCGCAGGAGTTATGATAACCGTATCAATTACAGATTTAATTCCTGAGTCTATTGCAATATTAAGAGATAACTTACAAGGTATATCAGTTATCATTATATCTTTTTTAGGAATAGTACTTGGTGCTACTATTTCTATGATAATTGACTACTATTTTCCAAATAATTTATCCAATAATAATAAAGACAATACTTTATACAAGGTAGGAATAATATCTATGATAGCCATAATTATGCATAATATTCCTGAAGGAATAGCTACTTTTATAGCAACTAATAGTAATACTAGTCTTGGCATTTCCCTTTTTATAGCTATAGCTATGCATAATATTCCTGAAGGAATAAGTATATCTGTTCCAATATACTATTCAACAGGAAGCAAAAAAACTGCTATAAAATATACTCTAATATCAGCATTATCAGAACCATTTGGAGCTCTTCTAGCATTTATATTTTTAAGAAATATAGTTAATAATCTCATTTTAGGAATATTATTTTCTACAATAGCAGGTATTATGCTTCAAATATCTTTTTGTGAATTGTTACCAGCAGCAAGAAAATACAAAAACACTAAATACACTATAATCTTCTTTATTATAGGAGTAATCTTTATGTTACTAAAATTTATTATTTAAATATATTCATATTTGTGATACAATTATTATGGTGATACTATGAATAACACATTATTTCCAAGAGAAATGGTCTTTGACAAAACACTTAATAAAGGTCAACTAGAACTTCTAAAAAGTCAATACCAAAAATATTTAGGAATTAAAAGGCAAGAATTAGATAATAATCAGTATAGACTATATTTAGATGATGACAAACGCATTTATTTTCCTAAAGGAACATTAATATATGGAATTGAAGCCAAATTTACTGTATTAGAAAAAATAAGCAAGGAAGGTATCTTAGCACCTGAGTTTAATGGCACAGAAAAAGAAGATAAATACTTTTACTCAGTAGTTATGAAAAAAGTAATTAATGACTCATTTCTCTCTTGTTTAGGTAAGAACTTTCTTTTAGAAAAGAAATTACCATTTATTAAATATAGTAATAATATAGCCTTTGTTATTAATCCAACAAGTAGAATAGGAGGGCTTTTATACTACGATTTATTAGATAGTAAATTTGATAATAGGGTAGAGACAAGAAATATTATTGAAGTAGCTGAAAAGAAAGATGAAAATGAAGCAGCACTTCTAGTAGGAGTACCTTCTAACTGCATATCTGGAATTATCTTAGGAGATAAAATAGTTTTAGATAATAAGTTAATAAATTCAATAGAAAGAATGTTTCCAAATTCATATATAATAACAAGTAAAGGCATGGTAATTAAAGATCGTTCTAATATAATTGTAGTAGAAGATTTTGACAAATTAGCCCTTAATTCTGCCCAAAAAGATATAAAGATACAACTTATGATTGCTGAAAATAAAAAATTGAATGAAGAAAACAAAAAATTAAAAGATAATTTATTTAATATGATAGAGGCAATAAAAGATAATACTACCTACTATAACCAAGCTAAAATATATAAAAAAATGGGATATAATTTACCTCAAAAATTACTTAATAAATTAACTCCAAAAGAAATCAAAAGTTTAAATAAATAAATATCCATCTTTCAAATAAAAAAACCTCGACAAAATAAAAAAATTCTGCTATACTGTAATAGTAGAGTAGGAGGACTTATATGAAAGAGACATTAATTTGTACTTTAGAAAAACATCACATATACTATTTAAATGATGCCAAATGTAGTTTTTATATTGCAGTTCCCTTTAAAGAATATGATGAAACTAATTTAACAATTAGATTAAAAAGTAACTATCAAACTTATGATTTAAGTAAAAATTCACTTGAAATAGTAACCAAAGAACTTATCAACTACTATAAAAGCATTGATAATTACAATATTACCTTAATTTTACCAGTTTTTTACGATGATATCTTACTTAGAATTAGAACAGTTAATGATATGGAAATATATCAAAAAATTGATCATTATCTTGGTAATATTTTCAATGAATCATATATATTTTTAAAAAAGAATAATATCAAAGTAAATAATAATATTTATATTATAAATAATGATTCATTTAAAAACTTCACTAACTGGTTTGTATCTAGATATAATAATCGAATTGAGTATAAAACAGTCCTCGAACTTGCTAAAGAAGATGATAACTTTAATAATTACAATGTGGTAAAAACTCCTACTATAAATTTTGTCGTAGGCAAAAATGAAATTCCAGAGCTAGCTAAAACAGTAGAACTTGAAATACAAACATTTGATAATTTAGCTAAAGATCTAGACAAAGAAAATAATTTATCAAGACAAAATGGTATTTCTAAAAGAAAAGAAGAAAGTTCTGGTTTTGTATCCTATATACTTTTAGGTATTATTAGCTTAGGTTTATCATTGTTGTTACTTTATATATTAATAAAATAAAAAAACACTCATAATTAAGAGAGTGCATAGGCAATAATTGACGTAAGTGCTGAAGCAACTGCTAATAACAGCATTATATAAGCAAATATACGTGTGCCTAAATTTTTTATTTTCTTTTTTTTCTTCTTAGTTTTATTTACTTTATTATTAGAATTTTTCTTTTCCATCATCTACACCTCTATTTAATTATACTAAAATTTATACATATTTTCAATATTTTTTTCATATAGTCTATTGGTGATAAAATATGGACAAGAAGTTAAATAAGACTTTGGAATTAATCTTACCATCTCAAAAAATAAATTTATTCATATTATTTATAATAATTCTTGGAATAATATCAGGATCAATCTTTTTAATAACACTAGGAAAAAATGATAAAGAATTAGTTATAAATCAAATATCTACTTTCATGAATAATATAAATTCTAATAATATTAATAATGGACTGGCCCTTAAAAATGCTCTTATTTCTAACGCTATATTTATTAGCTTAATATGGATTTTTGGTATGTCAATAATTGGTATTATCTTTAATATATTTCTAATTTATATAAAAAGCTTTACTATTGGATTTACAGTATCATCCTTTATTTTAACACTTAAATATAAAGGTATTTTAGCAGCATTTATATATATTTTTCCCTCTGAAATTATTAATATTTTAACATCACTAATTTTAGGAGTATATTCTACCATCATGACAATTTATTTAATTAAAAGCATCTTTTCAAAAGAAAAAAACTATAGTATCAATAAATTTTTTAAAAGATATTTCTTAATCTTATTAATTTCTATTATTCTTATATCTATTTCATCAATAACTGAAAGCTTTCTAGTACCCGCTATAACAAAATTATTTATTAAACTATTTATTAAATAAATAATTTATGTTATAATGTCATAAGAGGTGTAATCTTATGAAAACAGTAGTAATTGGTATGTCTGGAGGTGTCGATAGTTCAGTAGCGGCTATTCTCCTAAAAAAAGCCGGATATAATGTCATAGGTTTATTTATGCGTAATTGGGATAGTACTATTAATAATGACTATTTAGGAAATCCAAATTTAAATAATGATATTTGTCCACAAGAAAAAGATTATAATGATGCTGTAAAAGTTTGTGAAAAAATAGGAATCCCACTTCATAGAGTAGACTTTGTCAAAGAGTACTGGGACTTTGTATTTACCTACTTTTTAGATGAATTAAAAAAAGGCCGAACTCCTAATCCAGATGTAATGTGCAATAAATATATTAAATTTGATCTATTTATAAAAAAAGCCAAAGAATTAAAAGCAGATTACATAGCAACAGGCCATTATGCAAGATTAATTGATGGCAAGTTAGCAAAAGCAGTAGATAAAAATAAAGATCAGTCTTACTTTTTAGCATATGTAAATAAAGATGTATTTAAAGATGTCCTCTTTCCACTTGGTGAAATAACCAAGCCTGAAGTTCGCAGAATAGCGGAAGAATATAAACTAGTTACCGCTAAAAAGAAAGATTCCACTGGAATATGCTTTATAGGAGAAAGAAATTTTACAAAATTTTTAGAGAATTATTTACCAAATATTCCTGGAGATATTGTTGACATTGACACAAAAAAAGTTTTAGGCAAACACATAGGACTCATGTATTACACTATTGGACAGCGTCGAGGTCTAAATGTTGGTGGAACCAAAGATAGAATATTTGTCGTAAAAAAAGATTTAAAAAACAATATTTTATATGTTGCAATGGGCGATGATAATAAATATTTATATTCAAAAGAAGCACTTATTGAAGAGTTTAATTTTTTAACAGACAAAAGACCAGATAAATGTAGTTGTAAATTTAGATACCGTGCTCCTGACATAAGTGTTGATGTAATTTACCTAGAAAATAATATGATTAAAGTATTATATAATGGTTCCAAAGCTGTTACACCAGGACAATTTTGTGTATTATATGATGAAGATTTATGTCTAGGTGGTGGAATAATAAAAGAAGTAAAATAAATTTATATATATATTAAATAGAAGAGTATCTTCTATTTTTTTGACATTTTAGTCATTTCACTTGACATAATTTTATCAAAAATGATACAATAGGTATATAAGATATATGTAGGAGGATGCAATAAAATGAATGTCGTCGAGAAAATAAATCTTATTTTAAAAAAAGCAAATATTTCCAAAGTAAATTTAGCTAAATATTTAGGTGTATCTAGACAAATGGTTTACAACTATTTAGATGGGGAAGACTTGTCAAAACTTCCTAATGAGAAATGTCAATTATTATTTGAATTATTAAATGTCAGTAGTGCAAACGAAATTTTAGATATAGATATTAATAACGAATACTTACAAAGTGTTGGTATTAAAATATTTGATTCAAAAAAAGCCAATAATAAAAAAGAAGAAACAATTGAATTATCTGGTCTAAAAAAAGAAGAAATAAGTTTAATAAATGATATTGTTTTTATGCTTAAAAATTTACTTTTGGAAGAGAAGGGTAGAGATAGTGAATCTATAACTACACTTACTTATTTATATCAGTTTATTCAAAACCTATCTACTACAAAAGAATTAAAATATATTTTAGGATATTTTTCAAAAAATAATGGTTATACTGATCCAAATATATTTGCTTATGATGAGAATAATCAGTATATCTTTGAAAGTATTATGTTTTCCGCAATGACATTATATAGTAACGGTGGAGCTTCTAGAACTAAAATTGCTGAATCCCATAAAAAATGGGAATCAGTATTAGTCACAAAGAAAGAAGAAAAATTAAGTCGCACACAAGAACTTAACACTGCCAAAATACAAGCATTAAGAGAACTTGGATACACCGAAATAACAAAAGAAAATGCCAGTGAAATATTTGATAAAATTGCTGAAATAGTATCTGGAAAATTTTAGTATTATACCCCTACTTTACCTAAAAATTTAAAATAGTAGGGTAATTAAATAAATATATTATTTTTTACTAACTAAATAAATATAATTTAATTAATCATTAATCTAAAAGTATTAAAAAATTAACTATTTAATAATTATCAAGACTAGTTTATTATAATAAACTACAGATAAAATAAGTTAATTTTTATTATTATATATAAATTAAAATATATAATAATACAATAATATAAATTAATTGATTGTATAAAAAAATTAAGAGTTAGATTAACTATTATATAATATATATTTTGATGTCTTCTTGAACTAAAAAATAAAAAAATCAAGTTCCTATAATTAATATTATGTTAAGTTCTATAAAAGAGAAGAATAAGCATAATATTTTTTTACAATTTTTACCACTTCTATTTATTATTTAACTTACATATAAATACAATTTTAGTAAATATTATAATTGGAGGTAAAATTATGAGTAAGAAAAATAAAGATTCTAAAACTAAATCAAATAATTCTACTAATGAAAACATGAATAACAATCATGATAATACAAGTATGAATACAAATGATATTAGTAGTGAATGTCATAAAGAAAATTGCAGTTGTACTAAACATAATAACTGTAGTTCTTTTGAAAAAGGAGAATAGGCGCCTTCCCTATTCTTCTTCTTTTAATTTATTTAGCAAACTATCAAATTCGTTTTTAATTTCATCTAATCTTTCTTGTGATTTAGCTTCATATCTAGTAGTTATATTAGGACCAGTATTAGATTTTCTAATTAAAGCAAAGCCATCATCATATAGAACCTTAACTCCATCAATAGTTAGAATATTGTAGTTATTATCTTTACAATATTCTTCTACCCTATTTACAATTTTTTCTTTTTTAGCATCATCTACAGCCCATTTTTCTTCTGGAGTAGAATAATACTTAGTAATATTATTAAGTAGCTGAGAAGCTTTATTTTGACTTCTAGAAAGTATTTCAACAAATCTTAATCCAGCATATATACCATCATCTGTTCCGATAAATCTGTCTCTAAAATAAACGTGTCCTGATAACTCTCCACCTAAAGGATAATTACCTTCAATAGATATCTTTTTAGTATAAGAATTTCCTGTTCTAACACATATAGGTTCTATTCCAAGTTTCAAAAGTTCATCGTGAAGGACGTTAGAACACTTTACATCGTAAAATCCCTTTTTATTTTTAACTTTATCATAAATATCCCGCCATATAATAACCATATATTTATCAATAGCAATCATATTACCTTTTTCATCTACTACCCCGACTCTGTCACCATCACCATCAAACGCTATACCACAGTCCGCTTTTAATTCCAAAACTTTTTTCTCAAGTTGTTTTAAATTTTCTTCAACTGAAGGATCTGGATGATGATTAGGAAAATTAGGATCAGATGTTGCAAATAGTGGAATATATTCTATATTATCATTAGAAACAAATATATCTTTAGCTACAACCGAAGTAGTCCCATTACCACAGTCATATACTACTTTTAATTTATTATTTCCCATATTAATATGACTATGTATCATCTTAATATAATCTTCTCTTATATCAGCACTACTTACAGTACCATTTCCTTCACTGAATACATTATTTAATATAACATAATATAAATCCATAACATCTTTCCCAAACATATTATGTATACCATTATAAGACATTTTAAAACCATTATATTCTTTCGGATTATGTGAAGCTGTAATCATAATACCACATTTTATATTTAATCTATCCCAAGCATAATAATACATCGGAGTAGTAACAAGTCCTAATCTTACTACATCTACTCCACTATCAGTTAGTCCTCTAATTAAATTTTTTTCAATTGATTCTGAAGAGCTTCTATTATCATATCCCACAATACATTTATTTTTACCAAAACTAAGTAGTTTAGTGGCATAAGCTCTCCCAACATAATAGGCTACCTCTTCATTTATATCATTAGGATATATTCCCCTTATATCATATTCTCTAAATATTGCTTTATTTAATTCCATAGTATTCAATCCCTTCTTTTATATAATTCATAATTTTCTTTTAATATATCTGTACTTACATTAGTATAAATCTGTGTCGTCGAAATATTAGAGTGTCCAAGCATTACTTGGATAGTTCTAAGATCTGCTCCATTATTTAAAAGATGAGTAGCAAAAGAATGTCTTAACATATGTGGAGTGATATTTTTATTGATCTTTTTTTCTTCAGCTATTTTTTTTATAATTAAGAAAAAACCTTGCCTAGTCATATTTTTACCATGATTATTTAAAAATATATTTTCAGTATAATATCCTTTTTTCATACCATCACGATATTCATCTATATATAGTTTTAAATAACTGCATGCAACTTCTCCAATTGGTACTACCCTCTCTTTACTACCTTTACCAAAGCATCTAACATAACGATCTTTTAAATCTATATCAGATAATTTTAAGTTTACTAATTCACTAACTCTAAGGCCTGAAGAGTACATGAGTTCAAGCATAGCCTTATTTCGGTAGTCAAAAGATGTAACTAAATTTATATCAAGTAAATTATCTACTTCTTCAATAGTTAAAATATTAGGAAGCTTTCTATAAAATTTAGGATTATCTATCTTTTGACTTATATCTTCAATATTATACTTTTTATTTAGATATTTGCAAAAAGATCTTATTGAAGCAATCTTCCTCGTAATAGAAGTAACTTCATAACCATTATCCTTCAAATATTTAATATAATTATTTAAATCTTCGTATTTAATATTTAAATAACTATTAATATGCATACCTTCCATAAACTCTAAATACTTATAAATATCTTCAATATAAGATTCTACTGTTGTCTTCTCTTCTCTATGTCTAACAGTAAGCAAATATATTTGATATTCTTCAAGTATTTTTTTATTATCATTATTCAAATTTAAATTATCTATCTTTATCATAATATCTACTTTCATTACAATTATAACAAAGTAAATAACAATTATCAAGTATCTTTTAATAACAGTTTACAAACAGATATATAATATTTATTCAAGTATTAAATACATAAATAATCAATATTGTTTATAACGATTTACATTTTGAACCATAAATGATAAAATAATTATAGGTTTGGTGATATAATGGAAGAACTATTATCGGTAAAATTAAGGCCTAAAACACTATCAGATATTATTGGGCAAGAGCACTTAGTTGGTGAAGGTAAAATAATATATAATTTAGTTAAAAACAAAAAATTATTTTCAATGATACTATATGGACACCCCGGTATTGGTAAAACTAGTATAGCTACCGCTATATGTAATGACTTAGATATGCGTTATCGAAGTCTAAATGCTGTTATTAATAATAAAAAAGACTTTGATATAGTTATCGAAGAAGCTAAAATGTATAATGGCCTTATCTTAATAGTAGATGAAATACATAGACTAAATAAAGACAAACAAGACATATTACTTCCGTATTTAGAGTCTGGCATTATTACTTTAATAGGAATGACAACAGCTAATCCATACCATGCTATTAATCCAGCCATTAGAAGTAGATGTCAGTTGTTTGAACTAAAAGAACTTACTATAGATAATATAAAAGAAGGTATTGATAAAGCCATCAATTCCGGATACCTAGAAGGTATTTCTATTGATAATAATGCCAAAGAGTATTTAGCTACTTTAAGTGGTACTGATCTTAGATTTGCTTATAATTTACTTGAAATATCTTATTATGCCGACACCAGTCATCATATTACTATCGACTTAATAAAAAAAGTAAATAATAAACCTAATTTATTTTTAGATAAAAATGGTGATAATTACTACAATATTATCTCTGCTTTTCAAAAATCTATAAGAGGAAGTGATGTCAATGCCTCACTTCACTATCTAGCAAGATTAATTGAAGCTGAAGACTTAGATATTATTATAAGAAGACTATCCGTTATTGTTTATGAAGACATTGGCCTAGCTAACCCTAGTATGGGGCCTAAAGTAGAAGCCGCTATTAATAGTGCACTAAGACTAGGACTACCAGAAGCAAGAATTCCACTGTCAGAAATAGTTATTGAGTTAGCTTTATCTCCTAAAAGTAACTCAGCCGAAGCAGCCATTGATTTAGCCTTAAACGATATTCGTAATGGAAATATTGGTGATGTTCCAAACCATTTAAAAAATCCATCACCTGATTATAAATATCCACATAACTATAAGAATGACTATGTAAAACAGCAGTACCTCCCTGATAATTTAATTAATAAAGAGTACTATCATCCAAAAGATAATAAAAATGAAAAAGTATTAAAAAATATCATGAATAAACTTAAAGAGATTAATTAAAAATAGAATTACTTTTCTATACTACTATATAAGAAAGTAATTCTATTTTATTAGATATAAATTTTTTATTATTATTTACTGGTTTAGTTAATTCCGTACTTAAATATTTTTTATTATCATCAGGGAATAAAGTAACGACAGCCGCGTTAGTATACTCACCGAGTAGAACGCCTCCCAAAAAATTAGCCCCACTAGATATTCCAACACCTAAACCTAATTTTTTACTAAGTAATCTAGCCATATTTAATGCATCATCGTCATCTATATCAAATACTTTATCTATCATTGTAGTATCAACCAATTCTGGAATAAAGTCATCTCCTATCCCTTCTATTTTATGTCCACCACTAGATATTATTTTAGTAGTAAGAAGAGACATTTCCGATGGCTCAATAGCGGCAATTATTATATTAGGATAATATTCTTTTAATTTTCTACTAACGCCCATTAATGTTCCGCCACTACCTATACCACTTACAAAACCACCTATATTATTAGTTCCTATCTGTTCTATTATTTCTCTTCCTGTAGTTAAATAATGACATCTACTATTTAAAAAATTAGAAAATTGATTAGGTCTATAACCATTAATTTCTTTAGCTAAATCATCCGCTATTTCAATACATTTTTTAAATCCACCATCTTCCTTTGAAACAAGTATTACCTTAGCTCCATATAATTCAAGTAATTTTTTTCTTTCGCTACTTACCCAATCAGGCATAATTATATATACAGGATGCCCCAGTTTAGTTCCTAAAGCTGCAAAAGATATCCCCGTATTTCCACTAGTAGCTTCAATAATAGGCATCTTTTCTTTTAATACTCTACATTTCTTTTCCTCTTCAATTATATATAATGCTATTCTATCCTTAATACTACCAGTTAAGTTATATTCCTCTAGCTTTACATATATATCTTTTTCAATATTATTATATCTATATCTTATCTTAATCATTGGTGTATCACCAATTAACCTTTTCATTTTACCACCTAATATAATATATGAAAAAAGAAATAACATTTATAATTTAGTTATCTCTTTTTCCATTAATCTTTAAAACTCTTTTATATTTTTTAGATTCTTCTCCTATACCAATATCAGTTTTAAAATTATCAATATTCTCATTAGCAACAAATGAATATGAATAAACATTATTATAATTTATATCTTTTTCAAATAAATCCATTGTTCTATCATTAACACTTACTTTATCTTTTGTTGGTTTCATTTCTAATAAAGACATTTCTCTTTCAATATTATTTATTTCTAATTTAATTTTTTTTCTTTTTATATATCTGCCAATTCTACTTCCAAAAATAATCAAATTAAATCCCTTTACAATAACATATGTAAATATCAAATTAGTTATAATAGTAGGAGTATCAAGTCCTTTTAGTACCATAAATGATATTATTTCTCCAATATATAATATAACATTTAGAACTTCTGCAGTAATAATATTATATTTAATCCTATCAAGTTCCGTTTTAAATTCAAATAATTTTAAATTTAACTTTTCAATTGTTGAACTTTCTTTATCAGTGGATGTCATAATTTCACTTCCTTTAATCAAATTTTAACATATTTTAAATCTATTTCTTATCTAAAGCAGATTTAATAATATTATCTATAACATAGTATGCGGCATAAATACCTGCTACACTAGGTACCATCATCATCGAAGACACTATCGTTCCATTACTTTTAATAGGCTTTTCAGAAGAAAACACGCACATAACCTTACCATGAATATTTTCATCTTTAACGTATTTGCGAAGAACCTTAGCAATAGGATCATATGAAGTATCTCTAATATCACATATTTTAATAAAAGTAGGATTAAGTCTTTTACCCATACCACATACTGTAATTAATCCTATATCTCTATTTTTACATTCTTTAATTAATAATTTCTTTACCATTACTGTATCACAAGCATCAATTACAAAATCATAATTTTCAGTAAATAACATATTAATATTATCTGTATTAATCTTCTCACATATTATTTTTATTTTAACATTATTATTAATAGATAAAATTCTCTTTTTAAATTCTTCTACCTTATAATCACCAATATTATCATTACTGGCAATTATTTGTCTATTAATATTAGAGGCATCTATTTTATCGTAATCAACAATAGTAATATTCTCTACTCCACTTCTAATTAAAGCCTCGACAGCATATCCACCTACTCCACCTATACCAAGCACTAAAATATTACTATTTTTTATTTCATTATAATTCTCTTTGCCAATTAGACTTATTATTCTATCAAACATTATTTATCATACTTATAGGTGGAAACTTTTTCTTTTAACAAATTAGTAAGATAATTTATCTCTTCATCATTAAGTTTTTCTTTATCTACAATAAAAGCTCTAGAACTATTTATATATAAATAATACGCATTATCTACTTCAACTACTTTCTTCAGATCTTTATAATCAATATTTTCAGCTTTATCTATAAATATTCTAAAATTATTTTCTTTAAAAGTATACTTTATTTTACTATTCAAAACATTATCTTTTTTCTTTTTTAATCTACAGTAATTAATGTTTGGAAGTAAAGTACTATTTACTTCAATTATTCCAAAAATAGCAAAAACAAAAGTAATAATGTCTAAAGTGTTTCTTTCATCCTTAGTAAAAAAATATATCACTATTACAGCGATTAAAATATTAATTACTATTCTTAAATATTTTACCTTATCAAAATAAAAATCTTTCAAAAACTTTTTTACCAATTTTTCTTCATATATAGTAGTAGTAGTTAAATCTTTCATATATTACATCTCCTCATTACATCAAGTATATCATAAAATATAATAAAAAAAAAGACCCAGATGGACCGACTCTGTAAGATAAAACCCGCGGCGTAAGTCACAGGTGGGTCAGCACAGCAATTTAATTAGGATCCCTATTAATAATAAGTATTCAACACATAAATAGCATTAGCTCCCCTTTTAATATCTTTAGTCGGTTTTATACAAAAGATGTCGTATCCTCTAGGCAATATAATTATACCATAGGTATTATTTATATTCAATATATTTAATAATATTTAACAAAAAAATTATCTAGAAAAAGCCTAAAAAATTATTCATTATTTCTTTTTACTAATATATATTTTTTATTATCTTTTATTGTTTCTTCAGTAATTATTAATTCATTATACATATTTGGATTAATAGCTATTTCAAAAGAAGCTATTGCTAAAGCCTTATCAATAATTTCATTTATTTTTTCTTCAGCATAGCCTTCCTTTTTCACAAGCTGTGATATTTTTTCAACAGCATTTTCTTCAATTGTTAACTTTATATCTAAACTAGCAAGAAATTTTTTAGACATATTTAATAAGCTCTCTTCATCTTCAGTAATACTCTTTATATATTCCTTAGTTGTAGGTTTATCTAATTCAATTATATTCTGAACAGATATTATTAAATCTTGGCTTAGTCCTTCATAAATATAGTCTTCACGAGTCATCTGATTATTTTCTTCTTTGCTATTACTATTAAATCCTTTTACTATAGAGCATTCTTTATCATATTTTATAAATTGTCCCATTAAAACTATAAGCATTCTATTTGTATCTATAGTATAACTATCACCATCAATATCTATAGTAAATGGTATACCATTAAGTAATTTTATAAGATCATTTTGATATGCCCCAAACATTCTAACATCACTATCGCTTAGAATAGTTATCGCATCTAAATCATCAATTACAATAATACTATTTTCTGCCTTTTTTATATCAAAATTACTCTTCTTTAAAAGATTTATTAATATATCACTTATTGAATTTAAAGATATATTATTTTTATATTTATTTATAACACTTGTATTTAGTACTGGTATATCAATATTATTCTCAATTATACTGAATATTTCTTTTTTAGGAGAATACTTTTCTCCATTAATAAGAATACTTCTTGGTTTATTACTCTGACAATTACTAAAATATTGCCAAATAATTGATAATATTTCTTTTATTTGAATATCCTGACCTAATATTCTCTTTTTTAATTCAGAATATATTTCATTTACATTAATTTCTATCTTAGGTATTTCTTTTTCTTGTTTTTCCCTATATCCTACTGCATTAGGAAAATATTTAAGATAGTAATTTATTACATCGCTATCTAATAATATACCACTATCACCTATATTATTTTGAACTATAATTACTGGAACCTCGTTTTCATCTGTTAACCTATTATAAGTACATTTTTTTAACTCGCGAAGCACCAATATTTTTGCTAACATAAACGGCATATACTTATATTTATTCATAATATTTGTTATTATTTCTCTATTGCAATAACCAAATTCTTCATTTGCAATAATATGCTTTAATGCTACATTATAAGCTGTAAAAGTATTATTATTTTCTAAATAAATACCTTCTGCTAAATCTATTGGTACATAAACTGTTCTGCAATCATTTTCTACTTTTCTAAATATTACAGCATAATCTTTTAACATAGTTTAACCCCCCACTTATGCTAATCTCTCACTTTTATATGTGTTTCCCTTAATTGCTTTTCAAATATTTCACCAGGGCACCCCATCATAGCATCTGCTCCATTTGCACCAAGTGGAAAAGCTACCATTTCTCTTATATTTTCTTCATCTTTTAGAAGCATTAGTATCCTATCAATACCAGGAGCCATACCAGCATGAGGTGGAGCTCCATATTGAAATGCTGTATACAAACTCCTAAACTTAGTTTCTACATCTTCTTCAGTATATCCAGCAAGTTCAAATGCCTTCTTCATAATTCTTATATCATGGTTTCTAACAGCTCCTGATGCCATCTCATAACCATTACATACGAAATCATATTGATATGCCAATATATTTTCAATATTATCCAAAGTTAAAGCATTGAGTCCCCCTTGAGGCATACTAAATGGATTATGCCCAAAATCCCAAGTATCATCTTCTTCGTTATACTCATACATTGGAAAATCGTTTATAATACAAAACTCAAATTTGTTTTTATCTATTAATTCTAATTCACTACCCAATTTATTTCTAAGAAGCCCTGCAAGTTTATTAATTCTATTTTTAGAATCTGCCAGTACAAATAATGTACTTCCAGGTGTTAGATTACATTTATCTATTAGTTCTTTTCTTAATTTATCATCTAAAAACTTATCTATTGATGATTTAAAAGTCATGTCTTCATTTACTTTTATATAAGATAAACCTACTGCTCCAACCGACTTCATATATTCTTCCATAGATTTATACCAAGAATTAGATTTATTAATATTTAATACTGTTATTCCTCTTATTTGAGAAGTCTTAAACGGTTCAAAAGTACTTTTGGATAAAATATTAGTAATATCTTCAATCATTAACGGATTTCTTAAATCTGGTTTATCTGAGCCATATTTAAGCATAGCTTCTCTATATGGTATTCTTTTAAATGGTCTTTTCGATACCTCTTTATCGCTAAAATGAGTAAATATATCATAAAAAATTTTTTCTCCTACTTCATAGACATCTTCATCAGTAGCAAAAGACATTTCTAAATCTAACTGATAAAATTCGCCATATAATCTATCACTTCTTGGGTCTTCATCTCTAAAACATGGTGCTATCTGAAAATATTTATTAAATCCCGAGCACATTAATAACTGTTTAAATATTTGAGGTGCTTGTGGTAAAGCATAAAATTTTCCCTTATACTTTCTAGATGGTACAATAAAGTCTCTTGCTCCCTCTGGAGAAGACGCTGTTATAATTGGCGTTTGAATTTCAGTAAAATTCATATCTTTCATTATTTTTCTCATATAATCTATTACTTCAGTTCTAAATAAAATTTTCTCATGTACTTTAGGATTCCTTAAATCCAAATACCTATACTTTAATCTTGTATCTTCAAATGCTTCAGTACTCCTATTTATTTCAAAAGGTAAAACATTTTGAGCTTCACCAAGTACTTCAAAAGATGACACTAATACTTCTACTTCCCCCGTTTTCATATTAGAGTTTGTCATACCTTCAGCACGATGCCTTACTGTTCCTAATACAGTCATTGTACTTTCCCTAGTTATATTTTTAAAACTATCTATATCTTCACTAATTAACTGAATTACACCTGTTTCATCCCTTAAAGTCATAAATACTAGACTACCAAGATTTCTTTTTTGCTCTAGCCATCCTGCTATTCTTACTTCTTGACCTATAATTTTCGTAGAAACATCCCCACAATATATCGTTCTATACTTATTTTTCATTATCTCATCTTCCCTTCTTCTAAATAAAAACACACTAAATGAAACATAAGGACGAATATAATTATCCGCGGTGCCACCTTACTTCACTAATGTGCTCTTTTATTATGGTTTATATCGGAACTATCCGTTTCTATTATTAACACTATCTGTCACCTAATAGTAATAGAAAATACAATTTTATTATATAATTATTATTAATCTATGTCAATAAAGTTTTTGTAAAATAAGAAAATATTAAAATTTTTTAATCTTAATTACTATTAAATAGTATTTTTTCACTTCTATACTCTCTAATAATTATATAAACTAAAATAAGTGAATAAATAATAGAAGAAATAATAGTAATAATTATATTTGATGGATTAATATTGCCTGCAAAAATATCATTTAAAACAAAGCAGTGATTTAAAATTGGAATAAGTGATAAATAACTTTCTAATTTAACATCTAGCATTTCTAAAAACATTGGAATACATATAATTAAACTAACAGGAGTAAGTGTACTTTGAGCCTCTTTAAAAGATTTAGCAAAACTAGCAATAGTTATACAAAGACCAGATATAAAGAAAGAATAAGTAAAAAAAATCACAAAAGCAAGTAATATTGTCGTAACATTTAGATTAAGAGTAATATTTTCCAAGACTTGAAAACTATTTTTAACAATATTTAACGATATTACAGATAAGATCATACTAATAATTAGTGTAATAACTGTACTTATGACAATGGCTAAAAATTTACCCAATATAAGTTCACTACTCTTTATTGGATAAGTAAGAAGAGTCTCTAAAGTACCCCTTTCTTTTTCACCAGCCGTTAGATCAGTCGAGGCATATATTGCCGTGAGTGTCATTGCCATAATAGTAAAGATGATAGCCATATTTATTACCTGACTAGCAATAATTGATTCTCCCTGTAATTCAACAACATTATAACTAATATTATTAAAAATATTACTACTATCAATTCCCTTTTCAGCAAGATAAATATTACCCAAATAATTATTATATCCTTCAAGATAAGAAGTAATATGCATTAGAGCATATGATCCTTCTTCACTTTGACTATTATTATAAACCGTATACGTATTATCATTACTTACAATATATGCCGTAATTTTACCTTTTTCATAAGCATTTTTCATTTCAATTATATCATTGTAAAATATAGTTTCAAGATTATTTTGCTTAAGGATTTCTTTTTCTATTTCGTTTAAATTATAATTCACTCCAATAGTATAAATATTTTCTTCCTTATTAGTCATAGCATCATATACATAAGCTATTAAAAAGACAAAAATAGGAATAAAAATAGGCGTAAGTGCCATCATAAGAAGAGACTTTTTATCTCTAATTATTGCCCTTAATTCTTTTTTAATAGTTATTTTAATATTTCTCATGATTCCTCCGTTAGTGCAAAGAAAGCATCTCTTAAATTAGTTGTATTGGTCTTCTTCTTTATCTCAGAAGGTGTGCCACAAATAATTACCTTACCTTTGTTTATTAAAATTACTCTATCACATATATTTTCAGCTTCTTCCATATAATGGGTAGAATATAAAATACATTTATTATTCTTCTTTTCTTCTTTTATCATATCTAAAATAATCTTACTAGAAATAATATCGAGTCCACTAGTAGGCTCATCTAAGATATAATACTTTGGATTGTGAATTAAACATCTAGAAATAGCTACTTTTTGAGTCTGACCTGTCGATAAATTCTCAATTCGTTGATGAAGAAAACTCTCCATACCAAATTTTTTAGTAAGTTCACTTATTCTTTCTTTGGCTTCTTTCATATTCATATTGTAGTATTCACATGTCATCATTAAAAGCTCATAAGCCGATACATCTTTATATAGTTTAGTATTACCCGTCAAAAATGCAATTCTCTTTTTTATTTCAATCTCATTATCATTGTAGTTTAAATTATCTATTTCTATACTTCCACTTGAAGCTTTCATAATACCCGCTATCATTCGAAGAAGTGTTGTTTTCCCTGCTCCGTTCGGTCCAAGAACTCCAAGTATCTCACCTTCTTTAGCTTCAAAAGAAATATCATAGTCAGCATAAAATTCTTCTTTTTTTCTTTTACCTACTAACCTATTAAATTTCTTTGATAGCCTATCTATCTTTATCATAATTATTCACTCGCTTTCACCTATTAAACATCACTGCAGACTAAATTAAGTCTATCACTGGTTTTCATATTAAATCTCTTTTTCTTACCATCAATATATTCACTTACTAAATATGTACTACCATCACTTACATAAGTTTTTACTTTAAGTTTTTTACCGTCGTTGAACACTTTTACACTTCCATAATAATTACCATTAATGGTAATATCACTAATCTTATAACAAATTTCTCCATTTGCATTTTCACTATTATATATCAAAATAGCTTCATCTTTTAAAGTATCAGAAAATTTAGAAATATCAAAATTATTTACTTTCGAAAGAGAAATATATAAAATAATTAAAATAGCAATTACTAAAATAATAAAAACTATAAATCCAAATAAAGCAAATTTACCACATCTCCTATAATTTATATTTTTCTTTTTTCTCATAGTAAAGTATAATACAAAGCCAACGATAGGACATATAAAAGATATAAAATTCAAAAAAACATTATCTACATTCTTATCATAATTATGTTTATTTTTAACTTTGCCCACATTTTTCACCTTTTCACTACCCTTCTAATAAATTATACTATAATTCTTTTTCTTTGTATATTATTTTATAAAAAAATTATAAAATCAATATCTTATGAATAAATATTTCTTTATTTAAAATACTATATAATAAACCAATTTAAAAACATATAATAACAATAGATTAGCAATCTCTATTGACAATTGCTAATTATTGTAGTATAATACATTTGTATTAAAAAAAGGAAGGTGAAATATTATGAATATGAATAATCCTTATGAAGAAAATTTACAAAAGCCACTTGAAAAATATGGTCGTGATATTACTAAACTTGCTAAAGAAGGAAAAATAGATCCTGTTATTGGTCGTGATGATGAAGTTAGATCTATTACAAGAATACTATCACGTAAAACAAAAAACAATCCTGTCCTAATTGGAGAACCAGGTGTTGGAAAAACTGCTATTGTAGAAGGACTGGCGACAAGAATTGTTAAAGGAGATGTTCCTAATAGTCTAAAGGACAAAACAATTTGGGAACTAGATATGGGGTCATTAGTCGCAGGTGCTAAATATCGTGGTGAATTCGAAGAGAGATTAAAAGCTGTCTTAAAAGAAGTTAAAGAATCAGATGGTAATATCATTATGTTTATTGATGAAATTCACATGATTGTCGGAGCAGGAGCTCTAGAAGGAGCAATGGACGCTGGAAATATGTTAAAACCAATGCTAGCAAGAGGAGAAATACACTGTATTGGTGCTACTACTTTAAATGAATATCGTAAATACATTGAAAAAGATGCTGCTCTAGAAAGAAGATTTCAAAAAGTTTTAGTTAAAGAGCCAAGCGTTCTAGATACAATTACCATATTAAGAGGATTAAAACCAAAATTTGAAGTCTTTCATGGTGTAACAATAAAAGATAAAGCCCTAATTAGTGCTGCTACTCTTTCGGATAGATATATAACTGATCGTTTTCTTCCAGATAAAGCAATCGACTTAATTGATGAAGCCGCAGCTACCATTAAAGTACAAATGGAATCAGTTCCAACAGAGCTAGATAATTTAGAAAGAAGCATTATGAGACTTGAAGTTGAAAAAGAAGCTTTACGTAAAGAAAAAGATGATCTATCTAAGAAAAGAGTCATAGAAATAGATAAAGAATTAGATTCATTAAAAAATAAAGAAAGTGACTTGAGAACAAGATGGGAAGAAGAAAAAAATATTAATACTTTAATTAGTAAAAAGAAAGAAGAAATAGATAGTGCTAATTTTAAACTAGAAACCGCCGAAAATAACTACGACTTAGAGACTGCTGCTAGATTAAGACACGGTACTATTCCAAAACTTGAAAAAGAATTAAATGATCTTCTTGAAAGAAATAAATCAGAAATTTTATCGGATACCGTCGATGAAGAAAGTGTCGCTGCTATTGTATCAAAATGGACTAATATTCCTGTTTCAAAATTAATTGGTGGTGAAAAGGAAAAATTACTTCACCTCGAAGATAATATGAAAAAAAGAGTTAAAGGTCAAGATAAAGCTATTCATTTAGTAAGTGAAGCCATCATTCGTGCCAGAGCAGGCATTAAAGATCCAAATAGACCTATTGGTTCATTTATCTTTCTAGGTCCTACTGGTGTTGGTAAAACTGAAGTCGCTAGAACGCTTGCTGAAAACCTATTTGATGATGAAAGACATATGATTAGAATTGATATGTCAGAATATATGGAAAGCCATTCTGTAGCGAGATTAATCGGAGCTCCTCCAGGATATGTCGGTTATGATGAAGGAGGACAACTTACCGAAGCCGTAAGAAGAAATCCCTACTCAATTATCTTATTTGATGAAATAGAGAAAGCTCATCATGATATCTTTAATGTTCTCCTTCAAATACTAGATGATGGAAGAATTACCGACGGTCAAGGAAGAACTGTCGACTTTAAAAATACCATAATTATTATGACTTCAAACCTAGGTAGTGAATATATACTAGAAAATCAAGATAATGCTAATGAATTAGTTATGAATGAACTTAAAAGTACATTTAAGCCAGAATTCATTAACCGTATTGATGAAATTATTATCTTTAATTCATTATCACGAGAAATTATTTCAGATATATTGAATAAAATAATTAATGACATAGAATATAGATTAAGAGATAAAGATCTTCATATCACTATTACCGACACCGCTCGTAAGTATATAATAGATTCTTCATATGATGAAAAATACGGTGCAAGGCCAATTAAGAGATTTGTTCAAAGAAACATCGAAACCCTAATAGCAAATGCAATTATAAATGATAAAATAAAATTTGGTAGCACTATTACAGTGGATTATGAAGACAATAAACTAAAAATAATATAAATATAAAAAGCTAAGATATAAATATATCTTAGCTTTAATTATTTAAACTTTCAAATTCTTGCTTTAAAATATTATATTTTTCAATTATTTTTGTATCTTCAGCTCTTTCTAAAGTATACCATCCATTTACAAAAGCAAGTTCAAATACTTCTCTTTGAAGAGATTTAATACTATTAAACATACTATCATATTTTTCAAATAGGCTTTCATTAGATACTTCAGTCAAGGTAATAGTATAGTTTTTTTCCATATCTTTAAGAAGAGATAGACAAGAATTCAAATAATCTTTATCATTTTCTTTAATACCAGTAGGAACTTCCGTCTTAGGGTTACATACTTTTGTATTATTCATTATTTCCTCCTTCTAAAATACTTAGAATAGTAGACATATTACTATAAAATAAATCTGCTACTCTACCGACCATATTTTTTACATCAATATCTTTTATGTTTTCTATACTATTGTAAGTACATTTATAAGCCCCATAATTCCAATTAAACATATCCGATAAATAATCTAAATCTTTACTACTTATAATATTAGGTACAGCTGCATATTTTTCCATAAAATTCTCCTTTCATATTTAATTATGTTCTATTTCTATATTTTTTAAACATTTCTATTATATAAAATGTATATTTTAAATAGCAATGTCAAATTATGTCAAGAAGTGTTGACTTTAAATATAAAACAAGATATATTTATCATAGGAGGAATATAAAAATGAATGATGATGAACATAAAAATAATGATGAAGATTATACACTAGTATGGAGAACGCCTTCTTCCCAAAAAAGAGAAGACGAAGTTATGGTAAATATTGCCAATATTGTAAACGAAAATGAAATGAAAAGAAAAAGTTTTAATAGAAGGCAATACAAGAAAAAAGAAATACAAAGAAAAAGAAGAAGGAAAGATCGTGCTGTTGGAGCAGTTGCTGGAGCCCTTGCTACTTTAATGCTAATTGGAGGTATTAAACTTGGAATAAACCTTAAAGAAAAATATGACTTTCATAGTGACCTAAAAAAAGCCAAAGCAGAACTATGTGAAGAATTAACAACCAAATTAGCAAATGAAGGTCTAGATATTGATACATTAAAAATTGAAGATATACCAACTGATGATATGTCTGAAGAAGAATTATATACCTACTACTGCCTTTTAGGATATGAAGATTGTAACGAAATAGCTAAAAAAATGGATCCACTTCCAAATGACCCAGATCAAACATCTGGTTATGCCAATGGTCTTATTAATGTCTATTCTAGACTAGGATATTTTAGTGAAGATGGAAAACCAAGTACTTTTGTTTGGGAAAACCACATGGATTCAAGTATTGTCGAAGACTACCGCAATGGTACATTAACTTTAGAAGAAGGGAGAAGTAAAAATGCCAGATAAGTATGAATCTTATATATTAGATGATAATATCGAATATGTAGTAGTAGATACTGCCATAATAGATGGTAATAAATATATCTTCTTTGCTAATATTAATGATGAAAAAGATATTTGCTTTAAAAAATTAATAAGTGAAAATGGTGAAGACTATTTTACAGGATTAGATGATGAAAGTGAATTAAATAAAGTAATTCTATACTTTACTAAGCAAAATATAAAATAGATAAGAACTTATCTATTTTCTTTTTAATCTAATAGTATAACGAGAGTTTCCTCTGTAATTTCCATCGGCATCAAAATCATCTTTACCATTATAACTAAAAGCTGTTAAAATAATATTTTCTACCTTATCAATACCATCTACAGCATATAGTTTTATTGAAGTAATAAGTGTATCTTCTTCCATTTTTTCTAAATGGCTATAAATAACTCCATCATTTTGGTGAATATCATCATATAAATAAACATAAAAATATTCACCAAATCTATAAATATCTGGCTCCAAAAAATTACCATTAAAATTAGTACCATCACTTAAAATAAATTTAATATTAAAACCAATCTTATAATCACTTAAATCTTCATCATAACTATTATAATATCTGTTCCAAGTATCCTTAAAACTATTTCCATCAATTACCTTATCATCAGTTAAAAACACTTCAAATGATCCTAAATCAACCCCACTTACAAAAGAAGTAAAATAAGTATCTTCAATAACTTCTTTATTATAGTAATTATTATCATAGACAAATAATCCTAATTTAATTAGATTATCATCTACATAAGCTTCTTTTTCTTCTATTTCTTCCTTTGTACTATCTTCCTCAATAATTTCATTGATATCATCACTCTCTTTAAGAGAACATCCACTTAAAAAAATTACAAATATAATTAACATTATCTTCTTCATACATTTTCTCCTTATCTATATATACAGATTAACTTAATTATAATTTTTATTGTATATTATGTCAAGACATTAAATCAGGCATATAAAAAAGGTTAAACAAAATTAACCTTTCATATAATTTAAAATCGAATTGTTCGACTAATTTCACTATGGTGCCAAATGTAAGAATCGAACTTACCTCTAAGCATTACGAGGGCCTTGTTTTACCACTAAACTAATTTGGCATTAATCTTTCCATTTAATTATAACATAAATAGAAAGATTAATCATTAATTTTTACAATTTTTGTAAAACATTATCCATAATAGAATATAAATAAATTTCTACTCTTTTATCAAATACTCTTTCAATATAATTCTTATAACCATCTAACTGTCTTAAGTACGCAGTGTCATTAATATTTTTTAATTTATAATCTATTATTTTTATTTTATCTTGATATTCAAGCATTAAGTCAATAATACCATGATAAATAGTATTATCTTCCTCATAAATAAATTCATATTCTTTATATATATTAGCATCTTTAATATCAATATTATTTATAAAATTACTAACTATAGTTTTTTCACTAACAGATAAAATATCATAATTAGGATTATAAAAATCAATATTTTCAAGTATTTCATGTATTCTTTTTCCATAATCTAACTTACACTTATCACTACTAGATATAATACTCTTCATATTCTTAGAAAAAGATTTATCTTCTTTGATAGTTTCATTAATACATATCTCTTCCACTTCTATTTTATCCTTTATTATATTAAGACTATTTTGATAATTATCATTTCTAATTAAATTATAATTTTTAGTGAGATTAAGGCTATCTAAACCAATATTTTTACATCTACCTTTAATAAATGGTTCTAGAGAATATAAAATGCTGGCAAAAGAACTATACTTATTTATTAGTTCTTTTAAAGAGCCTTCATCAATTACATTATCTCTATTTTCTTTCCCCTTAGGAAGAATAAAGATCATCTTTTCCCTAGCTCTAGTTAAAGCCACATAGAAAAGCCTTATTCTTTCTCCGATATTTTCTTTAACATAACTTTTATAACTTAAATTATGATATATAGTATTATTAATAAATTCATCTTTATAAGGAATAATAAGTCCATATTTTTCATCATAAGAAAATTTATTTATAACTTCTCTAATATTAAATTTACTATATAATAAACTAAAATAGCAGACATTAAATTCTAACCCCTTCGATGCATGAATTGTCATTATTTTTACAGTATCACTATTTATATCATTAACTTGATACTCTATTTTTAATTTATTCTTAATAATCATATCCAAATAATCATTATACTCATATATTGAGTAATTTAAACTAACTAAATTATTAGTTATCTCTTTCAATTTTTCAATACGAAGAACATTCTCTTTATAATCTCCTACTAAGATTAGTTTTTCATAAAAATTATATTCTTTTACAATAATATCTAATATATCATCAAGCATTATATTATCTATGTCATTAGCTATTAATTTAGCTTTTACATATATTTCACTATCCGTAAAATTATTGTTCAGAAAATATCCAAAAAGCTCATCATCATTTATACTAAAAAGAAAACTTCTTCCAAGCGACATAAATAATCTTTTAAATTCAGTATCAAATTTTTCTTCTTTAATCTTTAATATAAAACTTATAATATTTTTAATTAAAATAATTATTTCGCCATCAATTAAATTTACTGCCTTTACAATGCTCGTAGGGATACCTTCATATTCTAATATTTTTTTAAATAATTCAAAAGACTTACTATTATCAATTAAAATAGCAAAATCGCTATATTTAATATTTCTATTCCTATTACTATCTTTATCTAAAACCTTATAATTATTCTTAATCTTTTCATTAATATCCTTAGCAATAATAAAAGCCTCTATTTCTTCTCTTTTAAAATTTGTATCATTCAAATAACTATAAACTTCAAATCTATTATCTTGTCCATTATCTTCTTCTTTATAAGTAAGATTACCAAAAATCATTTGATGTGAACTAGCATACGAAGCTCCACCTATATCATCATCCATAATCTTACTAAAGATAAAATTAATTCCTTCAATTACTTCTTCTCTACTTCTAAAATTTTTATTTAAGTCAATTTTAATGCCACCCATATTTCTATCATAACTATCATACTTAGATTTAAAAATATAAGGATTAGCATTTCTAAATTTATAAATAGACTGTTTTATATCACCAACCATATAGACATTATTACTAGATATATAAGAAATAAATTTTTCTTGAATATCATTAGTATCTTGATATTCATCAATTAATATTTCATTTAAATTATTCTTAATCTCATCTCTAACTTCAATATTTTCTTTAACTAATTTAATAGCCATTCTAGCAATATCACAATACTCATAATAATCATATTTTCTTTTATACGTACTTACCCTATCATCTAATATTTTTATTATATTTATTATCGTCTTGACATAATTTTTGGTCTTTAAAATGCTTTTCTTTATTTCAGTAGAAGAACTATAAGTAGTGAGTTTCTTTATTTCTTTAATAGTATTGCTTATTCTCTCTTTATATTCCTTATCATTATCTGATAATCCTCTTGCAATAGGAAGCTTTATATCAATATTTTCTTTTATCTCATCATAACTACTGCTTAATAAAAGCTTATCTAATACTCCTTCTAATTTTGATAAATACTGAGAGTCTTCAATATAACCCAAATAATCCCTAATTTTATCTATAAGTTTTACAATTTCTTTGGTATAAAACTTAATATCATTATCAATCTTTTCTTGATTAAAGTATTCTTCTAAATAACTATTAAGATATTTTTCTTTATCAACCTTTAAATCAAGTTTATCACTAACAAGCAAAATATAATCAAAAAGTTCATGATCATCTTTTATAGAATATTCTTTAACTAAAGATAAAAAATCTATATTCTCACTATCATATAATTCTTCAAAAATATTATTTAGCATTTCTTTCTTATATAGTTCTATAACTGAAGACTCAATAATACCAATATCTTTTGATACATTAAGATAATAATGATACTTTTTAACAAGGGATAGTGCATAAGCATCAAAAGTAGTAATATTAGCAGTATCTACCTTTTCTGCCTCTTTAAAAAGTCCTTCTTTTATAAGCTTACTCTCTATTCTCTCTCGCATCTCTTTTGCAGCCATTTTAGTAAAAGTAAGAATTAATAAGTTATTTAATGAAATACCATTTTTAACTTTTTCTAGTACCCTTTCAGTGAGTACCGCTGTCTTGCCAGAACCAGCTCCTGCTGACACAATAATATTAGTCCCACTTTTATATATAGCTTCCTTCTGTTCTTCTGTCCATTTTGTCATAACTTCTACCTCTTATTTTTCTTCTCTTTTTATTTATCAATATACTATTATAATCAAGAACTGTTACAATATCTTTAAAATTTAATATCTTAGAAATAATATAATCTATCTGATTTCCTTTAAAGTTCACAAAAGTTATTATATCATTATCTAAACAATTATTATTTATATAATCAATTACATTATATATATTTCCCAATAATATAAAATCACCATTATAACTTAGAAATATTTCTTCATTTATTTTATTTTGATTATGATAAAATGTATATTTTTCCATAAAACCATCCTTAAAATCTATATTTTATCTTTTCTTTGAAGGCAAATTTTCAGGTCTCGTCTGAATTTCATCATCAATATATTGCCCTTCAAACTGAGATCTAGATACTAATTTAAGTGAGTCAACATCGACATAGCCTTTATTTGAAGAATAATTCCTATATGGAAATCTATACTCGTCTAATTTCATAAAATAATAATTATTTTCTTCGTCACTAAACTTATCCATGTCATTGGCTAACACAAAAGCGTTTTTTGATCCAAGATTATCTATTAAAAAATCATCAGTACTTATATTATAAATTAAAATAACATCCTCATACATAACTTCTAAATGCCCATCTACTTCTTTTAAAATATTACCCCTATACTTTGCCAAATCAAATAGTTTAACCTCTTTGTCATTAACTAAAAAAGATTTAAAAGCATCACTTTCTCGTTTCATCTTTACCTCCATCTCTATTTATATATACAATATCATTTTCCCTTCTATAACATATATCCTTATAACTACAATACTTACAACTTACATTTTCTCCATCAATAACTTTTGGATTAATATCAAAATCAGCATCTATTATATTATCAACTGTCTGATTAACTTTTTCTTCAGTAGCAAGTATTATCTTTTCAATATCATCTTTACTTAAAATTTTACTATATTTATAAAAGCCATTACTAGAAGTCTTCATTGACTTTATCAATTTAGAATCATTAAAAGTTTTATCGAACTTTGATAAAATACTAACATCATCTATTGAATATCCTTCAAGCTTTAATTTTTCCTCTTTAGCAGTCGCATAATCTTTAGTATTATCTAAAGTACTACTAAATAATTTCTGAAGATAAAAGCCTACTACTTTGATATTATTAAGATCAGTCTTCGATGATAAATACAGATATATAGGAAGTTGCATATCAATACCATATCTAATATTATCTAATTTTATATTAGCATTACCGGTTTTATAGTCAATCACAACAAGATAATTAATACCATCTTCTTCTTTATATAATATTTTATCTATTACCCCCATAAAAGTAACTTTAATATTTCTATCCATATTTACATATACTTTTTCTTCATATTTTTTCTTATCAAAGCCTGTATATTCAAGTTGTTTTCTAATAGTATTAATAACAAAAATCATCTCTTCCTTTATATTATTCAAAAAGAAGGCTTCTCTTTTAGAAAAAGTTCTTAAAGTACTTAAATATTTATCAAAATATTTTTCTGTATCAAAGTCATTATTATCTATGCTAGACAAAACATAATGACACACATTTCCCACTATAATAGCAAAGTCATCTTCAACTATATTTATTTTTAAGATATTATCTAAATAATATCTAAACTTACATCTATTATAATTATCCAGTGAAGTATATGATAAAAGTAACTCATTACCTAAATATTTATATAAATTATCTTTATTAATAAGAGTATATTTATTATTATATTTTCTATAAGGAATATCAAAATAACCAGTATATAGTAAATTCAAATCATTTTCTCTAATATTATATTTAACTAAATTATCTAACTTTTCCGTAAGAAAAATTTTGTTCATAATATGACTATTTGAATAATCATTATTAACTATTTCACAAGTTGTAATGTCTCCAAGTAAATTACTTTTAGTACAACTAGAAGAACTACTATGAAGCTTATAAGTAATAGTCAAATTCTTAATTCTTAATATATCATTAATAGTATCTTCTCTTTCCTTTTCATTAATAACAGTACTAGTATCTATTCCCAAAATATTTTTTTCTACATCGCTAAAATAATCATCATCTTTATAAACAATAGGTATATTTTCTCTATTATATCCCATTAAAAAAACATAATCATTGTTATCAATATAACTATCTAAAGTAATGTTTTCAATACAATTTTTAGTATTGCTATATATAAAAGTATTCTTAAAATCATTTTCAATAAGATCTTTAACTTCTTCTTTATTAGAAATAAAACTATAACTATTTAAAATATCAATTATCTTATCATATAAATTACTATCTTTAATATCATCTAAAATATTATCTAAATCATCTAAATTATTTAACACTTTTTTAGATATGCATGCTGAATATATACTGCTTTTCTTAATATTTACAGGTATATGATATAAACTAAATATCCTATCTACTACTTCAGTATATTCTTTATTAATAATTATTTTAATTTTATTAATATCAGTTCCATTTTTTATTAAATCAGATATTTTATTAGCTACGAAAACAACTTCATCTTCTATATCTCTAGCATAATATATTCTATCTATCACATATTTTCTATCTTTATTATTTATAATTGTATAATTATAATCTTCTAAAATCTTAATTTGATATTTAGTAATATAATCATAATTATATATACATATTTCTTTATTTTTTATACTATCCTTAAAATAATTATCATAAATCAAAAGGTTATTATCATCTAAATATTTCTTTATTTTTCTTAAAGCCCTCATCTTTTCACTATCTAATTTGTCACTAATATAATAAAGATTATTTAAATAAACTAGTGCCGTACTATAGCATAAATTATACTCTTTCATAAGAAAGTAAATTGTTTTTTTATCATAATCAAAAGTGCACTTCTTTATAAATTCTTCAAGTGTTAAAAACTTTATATTCAAATGAGGATTATCTTTGCGTACTTTTTTAATTATGTTATCCTTTATTTTACTAGGTACTAATAATACATATTCCTTCACAATAATTCTCCTTAAGCTTAACAATATAATTATACCTTTAAGATAGATATAAGTCAATATATCAAGATAATAGCTCATACATATGTATGATTATAAATAATAAAAAAACAAACTCTATAAAAATTTATCAAAGTTTGTTTTTACTAATACTTAACTCTCTACTACAATCTTATATGGATTATCAATTGTTCCTATTCCCCCACTGACATTTACATCAGCATTTAAATATAAAGTAGGAAATACTGAGTATGGATAGTAGACTGGAGAACGGGCAAATAATCCGGAACTGTTAACAACACCCGCTTGAACAATATATCTATTATTTCCTACTATTGTCCAAAAAGCATCAGAAGTCAATCTAATCCAATTAGTACTAGTACATGATATATCATTATAGTGAATTAGAAGCACATTACAAATATTTAAATCCGCTGCATATGCATAATCTGATGAGTAAATTAAAGCAATTTTTTCAGTTACTGTCGATGAAGAACCATCAGTATTAGATAATCTTTCAAGTTTGTAATTTTCATCAGGATACGAACCAGAAGAAGTTTTTCCCAAGAAATATATAGAATCCGAAATTAAATTTTTCGTGCTATCTTTAATTCCTATTTTATCTGTATTAAAATTCAAATTCGCTTCTATCATAATAGAATCTTCTTTAGAATAACTGT
>JBJEEA010000040.1:0-1658 GCA_051872635.1 Bacilli bacterium
TACACCTTATTAGCTTTGCTGTTTTAGTCCAAGTTGCGGTTAGGCATTACAAAATCATCAATCGATTTCTCTTTTTCTTGAATAATCACTTGAGTTCTTGGTTCTAGTTTTAATCTCTCAATCTCTTTTTTAAGTTCGATGACTTCTTCATTAGTATCTTTTACTTTTTGTAGAAGTTCATAATTCTCTTCAGCATCAATTGATGAAATTTTATCAAGAGCTAATAATAAGTCATCTTCGGTTGGCTCTCTATCAGTTGGTAAATTATCTTTTAACAATAAATAAACAGAACGCCAATTCTCAGGAGGAATATTATTTTGTTTATATTTTTCACTTAATGTCTCGAAAAAGCGATTAATATGTTGATTTTTAAAATATGCAATTGAATCCGAGACAGACATCCATGTATTCATCAAAAATTCAGATGAAATACATTTATCAGATTCTATCCAAAAAATTAAGTTGATTTTGTACAATGTCAGTAAATTGATATAATCACTATCATATTTCCTCTTCATATAAGATGAAAACCATCTTGTAAGAATGGAATCACTTGTGGCAATTAATTTTTTTGCAATATAAATATTACTAATTTTTTTTAATTCCCCAGTGGAATGAATAAGTTTTATATCATGTTCTGCTGATTCTCGAGATGTGGAATTTCCTTTGAAAGTTCTCAGACTAGAAACCAAGTCCAAATATTTTTCGTTATTTGGTAAAAATGCTTTGGAATTTATCGATACATCTATATTATATTTTAGTTTAATATTAGTAATTAAATATTCTTCAGTATTTAAAAGTAATTGTTGATATATTTCTGGATTATTTCTTTTATATAGTAAAATTTCCATATTATCTGTTGAAGAAAGTAATCCTCGAAATTCTCGTATTGTAAAATCATTAATTTGAATAGAACAATTATTCTGCTTTAATTTTTCTACTAAGTATTCAACAAAGAATTGTCTTTCTTTGCCATTAATACCAAATAAATAAACAATTAAATTTGTATCAAAAACAATTATATTTCCTGAAAGCTTCTTCTTACTTCGCTTAACAGAATAAAAATATGAAAATAACAACCAAGAATAAATCAATTTATCAAAAAGTCTTTGTGTTTCTGTATCATTTGTATTTCTATAAATATCCTTAATCCAGAGAATTAATAATTTAGATAACTCAGTTTCTTCTAGAGGATTTACATTTGTAACTCTAGAAAAATAGATAGAAAGAGTATCGTAAAACTCTTTATATGTAATTCTGTTTTGTTCATTATACTCGAGATAGTTATTAAATTTTTCAAAAATCCTTCTTGTATTCTCATCTAGATTTTTTTGCTGGTTTGAATATTTCTCTTGCAAAGTTAAGGGAGATGTTAAAAGGGTGATTTTTTCCTTTTTTATAAAAAGATTACTTTTATTTTCATCGATAGATTTAATTAACGATTTTATAAATGTTGGAGGTATTTCAATCTTATACTTTTCCTTAATGTAGTTATGAAAATTACTTATAGAAATTTCAAATGGAAATTTTGGATATGGATAATCTGCAATTACTTTTTCTATAAACAGTTTATAAACGGTTTCTTCTGAAACTCCTTGTTCATAATGTAATGCCTAACCGCAACTTGGACTAAAACAGCAAAGCTAATAAGGTGTATA
>JBJEEA010000041.1:0-7485 GCA_051872635.1 Bacilli bacterium
AACTTGAATCACTTTTTTTATATAGAAATGTTTCACATCAATTGTAACACAACAAAGAATTACTTAAAAATATTTTGAATAAATTTACAAACTAGAAAAAATATGATAGAATTATATTATTATAAAGGAGGCGTAAAGATGGCAAAGTATTGTCAAAATTGTGGTGCTGAACTTAATGAACAGCAGGATATTTGTTTAAAATGTGGAGTGAGAATAAAAAAAGATAATGTAAATAACACTAATACTGATCCTAATGCTAAATCAAAGATGGCTGCTGGACTACTAGGAATATTCTTAGGAACTTTTGGTGTGCATAACTTTTATTTAGGATATACTGGTAAAGCTGTAGCACAACTTTTAATTACTGTTTTATCTTGTGGATTTTTAAGTGTAGTATCTGCTATATGGGGACTAATTGAAGGTATTATGATCCTTTCTGGTAGCATTAATGCAGATGCTAATGGTAATCAATTAAGAGACTAATGAAAAGAATTTATAATATATTAATTCTTTTTTTTGGCACTACTTTTATACTAATTATGACTAGTGGATTAATTAAATATTCATGTATATTTAAGAAAATAATCGGTATAAGATGTCCTGGATGTGGTCTTACTAGATCTTTTAGGGCGATAATTAATTTAGACTTTTATAATGCTCCTCGCTATAATATACTAGGTATTCCTCTATTTATAATTTGTATCATATTTTTTATAAGTATAACTGTTGATATAATTAGAAATAAAAATAATACGATTTTATTTATTAATAAAATTTTTAAAAAATACTATATTTTAATTATTATTTTACTTGGTATTACTACTATTATTAATAATATAAATGGTATATAAAATGTAAAACATCTCATAATAATTTTAGAGGTGTTTTATTTATGGAAAACTTACTTAATATTTGTTTTAGAACACTTGTCGTTTTAGTACTATTATTTTTTATTGCTAAAATGCTCGGCAAGAAACAGATATCGCAACTTAATTTATTTGACTATATTGTCGGTATTACAATTGGTTCAATAGCTGCGGATATTTCTCTTGATATAGAAAAAGATTTGATAGCAGGATTAGTATCTTTGTTTTTATATGGCTTTATTGCTTATTTAATTTCACTAGTTACTATGAAAAGTATTAAGGCAAGAAGATTTTTTACTGGTGTACCAACAGTTCTTGTGGAAAATGGTAAAATTATTGAATCAGGACTTAAGAAAACAAAGATAGATATTAATGAACTACTGGCGGAGGCTAGGATTGCAGGCTATTTTGACTTAGATGAAATTAACTACGCTCTTATGGAAATTAATGGTTCTATTAGTTTTCTTCCGAGAGAAGGGGAAAAACCCGCTACTAAGAAAGATATGAAAATAAAATGTGATAAGGGTGGTCTTACAGTTAATGCTATTATTGATGGTAAATATATGATTAATAATATGGATGCTATTGATAAAGATAAGGTATGGCTCGATCATGAACTTAAAGTTCAAGGATATGAAACTTATGATGACATACTTCTTGCTACTGTTGATACTAACTATCAAGTTACAATATACAGAAAAGGTGTAAAACCAGATAAAAATACTGTTTTAGAATAGTATTTTTTTTACAGGTCTGCTATAATTAAGGTGGATTGAAGTGAACATTTATGAAGTTTAAAAAGATGATATTAGTTTCAATAATTATTTCTATTTTTATGCTTGGTATATCGTTATTTTTACCTAATTTTAGAATAGATAATGATACTTTAGAAGTATATAGTGAATACTCTCCTAGTGTTAAAGTTTATAATGTATTTGGAGATATTTCAAAAGGATTATCTATAAATAATTATGTCAATACTAATAAAGTGGGAAAATATAAACTAGAATGTAGTGTTAAATTTTTGTTTTTTAATTTCAAGAAAATATTTACTATTAATATTATTGATAGTGAGAGTCCAATAATTGATTTAAATGGTGATAATCCTAGTTATGTCTGTCCTAATAGTGAATACGAAGAAGAAGGATATACCGCTAGTGATAATTATGATGGGGATATTACTGATAAAATAATACGAGAAATAGATGAAAATAGTATTTGGTATACTTCTTATGATAGTTCTGGAAATAGTACTAAGGTAGAGAGAAAACTTATTTATGAAGATAAAAAAGAGCCTGTTATTACTTTGAAAGGTAAAGATATTGTTACTGTTTACTTGGGTAATAATTATTATGAACTAGGATACGCTGCTAATGATAATTGTGATGGGGATATTACTGATAAAGTTATTTCCACAGGTAATGTTGATACAAATAAAACAGGGACTTATACTATTAACTACGAGGTAAGTGATACTAGTGGGAATAAAGCTCAAATAAAAAGATCCGTTATAGTAAAGAAAAAGACGAGTTACTATGGCAATGGAGAGATATATTTAACCTTTGATGATGGACCTAGTTATTTGACTAAAGAGATTCTCGATATATTAGATGAAGAAAATGTCAAAGTTACTTTCTTTGTAACAAGTGCTAATGATTATACAAGGAGAGCTTATAATAGTGGTCATACTATAGGACTACATACTTATACTCATGATTACAGTTATGTTTATTCTAGTATAGATAATTACTTTAATGATCTAAATAATATTAGTGATAAAGTATATGCCACTATTGGAGTTAGATCTAAAATTATTAGATTTCCTGGAGGAAGTTCTAATACAGTTAGTAAAAATTATAAAGCCGGGATTATGACTTATTTAACTAATGAAGTATTAAATAGAGGCTATACTTACTTTGACTGGAATATTGATTCTAATGATGCTGGTAGTGATATATATAATAGTACTAATATCTACTATAATGTTATTAATAATTTATCACATAATAAAACAAATGTTGTCTTAATGCATGATTCAGGTAGTCATACCGCTACGGTAAAGGCTCTTAGAGATATTATTAAATATGGAAAAGAATATGGTTATACTTTTAAGGCTATAACAGAGGATACTCCTATTGTTATTCATAAAATTAATAATTAAAATATGTGAAATTAAGGGAAATTACTTAATTAAATAGTATTATTTTCCTTATTTTGGTATAATAATAGATGAAAGGAGTATGATTAATTTGCTTAAAACAATAAATAAATATCTTAATACATCAATTATAGTATCGGTTTTATTTGCTATTCTTGGAATTATCTTAATTATTTGGCCTAAAACATCACTTGAGACTTTTTCATATATAATTGGTTCTGTTCTTCTTATATATGGAGTATTTAACTTTATTGATAGTTTTACTATTAATCCAGTATTTTGTTTACCACAAATGACTTCTAGTGTGTTATCGGCATTACTTGGAATACTTATTTTCTTAAAACCTAGTTTATTTGAAAATTTACTTCCAATAGTACTTGGTATATTCTTTATTATTAATGGATCATTTAAAGCTAGAATGAGTTTTGTGCTAAAAAAAGTAGATAGTTCGTGGATATTATCATTAATTACTTCAATACTTATGGTAGTATGTGGATTTATACTTATTATTAATCCTAATATTAGTGCTATTATGATTACTACTTTAATTGGTATTATGCTCGTTGTTTATGCTATATCTGATATTATTGATACCTTTGTATTTAAATCGAGAGTTAAAGATATTAGTAAGTATTTTGAAAAATATATTAAATAACCTTCGGGTTATTTTTTTTATGCAATAATAGAAGCATTATTTGATACCTTGCATAATTTAATATTAGAGGTGATGATATGAGTAGAAAGGCAAGAGTATTAGGAAGTGGTATGTGCGAAGTTACACAAGAATATAAAGATAGACATAATGGTATTGATATTGTAAGAGAGGGATATAATCTCGATAATATTGTAGCGCATTCTGATGGAACTGTTATAGAAGTTATTGATAATTGTAATGTGAATACACCGGATGATCCTACTAATCCTGGTAATATGGTTAAAATAGATCATGGCGATGGATATCAGACAAGATATTTACATATGTCATATGGCAGTGTTAAAGTTAAAGTAGGAGATAAGGTTAATAAGGGACAAGTAATAGGATATATGGGAAATACAGGTAATTCTTTTGGTGCCCATTTACATTTTGAAGTTGTTAAAGATGGTAAGAATATTAATCCTACTGATTATTTAGATAGTGATTTTCCCAGTAATAAAAATATTGTTAATGTCTATTATAGAGTATGCACTATCAAACATGGATGGCTTCCAGAAGTTAAGAATCTAGAAGATTATGCAGGATGGGAAAATAGCGCTATTACGGGTATTGCTATTAAAGTTGATAGGGGAAAAATCAAGTATAGAGTACATATAAAAGGTGGTAATTGGCTTCCTTATGTTACAGGTTATGACACACGAAACTTTGACAATGGATATGCTGGTAATGGAAAAACTATTGATGCTGTAGAAGTATATTATTATACTCCTCAAGATATTAGGCCATATAAAAAAGCTAAATATAAAATTAATGATTATTCTTGGCAATATGATGATGAAAGAGGTAATGGTCAAGATGGATATGCTGGCGTATTAGGAGTTACCGCAACTAAATTTCAGATAGTAATTGAATAAGTTATTGCTTATTCTTTTTTTTATTAATGCTATGCTTCCGCAAAATCACAATGTGATTTCTTCCTGTCTTTGATAAGTAGTATATTAATATTAAGTTTAAAAATGAGTGGTTTTTATTAAAATATACAGCATTATCATTTATTTTATGGTAAAAATAAGGACTTGAGAGGCGAGGTTTTATGAAAAGAGATGCAATAATAATAAATGATGATTTATTTGTGAAGACTTAGAAAACAAATAAGAAAATGACAATATATATTTGCGAAAATGGTAATAAGAAGTTGCTTGTGCAAGTAAAAACTGAAGATTATGTTTGGACTTATGTAACTGGCGATAATAATTATATAGTAGTTTATTCGCATGGATGTACGATAAACCAGATTCCTTTAAATATTGGAGTGGCTTATAATATCAAGAATAGGAGTACTGTTAACTTGGAAAATAAAAAGGTTAAAGTGTTACTTGAGTATATGTTTATTTCAAAGAAAGGATTTGATATTGCAACAGTGATATCTTTTATTAACAATAAAGATTTGGAAGTTACTGAAAAAGAGGAAGTAGAAGATTTTATATACTATCTAACCAGTGGAAACAAGGATGTAACTTACAGTGAAATACTTGATTATGTTTTAAAAGCATATCTAGAACTTACAAAATATATGAATATTAAAGAAAAGATGTCCATTGTAGAATATAGACAAATAGTAGAAGAATTTGATACTAATATCTTAAGATTTCATATAATGCCTCAAGTAGTTGAAGAACTTCCTAACTGTCAGATAAATTTAGAAGAAGTAACAGTAGAAAAAAGGAGTCAAAACAAAGGATTTAGTTGTAGATTGAGAAGAATGTACTAGTTTAGTTCATTAAAATATGGACTTTTTCTTTTATCCACTATTAAATTTATAAATTAATTTATTTTCATCAACTGATATTGTTTATATTTTAATATTACCTGAAATATAGGTACATGATAATATAAGTAATGAATTGGGAGAAATATCAAAGACTTTTCTGGTAGTCGAAAGTTGTTAATAAAATATATATTATACAATTGTTTGCTTTTTATTTATTTTGTATTTACTATTTATTTTAGATGTGTTATACTTTTTATATGAAATATGGAGGTATAAAACTATGATAGATTATGTTATTATTGGACTACTTGTAGTGGTAATTATTCTTTGTATTATTGCTATAGTTAAGAATGTTAATGAAGGCAAAATTACTGAGAGATTAGGTAATATGGAAACTAATACAGTTAAGGAATTATCTAATTTTCAAATTGATATTATGAAGACAATGAATGATAATTTTAATAGTCTTAATGAAAGAATGGAAAAGAAATTAGATCAAATTAATAATAAAGTAAACGAAAGACTAGATGATAATTTTGCTAAAACGAATAAGACATTTACAAATATATTAGAAAGGCTTTCAAGAATAGACGAAGCACAAAAGAAAATAGATACTTTAAGTACTGATATAGTATCACTTCAGAGTATTCTTACTGATAAGAAAAGTCGTGGAATATTTGGTGAAATTAATTTAAAGCATATTTTAGTTAGTATATTTGGAGAAAAGAATGATAATATATATAGACTACAATATTCTTTTCCTAATGGAACTATTGCAGATGCCGTTATATTTGCTCCAGAGCCACTTGGAACTGTTGCTATCGACTCGAAATTTCCTTTAGAACATTATCAAAAGATGGTTGATAAGAATTTACCTCAAGTAGATAGAAATATGGCTGAGAAAGAATTTAAAATAGATGTTAAGAAACATATCGACGCTATTAGTAATAAATATATTATACCAGGTGTTACTTCGGATCAAGCAATTATGTTTTTACCTGCAGAAGCATTGTTCGCAGAAATTAATGCTTATCACAGTGACTTAGTTGAATATGCACATAAAAAAAGAGTATGGATATGTTCTCCTACTACGTTGATATCAACATTTACAATTATTGAAGTGCTTCTTAAGAATATGGAAAGAGATAAATATGCTAGCATTATACATGATGAACTTAATAAATTGGGAATAGAATTTGCTAGGTATAAGGATAGATGGGATAAACTTTCTAGAAGTATAGAAACAGTAAATAAAGATATTGAAAATATTCATGTTACTACTGATAAGATTAGTAAAAGATTTGATTCTATTAGCAAAGTTGAAATTAAAGATAAAGATATGATAGAATAATAAAAAACTCTTAATAATATTTTCTTATTTGAATAGATTTAAATGAGGGATATTATGATAAGAGCTTTTTTCTTTTTAGTTGGTTTTGGTCTTATGGTAATAGGTTGCAGTTTTATTATTTTATATATTAATTTAATGTCTATGGGGTATAATTTCTTAAATTATGTAAATTTTATAATAAGAAGGATAGAATGTTATTACAGTATTATTGGTCTTATAATTATGATTTTATCAATTACTATAAAAGGAGATAAAAAAGATGAATTTTATTTATGATATAATTCTTAATTTTAATAGTGATTATTATAATTTCTTTGAATGGAATAAAAAAGATAATATTATTAGTATTAAAAAAATTCCAGTTTTTTTTATTGAAAAGAATTTATTTAATGATATGAAGTACAATAAGATTACTGTTGATAAAAGTTTTTTAGATGTTATTAAAGATAAGACTTTTACTTATTCTAGAATTAAAATTGGACCATCTTGTCTTGTTACAAATGGAAAAGAAGTAATAGGAATACTTTTTAATGATAAAGGTGTTTTAATTAAAAGAAGTAGTCTTTTACTCGATGAAGAAGAGGAAGTATTAGATGAAATTTCATTTGACAGCTTATATAGTATAAATGTTATAAAAAATAAAAAAGAAAGATATGATAATATTAATAGAATTGAAAAAGAAAA
>JBJEEA010000042.1:0-114931 GCA_051872635.1 Bacilli bacterium
AAGTAATAAACAATATTATTATAATATATTTTTTAAAATAATAAAATAAGGTTCTTCATTTTTATGGAAAAGCAATGTGATTTTTAAATGAAAATGTCGCTATTTTATACTTGTATTTATTTTAATATTATATACAATAATTTTTGTTACTTATGAGGATATGGCAACACTGAGGAGTGACCAAAATACTAATGGTTAAACAAAAAAGGAAGTTATATTTCATCAAGTATGAAAAACTTCTTTTTATTTTTAACTTTCTTTTTTGGTAATCTTAACGCGGTTAAACCTTGGGGCGAAATTTTTTTGTGCCTTTTGGAAATAAAATCTTACTTTTTCCTTTATTTTTCAGTTAATTCACTTTATTTAAAATTAAAATTCACCATTATTTTTTAGCAAAGTTTGCAAATTTTAGCACATAAACAGCACCTAATATTACAATTTAATCATACCTATAAATTGCTTGTTAAAAAAGAAACTCAAAAGAGTTCCTAATTATATATTCTGTTTCTTTCTATAAACTATTGTTCCTACAATACCACTTATAGAAACTAATCCTAAAATAATCCATGTCATAATTTCATCATAAGTTTGTGGATTTTCAATTGTTTTTGAGACATTTGAAACACTTTGACTTTTTGTAACAACTATTTTATATTTATTTGCTGGTTCAACTTCAAAATCTGCTCTGTCTTGTGTTCCATCTGGCAAAGTCATACTTGTACCATTTATTGTTACACTACCAATATTTCCATCTCCAAACGAAAGTTGTATTGTAATTTTGTTTTTAATACTTCCTGTTGTATAGCCTTTAGCAGTTCCTGTTACATTTGCTGATTCTGTTCCAACTCTTACATCATTTAAATATATTTCCATACCAAATCCATTATAAGAGCCTTCTACTTCAATGTCTTGAGGAGGATTTACTATTAAATTCAATTTACATTTAAAATTATATCTTGTATAATAGTCATCTCTTGTTTGCTTAATAGTAGCACTTCCAGAAGGGGAGTAGTCTTCAGGTATATCATCCCCAATAAAAATTGTGCCGTCACCATATTCTATTCCATTATATGTTAATGTTGATCTATCAAGTTTCTTATAACTAAAATCTAAATTATAAGATTTATTATCGTCAGTATTTATTAAAGTCATAACAGCTTTATTTTCAGATTCATTTCTAACTATTTTTATAACAGCTTCTGATTCATTTTCTGTAAATTTAAGTTTATTATCAACAACTTTATAATATACTGTATTTCCAACATCAGCCAAATAACTTAATCCTTTAGAAAGATTATCAGTTTTTGTAAAATCAATAATAAATTCTTTATCTTTTTCTAAAGTAATATCATCTGTTATATTAACATCAGTATAATGTTCAACAACAGTTGTATCTACATTTACTCCACTGCCTCCTGTAATATCTATTACTCCTGCATGCACATTATTAATTGGTACATAAAAGGCTACATTAATAAGCAAAGTAATAATAAGCATAGTTGCTATTAGTTTCTTTTTCTTCATATATCTTTCATCTCCTTTTTAATTTTGAAAATTTTCTTCTGGTATCTTAATTTTCTTTAAATCACCATAATTATAAGTTTTATAATTAACATTATTTTTATTATAATAATTGTTTTGGAAATAATATGATAATGCTGTCCCATCTTTATATTCAATTATATAATATCTACCATCATCATTAAAATTCACATCAACTTTTTCACCAATTTGAATATTTTGAAGTGCAATAATTACTTTCTCTATTAATTTTTTATCTTCAGTCCTATAATAAATATACCCACCTTCTGTTTCTTCCTTAATACTGACACTTAAAATCTTATCAACATCGTTTTCTATTATATTAATACTTGTTTTTTCTACTTTGTCACTCTTTGTATTTATATAACCATAAGTTATAAAAGTAATTAAAACTATTATAAATGGAATTAAATAAATTAATTTCTTCAATATTTTCTCCTTCATAACTCTTTTATTCTTCAAATGATTCTGGTTTTTCATCAAACCTATCAATATAATAGTATGTTTGATATTCTTTTGGTCTTGATACAAATATATCATTTATAGGAATTAATGTATAATCTTTTAAAATGACATACTCATAAGTAAATGTTAATACTTCATCATAATACTTTGATAGTAATTTTATTTTCATTGTTGTAGGTATAGTTTTGGCGTCTTCACTATAATTTACCACTTCATAAAATCCTTTATCTGTTTTTAATATACGATCATTATATATGTGTAATATTTTTTCTCCTTCATAAGTACCATTTATTTTATCAAATGTTGTTGGTATATTTCTTTTTTCTAGATAATTATAGTATCCATAGTTTATTTTATATAGGATATTATCTTTTACATAAAACTGATTTGCTATATTATCATAAATGACTTTTTGTTTATCTATGATATATGGTTCTGTAACATTTGAGTAATCAGTTAATTTGTAAATTGCATTTTCAAACATTGTGTAAGTATTTTCTATTTTATTATCAATATTGGTATCATCAACTGTATATCTCTTTCCATCATCACTATAGAAATTAATATCTGAACCATAAGGAGTACCTATATTTATTATGTTTATGCTCGTAGGTATATCATATACTTTTTTATAGCTTAATTCTTCCGTCTTTAACTTTTCTGGATTAAATATATAAGCCTTATTACTACTAATAAAAGCAAATTCCATAAAATTAGTATCTTCATTAAGAACTTCTCCACCGATAAACTTCTTATAATTAACTTCATCTAAAGTTTTTTCTTTATTTTGAAGTACAGCTTCTAATAAGTTTTGTGGTTCCCTAATAGTGTTACTTGATTTATTATTATCATTTGATTTACTATTAGTTATAAGATATATTATTAATTCTAATATTAATAGAGTTATAATTGCTACAATTATATAAATAACATTTTTTTTATTTTTCATAACTCACCTATTTTTCAATCGTACCAGAAATACTTTCTGTATACATCTCATCTGTTATAGGTTGATATTTTGTTCCGTCATAATCATCAGTAAATCCATTATATGCTTTATAGATTTCGCCAGTATCAGTGTCATATACTCTTTCATAGCCAAGAGTTGCATCACTTTGTTTCTGACTCATAATATCATATGATTTTTGTCTATTTTCCCAAGCACTATTATATGAATCATAAGCTTTCTGCATAGAAGCATTTAGTTCTAATGCTTGTTTTGTTTGATTGTTTCCGTCATCAATAGTTTTCTTAACATAACTATCAGTAAATTCAATTGAATTAATTGATTTACTTAAAATATCCATATAATTTATAAAATTATCTTTATCAGCTGTAATAGCCATAATATCATAGACCATATAATATGAGTAATCTATATTAAAATAATATAAATTACCAAAATTAACAATAGATGCGAGAAATAATCCTTCTCCTTCTTTTCCATTATCACCAATAAATGTTCCTCTTATTACCTTACTATCTAAAGCCAAAGATTTCATCGAAGAATTAGATTCTGCTTCTTCAATTTTAGTAAAGTTACTAAATGTAGGGAAATTAGCATTAGCCAATTCCGATCCCACCATGTTTTTTTGATAAGTTGCTATTTCATCAAACTTTTGATAAAATCCTTCAGTAGTTGGATTTGATAAAACTACTGCTTCAGTAAAAATATTATAAGAATTTCCATAATAACTTTTATGAAATTCTTTAGCAGCCTCACTTTTTAATAATGGTTGCATCTTTAATTGTAAAAATACTTGGTTGTTAGTATTATTAGGATCATATACTCTAATTGCATAATACATACCACTGCCAGAAGCATCTACTACCCAGCCTTTTGGTTTTTTCATTGAGAAAACATCACTTGAATAATCTTCCAATTCAATTTTGCTAGTTTCACTTGCCACAATTTTTACATTTGGTTCTTTAGAAAAAATAGATTTAATTCCATTATCTTTGCTCATACTACCTATAATGCAAGCAATTGAAACAATAATTACCACTCCCAAAATAGCACCAATAATCTTTACTATTTTTTTATTATTCTTAAAAACTTCTTTCAAAAAACTACTCCTCCTTCCTCTATTTTTCATTATAATAATTGCAAAATAAAAGGGCAATACTATTACCATCAAAAACAATGCTTTTGATGGTAATCACTTTTGCTTTTTTCAAACATATATAGTATAATATCGTTAAAAGGTGATATAGTTATGAATTTTAGTGAAGTTTTAAATAAATATTTAGAAGAACTAGGGTGTACTCCAAAAGACCTATCTAATGTATCTGAAATATCACAAACTGTTATAAGTAGATATAGAAAAGGAGAAAGAACTCCAGTAAAGGATAGCATTCAAATACAAAAACTTGCTATGGGTATTTACAAGTTAAGTAAGAAAAATAATCTTGATAAATATACACTAGAAAGCATTACCAAAGAATTAAATAAGGCAATCTGTAATCAAGATACATTTAATTATGAAGCGTTTAGTAATAATTTTAATGTTCTAATATCTTCATTAAATATAAATATGAATGAAATGTCAAGATACATAGTATTTGATTCATCTCACATATCAAGAATAAGATATGGGAAAGCCAAGCCATCTAATCCTATCCACTTTGCTATGAAAGTATGCGATTTTATATTTTCAAGATATAAAAGTCCCAAAGACATATCTACGCTTTCTGAAATTTTGAATTGTGATAAAAATAGCCTTAATAATAATAATTTTTACAACACTCTATTTAGTTGGCTAACAAGTGGAAATGAGCCTAAAACAAATAAAGAAATTACAGAATTTTTAAAAAATCTTGATAATTTTAATTTAAGTGATTATATCAAAGCAATAAAATTTGATGAATTAAAAGTTCCTAATGTCCCTTTTTATAAAGGAAAAACAAAGAATTATTATGGAATAGAAGAAATGAAACAAGGAGAGTTAGACTTTTTTAAAGCAACTGTTCTTTCTAAATCGAAAGATGACATTTTTATGTGTAGTGATATGCCTATGGAAGATATGGCGAAAGATGTTGACTTTGGTAAGAAATGGATGTTTGCTATTGCTATGAGTTTAAAAAAAGGATTACATTTGAATATAATTCATAATTTAGATAGACCTTTTAACGAAATGATGTTAGGATTAGAAAGTTGGGTTCCAATTTATATGACAGGTCAAATTTCTCCTTATTATTTAAACAATTCCAAGAATACTATACATAATCACTTAAATTATGTTTCAGGAGCAGCTATCTTAACTGGAGAATGTGTTAAAGGATTTCATAACAATGGCAAATATTATTTAACTAATAACAAAAAAGAACTTTCTTATTATAAGCAAAAATCTGAATTAATGTTAAAAAAAGCAAATCATCTTATGGATATATATAAATCAGAAGATAAAAAGAAATTTAATATATTTATATCTAGTGATGAAAAAGAAAAAGGAGATCGTAAAAGAATTTTATCTTCTCTACCTATATTTACTATTGATGATGACTTACTTTTAAAAATATTAAAAAGAAATAATATATCATCTAGTGATACTGATCTTATTATGAAGTATAAAAGTGATGAGAAAAAATATATAGATACTATTTTAAAAGAAAACAAAATATGTGATATACTTTATAATGTGAATAAAGAAGAATTTTCAAGTGAACCGGCTTATTTATTACTAAATAATATGTTTTATGATAAAAGTATAACATATACTTATGAGGAATATCAGGCTCATCTAAAAAATACAGAGGACTATATGGAAAGTAATAAACACTATGAAATAATTCGCTCTGAATATAAAACATTCAAAAATATTACTATCACAATTTTAAATGATAATTATGTAATTGTATCTAAAAATAAAAATCCCACTATCCATTTTGTTATTAGGCATCCTAAGCTATGTGAAGCAATTGCAAATTTTAATCCATTAGTAAAGGAATAGAGAAAAGAAAAAAAGAATAAAATTAAAATTAAATGTAAAAATATAATTTTAATTTTATTAATACTATAGTAGTCTAATAGAATATCAAATATTGTATCTAATGCTTTTAAAATATCTAAAAGCAAAAAGTAGTAATCGTGATTTACCTATCAATAGTTTACTAATAAAGACTTAAAAAAATTATATAATTATCAAAAGAAATATAAAAACTTCAGTCAAGAATGGTTTGTTTTTGGAAATAAAACGCCTATTCCTAAAGATGCTATTAGAACTAGGAAAAATAAAAATTGTAAACTTGCTCAAGTAAAAGAAATCCGGGTACACGATTTTTGACATTCATGTACCTCATTCTTAATCAATTATGGTGCTAGTATTAATCTAGTTGCAAAATATCTAGGACATATCAAAATTAATGAAACATTAAACGCTTACCCACATATCAAAATAAATTAGAAGATATAGTAAATCTTATCAATAAAAGTACAATACAAACTACAAATGATATTGAATCTAAAAATTCTATTGATGATAATTTAGATAATGATATTGAAGATTCAAAAGATGATATGGAAATATCCTTATAAATATTGAAAAAATGGGAAGCTATCATGGGCTTACCATTCTTTTTTTGTTTATTTTAGCATATAAATAATACCTAAAATGCTTTTAATAATATAAAATCCCTTTAAAATCAACAAAAATGGAGCCTTTTGGCTGTATAATATTTGGTGTGGGTAAATAAAATACAGCCGAATTTTATAACGAATAATAATATTTTTTTACTTTATTAGCCATTAACTTTCTACGTTGTTTTAAGAATTCTTCAAAATTTTCAACTGACATTGTATCAAATCCTTCAGGAATAGAATTTATTCTTAAATTCTCTTTTAATAGTTCCTTATCAGTAATAGAACCAATAGTGGCATTACCATTTTCACATTGCTCATTTATTTCTAACATATAAACATTTGGAGCTTTATTTGTTATTTGTAGATTAATTTCAGTTTGAATCAATGCAAAATTTGCAATTTGATTGTAAATACTCTTATTATTTTTTCCATTCTTTTGAAGATAATCTTTAGGAAAAATATGATGAACATCACCACGTCCTTCTACCAAAGTTCTTACTTTCATATCTTTAGATAAGAATGCATTATCATTTAATGAAATTTGTGATATTAAATATACCTTCCAATAAGGGGAACTTGCAACTGGAGTATTAAAGTTTTCAACTAAAATACTATCCCAGAATGTATCACCTAATCTTCTTTCTAATTCTTCATTAATATATTGAACTAAATCTTCAGCTTCATTTAATCTTCTTATATCTAAATCGAATTGAGACTCAGGAGATGATGTATATCTTTGAGTAATAATAGACATTATTACCCATCTCTTAACTAACCTTTCAATTATATCTGGATTAATATTTCTTTCTCGCAATAATAGGAATAATATATATCCAAAATTCAATACATTCTGTGATCTAATTAATGATTCATCAATTATACCTGCTGATTTTAAAATCATAACATATCTTTCAAAATTAGTTTGACTAACAAATGTTTTAACGCCTTCATATAATTTTTTATAACTATCTTCTACTATATCTTCTCTGTACTCTCTTGTTTCAAAATCACGTCCTGATAATAAACTTACTAGATCTTGTAACTTGCCTCTTTTAAATTTATATGTAAATGCTACACGAAGAACATCGACATAACTTGGCAAATATAAGTCTTCATTTTTATCTTTTATCCAGGTAATTTTATTAAAGATTTCTTTTGAACTAAATGCAATATCATTATTTTTTATATTTTCAAAATCAACTGGTGTTTTTGCAAAATGACAAAAATAATCAATTGTCTTTCTAATATCATTACCTTCATACTTTTCATTAACACTAATTTTACTCATTGCAAAATCGGCTTGAGAAAGTACAACACCAGCAGAATTTATTCTTACAAATATTTCGGTTACTGTTTCAATATCGAGCATTGAACCCAATTCAATACGACCAATCATTATATTTTTTATAGATTGTAATTTTGTTATTTTTTTACTTACTTGATTAGCATCAATATTAAATTTATCAGCATAGTTTCTTACAAATTCAAAAGTATTAAAACCTGGTTTCATTACTTCAGATATATCAGATATCCATTCTTCTTGCTTTTCAATAGCAGGATTGTTTGTTTGAAATTCTTCAGTTTGAATATTATAAGCAATCTTAATTCTTTTCTTTTTGTAATTGCTATCAAGCACTTCTTTACCTAATAAAGAAGCGGTTAAAGCTGTTATTCTTTGTTGCCCATCTATTAATATTTGTTTACCTTCAGATGCAGAACCGTCTTTTAATTTTACATCTGGGCTTTTCCATGTAATTATGTAACCTACTGGATATTCTCTATATAATGAATCAATTAAATCTCTAACTTTAGTTGTATCCCATACAAATGGTCTTTGTATTTCTGGAATAGCGATTGTTCCATCATTTACATATCCTAGTAATGTTTCTATGCTTACATTATTTACATCAAATTTTGCCATAATGCCTCCTACATTTTATTACTAGATATACTAAAGAATTTATCAAAAAATTCTAATAGTTTATCAATAACTTTATTTTTCTTTTCTTGTCTATCATTTGTTGGCGTGAACATATTCATTGGAGGAAGTATATTAGATACTTCTGTTCCATTTGTTTCTACTCTACCTTGCTCAAAAGATCTTTGAATAAAATTATATGTTTCATCCTTATTTAAATTTTCTTCAATAATAATTTTATCTAATTCTTCTTTTTTCTTAGAATTCATAAATGATTCAAAATCTGCATATACATCTGAATCTCGATCTAATGAATCAATAAATGCCATAATTAAATCTTTTTTATTTCTTAAATCAGGACTTGCCATAATTGATTTATTAATAGTAACAAGTATTTCTTTATCTTCCATATTACTATCATGATATTTCTTTACTAATTCTAAAATGTAATCAATATTAACCTCAATAGATTTAATTAATTCCATCTCAAATACTATATCATCAGTAATATCTTTTTTATCATGTCTAGTTTTGTTTTTAAAATCATTATATAAATCAATATAAACGCCATGATAATCTTGCTTGTCTCTTTCTGTTAGTAGTTCATCATTTTTAAATTGATCAAATGAAGATAAAATATTAGTTACTTTTAATATTGCTCCATATAATTTTATATATTCTTTTTGAGCATTTTCACCTATTGGTAATTCACCTGGCTTGAACTTAGATTTCATTTTCTCTACTAGTGATTGATATCCTTCAAATTTTTTATCAGCATCATCTTCATAACCATAATAATAATCCTCATATGATTTTAATAAAACTATACCTCTAGCATTTTCATCACCAAATTTAGCAAGGGCTTCATTAAGTCTTTCTTCTAAGTTTCTAAATGAAACAATATTACCATAAGTTTTAACACTATTTAGTATTCTATTTGTTCTAGAGAATGCTTGAATTAATCCATGCCATTTAAGATTTTTATCAACCCATAATGTATTTAAAGTTTTAGCATCAAAACCAGTTAAGAACATATTTGCAACAATTAATATATCTATTTCTCTATTCTTCATTCTTAAAGATACATCTCTATAATAGTTTTGAAATCTTTCTGATGATGTATCATAACTTGTTCCAAACATATTATTATAATCTTTAATAGCATTATCTAAGAATGTTCTATCATCAGTACTTAATGCCTCTGTAGTTTCTGAATTTTCATCGATTACCCCATCTTCTCCATTAACACCATAAGAATATATTAATGCAATTCTTAAATTAGTATTAAGCTGCTTCTGTTGTATTTTAAACTCTTCATAATACTCTTTAGCCATTTTTATATTCGCTACTGCAAATATAGAGTTAAATCCATTTATATTCTTTTTAGATTTTATTTCTTGAGTATTTTGTTTTTTAGCAACATCAACTACATTATCTAAAGTTGAATATACATAAGATTCACTTGTTTTAGTTTTAGCACTGAAATGTTTAATTATATAGTCAGTTATAAGGGATATTCTAAGTTTATTATCAAATACTTTTTCTTCATCAATTGAATATACTTTTTCATCTTGTACATTATCTTTTATGTCTACTCTACCAACATACTCATACCTAAATGGTAAAACATTTTTATCCGCTATAGCATTTACTATTGTATAGGTGTGTAATTTATCTCCAAATACTTGTTCTGTTGTTTCGGATATTCCTTTTATAGTCCTAGCATTTTCTGGAAATATTGGTGTTCCAGTAAATCCAAATATATAATATTTTTTAAACTTCTTAATAATAGACTTGTGCATCTCTCCAAATTGGCTTCGATGACACTCATCAAAGATAAATACTACATGTTTATTAAATACTTCAGATTCAATATTCTTCTTAATAAATCCGGATAACTTTTGAATTGTTGTTATAATAATTTTAGCATCGGGATCATTTAATTGCCCTTCTAATACTTTTGTACTTGAATTACTATTAGCACAACCTTCTTTAAACCTATCATACTCTTTCATGGTTTGATAGTCTAAATCTTTTCTATCTACCACAAATAAAACTTTATCAATAAACTCTAATTTACTAGCTAACTGTGAAGTCTTAAATGAAGTTAGTGTTTTACCAGAACCAGTTGTATGCCAAATATATCCACCAGCTTTAATAGTTCCATAAAATTTATTATTGTATGCTATATTAATTCTATTTAATATCTTTTCAGTAGCCACTATTTGATATGGTCTCATAACAAGTAAATCTTCTTCTGATGTAAATACACAGTATTTAGTTAATATATTAAGTAATGTATGTTTAGTTAAAAATGTTTTAGCAAAATCTATTAAATCAGTTATACCATTATTCTTTTGATCAGCCCAATAAGATGTAAATTCAAATGAATTAGATTTCTTTTTATTCTGATTATTAATATGAAACTCTCTTGTCGTATTAGAGTAATATTTAGTTAATGTCCCATTACTAATCATAAATATTTGAACAAAATTATATAAGCCTGAACCAGCCCAAAATGAATCTCTTTGATATCTTTCTATTTGATTAAATGCTTCTCTTAAATCAATACCTCTTCTTTTTAACTCTATATGTACTAAAGGAAGTCCATTTACTAATATTGTTACATCATATCTATTATCATAATTACCATCACTATTAACATATTGATTAATAACTTGAACACTATTATTATGAATATTATTTTTATCTATTAAATAAATATTTCTTAAACTGCCATCTTCTAAAGTAATAGACTGTATATAATCTTCTTGTATTAACCTAGTCTTTTCAATTATATAATCATTTTTATTAGCAATAATATTTGTAAAGAAACTATCCCATTCTCTATCACTAAAATGATAATTATTAAGTTTTTCTAATTGCTTTCTTAAATTAAGTATTAAATCATTTTCATTATTAATATTTAAATATTCATATCCCTGTTCTTGTAATGTTTTAATTAATTCTTTTTCTAAAGCATCTTCACTTTGATAGAATGTTTCATTTCTATTTAAACCTTGATATTCAGCAAGTACTGTTGAATTATCATTTTCACTTATTAATCCTATACTATTCATCTTTTACCTCCCAAAATTTTTCATAGCCACAAATCAAATCTTCCAATATATCTATTGCATTTAGCATTTTTAAAACATCTATTTCTGTTATCCTTTTATAATCCATTCCATGTAAAATCACATTTCTATTAAAATAATTAGAGTCATCAATCTTATCAAAGTCAACTTTTGAAAAAATTTTTTCTGTAAATGCGCCTATTCCTTTTCTATCTTGAAAAATAATTGTTCTCTTATCTGTATATTTTTTACTCAAATAATAATTAATATTAGATGAAACACTATTTTTATCCTCATAATTAATTTGTTCTCTAATTAATGCTTCATACAAAGCAAATAAAATAGTTACTGCTCCAGAAAACATATGATTATTGTATAAAAATAAAGCTTGATTATATAAGTCTTTTAAATCACTTCGCCTCTTACCAGTATTAAATTTATCTATTGTTTTTTGTAAATTATTATCCCTTTTAAAATATTCAATAAATAAATTATTTAGCTTTTCTTGATTATCAATATTATTTAAAAATTTCCAATGCTCGTCACTTGTTTCATAACTTGGCAACAGCCAACCTGCATTTGCGAGTTTTTCAATTTTTTTTAAAACAATTTTTATTTGTTCATTAGAAGGTAATTCAAATTTATTAAGTTCTATTAGTAATTTTATTTTTTCTAAAAATTCAATATCTGTATCAAATATATTATTATTCATTTATTATCTCCTCAAAGCTTAATAATTTATTTCTATAATATTCATATTGTTTTCTTCTTAATTCAATTTCTGCAGGAATACCATCAACAAAAGAATTAGTTAAAAAATACATTTTATCTAATATTTCAACTATTCTTTTTTGTTCTTCTTTGTTAGGAACATATATTTTTACTTTGGATAATATTGGTCCCGTAACAGTAGCCCTTGTTGTAAAGTTAGCATATGAAATAATATCTCTTCTTACCCTAGGAGAGGAAAAACAATAAGCACAATACTCAGGAATAAGTAAATCTGTAATTGGTCTTGCTCTTAATAAAAATCCACTAAATACACTATCATTCATATTATCAATCAAAACAGATGCCATTCCAACTTCTTCTCTTGTTTCTGATGTTCGGGTAAAAAATACATCTCCCCTATTACAAGAATATCTAATTAAATCTGTATCATTTAGTTCAACCAAGCCTTTTACTATCTCATTTGTTATTTTATTGTTTTTATACACATCAACATAATTGATTATTAAATTACCTGTTCCAAAGCAATCTTTACTCTTGTTAATTCCATTTTTAAATTCAAATAATTCTCCAATAGGTTTTAAATTCTCACTTTTATCTAACAATTTACCACGCCAAAACTCGTATTGACTCTTTCTCGCTTCTAGCTCCGCTTCTAGCTCCGCTTCTAGCTCGCCAAATTTATCAAGAATTCGTACTATTTCATCTTGAACTTCTATTGGAGGAATTGGAAATTTAAACTTTTTAAATTCACTCATCAAAACTGCAGGAAATCCTCCTGTTTTTGTATTTTGTTTGCAATACTCATCAAGTATAAAACAGTAATGATATATATATTTCATATTGACTTTATTAATAAATTTTTCTTTTAGATATAAATAAGTCAACTGTTGATTTCCTATAGATGGCACAGTTATTAATGCATGTTCACCTATTGTTGCCGTTGTCGCAACTATTATTGAATTTGCCGGAAATAAATCACCTTTAATTGCCTGTTCAGTAACATGTTGAATAGAATCACTTAAAATCCTTCCATTGGTTCTTATATCATCCATTCTAAACCATGGAATTGTTCCATTACTCCAATAATTATCATTATTTTTTGATGGAGTATACCCATTTTTTATATTAAAAAGTTCACAAACATTAATAAAATCAACCCCATTAGGACATTTCTCTTTTATTAAATCATCTATTCTACTCATTAGAATCAGACTCCAATTCTTCAATTATTTTGTCTAATTCATTACGAATAATATTTTCTCTAGCTACTATTTCTTTTATTTTTTTATTTAATTCTTTTATATCTATTTGTTCTTCTTCTGATATTTGCTTTAAATATGAATTAACTGAAATATTATAATCATTTTCTTTTATCTCTTCATAAGTTGCTAAATATGCTTTATTATCTACTGATACACGATTTTTAATTAATTCTATTATATTATTAATATTTTCATCTGATAATTTATTTTTGTTAGTATTTCTAATAAATTCATTAGATGCATCAATAAATAATATATTATTATCGTTTTTATTTTTCTTTAATACTAAAATGCATGTAGCAATTGACGTACCAAAAAATAAATCTGAAGGTAATTGAATAACTGCATCTACAAAATTATTATCAATCATATATTTTCTTATCTTTTGTTCTGCTCCACCTCTATATAATACACCAGGAAACTCTACGATTGCTGCTGTCCCTTTAGGAGAAAGCCAAGATAACATATGCATAGTAAATGCTAAATCTGCTTTTGATTCTGGTGCAAGAACTCCAGCTGGAGAAAATCTTTCATCATTTATTAAAAGAGGATTAGACTTACCAGCCCATCTAATTGAATATGGAGGATTAGAAACTATTGCATCAAATGGTTCATCATCCCAATGAGCGGGATGAATTAAAGTATCCCCTCTTACTATGCTAAATTTGTTATAATTTATATCATGTAAGAACATATTTATTCTTGCTAAGTTATAAGTTGTTAAATTTATCTCTTGTCCAAAAAATCCTTGTTTAACATTGTCTTTTCCTAATATTTTGGCAAATTTAAGTAAAAGGCCTCCTGAACCACATGCTGGATCATATACTTTATTGATTTCTTTTTTATCCATTATTACAATTCTTGCAAGTAATTCACCAACTTCTTGAGGTGTAAAAAATTCTCCTCCAGATTTTCCTGCATTTGAAGCATACATAGTCATCAGATATTCATATGCATCACCAAATGTATCTATTGTATTATCTTGATAATCACCTAATTTTAAATCACCAATAGCATCTAACATCTTAACTAATTTTTCATTTTTTTCTTCTACTGTATTACCAAGTTTATTACCTTTAACATCAAAGTCATCAAATAATCCTTTAACATCGTTTTCTGATGCTGTACCTCTAGCAGATGATTCAATGTTATCAAATATATTAGCTATAATAACATTTAAATTTTCGTTATTTTTAGCATTCTTTCTTATATTACAAAATAGTTCACTAGGTAATATAAATAATCCCTTTTCTTCAAGTATTTGCTTTTTGCCTAACAATGCTTCTTCATCTGATATATTTCTATATTCAAAGTTAGATAATCCTGCCTTTCTTTGATTTTCATTAACATAATGTTCTATATTTTCTGAAATAAATCTATAAAATAATAATCCTAGAACATATTGTTTGAAATCCCAACCATCTACTGAACCTCTAAGGTCATTAGCTATTTTCCATATTGTTTTATGTAATTCTTCTCTTTCTTGTTCTTTTTTGTTATTCATTATTATTTACCTCCTTGTAGCAGAATCATTGTTCTTTTATTTTTTTTGCCTATTCTACTTCATGAATATATTATAACATATAATCTCTAAATTTCTAACAATTTGTCGAAAAAGATTTATCTGACTTATATAATGATGTTTCTACTATTATAGTTTTAGAGAATCTTGGTATATATTTGGTAATATTGATCCATTATCCGGTACTACTCTATTAGATAGAAAAACAAAGAATGCTTTTATGGCTAGAGTTAAGGATATTAGAATTCATGACTTTAGACATAGTTGTGATTTACTATTAACAGATAGCGAAGCTAATATAACTTTAGTAGTTAAATATCTTGGACATACTAAAAGATAAAATTTTAAACACATATTCTCATATGTATCAAAATAAACTTGATATCATTGTTAATATTATTGAATCAGAGCTTACAATATTTTTAGAAAGTAAAGAAGCAATGATTAAACTAGAAGAATATTATAATTATGAAAAATATGAATTAGTTAAATTTAATACCAAAGATGACCTAGTTCTGTAGTTCAGAACTAAGTCATTTTAATATCTATTTCTAATATTAATAGCTTCTTCTACCCATTTTTCTAAATTGTTTTTTATATCATTATATGCATCACTTGAATTTGGATCATAACATTTAACGACATCTGATAATCGACCATTTTTAAAAGAAAATTGTTCAAATGGATTTATGCCCTTATGACATTTTCCAGTTACTGGATCATTTATATTATGAATATAAATACCCAAAACACCTTTGCCATCATTCCATGCTTTTTCTATTTCATATTTTACCCATTTTCTATTATATGTTTCTGTACCTACTAAAACTATTAAGCATGTTCTATATTTCATATTTTCATTAATCCATTTTTGAATTGCTAAATTCCCCTTCTTTTTAACCTCTTCCCAATTATTATCTGACACCGGTTTATTATCTTCAAGTTGACCTATATTTCGTATTTGAGCAACTCTCCTTACATCGTTTTTATAATGAAAACTATAAAATACTTGTCTTTTCATTTATATCACCTCCTAAATAAATTTTAATAAAATACTTATTATTATAAACAAAATATAAAATCCCCATACAGAAAAGGAAGATATGGCATCTAACATTTCTGCAATATGTTCAAATTTTAAATTTGTATTTTTGGGATTCATATTATATATATCTTCAACATTCAAATTGTTATTATTAATATCTTTGCAAACAGAATTATATTTTTTTCTGTACATTCTTTCAAATGCTAAATAATATGAATCTAAAATAGTACCTAATAAAGAAAAAATAATACCTAACCACCAATATTTTAAAATTGATTTAGTTGTAGTCAACATAGTCACTAAAATTGTAAATATAACAGCTATGAATGCTTTAGTATTGCTACTATTTGTAGCCATCCTAGTTATGTTATTCTGTAAAAACTGTAAATATGCAATAACAGATGAATGATCTTTATTTTCAAGTAATGTATTATTTTTTTCAGATTGTTTCATTATGCAATCACCTTACCTCTCTCTCCTTAAATCATAACCTGAAGCATCATTTTCACTTTTTTTATATGCATTATCAATATATTTTGTCGGATTATTTAAAAATGTTTCTTCTTCTACAAAAGCTATATATGATCCATTTAAATCATCATAAGTTTTACAATTATCACAATGCCATATTTTTGGATTAGAATTAAAATGATTTTCAGAAATAATATTATAGACTTTGTCCATCTTATATGATGCAGTAGAAGTCATATGACAATTAGTTCCAATTGTTTTAAACCAAGAATAACCTTCATCTACTTTCATAATTATACCAACAATCCCATTAGTATGAGAAGTTCTATCTTTTCTCTTAATATTTTTTAAACAATATTCAAGTTCCCAATCAATCCAATTACTCAATATCATATTTGGAGAAATTATAACAATAGTTACAGATGTATCATACATCATATCTTTAAGTTTATTTTTTATATTTTCCGTTGATGTGTCAGTTAAATCTGGAGAATCACTTGTTTCTCCTTTATAATAAGTTGCATCTTCTCCTAGAACTTCTATAATTTTATCTCTTAATTCTTGAGCCTCAGAATATTTATACGAAATAAATGTCTTATGTGCCATATTTCTCACCTCCTGTCACATAAAAACGCCAGCACAAAAACTTATAAACATAAGCCTGTACTAGCGCTTTTCTTTATTGATTGTATTATACAACATAATTTGATAATTTTAAACTTTTTTAACTAAATTTCTCTATATTTTTCATCTTTATAGTTAAAATCACTAAAACCATACACCTTTTTACAATCATGACATGCAAGAGCTATTGTATCATCACCATTTATTAATTTTCCATTACCTTTTTGAAAACTTATATAATCGGAACCACAAACATGACAATGAGTATTGCTAAATGATATATTTTTTTTACTCAATGCGTTTTTTACTATTTCAAAACCATCTGTAATTATTTCAGTTAGCTGCATATAATCTGATAATTCTTCAAAATCTTCTTTATTTCCTACTCTTCTTAAGTGTTCACGTCCACCATCAACTGCTACCGCACCACAAGAACACCATTTAAAATCATCAACATCAATAGATTCAATTATATCTCCGCATTTTCTACATTTTATTTTATTAGTTCTTATTCGTTCTATTGTTCTTATCAATATCAATCACCTACTAAACTGTCTCAAGGACTATTACATTAATAATCTTTTCTAGACAAATTAATATTTCATCAAAATCTATATTTCTTGCATACTCATATCTTTTTTGATAACTTTTCCATCTTTCTTTTAGTATGTTACTATCCACAATTAAATCTAAAGCAAGTAATGGTTCTCCAACATATTCTCTTTTAGAAAATGTTTTTTCTATTGCTTTTCTAAAGTGTTCTAAGTTAATATTACTCCAGTCTTTTGTATAAATTAAATAAATATCATAGAAATCTCTCATTCTTCCATTTAATTCTACCCTGCTTAAAATTGTTTCTATCTTCTCAGCTAATACTGTTTCAATATTGTATGCCCACAGTTTTATATAGTTATCACCTAGAATTGGTTTATATTTGTAATTTATTTCTTTTGGAGTAATTGGATCTCCTGTAGCTATATCAATATGAAATTTTTCTTTAATATTATCTATTTCAATTTGAATATCTACTCTATAACCACCATACTCATCTTCATCTCTTATTGGTGATATTCCTAAATAGCTAAATTTTGCATTATCATCTATTTCTATAGATACTATTTCTTTAATCATTGTAACTATTGTTTCTTCGTTAAAGTAAGCATTTCTAAAAGCAGTATCAATATCCATAGTAGTTCTATTTTCAACACCAAATAATGTACTTAAGTAAAATCCTCCTTTTAAAATAAAATTATCTTTATATTTACTAACTGATAATCTTTCTATAAATCTATCATACATATAAAGTCTAAGTAATATATTAAAATCCACATTCTTTTCCTTAGAAATGTTTTTTAGCTTATCTTTTAATTGCATACTATTCATAAAATACCTCTATATAATTCATTACTTCATCTTTAATGCCCATTTCTTTAGCATAATTAGATAATTTAACAAGATCTTTAGATTTACTTTTAAGATATGCTCTAATTGAATATTTAACATGCTCAGAATCCATTCTTTTTTTAGAGCGAATTATGTCACAGATACATCTTTCTATGTCATAAGCTTTTACCTTATTTCCCAGTGGTGTCTCAACTTCAGTAATTCCAATATCATAAAGCTTATCATCAACATAGAAAACATTATGTTTTTTTAGTTTAGGGTTATTATATTTTTTAGTAACTGTTATATCAAAAGAACTATCTGGTGCTTTAATTGAAAAATTATGAAAATAAAGTGCCGTCATATGTGAATAAACTATTTTTGGTGTACTAATACTAAGTACATAATATATATCTTCAATTTTAGCAGAATCTATATAAATTCCCTTAGCTACTTTTTCTATCATATTTTTTTTAGTCATAATAGATAAATAATTCCTACTTATATCAAAATCTTGAAGTTCTCTTGTAGTAATATATCCATTGTTTCTTTCCATAAGTTTTTGAATAATTTCTATATTACTTTCATTTATAAAATCCTCTTTTGTCATATAATCCATAATTTCACCTCTTTTGTTCATTTATACGGACATTATATCATTTATCCGTATCATTGTCAATATATTAAAAATTGATTAATTAAAAAAGTTAACTGCAATTTATTAATAATAATTTATACATTTTTTAAATTTGTGTACCTAAAAGTGTACCTAAAATTACTTAATAGGCTTCAAACCCTTTAATATAAACAAAAATGGAGCCTTTCGGCTCCTTCAGGGGGTTTTGGTTATCACACCTACATTATGTCGTAGAGTGCGGTCATATTTTTATGACATATTAATCATAATATATTTTTTGAAAAAAGGCAAGTACTTTTGATATATTTACATTTGATTTTACAAAAAATGTAAAATTAGTCTAAATTTTCGATCTTTTTTAATTCATCTAGAATAGGAAAATATTCTGGATTTGTCTCAAAGGTAAATAGCATATTTATAAATTCATCTGCATCTTCTTTGGCTCTAGTGAGCATCTTGAAATCTTTTGTGACACTAGCCATATTAAGTCCTATTTCACCACTTTGTCTTAGGCCAAATAGATCGCCTTCACCTCTATTTTGGAAATCATATTCACTAATTTCAAAACCATCATTTGTTTTTTCAAGAAGTCTTAATCTTTCTTGAGATTCTTTTGCTACTAATATGCAATAACTTTGAATATTACTTCTTCCAACACGGCCACGAAGCTGATGTAAAGTTGAAAGACCAAACATATTAGCATTAAAAATTACTATCATTGAAGCATTAGGAACATTTACCCCGACTTCAATTACCGTGGTAGATACTAATATGTTAATTTTATTACTTTCAAATTTCTGCATTACTTTCTCTTTTTCTAAAGCATCAAGTTTTCCATGGATTATGCCTATTTTAGCTATTTTACCAAAGGCTTTATTCATTTTTTCTTCAAGATCTTTTATACTCTCGACTTCGTCATTATCTTCTTCGATAGTAGGAGCTACAACATAAATTTGATGATTTAAATCTAACTCTTTTTTCATCATTTCGATAACAGAGGTTATTTCTTTTTCTTTTTTAAAATAAGTAATAACTTCCTTTCGACCATTTGGTTTGGTTTTGATTGAAGAAACATCCGTATCGCCATATATGGTTAAAGCATATGTCCTAGGAATAGGCGTAGCACTCATGGATAAAACATCAGGGGATAATCCTTTTGATTTAAAAATATTACGCTGATTTACGCCAAAGCGATGTTGTTCATCTGTTATGACAAGGCCTAAGTTCTTATAAGTTAGTTTTTCTTGAATAAGAGCTTGAGTTCCAATTATCAAATCTATTTCACCACTGGCAAGTTTATCATATATTTCTTTTTTTTCTCTAGTAGAAGTACTTGAAGTCAGTAATTTTATATTTATTTTGATTTTACTGAATACTTTTAAAGCTTCTTCATAGTGCTGCTTAGCAAGTATTTCTGTAGGAGCCATAAGAGCAGATTGGTGTTTTGATAAAAAGTTAGCATAAATGGCAATAAAGGCCACTATTGTCTTGCCAGAACCAACATCTCCTTGAAGTAGTCTATTCATTCTTTTTGAGCTTTCTAAATCATTTAAAATATCTTCTATTGCTTTTTTTTGATCGGCGGTAAGTTCAAATGATAGTGAAGAAATAAATTTATCTATTTTATTATGATCAATATTTCTAGAAATAGCGTTGCTATCGGTTGTTATTTTTGATTTTAAATAATTAACTTTAAGCATGTACATAAATAACTCTTCATACTTTGTTCTCTGACGAGCTTTTTTCAACGTAAGAATATCTGTAGGAATATGAATATTAAAAATAGCATCTTTTTTAGAAATAAAGTTATATTTTTCTTCTAAATATTTGGGAATTAAACTTGGATAATCGTATTCCATATATAATGCTGAGGAAATAAATTTTGATATTTGTTTAACAGTTAACCCTGATGTAGTATAATATATAGGTTCTATTTTTGTTTTCTCTGGGAGAAGCCCAAATCGAAGTTCTGAAGCGACAACGGTATTTTTTACCTTATCATACTTACCAATTATTGTAACCTCTTTGCCACATTTTAATTCTTGATAGAGATAAATTCTATTGTAAATAGTAACATTTATTATTGAGTTTTTAGTGTTTATTCTAAAAATTATTTTTTTTAAGCTTTTATTTAGGTATATAATCGTCGGCTGGCCTTCAACTATTCCATCAATTATTATTCTATCACCATTATTTAGATTTTCAACATTACTTCTTTTAATAATATCATAACGATAAGGGTAATAATTTAAAAGTTCTAAAGTATTATTGATACCGAGTTTATTTAATAAAATTTTTGTTTTTGGTCCTATTCCTTCGATATCTTCTAATTCCATCATTCTTACCACATCCTAGTATAATTATAGCATATATGAAAAAATTGTCTATAAAGTTTACAAACAGTTAATCTATAGAATTTTTTTCTTTATTTTATAGTGGATTTTCTAAAAGAAAAAAGACAATAAATTGTCCTTAAAAATTATCACGATCTCTTAAAAATGGAGGTATATCTAAGTCATTATCTATATCTGAATTTTCTTCACGGTATAAATCTTCTCTATTAGTAGAACTAAAACTATGATATAATGGCTCACTTTGATTTTCAAATCCTGTTGCAATTACAGTTACTATTACTTCATCATTTAAATTTTCGTTAATAACTGCTCCAAAGATTGTATTAATATCAGTATTAGCAGCAGTTCTAATTACTTCAGCAGCTTCTTCTACTTCAAATAATGTAAGTGATGAGCCTCCTGTTACATTTATAATGGCATCAGTAGCACCATTTATTGAAGTTTCTAAAAGTGGTGATGAAACGGCTTGTTTAGCAGCATCAGTAGCTCTATTTTCACCAGAGCCAACGCCTATTCCTATAAGGGCATTGCCACGATCTTTCATAATGGCTTTTACATCGGCAAAATCTAGGTTTACAAGTCCAGAAACAGCAATTAAATCTGATATTGATTGAACACCACGGTGCAAAACATTATCTACTTCTCTAAATGCCTCAAGCATTGGAGTTGACTTGTCAATAAGTTCCCTTAAACGATCATTTGGTATAACAATTAAAGTATCAACATGTTTTTTTAATTCATCAAGGCCAGCCACAGCTTGGGTCATTCTCTTCTTTCCCTCAAAACTAAATGGCTTTGTAACAATACCAACAGTTAATGCACCTAAGTCTTGTGATATTTCGGCAATAACTGGAGCAGCTCCAGTTCCGGTTCCACCACCCATACCACAAGTGATGAAAATCATATCAGCACCTTTAATAGCCTCTTCAATTTCAGCTTTTGATTCAAGAGCGGCCTCTCGTCCTATTTCAGGATTAGCTCCAGCGCCTAATCCATCAGTTAACTCCCTTCCAATTTGAAGCTTAATTGGAGCTAAGGAATTATTCAAAACTTGTAAGTCAGTATTAGCAACAATAAATTCAACTCCTTTTAAGCCGGATTCAATCATTCTATTTACGGCATTACAGCCTCCGCCACCTACTCCAATTACTTTAATCTTAGCTAACTGATCCATTTCTAAACCAAACATATTATTCATTCTTAATCCTCCTTAGTACCAATAAAACTTCCGAATATTTTGGTAAATGCTATCTTTTCCCTTTTATTCTTAATATTTGGATTAATAAGTAGATCTTCATCATCATGATCTATCATAGAATATTCCTTGCCTCTTGTTTCCATTTTATCAATGAAATATTTTATCATCCCAAGAGCAGTAGTATATTTGTTATCTCTTATACCCAAGGTATTCTCACTATATATTATAACATCTTTTCCTAAAATTTCATAGACTAAATTTTTAAAGGCCTTGATTTCCGTCAATCCTCCAGTTATTACTATATAGGAAATATTTTGTTTTGTCAATAGTAATATTTGTTTCTTGGCTAGTTCTAATTCTTCCGCTAAACGTTCCATAACTATTTCAGTTACTTCTATTTGATTTAACTTTATTTCTTCGCCGGCGGTATTTTTAACTTCATAAACGTCATTTAATGCAATAAACCTTTTGTGGGAAGAAGCAAACTTCTCTTTAATTATTCTAGCATCAAAGACACTTATATTAAACATATATGCTAGGTCTTTTTCAACATTTATTCCCCCTAGTTGAATTGTTTCCGTATTCATGATCTTACCATGATTATATACAGAAACTTTAATTGTTTCATGCCCCATATTAATTATAGCCCCTACTTTTTTATCAAGGTCACTATTTCGCACTTCAAAATAATCGCCAAGGCCAGATATTAAGATATCTACAACTTCAAGACCTGCTCCTTCCATTACCGACAAAACTGAATATATGTTCTTTTTAGGAGCGGTTATCATTATTCCTTTCATAGTTAATTTTTTTCCAATTTTACCTATTGGTTTTTGAATATTTTCTTCATCTACCATAAAAGTAATTGGAATTACCGTTATAAGTTCATAATCTTTATCTATTTTTGAATATACTGATGACTTAATAACTTTATTTATGTCATCAGTCTTAATAACTTGATCTTCACCTGCTATAGAAACTTCTCCCGTTACAAACATAAATTTAGCATTGTAATCTGGAACATTTACAATTACTTTATTTATATTTATACCAAGATAGTTACTTATTTCTTTAATTCCATCTTTGATTGAATTAATAGCTAAGTTAGGATCTACAATTAAACCTTTTCTTATTCCTTTTGATTTGCTTTCATAGGAAGCTAAAATATTTACTTTATCTTTATAATATTCTCCTACAACAAACTTAATTGTATCAGATCCAATATCAATAGCGGTATATATTTTTTTCATGATATCGACTCTCCCTAAAATGATACATTTTAATTATAACAAAAAATAGAGAAAATGTATATATTTTCTCTATAATTAGGTTAATTTTTTAATTTAATATTGTAAATTTTAACTTTTAACTTTACCTTTAATATTATAAGATAAATAATATTTACTTTCATATGTCAGTATTTAGCTTTATTAATTTTCTATTTTATCTAAAAATTCTTCCTCTTGCCAAATGGGAATATTAAGAGCTATTGCTCTATCATACTTACTACCAGGATTATCTCCTACTATAACACATGAAGTCTTTGAACTTACTGAAGATGATACTTTGCCACCTAAGTTTTCAATTATTTCACTAGCCTTTTCTCTTGTGATGTTTACTAAAGATCCAGTAAGAACGAAAGTTTTTCCTTTGAATTCATCTTTTTCAATATATTCTGATGTATTAATATATTCCATATTAACATCAAGTAATTTTAATTTATTTATAATTTCTATATTTTCGCTATTATTAAAATAGTCTTTTATACTTTTAGCTATTATTTCTCCAACATCGTTAATTGAAGTTAGTTCTTCTAAAGTAGCATTTATTAAATTATCTATATTCTTATAATTTCGAGCAAGTATTTTAGCTGTCTTAGCACCAACGTTTCTAATTCCAAGGCCAAATAATAGCTTTTCTAGTGAGTTTTTCTTACTATTTTCAATAGCTGTTTTTAAATTAGCTATTTTCTTTTCTCCATATCCTTCTAAATTTATTAATTCATCTTTATAATTATCAATATTGTAAATATCAGTTATATTAGTTATAAATCCTTCATTATATAAGTCTTCAATAACCGACTCTCCCATACCGTCTATATTCATAGCATCACGACTTGCAAAATGGATAATATTTTCTATCTTTCTAGCCGGACATAAATTATTTATACAGTAGTAATCAGATTCAAATTTTTTTCTTACTATTTTACTTTTACAAATCGGGCATTTATCTGTCATAATAAACTTTTTTTCTGTACCGCTACGTCTTTCTTTTAAGGGTCTTACGACCTCTGGTATAACATCTCCAGCTTTTCTTATTACTACATAATCTCCTACTCTTATATCTTTATATACAACATTATCTTCATTATGCAAAGTGGCCCTACTAATAGTTGAACCTGCTACACGGACTGGTTCCAACACAGCATTAGGAGTTATTTTACCAGTTCTTCCAACTGTGAAAATAATATCAATCAGTCTAGTTACAACTTCCTCAGCTGGAAATTTGTATGCAGTGGCCCATTTTGGTACTTTTGCCGTAAAGCCAAGTTTCCCCTGCAATTTAATATCATTTACTTTAATTACTATTCCATCAATATCATAAGGTAGAGAACTTCTTTTTTTAGTCCATTCTTTAATATATGAAAGTACTTCGTCAATATTATCTACTAATCTATTTGCTTTATAATTAGTATTAAATCCAAGGTCTTTCATAAATTTTAGGGCTTCATAATGAGTTGTAATTCCATAATCTAAAGGATTAGGAAGATGATAAATAAAACAAGCTAAGCCTCTTTTTTTAGTGATATTAGCATCTAAATTACGGACTGATCCAGCAGCGGCATTGCGACAATTTTGGAATACTGGTTCGCCATTTTTTTTGCGTTCTTCATTTATTTTTTCAAATGAAGATTTAGGTAAATATACTTCTCCTCTTACTTCAATATCTATTTCTCTATTTAAAACTAAGGGAATGGATTTTATTGTTCTAATATTTTCAGTTATATCTTCTCCAACGACACCATCACCTCGTGTTGCTCCCCTTACTAAAACACCTTTTTCATAAGTAAGAGAAATAGCAAGTCCATCTATTTTTAGCTCGCATACATACTTTGGGGTATCTTCTTTTCTAATCCTTTCATCAAACTGTCTTATTTCGTCTTCGTTAAAAACATTGCCTAAACTTAGCATTGATATTTTATGGGTAACTTTTTTAAATTTATCTTGAATTTTAGTTCCAACATTAACTGTAGGGCTATCATTTCTTTTATATTCAGGATATCTTTCCTCCAGTGATATTAACTCTCCCATATATCTATCATATTCTTGGTCTGTTAGTGTTGGATTATCCTCTAAGTAATATTCTTTATTTGCTTTATTTAATATTTTAATTAATTCGTTAATTCTGTTTTTTATTTTATCGTTCATATTACCACCATCTAAAGTATATCACAAATAAAAAAAGAAGGTCAAGTACTAATAAAAAAGTGACATTTGGCCTTCAATTTCTGTAGGATATTTTCTACTTCTTTTTTTTACTTTTGGAGTTTCTACTTTTGGTTCTTCTTCACATATTATAAAAGCTTTTAAACTACGTAATGATTCTTCTTTTACCTGTTTATATGTTTCAGGTAATAAACCATTTCTTTCTAGTTCTTTTCTTTCATCATAACGACATATAAACATAGCTAGATCATGAAATGATTTATATTTTAATTTGAATGTCTTACTTTTTGAATCAAAAGAATATACCTCACGTTCGTAAAAATCTCTTAAAGCAAGATATAAATTTGTAAAGTCTTTTCTGTTTAACATGGACTCTATTATTCCGATATTAACTCTATTACAATAACTGTTTCGATAATATGAAATAAGTTTTTGTAAAAAATCAAAATCATTTTGTTTACTTAATAATATATATCTTAAATTAGTTTTATCTAAGTATTTTGATTCACCACTATAAGCTATTCCATTTCTAACAATTACTAATGAATCTTTTTGTTTATGTCTAATTGTTATGTTTTTAGTTATATCATCTATATTGATAATTCCATATTTATATAGAGTTTCACGAAAAGTATACTCACTATCATATTTAGAAGTACATGAATCTATTTCTTCTAAAGTATAAGAAGTATTATCTCTTAAATTAGAACTTCTTTTAAATTCTGGTAATGATGATATATCTAAAGGTCTATAATTATTTTTATCTTTAATAGTTAAATAATATGCCATATTTTAATTCCTCCTATTAACTTTTATATTAACATTTTTATAAAATAAATACTATTTATTCTTCAGAATCTTTATCTTTTGTTTTTACTAATTTATTATACTTTTTTCTTAGTTACAATAAGTTTTAATCCATAACAACCAATTTGGATACCTCCTAATGCAAGTCCTGATAAGAAAGGGACTTCATCAATATTAATTCTAGAAAATGATTTAATTAAAAATTCTTTAGAAACAGTATAATTATTATATGATTTTACATAGCAGTAATTTAAATCAACGAAATTGTTACTATTTTGAATGCCTATATCTTGGCAAGTACTTGAGACTTAGTGCATATAACAATTAATAGTTATATCATTATAATAGCTTTTGACCTAGGATTTTCTATTTCATTATTGGTTCAATATTTAAATATATTGGTCCGATTTTATAATTGGAAATTAAATTCTTAGTGTATTCAATGTCATCACAAATTTCTAATTATTGTTTTATTACTAGGTGGAATAATTATAGCAACATCATCTTTTGCTTCATTGCTTTTTCTATATATTTTCATGCAGAAGATATATTTTTATTTTCATGGTCACCAACATTATATATATTAATACTGTTAGCGGTCATCGAAACAATCTTGATATTCTTATCTTTAGATTTTTTATAATAGGTATTGCAATAAATGTTGCTGCTAGATCTAAAGATGCTGTTTTTGATGCTATTTTCTTTGTACTTTTCATGACATGACTTCCAAAATAGTATTAATATGATAGCATAATTAAAAATTATTGTCAAATTTCTTATTTATATATAAAAAAAGAAGATATTTTTTATACCTTCTATTTATACTAATTCTAAAATTACCTTTAAAGCTCCATCGCCTTTTCTTTCGGTCATCTTAATAATTCTAGTATATCCACCATTACGATCTTTATATTTTGGTGCTAATTCATTAAATACTTTGTCAACTGCTTTCTCATCGTTATGTAAGAATGCAAGGGCTAGTCTTCTTGAAACTAAAGTACCTTTTTTTCCATATGTTATCATTTTATCAAAACTTTTTCTAACTTCTTTTGCTCTAGTTTCAGTAGTAATTATTCTTTCGTTTTCAATTAATTGTTTTGTCAATGTAGCTAACATACTTCTTCTATGTCTAGTTTCTCTACCTAATTTTCTGTATGCCATTAAATATACCTCCTATTAATTTTCATCTCTAAATGAAAGCCCCATATCTTTTACTTTGTCCATTACTTCTTTAAGTGATTTTTTACCTAAATTTCTAATTTTCATCATTTCGTTTTCTGACTTTTCAACTAAATCTTTAAGTGTTAAGATATTTGCTCTCTTTAAACAGTTATAAGCTCTTACTGAGAAATCCAAATCATCAATTGATGTCTCTAATATTTTAACATTTGGATCTTCTGATTTTGATATCATAAGTCCAGTTTCATCGGCTATTGAATTTAAATCAGTTAAGATTTCAAAGTGTTCTATTAAAATTCTTGAAGCAAGGGCAACAGCTTCTTCTGGAGTTATTGAACCATTAGTCCATACTTCTAATATTAATTTATCATAGTTATTATTTTGCCCTACTCTAGCTGATTCTACTTCGTAGTTAATTCTCTCTACTGGAGAATAGATGCTATCAATTGCAATTGTATTAACTTTTGATTTATCTTGAGATAATAATTTTTTATTTTCATCTGCTACTGTATAACCTCTTCCAGAGCCAACAGTCATTTCCATATGCAATTTGCCACCTTCAACAAGTGTAGCTATTTCTTGATCTGGATTTAGGATTTCTATATCTGCATCTGGTTCAATATCAGAAGCTTTTACTACACCAGGTGTGTCTTTATTTATTCTTAAAACTTTGCCTTCCTCTTTAGAATGGTTTTTAATAACTACTGACTTTAGATTTAATACTATTGCAGTAACGTCTTCGATTACTCCATCAATTTTTTGGAATTCATGTGCTACGCCATCAATCTTAACTGAAGTTATTGCATCTCCTGGAAGTGAAGATAACATAACTCTTCTAAGTGCATTTCCTAAAGTTGTTCCGAAACCTCTCTCTAATGGTTCAAGTTCGAACTTACCATAGAAAGAATCTTTTAAATATTCTTTTACCTTATAATCAGGTTTTTCAAATTTCAACATTTGTACGCGCTTCCTTTCTTAATTATCCACGTCTTCTTTTGGGTGGACGACATCCGTTATGTGGAATTGGTGTTACATCTGTTATTGATTCTACTTCTAATCCAACTGTTTGTAATGATCTTATTGCTGCTTCTCTTCCTTGGCCTAAACCTTTAACTTCAACTTTTACTTTTTTCATACCAGCTGCTACTGCGTCTCTTCCTGCTGCTTCAGCAGACATGCCAGCAGCATATGGAGTTGATTTCTTACTTCCCTTTACTCCTTGTGTTCCAGCAGAAGCCCAACTTACTACATTTCCTTCTAAGTCAGTAATTGTTACTATGGTATTATTAAATGTTGAATGGATATGCACAATTCCAGTAGGAATATTCTTTTTTGTTTTTCTTTTTCTTGAATTATATTTTCCCATATTTTCCTCCTAATTATTTTTTCTTATTAGCAATAGTTTTTCCTTTACCTTTACGAGTTCTAGCATTTCTACTAGTTCTTTGACCTCTTACAGGTAAATTCTTTTTATGTCTAGTACCTTGATAAGAATTTATTTCCATCTTTGTTTTAATATTCATATTGACTTCTCTTCTTAAGTCACCTTCTACTAAGTAATTATCTACTTCTTTTCTGATACGAGAAAGTTCATCATCGCTTAAATCCTTAGCTTTTTTATTTAAATCGACATTAGCATTTTTTAGGATTGTTTTTGATAATTTTCTTCCTATTCCATAGATATAAGTAAGAGATATTTCTATTCTCTTGTCGTTTGGTATATCTACACCTTTAATTCTTGCCATACTATTTTTCCTCCTATATTAACCTTGTTTTTGTTTGTGTTTTGGATTTTCACAAATAACCATGACTTTACCTTTTCTTTTTATTATTTTACATTTGTCACAAATTTTTTTAACTGATGCTTTTACTTTCATTTTCATCACTCCTATTTTTTATTATATATTATACGCCCTTGTGTTAAGTCATAAGGTGACATAGCTATAACCACTGTATCACCTGGTAGAATACGTATGTTATTCATGCGCATTCTACCAGAAACATGGGCAACTACGATGTGGCCTCCATCTAGTTCAACTTTAAATTTTCCTTGAGGTAAATTATCAAGTACTTTTCCTTCGACTTCAATTGTATCGTCTCTACTCATAATTATCATCTCCTGTTAATATTTTATAACCTTCTTTTGTTACAACTATTGTATGTTCAAAGTGAGCTGATGGTTTATTATCACCTGTTACTATCGTCCAGTCGTCATCTAGTAAATATACTTTTCTAGTTCCTAGATTGAGCATAGGCTCGACGGCGATAGTCATTCCTTCTTTTAAAATTATTCCAGAGTCTTCACTACCATAGTTTGGCACTTCTGGATCTTCATGTAAATTCTGTCCAATTCCATGACCGACGAGTTCTCTTACAACACCTAGTTTATGCTTTTTTGCATATTCTTCAATGGCATGAGATACAACTCCTAATCTAACACCGGCTTTTACTTTACTAAGTCCTTCATATAAAGCTTTTTCAGTGTGATAAAGTAGATACTCTTTTTCTTTAGAAATATCTCCAACAGCATAAGACCAAGCAGAATCACCATGATACCCCTTGTAGCAAGCACATATATCAAGGGTTACGATGTCACCATTTTTAAGCTTTCTCTTGCCTGGTATTCCGTGAACGACTTCTTCATTTACAGAAATACAGATACTACCTGGATAACCTTCATAATTTAAACATGATGGATAAGCGTTTCTGCTTATAATATAATCATGGGCTAGTTTATCTATTTCTAAAGTAGTTATACCAGGTTTTAAAAATGGCTTTAAATATTGATGAGTATCATAGACAATTCTTCCAGCTTCTTTCATTAAAGATAATTCATAATCACTTTTGATAGTAATCATTTTAAGACCTTCTCTACTTCTTTAAATACTTCGTCGCTACTTAAATTATCGACACTAATTCTTATTAGATTACCTTCTTTTTCATAATATTCTATTAATGGATAAGTCTCTTTCATATAAGTATCGAATCTCTTATTAAATGTACTTTCGTTATCATCATCTCTTGCTTTTAAAGTACTACCACATCTATCACAAATGTTTTCGCACATGGGAGATAGTTCTTTTACTGATAAGTTATATGATGAACCACACTTGGGGCAGACAATTCTAGAGGTCATACGCTTTAAAGCTACATCTTTAGAAATATCTAAGAAAATTATTTTTCCTATATCATAAGATAATTCTTCTAATAATTTATCATAGGCTTTAGCTTGCTCGACATTACGAGGATAACCGTCTAAAATATAGCCTTTTTTAGCATCTTTACAAGATAATCTTTTAGTTAAAATTTTGGTAATGATATCATTAGTTACTAATTCGCCTCTTGCAATGATATTTTTTATTTCTGTGCCTACTTTGCTACCACGAGCAATTTCATCACGAAGTAAATCGCCAGTGCTGATATGAGGAATATTATATTTGTCACAAAGCATCATCGATACTGTTCCTTTTCCCGCTGCTGGAGGGGCAATAAATATAATATTCTTCATTATCTTGCTCCTTTATAGTTTCTATTTAACAAACTACTTTCTAATTGCTTATAGGTTTCAATAGCAACACCGACAACAATTAGCAATCCAGTTCCACCAATACTAACAGATGATGGAAGTCCGGTGTCGATAAAACTACTAAATATAATTGGCAAACCTGCTATTATGGCAATAAATATTGTTCCTAAGAAAGTAATTCTATTTAAAATTTTCTTAATATATTTTTCAGTTTCTACTCCTGGTCTGATACCTGGAATATAACCACCATTTTTATTTAAATTACTTGCGAGTTCTTTTGGATTAATCTGCAAATTGGTGTAAAAGAATCCAAATATAAATATTAATAATATATATATAACAAATCCAGTTGGAGTTGTATAATTTATATATTTGGAAACAAATATTGAAAATCCTGATTCTTCACCAAGCAGACCTGCAATAAATGTTGGTATGGATAATATTACTGATGCAAAGATAACGGGCATAACACCAGCAGAATTTAATTTGAACGGAATATAATTTTGTTTTTGTCCATAAGCTGATGATGTACGATTGGAATACTGAATTGGAATTCTTCTCTCCGAGCATTCTTCAAATACAACACCCACGACAATAACTAAATATAATAAGACAAATAAGATAAAACCTAATATTCCTAAAAATAGTGATCCACTACGACTAATAATTAAACTATCAAATGTATCAATAAACATTTTTGGTACAGTTGATATAATACCAGCCATAATGATTAATGAGATACCATTTCCAAGTCCTTTTTGAGTAATTTGATCACCTAGCCATAGTAAGAAGGCAGTGCCACCTGTTAAGATGAGGGCAATTTTTAAATACTCAAGAGTTCCAGCTCCTTTTACAAAGGTAAATGCCATGGCAAAACCTTGTAAGAAGGCTAAAACTATACCAATGTATCTATTTATTTGATTTATTTTTTGTCTTCCTTGTTCTCCTGATTCTTTCAATTCTGTAAAGTATGGAATAATATCCATCTGTAATATTCCAGTTATAATGCTAGCAGATATGTATGGCATAACACCAAGAGCAAATATTGAAAAATTCTTTAAAGCTCCTCCGCCAATAGCATTATATAATTCCCATAATCCTAAATTAGATATTGCGCCTTCAGTTCCTGGTACGGGAATAGTTGTACCAAGAGCAAATATTAGTAGTCCAAATAAGGTAAATCCTATTCTTTTCCTAATATCTTTATTTTTAGGACTAAAGATTAATTTTAGATTTTTGAACATCTAAATCACCTCAGTTTTTCCACCAATAGTTTCTATTTTTTCTTTAGCAGCTTTAGAAAAAGCATTTGCTCTAACTGTTAACTTCTTTGTTAATTCGCCACCTGCTAAAACTTTTACTCCATCTAATTCTTTTTTTATTAATCCTACTTCTTTAAGAAGTTTAGTATCTACTACGGTACCATCTTCAAATCTATTTAAATCTGAAACGTTGACAGTACTGTATACTGTTCTAAAGTTATAATTATTGAATCCTCTTTTTGATAATCTTCTAAATAGTGGAAGTTGACCTCCTTCAAAGCCAGGTCTTACACCGCCACCACTTCTAGCGTTTTGTCCTTTTTCACCTTTACCACTTGTCTTACCAGTTCCAGAGCCTTGTCCGCGTCCTACTCTTTTTCTATCTTTAACTGAACCTTCTACTGAATATAATTCATTTAATTTCATTATCTTAATTCCTCAACTTTCTTATCTCTTAAATAAGCAACATGGTCAGGAGATTTTTGATCTTTAAGAGCTCTTAAAGTAGCTCTAGCAGCATTAATCTTAGTACTTGATCCAAGTGATTTTGATAAGACATCTTTTACTCCTGCTAATTCTAGTACATCTCTAACTGGTCCACCAGCTTTAACTCCAGTACCTTCTTTAGCAGGTTTAAGCATTACACGGCATGCTCCTTCTTTAACAATAATATCATGTGAAATTGTACGATTATCAATTAGTTCTACTTTAATTAGATTCTTTGATGCTGCATCTTTAGCTTTCTTTACTGCATCTGGCATTTCTTTAGCTTTTCCTGTTCCTAAACCAACCATGCCTTTTCTATTTCCAACTACGACAGTAGCGGCAAAACGAAATTGTCTTCCACCTTTAACAACTTTTGTTACTCTTCTAACTTCGATAACTTTATCCTCTAAGTCAGATTTTGGTTTTGAAAAGTTATTATTTCTAGGTTTTCTTTTATCAAATTTACGAGGCTTAGTTTCATTTAACTTCTCTGTTTTTTTATTTTCTTCGTTCATCCTTAAGTTCCCTCCTCACTTTAGAATTCTAATCCATTTTCTCTTGCAGATTCAGCAAGAGCTTTAACACGTCCATGATAAAGATATCCTCCTCTATCAAATACAACGGCTGTTATTTTAGCTTTTTTAGCTCTCTTTGCAATTTCTGCTCCTACGACTTTAGCAGCTTCAACATTTCCACCATTTTTAAGATTTAATTCTTTTTCAAGTGAAGAAGCGCTAACTAAAGTAACTCCTTTTACATCATCGATGATTTGAGCTTCAATGTTTGCATTAGATCTAAATACGCAAAGTCTAGGTCTTTCACTTGTACCTGAAAGATTTTCTCTTATTCTTTCGTGTCTTACTTTTCTCATTTCATTTCTTGAAACTTTCTTTATCATATTTAAGTCTCCTCCTATTTATTATTTAGAAGCTTTCTTTCCTTCTTTACGACGAATTTGTTCACCTTTGTATTTAATACCTTTTCCTTTATATGGTTCAGGTTGTCTTACTTTTCTTATATTTGCGGCAAATTCACCGATTTTCTCTTTATCAATACCTTCTAGTTCGATTTCTGTATTGCTAATAGCTTTAACAGTAATACCCTTTGGTACTTCTAAAATAACAGGATGTGAATAACCAGCACTAATGGTAAGTTTATTTCCACTTGCGGTAAACTTATAACCAACACCAACTATTTCTAATCCTTTTTTATAGCCTTCACTTACACCTACTATCATATTTTTGATATTAGCATTAGTGGTTCCATGCATTGCATGGGTAAATTTATCTTCTTTTAAAGCATTTACGATAACGGTATTATCTTCTACTTTTACTTCGATATTTTTAACTAAATCTAAAGTAAGTTCTCCTTTAGGTCCTTTTACTGTTACTACATTATCATTAACATTAACATTAACATTTTCTGGAATAGATAAAACTCTTTTACCAATACGGCTCACTTTTTATCACCTACCATATATAAGCAATTACTTCTCCACCTAAAGAATTCTTTCTAGCTTCTTTATCAGTCATAACTCCTTTAGATGTAGATATAATAGCAATTCCAAGACCATTTAGAACTGTTGGAAGTTCATCGGCCTTAGCATATACTCTAAGACCTGGTTTTGAAATTCTTTTAAGTCCAGTAATTACTCTTTCTTTATTTTTATATTTTAATGTTAATGTAATAACACCTTGAACTGTTTCGTTATTTATTTTATAATCTTCAATAAATCCTTCTTCTTTTAAAATTCTAGCTATTTCTTCTTTCATTTTCGAAGCTGGAACTTCACAAGAGACGTTTCTATTTTGATTAGCATTACGTATTCTCGTAAGCATATCTGCGATTGGATCTGTCATTTAAAATCCCTCCTTCTTATTATTCAAATCTTACCAACTTGATTTCTTTACACCAGGTATTTGACCTTTGTATGCAAGATTTCTAAAGCAAATACGACAAATGCCATATTTCTTTAAAACTGCATGAGGTCTTCCACAAATTTTACATCTAGTGTATTTTCTAACCTTAAATTTAGGTTCTTTTTCTGATTTAATAATCATTGATTTTCTAGCCATTTTTTAGCACCTCTTCCTTATTTCCTAAAAGGAACTCCAAGTTCATTTAATAAATCAAATGCTTCTTCATTAGTTTTAGCAGTTGTAACGATTACGACATCCATACCTCTTACTTTTTCAACTTCATCAAAATTAATTTCTGGGAAAATAATTTGTTCTTTAATACCAATTGTATAGTTTCCTCTTCCATCAAAACTCTTAGGAGATAATCCCCTGAAATCTCTTACTCTAGGTAAACCAATACTAATTAATTTATCTAAGAAAGTATACATTCTGTCTCCTCTTAAAGTTACTTTACAACCAATTTTATGTCCTTCTCTTACTTTAAATGAAGCTATTGATTTTTTGGCAGTAGTTTCGACTGCCTTTAATCCAGTTATTTTTTCTAACTCATGAACAGCATTTTCTAAGTTTTTAGAATTTACAGTAGCATCTCCAACTCCCATATTAACGACAATTTTCTCAATTTTTGGGACAAGCATTGGAGTAGTATAACCATATTTTTCTGTTAAACTTGGAACAACTTCTTTAATATATTTTTCTCTTAGGCGGTTCACTTTCTTCGCCCTCCTTCCAAATTAGTCAATCTTCTCATTAGATTTTTTTGATATTCTAATTTTCTTTCCTTTACTATCTTTTTCAATTTTAACCTTCGTAGGCTTTTTTGTCTTTGGATCAAGAAGCATTACATTAGATGCATGAATTGGTGCTTCCATTTCGATAATTTCTCCATTACCATTATTGTTTTTAGGTTTTAGATGTTTTTTTACCATATTAACACCTTCAACAATAACTCTATCACCAGTTATTTTAGTAATTTTGCCTTCTTTACCTTTATTAGAACCACAAGTAACTACTACTTTATCACCTGTTTTAAGTTTCATATGTTTTTCCTCCTTTGATAGGCCTATAGCACATCTTTAGCTAAACTTACGATCTTTGTGAAATCTTTATCTCTTAGTTCACGTGCTACTGGACCTAAAATACGTGTACCTACTGGACTCTTATCATCTTTGATTAAAACGCATGCATTATCATCAAATCTGATATAACTTCCGTCGTCTCTTCTAACTCCTCTTTTAGTTCTTACTATAACGGCTTTAACAACTTTACCTTTCTTTATAGTACCATTAGGAGTAGCTTTCTTTACTGTAGCAACAACTATATCTCCAATATTACCAGTTTTAACTTTACTTCCACCGAGAACTCTAATTACTAATACTTCACGAGCTCCACAGTTATCCGCTACTTTTAAGCGGGTTTCTTGTTGTACCATATTTATTTTCCTCCTTCCGAGCTAAGAGTTATAAAATAACAGCTTTTTCTATTACTTCAACTAATTCATATCTCTTAGTTTTAGATAATGGTCTAGTTTGGGCTAAGCGAACTTTATCACCAACGTGAGCGACATTGTTTTCATCATGAGCAGCATATTTCTTTGAATACTTTACTCTTTTTCCATATAATGGATGTTTCTTATAAGTTTCAACTTTAACGGTGATAGTTTTATCAGCTTTATCTGAAACTACTACACCAATTAATTCTCTCTTTTGCTTCATATTCTTCTCCTCACTTACCCTTCTTTTCTCTCATTTAGAATAGTATTTATTCTAGCTACGGTCTTTCTTAGTTCTCTAATTCTAGAAGGTTTTTCTAGCATTCCAGTAGCTTTTTGCATTCTTAAATTAAATAGTTCTTCTTTACATTCTAGAACTTTTTTAGTAAGTTCTTCTGTGGTTAAATTTCTAAGTTCATTAGTTTTCATCCATCTCACCACTTTCTTCTTTCTTTACAAATTTACATTTGATAGGTAATTTGTGTGATGCAAGTCTAAGTGCTTCTCTAGCTGTTGCTTCATCAACACCATCTATTTCAAACATAATTTTTCCCTCTTTAACAACAGCAACCCAAAGTTCTGGATTTCCTTTACCTTTACCTTGTCTTGTTTCTAGAGGCTTTCTTGTTAGTGATAAATTAGGGAATATATTAATCCATACTTTACCACCTCTCTTCATATATCTAGTCATAGCAATTCTGGCTGCTTCGATTTGTTGAGATGTAATCCAAGCTCCTTCTTTGGCCATAAGTCCATATTTACCGAAATGAAGGCTTGTATTTCCTTTAGCCTTTCCTTCATATGGAAGACGGAAAGTTTTTCTATGCTTAGTTCTCTTTGGCATTAACATGAGAATTACCTCCCTTACCAAGTATTTCACCTTTATAGATCCATACTTTTACACCAATTTTTCCATATGTTGTATCAGCTTCAGCAGTAGCATAATCGATATTAGCTCTAAGGGTATGAAGAGGAATTGTTCCTTCTGAATATCCTTCACCACGAGCGATATCTGCTCCTCCTAGACGACCTGATACTAATGTTTTAATACCTTTTGCTCCAGCTTTCATAGTATTTCTAATAGCTTTCTTCTGTGCTACTCTGAATGAAACTCTATTTTCAATATTATGAGCAATATTTTGTGCGACAAGTTCCGCTACCATATCTGGGTTTTTAATTTCTACTACTGAGATTTGTACTTCTTCAGATACAAGTTTTGAAACTTCTTTTTTAATTTTTTCAATTTCAACACCGCTTTGTCCAATAATTAAACCTGGTTTTGAAGCGTAAATAAATACTTCGCATCTCTTTGGATTTCTTTCAATAACGATTTGTGCAATACCAGCATTTTTAAATTTGTTATTTAAATACTTACGAATTTTGTAGTCATTGTTTAGGTATTTAGCATAATCTTTTTCAGCATACCACTTAGATTCCCAGTCTTTATTGATACCAATTCTAAGTCCTGTTGGACTAACTTTTTGTCCCATTAAAGTGTCCTCCTTCTTTTATTTTTCAGCCACTACAATAGTTATGTGACTTGTTTTATGATCGTTTCTTCCTGTACGACCTCTTGAATCAAATTTAATTCTTTTAATTACTAATGCTTCATCAACGAAACATGTCTTCACATAAAGGTCTTCTTCCTTCATGCCAAAGTTATTAACAGCATTTGCTGTAGCAGACTCTAGTACTTTAGAAATTACTCTAGATGCTCTTTGTGGTTGATTAGCAAGAATAGCCCTTGCTTCTTCAACGCTTTTACCTCTTATTAAATCAATAATAAGTCTAGTCTTTCTAGGGGAAATTCTAACTGTCTTAGCTACTGCTTTTGCTTCAGTTCTTTCCATTTTTTTCCTCCTTTAGAAAATTATTTCTTATCTGATCCGTGTCCGCCAAATTTTCTAGTAAGGGAAAATTCACCTAATTTATGTCCAACCATATCTTCAGTTACATATACAGGAATGAATTCCTTACCATTGTGTACGGCGAAAGTATGACCAATAAATTCAGGATAGATTGTCGAACGACGAGACCAAGTTTTAATAACTTCCTTCTTACCAGATTCATTTAATGCTCTTACTTTCTTTAATAATCTATCAAAGACATAAGGTCCTTTTTTAATACTTCTAGCCATTTTTAATCTTCCTTTCTTTATTTCTTACGACGAGTCACGATATATTTATCTGACTGCTTTTTATTTTTTCTTGTCTTATATCCAAGAGCAGGTTTACCCCAAGGTGTCATAGGTCCACTTCTACCAATTGGAGCTCTACCTTCACCACCACCATGTGGGTGATCATTAGGGTTCATAACAGAACCACGTACAGTAGGTCTAAAGCCTTTATGTCTAGTACGTCCTGCTTTACCAATCTTAACAAGTGAATAATCTTCATTTCCTACTACACCAACAGTAGCTCTACAAGTACCTAATACTTTTCTAGTTTCACCACTAGATAATCTTATTAGTACATATTTATCTTCTCTACCAAGGATTTGAGCTGATGCACCAGCACTTCTTGCAAGAGTAGCACCTTTACCAGGTTTAAGTTCAATATTATGAATTACTGTTCCAACAGGAATATTCATTATTGGAAGAGCATTTCCAACTTTTATATCAGCATTTTCTCCAGACTCTACTACATCTCCTACTTTTAAACCTTTAGGAGCTATAATATAAGCTTTTTCTCCATCTTTATATGTAAGTAGTGCAATATTAGCACTTCTATTAGGATCGTATTCGATAGCAGATACCATAGCAGTAATTCCATCTTTTCTTCTCTTGAAGTCGATGATTCTGTATTTTCTCTTAACTCCGCCACCTCTATGTCTAACAGTTATTTTTCCTTGATTATTTCTACCATTAGTCTTCTTTTTAGTTACTGTTAGACTTTTTTCTGGAGTACTTTTAGTAATTTCTTCACTTGTCAAAACAGATCTTTGTCTTGTACCAGGTGTATTTGGTTTATAAACTCTTATTGCCATTTTATTTTCCTCCTTTTATTAGTCAAAACTAATAGTATTTCCTTTCGCCAAAGTTACGATGGCTTTTTTATATTTATTAGTCATGCCTGTATATTTTCCAACTCTCTTTTTCTTTGGATGAGAGTTAACAATATTTACTGAAACAACTTTAACATTGAATTTCTTTTCAACAGCTTGTTTAACTTCTGTCTTGTTTGCTTTATTTGCTACTTTGAAAGCATATTTGCCTTCGGCTTCCATACCGGCTGTTTTTTCAGTAATTATTGGTGCTAAAATTATATCTAAATAATTCATTATTTAAGCACCTCCTCTAAAGTTTTTAAAGCTTCTTCTTCGATAAGTAAATTATCAGATGAAACTAAATCGTATGTATTTACTTCACTTGGAAGTACAACTTTAATATTAGCTAAGTTTCTAGCAGCTAAGCAAACATTATCAGTAAGTTCATTTACGCATACTAGTACTTTATTATTAGTTATATTTAAACTTCCTAGCAATTCTAACATTTCTTTAGTTTTATTAGTTTCAAATTTAATAGTATCTACTACGATAAGTTCTTTATCTAATACTTTATAAGATAAAGCACTCTTTAAAGCTAATTTTTTTTCTTTTTTATTCATTTTCTTTGAATAATCTCTTGGTACTGGTCCAAAGACGATTCCACCATGGCGATATTGTGTTGCTCTTATGCTTCCTTGTCTTGCATTACCAGTTCCTTTTTGTCTATATGGTTTTCTGCCACCACCAGATACTTCGCTTCTAGTTTTAGTTTTAGCAGTACCTTGTCTTGCTCCTGCCATAGCTGCTACTACAGCATCTTTAACAACAGCATCATTAGGTTCTACATTAAATATGTTATCTTCTAATTTTATATCCTTTACCTTTTCGCCTTTTATGTTTAAAACATCTATTTTCTTAGACATAATTTCCTCCTTTTATCATCACAATTTTATTTTTTGCTCAACTATTATAATTTAGACAATAATATTTAAGCATTTTCTTGTTCTTGTGATGTTTCTTCACTCTCTAGTTCTTCGTTAATAGTTTCCATAGTTTCTTCTACTACATCTTCAGTAGTTTTACCATCTTCATAAACTACTAACTCTACTGGAGTATTTGCTTTATCACCAGTTTTAACAGCAGTCCTTACAAGTACTAAAGAGTTTTTAGGTCCAGGAACGCTTCCTTTAATTAAGATAACATTATTTTCTAAATCAACCTTGATAACTTCTAGGTTTTGAATGGTAACTTGTTCATGTCCCATATGTCCAGGTAATTTCTTTCCTGGTAAAACTCTCATGGGAAGCATTGTTCCCATTGAACCTACTCCTCTATGGTATTGTGAACCATGGCTCATAGGTCCTCTACTTTGGTTATATCTTTTAATAACACCTTGAAAACCTTTACCTTTAGAAGTGCCGGTTACATCAACCATTTCTCCTGCTGTAAATGTGTCTGCTTTAAGTACATCTCCTAAAGCATAAGTTTGTACATCCACACCTCTAATTTCTTTTAAGAAGCGCTTAGGGGTTGTCGATGCTTTCTTTAAATGACCTGTTTCAGGTTTATTACTACGAGAAGCTTTTTTCTCTACTGTTGCAAGTTGAATTGCTTCATATCCGTCAGTTTCTTTAGTTTTAATCTGTGATACAACATTATCTTCAACTTCGATAACAGTTACAGGAATAAGTTTTCCATCAGTAGTAAATACTTCAGTCATTCCTTTTTTTCTTCCTAAGATTCCTTTCATTTTTTCCTCCTACTATTTTTTAATTTGAATATCAACACCACTTGGTAAATCTAAATGAGCTAGTGCGTCAATTGTTTCCTTACTAGGGTTCTTGATATCAATTAGTCTTTTGTGAGTTCTCTTTTCGAACTGTTCTCTTGAATCCTTGTACTTATGTACCGCTCTTAAAATTGTAATTTTTTCAATTTCAGTTGGTAGTGGTACAGGGCCAGATACTTCTCCACCAGTTCTCTTAACAGTAGCTACTATTTTAGCAGCAGCATTATCAAGAACTCTATGGTCGTAAGCTTTTAATTTGATTCTCACGATTTCTTTTGCCATTGTTGTCCTCCCTTCGCCTATATCTTGGTATAGACATAGCTCCGAACGAATTACCTGATAACCCTATATTTTATTTGACAACTTAACCGGGTGTATCAGCAACTTCGCACATCTAAGCCAGTCACACTTCTACAATTATACCCTATTATTTTATTAAAATCAAGCAAAATAATGACTTTTTTTCAATTTTTTTGTTGCTACTGCATCATAATTAAGGTAGAAAATATAAAAAGCATGACTTTTTAAGGCCATACTATTTTTTATCTAGTCCATTCAAATTCAAAATCTAATATTTTAACTGTATCTCCTTCTTTAATACCCATTTTTTCAAGTTCTTCATCAACGCCTAATTTTCTAAGTCTATTTGAAAAATGTTCATAGGCTTCTTCGGTATTAAAGTTTGTCATTCTAAATAATTTTTCAACAGTATCTCCTTTTATAATATAAGTGTCATTATCATTTATTATATTAAAGGCTTTTTCTTTTTTGAATTTATATAAAACGTGGCTTTCTTGAATATTTTCTTCATACAGATCTTCACGTTCTAATGACTTAGTCATATCAGACAATTTATTTATTACTTTATCTAATCCTTCATTTACTAAGGCAGTAACTTCAAAAATATCTTTATTGTTTACTTTCTTTCGAAACTCTTTTAAGTTATTTTTTGCTTTTACTCCATCCATCTTGTTAGCAATTATTATTTCTGGTTTCATAAGAAGTTTGGGGCTGAATTCTTCTAACTCTTTTCTTATTTTTATATAATCATCATAAGGATTTCTGCCTTCTTCACCAGCCATGTCAATAACATGAGCAATTATTTTAGTTCTTTCTATATGTTTAAGGAACTTATGGCCTAAACCTACTCCCGAACTTGCTCCTTCGATAAGGCCAGGAAGATCAGCAACAACGAAATCATTATCTTCAGTTTTTACTACACCTAAATTAGGTGATAATGTAGTAAAATGATAACTTGCTATTTTGGGATTTGCATTAGATATCATTGAAAGAATGGTACTTTTGCCAACTGAAGGCATACCAACTAGACCAACATCGGCCATCATGCGAAGTTCTACTTTGATATTTCTAACTTCGCCTGGTTCACCTTTTTCGGCATATGATGGACATGGATTGCTTCTTGTAGCTAGACTTACATTGCCTCTTCCACCTCTTCCACCATAAGCAATAGTGGCCTCCTCTCCAACTTTTGTTAAATCAGCTATTATAACACCAGTATCAGCATCCTTTATCGTCGTACCAATGGGAACTTTTACTTTGATATCATCACTATTACTACCATTTTTATTTTTACCTTCACCATTGCTACCATTATTTCCTTTGATTCTTTTTTGATATCTTAAATCTATTAGTGTATGAAGGCCAGGGTCAGCTTTAAAAATTATATCTGAACCTTTTCCACCGGAACCACCATATGGTCCACCCATAGGAATATATTTCTCACGGCGATATGCCATACAGCCATTTCCACCACTACCAGCTTCAACGGTCATAATTACTTCATCGACAAACATATTATCATCTACCCTTCATATTTTACTTTATAAATAACTACTAATGCTAAAATAATAATTAATATTAAGTATATTCCTGTTACCCATATAATTCTAGGAATATTTAGTTTTCTTTTTTCTTTCATTTATAAATCCTCTCACTTTCAATATAACTTTATCGTACATTTCTTCAAGAAAATCGATAATGTACGTATCAATAAATCCAAGTAGAGAAATAAAAATAATACTTACTATATCAAATTTTGTCACTAAAAACAAGTCTGGAAGTAATATTAATAACTCAAAAAAGGATATACTGCAAAAAATGAGTAATATTTTACGCCATAGATTTAATGGTTTACATATTTTATATAGTAACCTAAGTGTAATTAAACCTGTTAGAGAGACTACTACTAACCTATAGTCTTCAAAGTTTTTATTAAAAATCGTGCAAAACATAATTACAATAAAGACATTTAAAACAACGACTATTCCATTTGGAAGAGCGTTTCTAAATACTTTTTCTATAAATCCTTTGGATACTTTTGTATAATTAGGTTCAAGAGCTAAAAAGAATGATGGTAGTCCTACACATATTGAACTAATAAGGGATAATTGTATTGGATAAAATGGGTACTCATAAGTTAAGATAATTGATAATAATGACAGTAAAAGTGAATATGTTGTCTTAATTAAATACATAGAAGATACTCTTTCAATATTATTAACAACTCTTCTTCCTTCATTTACAATACTTGGAAGTACTGAAAAGTCACTGGTAGTTAAAACAACGTCTGATACGCTTCTTGCAGCATTAATTCCCGATGCTAGAGCAATTCCACAATCAGCTTCTTTTAATGCTAGAATGTCGTTTACGCCGTCTCCAATCATTGCAGTTGTACTATTTTCCTTAAGAGCTTTTATAACCATTTGTTTTTGCTTAGGCGTCATTCTGCCAAATATCTTCATTTCATGGGCTACTTTAATAAGCTCTTGATAATCATTTGGTAAATCTTTGCCTTCAATATATTTATCATAACCATTAAAATCTAAGCCTTTTAATATGTTAGATACAGTGATGGGATTATCTCCAGATATTATTTTTAGTTCAACACCTTGCTCTTCAAAATATTTTAAAGTTTCTTTAGCAGATGGCCTTACATTATCTTTTAAAATTATAAAGGCAATTACTCTTAGTTCTTCTTTCTCTCTTGCTAAAGTTATAATGCGGTATCCTTTTTCTAAGTATTTTTTTAATTCTATATAGTTAGTTATTTTTTCATCTGTTATGTATTCTAATGCTCCAAGATAATATTTAGTATCATCAATAGTGGTAATACTACATTTTTTTTGAGATGAAAAAGGTATTCTATCTGTGACATTTAAGTTATTTTTAATACCATATTTATTTTTTAAGGCAATATCCGTAGAGTTATTAGCTTCTTTGGTACATATATTGCTAATTATATCTTCAACATTAATTCTTTTATCTAGTGAAATTAAATCTACTACTTCCATTGTTCCATCTGTTATTGTACCAGTTTTATCTAAGCATAGAATGTCAGTGCATGATAAAATTTCAATACCATGAAGTCTTTCTATCACAACATTTTTTTTAGCCATTTTAATTACTCCTGCAGTTAGAGCAATAGAAGTTAAAAGTACTAGCCCTTCAGGAATCATTCCAATGATACCAGCGACTACTCCTAAAATCGCTTCACTATATGTTTGATGACTATAGAAGTATTGAGTTATAAAAAGAAGAAGTCCTACTGGAATAATTAATACTGTAACAATTTTTAATATTTTATTAATAGCATTTTGCAAATAAGAAGAATTATCCCCAATAGTAGTGGCCTCTTTAATTAAATTGTTGGCATAATTATTTCTGCCAACACTAATTACTTTGGCATAAGCATTTCCACTAGTTACTACTGAACCAGATATAATCTTATCACCCTTTTTCTTTAATATAGCATCGGGTTCTCCAGTTATAATTGATTCATCGACTTCTAAATTACTTGATTTTAGCACTTCTAAATCTACTACTATAGAATCTCCTGATGACAAGTAGACAAGATCATCTATTACTATTTCTTCTTTTAAAATTTCTTTTTTTTCACCATCTCTTATGACTAAGACTTTATCTTGATTAGTAACTTTTATACTGTCTAATATTTTTTTAGCTTTTATTTCTTGAAAAATGGAAATAAAAGTATTAAAAATAATAGTTCCGATAAAAAGGGTGTTTTGAAATGATCCTGTTGTTAAAACCAGCACAGCAAGTGATAAATTTAGAATATTAAATAGTGTAATGGTATTTGATAAAATTATTTCTTTAATACTTCTTGTATATTTTATTTTTTCATTATTGGTCATGCCATTATTTATTCGATATTCAACATCTTGTCTACTAAGTCCATTCATATTTTTCCTCCTATGTAAAAAGGGGCTATAGCCCTCTTTTTATCTTCTAAAATATCCACCACCACTATATATTAGGCTTGGAAAGTTAAATAAATTTCTTGGATTAAATGAATTACTGTTAAAGCTGTATGCATTATGTCCATAAGCTAAACCAAAGTGTAAATGAGCTCCACTTGTACAATTGTCGTAAGAAGAAGTACTTCCACCTCCAACACCACCGATTACAGTAGTCGGAGTGACAACCTGATTTTCAGATACATTAATATAGAGTAAATGCATATATACGGAAGTATATGGTATGCCATTTACACTATGATAAACATATACCATATTTCCGCCACAGCTTGAGCGGTATACAACTCTTGCTACTACTCCATTGGCAGCTGCATAAACATTTGTACCTTCACTTACACAGTCTAAGTCTATTCCATGATGTGAGCCACCACCAGACCAGTCATCTCTAATATTATAACCAGTATATTCACTAGTTACACATCCCCATGTTAATGGATAATTCCAACCCGTTGCATTAATTATTGTTCCGCTGCTTTGACCGCATGTTAAAATATTCTCATTATTCTTACAGCCTTTATCTTCATATCTTTTAATTTCTTTTTTCATGTCAGCAATATCTTGTTCAACTGTAGTTCCTTCTTCTTCATAGCCTGCTAGACTAGTCCTTAATGTAACTAGTTTACTATTTAACTCAGAACTAGTATTTTGTAAATTAGCTTGTTTTGTATTTAATTCTGTTTTTTTAGTTTCAAGTTCACTTACTAAACTTTTTAATTCTTCCATTAAATTATTATTATATTCAGTAAGCTGAGATACAACAGAATACCTATATATAAAGTCAGTGTAAGAATCAGCTTCAAAAATATATTCTAAGTAAACATTCTCACCAGATGAAACCTGAAGAAACTTGAGAAGTTCATCTGTTTCTTTTCTTTTTTCCTCGATTTGTTTTTCATTATCTTGGATATCTTGCTCTGTTTTGGCTATATCTGACTTTATTGCATTAAGATTAGCAGTAATAGTATTTATTTCACTTGTTAATGAGTCTATTTGATCTTTAGTTAGATTTTTGTTATTCTTAGCCGTTTCATACTTTTTTTCTAAATCTGCCAATTCATTTTTTAAATCACCAAGGGTTTTAGCAGAAACATTATAGCTTGGAATAATTAGCATAATTAACATAGTTATTAGTGTAAATAGTATTATTTTTTTACTCATTTTATCACACATCTTTCATAACTAATTATATAGTAAATATTATTTTTAGTCAACTAAATAAAATTAAGTTTTCATGTATTTACACTTATAATGATTATTAATTTAGATTATTTTATACTATTTAACTTTTGGATTTTCTCGATTAATAAAGCCTACTACTAATATAAATGCTATAGAAATGTATAAAATTATTTTTATATTATTAATAAAATAACTAATTATACAAATTAAACATCTAACTAAGCAAAAAATAGTTTCTGTGATAATGAGATATCCTTTGATATTTACATTTCTATTAACATTATAAATATTTTCAGCTGATACTATATCAAACATTTTAATACCAAGTCCTTCAAATAATACTATGACTAACATTAAATATTTATTTTTTACATTTAACTTTAGAATTAGGAATATGCAAAATATAATATTTAAATATTTAAAATATTTTTTATCATTTATTTTTCTTACAAAGAAATATATAAACAAACAAGAAGATATTCCCAAAAATACATTAAATAGACCAATATATTTAAGACTACCATCAACGTATAAATATAAAAATAACGGTTGAAGACTTAGATTAATAACTTTTGCCTGTTCAAAAATAAAAAAGAGAGCCTTTTTTATAGAAATATGAGGATACTCTATTTTATTTTCTTCGCAACTTTCATTAAATTTAAATAAGAAAATAGTAGCTATGACGGAAATTACAATTATGATAATAGCTAAAGTGATAAGAGATAATTTACTTTGAATATAAGAAGCAATGAGTGAAGAAAATATTACAGCTATATTTGTATAAATAAGAATGCTACCTATGTCTTCTTTTTTATGTTCATGCATTGCTTTAAGCGCAAAATAGTGCCTTAAGATATGATAAGTATAGGATCCTATTCCGTATATAATTCCAAATATTATAAGGTTAACTATAGTTTTATCCATAACTGACATAAAATAGAAACTAAAGCTAAATATAATAGAGGATAACATTAAAATGTATTTTTCTTTTATTATTTTAGTTAAATACATTGTTATAATACTGGTAATAAATCCGGTAAAATATAGTACACTAAAAAATAGTAAAATATTTTGTAGTGTATAACCCATCTTATATAATAATACTGAAGAGAATACTTCAACTATGTTTCTAGCTATTGTCGACATTAATATAAATAAATTATATCTCTTCATATTAGACATCTTATCACCTTACTTATAGTATGTATTTTTTTTATTTTATGATACAATATAACTTGAGGTGAATTTCATGTTTAAATATACTCTCGATAATAAAAGATATCATACCCTTAATTATTATTTAAAAAATAAATTTAATTGTAAGGTTTATAAAGTTAGTTTAAATGCTGGTTTTACTTGTCCTAATATTGATGGTACTAAAGGTTATGGCGGTTGTATATACTGTTCTAGAAGTGGTTCGGGAGAACACGGTGGTAATCCCAAAGATAATTTAGTAAAACAATTTTGCGATGTTAAAAAGGTCATTGATAAAAAATGGCCAAATAGTAAATATATTGCCTATTTTCAAGCTCGAACTAATACTTATGCTCCATTAGAAGAATTAAAGGAAAAATATGAAACAGTTCTTAAAATAGATAATGTTATTGGACTATTTATTGCAACAAGATGTGACGCTATTAGTGATGATACTCTAGATTATTTAGAAGAACTTAACAAAAGAACTTTCCTTACTATTGAACTTGGTCTTCAGACAATTCACGATAAAACTTCAAGACTAATTAATCGATGTCATTCTCTTAAAGAATTTGACAATATGGTAAAAAAATTAAGAGATAGAAATATCAATGTTGTTGTGCACATTATTAATGGTCTTCCTTATGAGACCGAAGAAATGATGATAGATACAGTGAAGCATTTAAATAATTTAGATATTCAAGGTATTAAAATTCACATGCTTAATATTGTTAAAGATACTCCTTTAGAAACTTTATATAAAAGAGAACATTTTCATATTCTTAGTAAAGAAGAATATATTGATATTGTAATTAAACAATTAGAATTACTAAATCCTAAAATAGTAATACACAGAATTATGTCCGATCCTGATCGCAATACCTTAATAGAACCAACTTGGCTTTTAAAAAAATTTTGTGTTCTAAATGATATTGATAAAGAGATGAAAAGAAGAAATACTTATCAAGGTAAATATTATAAAAATTAGTACTATATACACCAAGTACTAATTTTTATAATATTGATATTAATGTGAAGTAAATTTTTTATATTTTTATTCTAAATATTTTTGTTAACATAAATAAAAATAGCTTAATAGAACCATTTAAAGCTATTTTTAGTTTAAAATCTTATATATTAGTTTGAATAATTTATTTAAAATAATCTTACTATATCGTTAAATGTTACATATATCATTAAAAGCATAAGAAGAGCAAAACCAATACTATTTATCATGGCTTCTGTTTTAGCTTTTATAGGTTTTCTTCTTACTTTTTCAATAATTAAGAATAATACTCTTCCACCATCAAATGCTGGGAATGGAATTAAATTAATGACACCAATATTCATTGATAGATATGCTGTTAAATACATTATATTTTGAAAGCCTTGTTTGGATTGTGAATCTACAACACTGTATATACCAACTGGACCAGATAAATCTGAAGCTGATACGCCACCAGTAAATAATTCTTTTAATGTGGTAAGCATTAATTTGTATAAACTAACAGTAGTTTCACAAGCGTATGATATTGATGTACCAAGGCCTCTTCTTCTAGTAGAATCTAAGCCTATGCCAACTATATAGCTTTTACTTCCATCATCATTTGTAATGGTGTCTGGTGTAAGTTTTACTGTTCTTTTGTCACCATTTTTATCTTTTAAAACAAACTCTATCTCTTTTCCTTCACTTGTTTGAATATAAAGCTGAAGCTCACTCCAACTGGATACTTTATTTCCATTTATAGAAACAACAGTATCTCCTTCTCTAATACCAGATTCATAAGCAGGGTAATTGCTGTTGACACTTGCTACTATCGGCTTAGTAGAAGTACTTCCATATATTAAAGCCATAATAAACAAAAGGGCAAAAGCAAAGATAAAATTAAATGAAGCTCCTGCAATCATGATAATAAATCTTTTCCATACTGGTTTGTTATATAATTTACGATCATCTGCTATTTTTGAATTATCATCTGCGTCTTCTCCAGCTAAGGATACAAATCCTCCAATTGGTATTAGTCTAAGGCAGTATTCTGTCTCACCATTTTTCTTCTTAAAGTGGAGTAATTTTGGACCCATTCCTATAGAAAATTCATAAACATAAACACCAAAAAGTTTTGAAAAAATAAAGTGTCCAAATTCATGAACTAAAATAATTGCTCCTAAAATTAATATAAACCATATAATTCCCATATAATCCTCCTATTAAAATATGCTAACTAATAATGCCATCCCGAGAGATACAAAAATGACACTATCAAATCTATCTAAAATTCCACCATGTCCTGGTATTAAATTAGAATAATCTTTTTTTCCATAGTATCTTTTAATACTACTGAAAACTAAATCACCCATTTCGCTAAGTAATGTCAATATAAGTGACATAATTATTACTTTAATTAGACTTAGATCAGAAACGAATCCCAAGTAAAATACCGTTCCGATAAATACTCCCATAATAGTTCCAATTACTGATCCTTCGATTGTTTTCTTAGGTGATATATCGGTAAAATGATGTTTGCCAATTAATATTCCACCTATATAAGCATATGTATCTGTTATAAAAGAAATTATAAATATATATATACATTTATAAATACTTATTTCTCGCATATCTATTATTGTTTTAAATGAAAAAGCTAAAAAATAGACAATTCCAAGAAAGTATAAAGCATCATTTATATTATATTTACTTTTATCATTATAAAAAATAATTGGAAGAACAAGAGATAATATTGAAAGAATAATAATAGCTTTATTATCTAACCTAAATATTGTATTGTTAAATAGAAATAAAACTAGTAAGATGCCTGACAGCACCTTAATGAAATCTATTTTTTCATTTTTATACTTTATATCAATAAGTTCTTTTAGTCCACAAAGAGCAACTATTGACATAACAAAAGTAAATACTTTACTACCAAGTAATAATGATAAAATAAGTATAGTAACAACTATCGTTCCTCCTAAAATTCTCTTTTTCATATTTTCCTCCTTAAGCTATTTTATAATCATCTTCCAATGAGAAAATAACATTTTCTTCTATCCAATTTTTTCGCGGTTCAACAGCATCTCCCATTAAAACAGATACTCGTTTTTCTGCTAAAGCTGCATCTGTAATATTAACTTTAATAAGTTTTCTGCTTTTAGGATCCATTGTCGTTTCCCATAACTGACTAGCATTCATTTCTCCAAGTCCTTTATAACGCTGAACACGATAATTACTGCGGTTTTTAGTTTCTTCCTTTAATTCTTCGTTAGACCAAGCATATATATGTTTATTTGAGTAACTTACTTTGTATAATGGTGGCATAGCTATATATAAATGTCCTTCTTCAATAAGTGGTTTCATATAGCGATAGAAAAATGTTAAAAGTAAGCACTGGATATGAGCTCCATCATCATCAGCATCGGTCATAATAATTACTTTACCATAATTTATGTCTTTAACATTAAAATCACTACCAACACCTGCTCCAATAGTATAGATTAATGTATTGATTTCTTCATTTTTAAATATTTCTTCCATTCTAGCTTTTTCAGTATTTAATACTTTACCGCGAAGAGGAAGAATTGCTTGTGTTTTTCTATCTCTTCCCTGCTTAGCACTACCACCTGCACTATCTCCTTCGACAATAAATAGTTCTTTTTCCATAGATTTTTTACTTTGAGCGGGAGTAAGCTTTCCAGATAATAGTCTTTCGGTCTTTCTACTGTCTTTTCCTTTTCTTGTTTCTTCTCTAGCTTTTCTTGCAGCTTCACGAGCTTCTTTTCCTTTTACAGCTTTTCCAACTATTTTGGTAGCAATTTGTTTATTTTCTTCAAGAAAAAATTTAAGCTTTTCTGTAACAATTGCCTCTACTATTGTTCGTGCTGCTGGAGTGCCTAATTTTGACTTTGTCTGTCCCTCAAATTGAAGTAATTCTTCTGGTATTTGAACAGATATAATAGCAGTTAATCCCTCTCTAACATCAGAGCCATCAAAACTTTTATCTTTTCCTTTGAGATAGTTATTAACTTTAGCATAGTCATTTAATACTTTAGTAACCGCTGTCTTAAAACCAATTTCATGACTTCCACCATCACTAGTCTTAACATTGTTAACAAAAGATACAATATTTTCAGCATAACTATCAGTATATTGCATTGCAACAGAGACATTTATTTTATCTTTACTAGCACTGAAGCAAAGTGGTTTATGAAGAACTTCCTTACCTTCATTTAAATATTCACAGAAAGATTCAAGACCATTTTCATAACAATATTTTTCACTTCTTCCACCTATTTCGTCAACGACTTCAATTGTAAGTCCATCAATTAGAAAAGCACATTCTTGCATTCTTTCACATATAGTGGAAAAATTAAAAGTTGTAACTGGAAAAATAGTGGGATCTGGTTTAAATTTAACGGTAGTTCCAGTTCTATTGGTTGTACCTACTTTTTTAAGTGGTACAGTAACCTTACCACCATTTTCAAACTTTATATAGTATTCTCCACCATCTCTTCGAGTTACTACTTCCATAACTGAGCTTAATGCATTAACAACGGAACCACCAACACCATGCAAGCCACCCGAAACTTTATAACCACTATCTGTAAATTTTCCACCAGCATGTAATACTGTATATATAACTTCTGGAGTTGATTTACCTGATGAATGCATCCCAGTTGGAAGTCCTCTTCCTTTATCAGTAACACTAATTGATCCATCTTTATGAAGGACTATTTTAAGGTGATTACCATATCCATTTAAGGCTTCATCTATTGAATTGTCTACTATTTCCCATACAAGATGATGTAGTCCTCTTTTATCAGTTGATCCTATATACATACCTGGTCTTTTTCTGACTGCTTCTAGGCCTTCAAGTATTTTAATTGAACTCTCATCATATTTCGCTGTCATATACTATCACTCTTTCTATTAATTCATATTAATTATACAATAAAAAAAGATTTAGGGCAAGCTTCTTGTCATTTTTATTGACAAAAAAGTAATCTAAGTTAATTTAGATTACTTTCTAATAATTCTTTAAATTTGCGACAATCATCAAAGCTATAATTACTAATTAAACTAATAGCAATTGCATCATCAATACTAATATCAGAGTGTCTTGTATAATTTTTTAATTCTTTTAGCATTTTGACCATTTTCTTATACTCTTCAACACTATAATTACCTATAATGGTATTTTCCTCTTTTTTATCATCAGTTATATCTAAAATAGGTTCTTCTTTTTGGAATACACCATTATTGTTTTCATCTAATATATCGTCATTAATGTATTCTTCTTTTATAGATATATTATTTTTTTCAGAAATACTAGTAGTTATATTTTCATTACTAGTTTCTATTGATAAATCAAGACCATCTTTTTGGTTACTTTCTTTAATACTTTTGTCTTTGCTTTTATCTTCTGTTTTTGAAAGTAGACTATTATATTTGTTTTCATATATTTCTTGAGGGTCGGCTACTTTAAGGGAAGTGGGAGGTATATTATTTTCTATTTCATAATATGTAGCTTTTATATTGCCATTTATTATATTATTGAAATTACTGTCTATTTTACTGTTAGCATCTATAGTATTATTTTTGGTTTTATTAACATTCTCATTAATGGCTAGTGATGGTTTATAATCATTATTATTTTTAATTTTAGGTTCTTTTATTTCACTAGTCATTTGCTCTATGGAAGGGGTAATTATTGGTACTGGAACTCTTACTTCTTTTTTATTCTTAATTCTATTACATATAGTGTTAGTAATATATATAATTACAATGGCAAAAATCCATATTAGAACTAGGTTTATATCTAATTCTAAAATAGCAACTAATTCAGTACTAGTATAAAGTGATGATATTTCAAATACATCTATTTTCTTTTGAGCTATTAAATTCAAAATAATAGCAAAGATAATACTATTTAATACGAACATAATACTATTCGCAATTTTATATGATTTTTTAGTCTTCTTACTTAATAAACTTGTAATAAATACAATAGTTATAAAATTAAGCAAGGCTATATATACATATATAGAGGGAAAATAGATATTTCTAAAAAATATAGTCGTAAAATTATCAAAAGTATTAAATAATATTTTATGATTAATAGTAATACTAATAGCAAATAATAGTGTTAAAAGTAAAGTCATAGATAATAAGTATTTTTTATTATTTATCTTTTTAAATATATATATTAATGTTAACACAATCATTAAGATGATAAAAACCAATACGAATTTTAATTCTACAACTACATTAAATAGTATTTTTAGTTTGTCAAATAAAGATAAATAAGTCATATTTACTTTCCCCCCTTTCTCATTACTAATTAACCCCTTCTAATTCAGCAATATAAATAGTTTGATGATATTCATCATCCTTAGTACAAGTTATTAATGTAAGAATAGTTTTTTCACTGTCTCTGATTATTTTAATCATTCCTGTTTTTTCTTCATTATAAATATTAACTATTTTATAGGTATATTTTGAATTATTGTAATAAATATTTATTTTATCACCTTGCACTAGTTTATATAAGTCTTTAAAATAACTATTATTATAATTACCAGAATGTCCCGCAATTATAAGATTACCTTTGTTTACATTAGGGTAATTTGATTCTGGTAATACATATAAATTGAATTTTACATTATTTAAATTAGAACTCTTACTATAAAAGCCTTTATATAAATTTATCTTTGGAATTTCAATAATTCCCAAATATTCTTCATATGTGTAGTTATTATTACTTTTTTCTTCTTTTTCATGATTTTCTAAGTTTTCTGCTGGTATAACACTATCATCTTGCTCTTTTTCATTAATGCCTTGATTTAATTGAGATAGTGTCAAATTCATTTCACTAAATACAACATCCCTTTTATCTTTAATATAATTAGAAAGTAAAGCGAGAGTTCCAATTATTATTAGTGTTACTCCCGCTGCTACTTGGTATTTAAAATTAATTTTCTTCATTCTTTTTATAATTTTTGTATATTATCATAGCACCAAGGCCGATAATAATAATTCCAATTAAGGATGCTGTAATTGTCTTAAATGATGATGTACTAGGAACAGATATATATGTTTCTGGTTTATTATACATTACTATTTCACCATCTACTGTTCCATCTTCTTTAACCGTAAACTCAACTGTTTCTGTACTTAATTCATATCCTTCTGGTGCGAGAGTTTCAGTTAAATAATATTTTCCTGGTTCTAGGTTTTCAATTTTATGTGGTTCTTCAGAAGATATCCATGCTTCAATTAAGTTTCCATCTTTATCTTTAAGTTCAAGATGAGCCCCTGGAAGTTCATTTCCGCTCGTAATATCTTTTTTACTTATATATATTGATTTCTCTGATACTTCTTCAGGGTTATTTTTCATAACAACTTTAGTAACACTTCCATCAGACTTTAGCTCAAATTCTATCTTTTCTGAACTTAAAATATAACCTTCTGGTGCGATAGTTTCAGTTAAATAATATTTTCCTGGATTTAATCCTTTAATAACTTTAGGTTCACTAGTAGAAATCCACGAATACTCATAGCTTCCATCGGCTGATTCAAGTGTTAATTTTGCTCCTGGTAATTCGCTTCCTGTTGTAGCATCAATCTTGCTAATTTGAACTTCAGTACTTACATTAATTTTTAAAGTAGTTGAATCTTTTAAACTTTTATTTTCTGGATATAAGGCTGCTGTTGATTGATAATATGAATGAGCTGGAGTATACAAATAAGCTTTATTTATACTTCCTGTTCCTGATATATTAATTTTAAACTCTGCATTAAGTGTAGTAATACTTGATACAGGAACTTTTACTATAAACTGCTCATCAGTAGTAAAAGTTGATTTTTCTTTACCATTACTATCAGTAATAATTGTATTCTTTGGTGCATTTTCTAAATTTACAGTATAACTGTTATTTTTTATTTTTCCAGTAGTGGTTACGCCAATATTAGAGCTTACGTAATACTTTCCATCACTAGACAATGTTAAATTATTATTTGAAATACTAACTTTCATATCTGGATTTGGATTTGAATAATTTTTTGCCCCTTTTACTAATTTTGCTATTTCTCTTACAACATCAGAGCTTTCTCCTCTATATGTACCATTAGTAAGATTAAAATAAGTAAACGTAGTATCATTTGGAGCAACTAAGTACCAAACTGCCAAACCGGTGATAAAGTAATCTTTATTTTTATTACCAGTTATGCTTTTTTGTGGATAACCATTTTCTAAAACATAAGCAAATCTATCATCTAGCTCTTTACTTAAAGTATATTTTTCGGTTCCATTAGCGATCATTGAATCGTGTATTTCAGTACAATAAACAACTTTTCCATCCGTATTTTCTTTATAAGAAAATCTAAGCGTACTATTTTTTAAATAGTTTGAACCTTCAATTAAATATAAATCTTTAGCATTGATATAGAAACTATTAGGTGCTGTCGTTGATGCTTTTACGGTAATACCAAAAATAGTACTAAAAACTGCTATTAAAATAAATAAAATTTTTTTTAATTTCATAATAAAACCCTCCCTTGAAATTCGGTTATATATATTAACACTTTTTTTTATGTTTGTCAAGGTAACAATTTGCCACTTATTATAAGTAGAAAGTAGAAGAACTTTTATTTCCTTCTACTTTTCTTTTTTATTTATCATTTCATCAATAACAGTTCCAATTGTTGCTACATTTTGTAAATTAGATGGTATTATTATCTTTGTGGCTTGGCCACTAGCTACTTTTTCTAATGCTTCATAACTTTTAAGTGTAAGAACAGAAGTATCTGCTTTTGCTTCTCTAAGAAGTTTTATACCATCAGCTTCAGCCTTTTTTAATTTAAGCATAGCTTCTGCTTCTCCTTCAGCCATTTTAATTTGAGCTTCTTTATGTGCCTCAGCTTTTAGAATAGCGGATTCTTTTTCACCCTCTGCTATTAAAATACTAGATTTCTTTTCACCTTCAGCTTGAAGAATTTTTTCTCTTCTTTCTCTTTCAGCACGCATTTGTTTTTCCATGGCTTCTTGAATATCTCTTGGTGGAAGAATATTTTTTACTTCTACCCTATTTACTTTTATTCCCCAAGGATCAGTTGCCTCATCAAGTATACTTCGCATTTTGGCATTAATAATATCCCTTGAAGTTAGAGTTTGGTCGAGTTCTAATTCTCCAATAATGTTTCTAAGTGTTGTAGCTGTTAAATTTTCAATAGCGTTAATTGGATCTTCAATACCATATGTATATAATTTAGGATCAGTTATCTGAAAATAAACAACGGTATCAATTTGCATTGTAACATTATCTTTAGTAATAACTGGCTGTGGTGCAAAATCTTTGACAATTTCTTTCAAAGTAACTTTATTAGATACTTTATCAATAAAAGGTATCTTAAAATGTAAACCATTCCCCCAAGTAGCAAAATAACTACCAAGGCGTTCAATAACATAAGATTTTGCCTGTGGTACTACTTTAATATTTGGAATAATAAAAAGAAGTACCAATACTAAAATAACAATTAAAATTTCCATACTATTTTTCCTCCCATTTTTCTACTTTTATTTTTGTGCTATTTATAGAAAGTACTCTGACTATTTCCCCTTTTGAAATGTTGGTATCTGAATAAGCTGACCACTTCTTACCATCTACCTTTACTTCACCAATGCTATCTTTGGTAATACTTTCTGTAACAATTCCTTTCATTCCAAGTATTCTATCAATATTAGTTTTTACTTTATCTTTTTTTATCTTTTTATATATTTTCTTACTAAGTGGCATAAGCAATACTCCTAGAATAACAAAAAGACCAAACTGAATATATAAGTTATCACAAAATAGTGATACAATCATAGTAGCAATCCCACTTATAACAAACCAAATACTAACTAAATTAGTAGTTAACATTTCAAATATTCCTAAAATGATGACAATAATAAGCCACATATAAACCATTTTATCACCTATTCCCTTATATGCATATATTCAAATAAATATTATACTTTTTTTCAAACTAATTATATCAGAAAAATTCTTTTATTACAATGCTTTAATATAATTATTGTTTATAAGAATGTATTTTTTAATTATTATCGATTGAAATTAATTCATATTTTTTAGTACCAATATGCATTTTTTCAGCATAAGTGGTAATATATCTACCATTTTGTCTTTCAATTCTTTCAATCATATGATTTCTTCCATTATCACTAGAATTATATATTAAATCAAGACAAGCTTCATCTAAAGCAACAGGATCTAAAGAAGATAATATACCAATATCTTTCATACATGGTTCTTCAGGATTACTATCACAGTCACAATCAACAGATAAATTATTCATAACATTAATATAGATAATATTTCCTTGCATATAGTCAATAACAGACTTATCAGCTTCAACCATAGATTCTAAGAAGCTATTTTGCTCTGAAAGATTATTCCAAACTTTATTTATATTTTTGGTCTTTCCAGCACTGTGAATAAAAGCTTTTCCACTACTTGAAGCAATACCAATACTCATGTTTTTTAGGGCACCGCCAAAGCCTCCCATGGCATGTCCTTTAAAATGTGATAGCATTAATATGGAATCATAATTAGCTAAATGACTACCAACATAGTTTTCTTTTAAATGTTTCCCATCTTCTACAGAGATAGCTATTTCTCCTTCACTATCCATGATATCGACATTTGCTATTTTAGTAAATCCATGTTCTTCTGCTACTTTTAAGTGGTCTTCTGTAGTCATTCGCATACCATTATATGCAGTATTACATTCAATTATAGTCCCATGTAATTTTTGAACTATACCTTTAATTAATCCTGGTTTTAGATAGTTATTACCTCCTTTTTCCCCAGTTGATATTTTTACTCCAATATTTCCTGGTAATTCTTTATTTAATATTTTGTACATTTTAATTAAACTTTCTTCATTTATTTCTTTGGTAAAATATACCTTTGATTTCATATTATTTCTCCTTATGATATATACTTTATCAATTATTTCTTTGTTAATTCATTATTATACTATAAAGCATTTCAACAGCTTTGATTACGACGATATCTTTGTTATCAGCTCTAAGATTCTCTGTTACAATTACTTCTTCTTCATAGTATTTATCGATATTTTTGTCATAAATACTAATATAGACAGTATTATCTTTACCCATTAAATTATTTGGATCTTTTTCTCTTAACTTGCCTGTTATACCAATGCCATAATTAGAACTTGTATATTCAGTTATTGCTCTACTCATTTCTCTTGCCACTTCAGAACTATAAACGCTATATTTTTCTATTATGTTAGCGTTTACTCCCATTTTAATTTTATATTCATTGGAATAAGTTACTGCTCCAAAATTAAATACTAAACTAGATCCTGAAATATTGGTAATAGCACTAGCTAGAGCTCCACCAGTACATGATTCCATAGTACTAACTGTTTCATTTTGCTCTGTTAATGTCTTTGTTATTTCTATTAATTTTTCTTCCATCTTTTACCTCCTTTATCTTGTTTTATCTAAATATATTTTAATACTTTTTCTTTTGATTTACAATTAGTTTTAAGCATTTTATTTATTTTAAAAAAATAATATATATAACTATAGCAAAGGATTAATAATTTTAAAAAAGACAAATCATTTATTAAAATGACTTGTCTCATAGATTAATTTTAATGGTTATTTATTTTTTTTAATATATCAAAAGGAAATGTTGCTAAGCTCGAAAATAATACCGCTAATAATAAATAATTTATATTTAGAGGACTTGTTCCGACTATATTATTTAAATATGGTACATAAATTACTAGGAAAAGTGCTACTATTATTATGGAATTTATTATAACTATTGTTTTATCTTTTGAACTAATAATTAAATTTTTTATAGCAGAGGAATCATAGGCTAATACATATACTACAAATATGTTAGACAAAACTAAAGTTGTAAAAGAAAAGGTCATAGCTAGAGATATAGATTTACCAGCTTTTATAAAATAGTAATAACTTCCAAAGAAAACAAGAAATATTATTAAACCTTGTAATATACACTTTATTAAAGTTTGACTACTAATTATGGATTCATTTATTTTTCTAGGGCTTTTAGTCATTACATTTTCATCTGGCTTTAACCTTTCGAAGATAATTGATGAAGTTGGATCAATAATTAGTTCTAATAATACAATATGAATTGGGAGTAAAAGTGATGGTAAATTAAATAAAGGTACAAATAACGATGAAAGGGCTATTGGAATATGAATAATTAATATATATGATATGGCTTTTTTAATGTTATTATAAATTGTCCTACCATTTTTTATAGCTTCTACTATGGTGGTAAAATTATCGTCCATAAGAATCATATCAGAAGCTTCTTTTGCCACATTAGTACCTCTTTTGCCCATAGCTATTCCTATTTCTGCTTTTTTTAGGGCTATGGCATCATTCACTCCATCGCCTGTCATTGCAACAACCTCGCCATTTTCTTGAAGAGCTTTGACAATCCTCATTTTATGACTTGGATATACCCTAGCAAAAATATTAGTATTAACTACTTTTTCTTTTAATTCTTGATCATCCATCTTTTCTAGTTCTATTCCAGTAATAATATTTTTACTATTTGTTAAGCCTATTTGTCTTGCAATCCCTTTAGCGGTCTCACCACTATCTCCTGTTATCATTATGACTCTAACGCCAGCATTATGGCAAGTTTTTATTGCTTCTTTTACTCCTTTTCTAGGTGGATCTAATAAAGCTATTAAGCCAGTAAATTCTAAGTCAATATCTTTTAAATTTCTAGGAAGAGTTTCTATGTTGTTCTTTTTCGCTACCGCTAAAACTCTATAACCTTGATGCGAATAATCATTTATTTTCTTTTTTATAAAAAGATATTGGTCTTTATCTATATGGCAAAGAGGGAGAACATTTTCACAAGCTCCTTTTACACATAATAAATTTTTATTATCTATTTCCCATACTTGCCCCATCATTTTATCCTTATTATTAAAAATGTATTCATGAATTAATTTGTTGCTATATATTTCTTTAGTTATGTTTTGATTTAAGCAGTATTTTTGAATAGCTATTTCCATAGGGTCATAAGGGTTTTTAGAGCATGCTAGTGAAGATATTAAGAAAAAATCTTTATCAAATGAAAATGTATCTTTAACAGTCATTTTGTTTTGGGTTAAGGTACCCGTTTTATCAGTACATAAAACAGTTACTGCTCCTAAAGTTTCAACTGCTTTCATATTTCTAGTTAATGTGTTTTTTTTGGAAAGTTTAAAGGCACCTAAAGCTAGAAATACTGTCAATACAACAGGTATCTCTTCTGGTATTGTAGCCATAGCAACAGTAATTCCAGATAATATAGAATTAATTATTCTTTCTTTTAGTATTAAATCTTTATTATTAATAAAATTAATAACCACAACTAAAAATAAAAATATTAGACTTATAACAGTGCAAATGACTACTAACTTATTTATTTGCTTTTCAAGAGGTGTTTTGTTTTTTTTAACTTTGCTTAAAGCTGTGCCGATCTTACCATATTCAGTATTAATACCAACAGAAGTTATTTTTATAATAGCACTACCACTTGCTACATCTGTAGATGCATAACACATATTAAGCTTAAAGTTATTCTCATCATTATTATCTTTTAATTTTTTATATACAACTTCGGACTCACCTGTAAGAGTAGATTCATTAATACCTAAACCTTGACACTCTAAAATAATTCCGTCAGCGGGTACTTTATCTCCTTCTTCTAAAATAACTATATCTCCTACTACTATATCTCTACTATTAATTACAGTAATTTCGTTATTTCTAATAACTTTTACATTTAATGAAGATAAAGTATCTAATTCATCTAATGCTCTACTTGTCTTTTCTTCTTGAATAAACTCAATGCCACTTATAAATAAAACAAATAAAAGCATTATTATTCCATCACTAATTTCACCTAATATAAAGTATATACTTGCTGCAATTATAAGAAGCAAAAACATTGGTTCTGTAAATATATGGATTGCTTTTTTCAATATATTTTCTTTTTTCTTTTTTTCAAGTTCATTTATACCATATAATTCTTTTGATTTTATTACTTCCTTATCATTTAGTCCAATATAGTTATTATTTTTGTTCATAATATTCACCTACTTTATATATATTTTATGTTTTTTATTTATTATTGATAAACATAATTTTAGTAATTTAATTGCAACTCAATTTCTTAATATGCTTATTTATGAAATGTGTATTTTAATATGTTATTCTTATTAATAAAAGACTCAGAAGATAGTCCACTAAGTCTCATTTTTATATAGATGGCGTCCTTGGGCAGAATCGAACTGCCGACTTTCCGCTTAGGAGGCGGATACTCTATCCTACTGAGTTACAAGGACACAAGTTAATTATATATCAAAAAGAGAAAAAATGAAAGTGCTTTTTCTCTTTTATAATATATATTTAGTTATAATTAGATAAGTTATAGCTGCTATTAATAAGAGACCAATAATTATAAAGAATACTTTAATACCAGTGTGCCTTTTTTCTTCAATAAATGGTTCATCATCTTCTTCATTAAAGAAATCTTTCTTTGAAAAGGAATAAGATCCACTATAGAACGTTTCACCATCTTTTATTTTTTTTATCATTGTAACTTCATCTTTGACAATTGGATCTGTAACAATAGTATTATCATTTCCTTTTAAATCTGCTAAAATGTCTAAAGGTAATGAATCAGTGTTACTAGAAGAATTCTTAATATCATCTTTATGTTCTATAATTTCAGATGATAATTCTACAGCATCATCGTTATTTGGAATATTAGCATCCTCTAAATCAGTTAAAAAATTTGTACCTATTTTTTTCTCTCTCATGATATCATTACTTCGATTAATTTCACTTTTGGCATTTTCTAACAAAATATTTATATCATAAATTTTGTTTTCTTTTTCTTCTTCTTTTTCAATAAAGGATTGTTCATTTATGAAAGTTCTATCTATTTCTTTTGCTTTTCGATATTCATCTCTACTAGAAATTATTTTTTTTAATCCATTCATATCTATTTCATTAGAATTATCAGGAATTGGTAAATTGTCATAATCAGATATTTCTTTAGATATTTCTTTATAAAGTTTTTCATTTTTTTTGCTTCTCTCAAATGTACTTAAATCTTCTTTATAATATTTTTCCATTCTACTTTCCATATTGTCTACCTCTACTATATATATAATAACATATTTTTATTCTAAATAAAAGATTTTGTTGATTTTTTTTTGATTTTTGATATAATTAAATAGAAAGAAGGTAAATGAAATGAAACTTAGTGTTAATAAAGAAAAATGTATTGGTTGTGGTTTTTGTGTAAGTACTTGTGAAGAAATTTTTAATTTTGATGACGATAGTCAAGCAAAGGTAATAGTTAATCCTATTCCAGAAGATAAGATAAATGAGGCCAAAGCTGCTAAAGAAGGATGTCCTACTGAAGCTATTGAAGAAGAATAATATTAAAAATCGCATATATATGCGATTTTTTTAATAAATTATATATAAAAAGAGTCTATATAAAGTAGACTCTTTAACTGATTATAAATTTTACGCCAGTCTTTTCATTTTCAATACTAATATCATAATTTAGAAAAGAAAGCGTTTTTTTGACAATAGATAGTCCTAAGCCAAAGACGCCTTTAACACCTTTTTCGTAGGGAGTGAAAATGTTATTTAATATATCTTTATCAATATTTGGACCATCATTATATAATATAATTTTGTTATTTTTAATAGTTATTTTTATTTTGGTTTTAGCATAGCGCATAAAATTATTAATAATATTGTCAATAATTGCTTCCCACATTTCTTCGCTTCCTTTGAATATGTTACTTTTTTTGTCAAAGTCTAAAATGAACTCTACTTCTGGTCTTGAAGGATTAAATTTTTCTACTGATGCTAAGACTATTTTACTGACATCGCATTTTTCTTTAATATTATCTTTCTTTTCACTGAAGTAATTTAATTTATTTAGATATAATAAGGAGTGAACTTTTATTTCTAATTTATCTAATTGTTCTTTACATATTTCTAAGGCTTTTTCTTTGCTTTGTACGCCATCTTCGGAAGCTTCAATGTAAGATTTCATAACTGTAATAGGAGTTTTAAAATCGTGAGAAATATTTTGATACATTTGATTTTTATATTCCTCTTGTTCCTTTAAGTACATTCTCATATTTTGAGTAGCGACTTCAAGGGTATATAACTCATCATCATAATCATAATTAATACTATGATCATAATCATCATTATCTATATTATCAATTTTATCTTTAAGTTTTTTTATTCTATTAACTAAGTGATTAGACCATACAATTATGAGTGCCGAAATTATTATAAATGTTATTCCAACTACTATTAAGATGATTTTAAGAACTTCAGCTTTCATAGAATTTATATAATTACTTCCTGTAATGGCAATTTTACTTAAGTTATCCGTAGTTACGACTACATAGTAATATACTTTTTTATTATAAATAAATTTGCCATTTTTATCATTAATAAGTTTTAGTATAGTAGTGATATTGTCAGTATCCACTATTGAGTATACATTTTCGGATACGATAATATCATTATTATTAGCTATATAAACATAGTATACTTCACTATTTATCTTACTAGAAATATTATTTGGACTTTCTAATAATGTAAGTGATTGATTTAAATAATTATATAAATTATCTTCATAAATTGGAAGCAAAGTCTTAGGTAGAATAATTCCAAGGGATACAAAAACTATAATAATTATAGCAACGCATATAAGAAGGAGTTGTTCAGTAAGAGTTGGCTTTTTCATATTAGACGATATCCATAACCATATATAGTATTAATATCCAAGAGTGGCATTTTTTTTCTTAGTCTTCTTACAAGATCATCTACTACTCTGTCTGTACCAAAATAATTTTCTCCCCAAATGTTGTTTAAAATATCATCCCTTGAGAAAGATCTTTTACGATTAGTAACAAACATACATAATAAATCAAATTCTAAAGTTGTTAGATTTAGATCTTGGTTATTAAGAAGGGCCATTCTTTTATCTAAATCAATGATATAATCTTTATATGTAATTTTTTTATTATCTTTAGCATATACTCTTCTTATAATATTGTTAACTCTAAGTACTAATTCTTTAGGAGAATAAGGTTTCGTAATATAATCATCACTTCCTAATTCTAGTCCTATTATTTTATCAAGGTCTTTATCTCGTGCTGATGTGAAAATAACGGGTACTTCTTCATTAGTTTCTCTTATCTTTTTTATAATATCATAACCACTTATATCATCACCAAGCATGATATCAAGTATCCATAAATGGGCGGGTTTGTTGACATTATTGATAGCATCTGTGCCATTTAGATAACTAGTAACAGAATACCCTTCTTTTTCCAAATATGCTTTAATAAGACTATTTAAATCCTTCTCATCTTCTACAAGAACTATATTGTACATATTATTCACCCTCTTAAGTATAGTATAACACAAAAATTAATAGTTTTCTTTATATTTATTCATCTATCACTTCCTTTCATATTAAAATTATATTATTATAAGTTGGATTAATTATCAAATAATTGTGGTAAATTATGGGATAATTAAATATACTATATTGGTGATATAATTGAAAGAATATGAAAGAATAAAACTTGACTATACAAGTTTAGAACCTGTAATAGATGATAGAACACTTAATTTACATTATAATGTTCATTATCGTAACTATACAGATAAATTAAATGAACTGCTTAGAAAAATTAATTATGATTATAAGAATACCGCTATATATTTAGCAAAAAATATTGATATTATACCTATGGAAGAAAGAGATGAAGTATTATTTAATCTAGGAGGATATCTTAATCATAGTCTTTATTTTTATAATTTGACAGATAAAAAGAAAAAGATTCCTGATGAGATGATTGAATTAATAAATAAGCATTTTGGCTCTTTTTCTCTATTTAAAGAAGAATTTATTAGTATGGCTAAAGAGGTAAAGGGAAGTGGTTATACTTTTTTAGTTCTTGATAAAAATAATAAACTTAGAATAATTAATACTTCTAATCAAGACACTCCTTATTATTATGGATTTATTCCAATCATGACAATTGATGTATGGGAACATGCTTATTATCTTAAATATACTTATGAAAGAGGTAAATACTTGGAAAATATATTTAATATTGTTGATTTTGAAAAGGTCTATAATTTGTATTTACATAGTATAAAATAATAGTTTTATATACTCTAAGAGAACTTTTCAATAATTTTATTTTATAAATTTTTTATGCAATAAAAAAACACAGTAATTAAAGTCATTACTATGTTTTTATTTACTCTCTTTATGCTACTATGCTGAGAATGTAGCAGATACTTGACCGCCAGCAGCGTTCATAGTAACAGTGCCACTGTATGTACCAGTTTCACTAGTATCTCCAGCTTCGTTCTGAGAAGATTCAGTATTAGTTAAATATACTAGTAAGTAATATGTAACTGGAGTATTAGCTGTTAATGATGCATTTTTATGCATATCATCAGGTGTAGCTAAATCTAAATTACCTGTGCTTACAATGTTAGTTGCTGAAGTTTCTGTTCCTGTGTAAATAGCATAATGCCAGTTAGTTTTAACTTTTGCATCTACTGTTAAAGTTTCAAGTCTAACGCTTGCATTAGCAACGGTTTGAGTAGATTTTGCCTCTATTTTGTATAGATGGCAACCAGTATAACCATTAGAAGCACAGTTTGCTTTTACAGCATTATTAACAGTATCAAGTGTACCATCAATATTAGCTGGTACTAAATCTATGCTAGCAACTCCGTCTTCTGGTGTTTTGTTAACTCTTGTTACAGTTACACTAAGTGCAGTTGCAAGATCATTATTTGTACCACCAGTAACAGTATCACCAGTAGCAGTAGCAGCAGCACTAAAGTATGCAAATGTTGCACCAATAATAGCTACTACCAATGTAGCAACACCTATTACAGCGTAAAATACGCCAGGTCCCTTTCTCTTTTCATCATCCATTATTTTCAATCCTCCTTTACAATAATAATTGTAACAAATATTGTATTAAAATGCAATACTTTTTTTATCTTTATGGAAAAAATTTAATGATAAATTTTTACAAAAAAAATGAAGAGAGCACGGAGCTCTCAATTAATTAATATTTATTTTAGGCACTTGCTGAAAATGAAGCAACTACTTTTCCCCCTAATACATCCATACTAATTGTGCCATTATATGTTCCAGTACCACTATTTAAATTTGTGGTATCTTCTGGATTTTGAACTTGATCTTTGTTAGCTAAATAAATTAATAAGTAATAATAAACTGGATTATTAGCAGTTAGTGATGAATTATTATGAATGTCAAAGCCGGTTTTGCCTTCACCGGTATATGTTGTAGCAAAAGTAGCAAAATCTCCTAGGCCACCATCTACTATTGATGTGGCATTATAAGAAGTACCATCATTAGTATAAATAGCATATTTCCAACTAGCTGTATCAGTAGCATCAGTAGATAATGTTGTAAGTCTGACACTGGCATTACTAATATCTTGAGTTGATTTAGCAGTTATTTTGTATAGATGACATCCAGTATATCCATTAGCAACACATTTTTGGTCAATTGCTGTATTGATACCATCTACAGTGGCTGTCATATCGGTAGGGACTAAATTATCACTGTTTGCTCCAGTTTCATCGAATATAACTTTTTCAACATTTAATGAAAGCGCGCTTGATAAGTTATTCTCTGTCTGCCCACTAATTTCATCTCCATTAGCAGTAGCGGATGCACTAAAATATGCAAATGTTGCACCAATTATAGCCACTATTAATGTAGCAACGCCTATTATTGCATACAAAGTATTAGGTTTATTTCTGTTTTCTTCTTTCATTATTTTAAATCCTCCTTTATTTGATTTTAACAAAAATTATTGATAATTACAATATGATGCTTATATAATTATGCATTAAAAGTTGCCGTAACTTGTGAACCAGTGGATGCTGAAACAGTTATTACTCCACTAAAAGAAGCTTTATCAGTGGTATTTTGGGATTCTTGAGTTTCATTTATATAAATCATTATATAAAATTTTGAAGTTTGACCTGCCACTAAAATGATATTAGATGATACATCAGTATCCGTACTATCATGTACCGATAAAACAGTAGTAGCATTACTCATGGAAGCCCATTTTAGATTAGTTACTGTTTCTTTATTTAAAGCTATACTTATGTTAATATTAGTATCATCACTACCTGTATTAGCAGTAGTTATTTCATAAATTTGACATACAGTATTTCCATTGGAATCAATACAGTTCGAAGAAGCTGCTTGAGGTAATTGACTAGTGGTTCCACTTTTAGAACCATCAAGTATTGGTACTAATGATCCTGTAGATGGGCTAATCATCTTTACTGATAATTCCAAGTTTATATCTAATGCTTCACCATTAATTCCATCAGTGGAAGCTTCAGCACTAAAATAGGCATAAGTAGATCCAACTATTGAAATAATGAAAATGAAAACACCAATTATAGCGTAAATAAGTCCAGGACTTTTTTTCCTATTTTCTTCCACTTTTTCTCCTTTCAGCTTTATAATCTAGATATTAATTTTTATTTTTCTACATAATCTTTGCCATTAATATTAATATTAGTATCTTCACTAATATCTGGTAAATTTAAATCATTAAATAGTACATTATCTTTTGAAGATGTTAAAGTACTATTTTCTATTGGTATACTATTCTTAATATTAATAAGATTTCTGTTATCAGAAAACAATTTTTCTCGATCTACTTTTTTAGGGTCATAACTATCAATAATCCAAAATTCATACAATAGTTTTAAAATTCCGTCAGTCATAACAGAATTTTCAATAATTGCTAATTTTTTTTCTTCAACTTTAATATTATTTTCTACTATAAAAATTTCGTCTAAAATACTAGCTTGTTTTTCTATTAAAATATCTTGACTAATAATAGTACTATATGTTCTAGGATACTTAACCTTATCTAATTTTTCTTTTAATATATTTCTTTTCTTAACAAGTTCTTGATAATTGCTCTCTTTTTCAAATAATAAATATAGAATGTCTTTAATACTATTATCTTGATATTTTATATCTTCATATAAAATATTTTTATATTTATTGTTTGTATCTTCATTAAATTTAGATAATAAAGTATCTTCAAGCAAAATATTATCAAGTGAATATTCTTCCTTCTGAATAAGTAAATTTTCTAATTTAGATTTATCTTCTTGAATATTTTTAAATGTATTAAGATATTCTTTCTTAGCAGTTAAATATTTTAAAATATTATTATATCTTTCTCTATAAGGTATTAATTCTTCATCCTTATCATTTTCCTTTAAATATGTAATAATTTTTTCAACTCGATCTTTTTCTTCCTCAATTGTCGTAGTTATATAATCATACTTATCCATTTTCTTCCTCCAATGGTACTGTTTTTTTAAAGTTTTCAACTGTTTTTAATATTAACTTATCTTTTTTTTCTTTTCTTTGTTTATTGGACTCTTCTTCTTCAAGTTCTTCTATTTTATCTAAAGCCTCACTTGTTATTTGGTTTCTAAGAACATTTTCTGCTGCTCTTGAAATACACTCACACATTCTAAGTTCATATAAAATATAAAATGACAAAAGACTATGGAGCATACTTGTTATATCGGTTTCAATTACAAAATCGTTCTTTTCATCATAATCACCATCAAATTCGATTGGAAAAAGAGTAAGTTTTCTAAATTCAAAAGATGTACTGGAATTATAGTGATTATAATATAAATTTATTTCGCTATAAGTAGAATTTCTTATAGCATCATCAATTGTTCTTTCAATTTTAGAAAATTCTTTATAAAAGTCGTCTTTATTTATTTTTAAAATTACTCTACTGTCATTATAAGTAATCTTTTTGCCAATAATAATTTTATAGTCATTTATGTCTTCTTTTATTTGCTTTGCTACTTGAGAATTAAAATTGCCACAAAAACCGTAATCATTTGCTATATAAATATTAAGCTTTGCCATATTAGGATCTGGCATAATTACTTTTTTGTCTAAAATGAGATTTTTATTATAGACTATTGTCTTAATAATTTTAGTTATTTCATTACCAACGTTTCGGTAAGTTTCCGCCTGCCTTTTTGATGCGTCTACTCTAAGAAGGGAATGGAAATTCATTACTTTAACAACATTTTTAATGCGCATTTTGACCATCCTTTCTTATATATTTATTAGAAGTAACAACGGCTTTTAGATTCTTAAGAAGTGTATAGGATAAATATAGAAAAACAAATATCATAACAAAAACAAGGAGTAGAAGCATCCACATTGACATATATTCATTTTTTATATAATCATGAATTAAATAGGTAATTTTAAGTCCTCCTAATGATATTAGTGATAATATTAGATTTAATATTATGTATTTGTTTTTTATTAGAATGTCGCTTATTAGGGTCAATAGAATAACAATAATTATTATGTACACGTCTATATTAATAAAGGATACCATTAGATAAATTAAAAAAATGTAATTTATTATTGATGAAGAAATACTTATTATTTCTCTATTCGTCATTCCCTGCATAAGGCCATATAATCTAACTTTTGAATTTTTTGGATCAAAGCTCTTAATTAATATCTTTAAGATAATATATAGGGATATAATAACAATTAATGCAACAAAGGCAAAACTAAATATATTATTCATAAACTTCCTCTTTTATCATTAAATTAAATACATTATTACTATTCATATAAAAGGCTTTTACTTTAGAAAATGATAAATTTATATTATCATTCTTAATATCAATAGATCCATCTATTTCCCCTATTATTGGAAGATAATCTTTCATTATTAGCAAATTATAATCTTTACTAATTATTCTAATAATCTTGATATTTTCATACTCTCTTAGACCGTGCTGCATATCAAATATTCTTACTTTTATTCCTTCATTACTCATGATACTTACCTATATATCTAAATTTACTTTCATCAATATTATCGTATTTGCCATTTAAAATATTTTCAACATCGTCAAGGACATCTTTAATATCAACAAATTCACCTTTGATATTGGTATATGGTTCTGCAACAAACATCGGTTGAGAGAAATAATTTCTAATTTTTCTTGATCTATGAAAGATAAGTTTATCTTCTTCAGATAGTTCTTCAATACCTAAGACAGCAATTATTTCTTCTAGTTCTTCATATCTTGTAAGATAAGCAAGGACTTTTTCGACCAAGTTAAAATGTCTTTCTCCTATTTTTTCAGCATCAATAAGTCTCGAAGTTGATTTAAAAACATTGATTGCAGGGTATAAACCAAGCTCGGAAATTTTACGATCTAGAACTATTTGCCCATCCATATAGCTCATAACTGTCTGAACGGCATCATCTGTTAAATCGTCTGCTGGTATGTATATAGCTTGAAATGATGTTATTGAACCATTATTGTTGGAGTTTATTCTCTCTTCAATACCACTTATTTCAGATGCCATATTGGCAGGATATCCATTTTCAATTAGAAGCTCTTTTAAATCAGTTGATATTTCAGCTTTAGCTTGAATAAATCTATATATATTATCAATGAATATTAGAACGTCTTGTTTTTTTTCATCTCTTAAATATTCAGCCATACGAAGGCCTGTTGCTACTGACTTGCTTCGAGAAACTGGATTATCCCCCATTTGCCCAAAAACCATAGTCATTTTGTCAAGAAGATTTGAAGATTTCATGTCTTCATATAATTCTTTTCCTTCACGGCTTCTTTCTCCTACTCCAACAAAGACAGCATTTGAATTAGAGCTAGAATAAATATTATGAATTAATTCTTTTATTAAAACTGTTTTTCCAACTCCTGCTCCTCCTAATAATCCCATTTTGAAGCCTTTTTGTAATGGAGCAAAAAAATCAATTACTTTTATTCCTGTCCAAAGTGGTTCATTTTCAACTTTAATATCTTTTAATGAGACAGTATTATTATTTACTTTAACTTTTTTTTCACTATTAAATGGAAGACCGTCAATAACTTCTCCGTAAGAATTAAAGACTCTTCCTAGAATTTTATCTGAATATTCTACTTCTAATCCATCACTTTTTTTTATGACTAAACTTCCCTTTTTTAGACCTCTTGTGCTGTAAAGACTAGTACATGTTGCTGAAATATTATTTACTTCAACTACTTCGAAAACATATTTATCATTATCTTTTACGGATAGAATATCCCCTATTTTAAGTTTGGTATCTGATAGAATTATTTCGACGGAAATATCATTAATTGTTATTATTTTACCTACTTCCATCTTTATCACCTACTTCTAGAAAGCTATATAATTCAAGCATTTCTGCTTTACTCTTTGGAGAAAATTTATATTGTTTTAATTTATCTAAAATAATTTTACCCTCTTTCATTCTATTTTGAAGTTCTTCTCCCATTTCATCTATATTGGCAAGTTCATAAATATCTCTTACTTCCAAGTATTCTAATAGCTTGTTTCTAACTAAGCTACCAAGTTTTTTCATATGGGGATCTTGCACATTACCACCAAGACGAGATACTGATAGGCCATAGTTTAAAGCCGGTTTTTCGCCTTTAGAAAAGTTTTTACTTGATAAAACAAGTTGTCCATCGCAGATAGAAATGATATTAGTGGATATATAATCAGTAATATCCGATGACTTAGTCTCAACAATAGGTAAAATTGTAATCGAACCTCCGTTCTTATGCTGACATCCTTTTTCTAATAATTTAGAATGGGCATAAAATATATCTGATGGGTATGCATCTCTACCTGGTGTTTTCTTACTTGCAAGAGATATTTGCCTATATACATCAGCATGTTTCTTTAAATCATCAATAACTACCAATACATCGTACGATTCTAACATCATAGACTCCGCTATAGAAATAGCCACATATGGTGTTAAGTATGTTTTGTTTGGAAGTTCATCATGAAAAGAAGCTATAATAATTGTATAAGATGCAGCCCCTCTTTTGGTTAGTTCATAATAAATGTCTTTTACCTCTTTTTTTGTTTTGCCTAAAGCAACGTAAATGCAAACCATATTTTTATCTTTTTGATTTACAATAGCATCTAATGCAATTTGCGTTTTACCTGTTTTTTTATCTCCTATTATTAATTGTCTTTGTCCTCTACCGATTGGATATAGCATATCTATTCCCGTAATGCCGGTTAAAAACTCTCTATTTACAAGTCCTCTATCCATTATAGGAATTGGATCATTTTCAATTGATACTTCTACTAAATTATCAAATTTTTTGCCAGCAATTAAATCATTTCCAAAAATATCAATAACCTTTCCCATTGAATCCATACTAAATAAACATTTGAATTGTTTATTTAGAGAGTATACAGCATCGCCGGGATTAATTTTTTCATTTGCTTCTACTATTGATACAGTAACAGAACTTTTTCCAATAGAAAAAACAAAGCCTTTGGCTTTACCAGAAATATCTACTTCTTCATAATAAGTAATATCAGATAGGCCAGAAACTATTACAGTATAAGGGTTTACTTTTATTACTTTACCAACTGAATAGATATTATCGTTGTTTTTGATATCTTCTACTTTTTTATCTACTTTATTTAGCTGCATATCACACATTCCCTTCATTTAGACTAAAATCATAAACTTTATTTCGATATAAAATTTTAATTCCTTTGTAAATTTTTTCATCAACAACAGTTTTTACTTTATTATCAATATAATTGTAATTTATATTTTTACTTGGAACAAGTATAGTTATGGTAGGATTATTAAGTTCAATAAGTCTATTTAAATAATCAATAAAATCTTCCATATTAAACTTATTACTAGATAAAAATATTTCATATACCTTGTATTCTTTTTCACTTAAAAATTTTTTTAAATATTTAGTTTTCTCTTCTGGCAGTAATGTTTCTATTCTATAAATTTCCTCAGGAGTAAATTTTTTTCTTAAATTAAGGCAAAAATCATAATTATTATTATCTTTTACATTTTTTAAAAAATCTTTTATTAGTCCTTCGTAATCAATAATAAATCTTTCTTCTATCTTTTTATTTATATCAAAAATATTTTTATCGAGATAATTAGTTTCAGTAAGTAAATCTATTATACTGCTATCAAAGTCATAATTAGACTTTGTTTCTGATAATTCATTTTCTTTTAATCCACTTTTCCTTTTTTCTAATTCTTGATCTAGATCTTTTAATTTTTTTTCTTTTTCATCAATTAAATAATCATACTCTTGTAGTTTATCAACAAAATACGACTTGGATTTATCATCAATTGTCTTAACGGTATTTTTTAATATTAAGCTCATTGCCAAAACAAGAAGTATTATAACTATTAATGACAAGACAAATAATGGCATAATTATCCAACTAATGGATTAAAGAATAGCAATAAGAAACAAAATGCAAATAAAAACAATAAGAAGATAGCAAATATTATTAATATCGTCATAATGGAATGAACAACATCATTTTTAGTTTCAGGATTTCTACCAACGGCTTCGGCAACTCTTCCTCCTAAAAGGCCCACCCCAAGTCCTAGTCCTAAAAAGGCTAGTCCTACCATAATTCCTATTGCAACTGCAGTTGCAGATAAAATACTTTCCATAAAAGTTCCTCCTTAAATTTTTCCTATTTCTTTATTTATCGTCGGTGTTATCTTTTCTTCAGCAATATGATAGCAAATATCATTTATTTCAAATAAATTAACTGAATAGTATATTGTGTTGTTATCAATATATATATTTATAATATCAGGTAGTTTTTCTCTGATTCTGATAATGTATTTTTCTCTGTCATTATTGAATTCGCTACCAGTAAGTTCCTTATCGCTTACTGCGTCTACTATAATTCTTTCAGTGTCAGTTAATTTTATATAATCATCAAAAATTTCTGTAGCTATGTCTTTATAGCTAGTACCTGCGATTTGAAGAAGCTCATCATTATTAACTATTCTATTTTCCTTTAAATTAAAATTTAAAGTTAATATTTTGTCATGATTAGGAATAATGTAATTTATTTTTACTGATAAGATATTACCATATATTCCATAAGTAATATTGGTATCGATAATTTCATGTTTTAAAATTTCATTTTGTTTATTTAAAAAATCATCACTTATTTTTGTATCAATATTATTTAAAAAGACTCTGTTACCATTAATGTCTATATAGTAACTAATCTTATTATTTACCAAAGTTAGTTCTTTGGAAAGATTTCCATATTTATGATGGTATGCATATATCCAATAGGCAATCATTGATATAGCGATGCAGAATATCATTATAAAGAGCAAAATAATTTTTTTATTATTATTTTTATAAATATTTACTTTATTCTTTTTCTTCACAGTCACACTTTCCTACTGTATACAGTATATCATTTTAATATTTATAAGTCAATTGTTTTTATTTAAATTTAGATATTAAAAAAAGCACTTTTTATCAATAAATGCTCGATAAATATGTGCTTTTAATTTAAACATTCTTTTATTTTATTGTAGATTAAATTATAGGTTGTTGCTGTATAATGAATACCATCAGTAGTTTTAAAATTGCCAGCTATTTTGGAATATACATCACAATATACAATATCATTACTTAACCCTTGCTTTAATTTTTCATTAAAATTATAAACATCACTATTTTTAACTTTATAGCCATGACTACTAGCTAATGCATCATCAATTTGAGTTACTGACATAACTACAATTTTAGCTGTTGGATAATTTTTAGCTAGATTATTATAAAATTCTGGATATTTTCCACCTGTATTATATAAGTCATTTGTTCCCATGTTAATAACCACGTAGCTATTGGGGTATTTATTTAGTGTGTCTCTCAATTTGTTCTTTGCCTCACCAGCTAACCATGAATATCCCATTCCAACTTTAGATATACAAATTTCTGAAGAACTCATTTTTACACTCTGACACATACCTTCAGTTCGTGAGTCTCCAACATAAATAATTGTATCTTTTTTTGACTGTGTATTACCACTATTGTTATTTCCATTGTTATTGCTATTGCTATTGTTATTATTGTTATTATTGTTACCGCTGCTGTTATTACCATTATTATTACTGCTATTATTTGATGAGCTAGCAGCTTTTTCTTCTAACGCTTTGATTTTATCTTCATTGGCATTTTCTAAACAGTCAGTGAAATTAACACCTTCGGTTAAATTTCCCAAACTTACGATAAGAGTTTCGACAATCCAAGGAACCGCAAAGACAAGAACAGCACATATAATTCTTTTTACAAAAAGGCTTACATTTTTTTTCTGAACTTCTTCATTACTAGTTGCAACTGATTTAGAAAAATCTATCATTCCAATGATAACTAAACCAATTGGAACAACAATTTTTACAATATTTATTATTAACTTAACAAAATATATAACTTTAAGGATATCTGGATTAGTGCAAGCATCAACTATTGAATCATTACTACTGTTTTCACTACTATTAGTCATAGTATCAATTGTTTTAATAATAGCATTTTCTTTGTTAAGATTATTATCTAAATAATTATAGAAATCCTGTGTTTCTACATCAATTTGGTAATTGCCAATAAGTGAATTACTGTCTTCAAAAGATGAATTTGATTCTGTTTTTTGATTTATTTTTACAGTATGTGTAGTTAAAACTTCTTCAGTGGTATCAGCTTGAGTTTTAGTGGTAATAGTGCCAAAGAAAAAAGTAAAAATTCCCAATATTAAAATAAATTTCTTTTTCATAATATCTCCTATTAATATAATTAAAGTTTACCACATGTAAGTCAAAAAATCAATAAATAAGATATCTATTTTTCATAACTACAATTCATACATTTTAATTTACCTTTTTTCTTGATAAGAAGATTCCCACAATCAGGGCATTTTTCTTCTGTTGGCTCATCCCATGAGGCAAAATCACATTTTGGATAGTTAGTACATCCATAAAATATTTTACCTTTTCTTGTTTTCTTTTCAATAATTTTACCATCACATTTAGGGCAATCAATTATTATCTTTACTTCTTTTTCTTCTTTATCATTTTTAATATATTTGCAAGTTGGATAATTGGAGCAAGCGGTAAATTTACCATATCTACTCTGTTTTATAACTAAAGGGCTACCACAATTTGGACACATTTCTCCAGTCTCTATAGGAGCCTTTTTCTCCATTTCTTTAAAGGCAACTTCTACCTTTGGTTCAAAATCTTTATAAAATAAGTCTAATAATTTATTCCATTCTAAGCTCCCCTCTGCTATTTTGTCTAAGTCGTCTTCCATATTTTTGGTATATTCGACATTAATAATATCTTTAAAAAATTCTTGTAATTTGTCTGTTGTTTCAATACCAATTTCAGTAGGAATAAATTTTTTTTCAACTAATTTTACATAACCTCTTTCTTCGATTGTATCAATGGTTTTAGCATAGGTAGATGGCCTTCCAATACCTAATTCTTCCATCTCTTTGATAAGTTTACTTTCAGTATATCTAGATGGTGGCTTAGTAGTATGAGAAGTATATTCTATTTTATTTGCGGCTATTACTTTACTATTATAATTATCAAAGTCTGGTAATATAATATCTTCACTATCTTCATAATCACTATATACTTTTAAATATCCATCAAAAGTGATTATTTGTCCAGTAGCTTTAAACTGATAGTTACTATTATCTAAAATTATAGTTGTAGCTAAAACTTTAGCATCTTTCATAAGTGAAGATAAGGCCCTATAGTAAATAAGGCGGTAAAGTTTGTACTCATCATTTGTTAAATATTCTTTGATATCTTCAGGATTTCTATTTATTGATGTCGGTCTAATAGCTTCGTGAGCGTCTTGGACATTTTCAGTTTTAGTGCTCTTTTTAACATAGCCAACATATTCACTTCCATATTTATCTTTAATATATCCATATGTTTCTTTGATAAACTCATCAGATAATCTTACTGAATCTGTTCGCATATATGATATTAAACCAACGGTTTCATCTTTTAAACTAATTCCTTCATATAATTTTTGAGCAATCATCATTGTTTTTTTAGAAGTAAAGCCAAGCTTGGTCGAAGCTTCTTGCTGAAGAGTGCTCGTTATAAATGGGAATTTACTTTTTTTAACTTTCTCCTTTTTGTCTACTGATTCTATTCTAAAAGCATTAGAAAGCCTACTTAATATTTCTTTAGCTTCTTCTTCTTTTTTTATGTCAATTTTTTTATGATTATACATACATAGTTTAGCAGAGAAATCACTAAAATAAGCATCTATTTCAAAATACTCTTCAGGTATAAAAGAGACAATTTCTCTCTCTCTATCGACAATTAATTTAAGGGCTACTGACTGAACTCTTCCAGCAGATTTTCCACCGGTTTTAGACTGCATAAGTTTACTTAATCTAAAGCCAATAATTCTATCTAGAATTCTTCTGGTCTCTTGTGATTTTACTAAATTATCATCAATTTTTCTTGCTTTGGAAAATGAATCAATAACAGCTTTTTTTGTTATTTCATTAAAGACAATACGATCATAGTTTTCTTCTTTTAATCCTAAAGTATCATACAAATGCCAAGATATTGCTTCTCCTTCACGATCGGGGTCGGTAGCTAGATAGACAAAGTCAGCATCTTTAACATCTTTTTTTAGTTCTTTAACAAGTTTATTTTTACCTTTAATTATCTTATAATCTGGTTTAAAATTGTTTTCAATATCGACTCCAAATCCATACTTACCTGATGTTGATAAGTCTCTTATATGTCCTAGAGAAGAAACAACTTTATATTCTTTCCCTAAATATTTTTCAATTGTTTTACTTTTGTGTGGGGACTCCACTATTACTAGTTTTTTTCCCATCTAATCCTTCCTTTCTGTAACATTATATAATATCTTTTTGGTAAAATGCAAGTCTTTTTTATCTTTTACTTTTTTTTGCATGAAAAAGGCCCCTAGTGATGGAGCCCTTTATATATAAACATAAGCTTTTGCTTATGACATTATATACTATGCTTTAATTTATAAAATGGTGAATAGTTTCTGTAAAAAACATATCAGTCACAGAATAAAATTTTATATTTTATTATTAACAATATAAGAATTTAAATAATTCTTTTTAAATCTCTTACTGCTTTAATAAAAAAGGCAACAATTATTACTTACAATAGTTCGTGATAATGTTGCTTAAATGAGTCCCCAAATACTCTCTTTTGGCACATATCCTAGATGGTTTTAGTCCACTTTAGTAATATGCTACATATTTGTATTATAAATATATTTTCTCAACTTATTAATTTAGATTAAAATAGTATTCATCTCCAGTTACAGTATATCCACCAGTATTATTTGTGCTTACATTAGAAGGAACATTTATATTAAGTATTGTTCCAGAAGTTGAATCTGTTTCACAATATACATAGCCGCTTACTGTAGAATTGGCAGGTATTGTATCTGGTAATTTTTCATTTGTCAATTTTTCATCTTGCAGTGTTGATCCGTAATTGCAAGAAGCAATTTCTGTTTTGGAAGAATCCATCAAGTTAATAGGAATTAACAAATTACCTATTTCTTCCTCACTATTGCTGTTGTTTTTAATCGTTACCTTAACTTTGGTATATGTTCCATCCAAATCGAAAACGGATAATACTGTTCCATCAGTAGTATAAACTACTCCTCTTTGAACATCTCCAACAGAAATAGTTAGATTATATAATTTGTTTTTTACAGTAATTTCTTTGCCTAATTCAACTGCTGTGCCATCAGATGATGAACCACCAAATATTTTAATAGCAAGAAGTATTATTACTATTACAGCTACTACTACTAATACTATTTTTAATATATTTTTATTTTTTTGGGGGCCCTGTTGTTGTAAATTTTGCGTTTGATTATTTTGATTTAAATGATCCTGATGACCATTATAATTTTGTTGGTCATTTATTACATTATTATTAGCATTCTGATATTGTTGATTATTTTGTTGATTATTAAAATTTATATCATTATTCATCTTTCTTTTTCCTCCATTATTTTATTTTTTTCTTACTGCATTTCCTACTATAAATATTCCAACGGAAAGTACTGGTAGTAATAAATTACCAATCCATTCTGCTAAACTTGTTGGTGCATTTCCATATTTAATTAACTTTACTTCTGCTACCATTAAAAGGCAAAAAAACAATCCGCCGGCAAGCATGAGAATAATTCCTATTATTTTCTTCATTTTTTATACTCCTTTTATTTTAAAATCAATTTTTTTACTTTAACCGTATCACTACTAACTGCTTTCATATTTGATCTGTATAATAATTTGTCAGTATCATTAACTAGAAAATTAATATATCTTATAAACAGTTTTTTTATGCTACAATATCTACTTGTAAAACATTATATTTGGCTAAAGCTTTTAATGATGGTAATTCGTCACCTAATGAAAATTTTAATGATGTTAAAGTATATATATATCACTATCATAATTTTCTAAAGTTATTTTAGTTTTAATGTATTTTTCATTTTTTAAATATAATTCTCCATCACTAATTTTAACTTTTTCTGACTTAATACTGTTAATTTGATTTTATCTACTTCTATATTATCATTTTTATTTACTTTTAAACTTTTTTGCTCATCAAGTTAAAGGCTAATATAAAAATAATGCAATAAGTGTAACTATTAATTCTTTTCTTCCTAATATAATATTATTTTTTTATCATTTAAGAATGTATATGTGCAATAGCACATACCAAACAAATGAATATTAATATAAGTCAATTACCATATTAACACCACTAGTACTTTTAATACTTTAAAAGTACTATATAAAAATATAAGCTTACCAATGCAAGATGATATTAACGAAATTTTATCTTTTTTTCAAATACACTAATACTGCAGATATAATAATATCAATTAATAATATTTTTCCATCACCATTAATATAATTTGCTTATATTCCAAATTCGCTAGAAAATGGTAGAAAACATCTTACTATTGCAAGTGCACATACTCCTAGTCAAATGTATTTTTTATTTTCTATTAAAATTTCATATATCATTTCTTCCTTTCGAGCAAATTTATTTTTAATCGAGATAAGAACATCTTCAAAATAACAATAGAATTACACATCCCATACTAAAAAACCTGCTTATTTTTATCTATCACCTACCTTTTATACAAGATAATAATTTTTGGATATTTTTATACCTCAAAAGTATTTGATTTATAATGTATTATCAATCAAGTAAAACATCTATCCTAAACTCTATCATTGCAATTCAATTATATACTTTTTTTGCATTTTTGTCCACATTTTCTTTCGCTGTTAATATAAATTTGAAGTGCAACACTTCACTATTGAAAAAGACACGTGAATAATCTATAATATCTTTTCGCAGAAAAAAGAAAGGAAGATTCACATGTCTGATACAAATAATACTACAAAATTAAAGAAAAAGCAATACCATCATCTCACAAAAGAACAAAGAGTACAAATAGAAATTCTATTAAATCAAAAAGATAAAAATGGTAAAAGATTATTTAGTAATAGTTATATTGCAAATGCCATTGGTGTTAACAAATCAACTATCTCTAGAGAACTAAGAAACAGAATTAAATCAAAAATAAATGTAATGAGTGGAAAAATAAAAAACAAGCCTTATAATGCTGTAGATGCACAAGACGATTATAATTATAAAAGAGGTTTATCTAAAGCACAATATAAACTTGAAAAATATCCTCAAATGGCAAAATTTATTGAAGATAAAATTAAAATTGATAAATGGGCTCCTGATGCTATAGTTGGTTACATGAAAGTTCATAATATGTTTGAACGAGATGGTTTTTGTGAAATAACAACACCTACAATTTACAATGCAATTAGGTATGGAATAATAGATGTTAAGTTATCTGATACAAGAAGAATGAAATATGATCCTAAATATGAATATAAGCGAGAATATCAGGTTTCAGAATCAAAACTTGATTATAGTATTGAGAAAAGGCCTGAAGAAGTAGATAAACGTTTAGTTTTTGGCCATTTTGAACTTGATACAGTAGTTGGAAAAAGAGATGGTATTCATGAATGCTTAATGACTTTAACAGAAAGAAAAACGAGATTTGAAATGGTATTTAAATTACAAGCTAAAACGGCTAAAGAAGTAGTTAATAAATTTAACGAAATCAAGATATTCATGAAGAAAAATTTTAATAAAGTATTTAAATCAATAACAACAGATAATGGTTCAGAGTTTTCAGATTTCTTAGAAATAATTAAAGATACAAAAGCAAAAATTTATTTTTGCCATCCATATTGTTCTGGAGAAAAAGGAACTAATGAAAAAAGTAATAGTATGATTAGATATTTTATTCCAAAAGGAAAATTAATAGAAAATTATAGTTATGCAGATATTAATGACATTGTAAAATGGATGAATAATTATCCTAGAAAAATTCTGAATTACAAAACTCCTCTAGAAGCATTACTAGAAGAGTTTGATGATAAAAATGTAATAAATAAAATTTATAAATTGCAAGAAAAGGTAAATTGTTTATAGATATATTTATTCCAATTTGCCTCTTGACTAAATGATTTTATTTGAATTAATTGTAGTCGTTTAACTGATTGACTTTTCAAAAAAAAATGAAAAATCAATCATTAAACTCCTTCTTAGGTAACAAATAAAATCATCATTAATCAAGAGTTTTCTCGGCATAAAAATATCTATAGAACAATATTATAGTTATTCTAAAAAGTTGCACTTGACTTTTTAATTATTAACATTTTCTTTCGCTTTGCTAGTAAAGACTTTATTTTTGTTAAAATATAAAATAATTTTAGTTGTTTAGTTTGGAGGTAAAATTATGAATTTGTGTGAAATTTTATCAATAAATCTTAAATATTATCGTAAAAAATACAATTTATCTCAAGAAAAATTTGCTGAAATATTAGGCACGACATTATCTTACTTAAATCAAATAGAAAATAATAAAGTAGACGTTAAATGTTCAACAATTGATAAGTTTGCTCAAAATATCAATGAATATGATAAAAAAGCACATATAAAATCTGAAGATTTAGTTAAATTTAACAAAGAACATATAACAAATTTTTCTAGAATTGATGAAAGAAAAAAGAACTAATTTGCTTTTATTAGTAAATTAGTTATTTTTACAATATATTTAATGAATAACAATAGTCATATTCTTATTTAATTGAAGCAATTGATAATTCTTCAATATCTTTTAGGTCTATTGGTTTTCACCAGAATATTTAGCAATTCTTTCACTCAAATCCAAATTAGGATTTTATTTAATTAGCTAAATTGTAACAGTTATTCTAGTCATTATTATCAATTCCTGTGACTATTTATCACACTAATTCATATTCTCTTGCTATTATTCTCTTATCACTACAATATTCGATTACATATTTATTATCTTTCTTACAAATAATTATTCCAATAGTTTTATCTTGAGTAATTTTCTTTAAATTATTATCTATATAATTCATATAAACTTCTATTTGACCAATATGCTCTTTCTTTAATTCTGTCACTTTAAGTTCTACAACTACATAGCAATTAAACTCTATATTATAAAGAAGTAAGTCTATATAGTTATATGTATCTCCTAATTTAATCTTATATTCGCTACCAATAAAGCAAAATGAATTACCTAATTCTTTCATAAAAGATTCTATATCTTCTAATATTAACTTTTCAAGTATCTTTTCAGATATTTCTTCACAGTTATATGTATTTTTAATAAGAATAGGATTTTTAACAAAATCAATAACATTTACTTCTTCTTTATTAATTAATTTATCCCTAGTTATATTATCAAGTCTTTCATATTCCTTACTTTTAATCAAATCAATTAGTTCTCTTTTACTTAATTTTCTTTCTATTACTTGACTTATGTAATAATCTATTTCATTGTCATCACTCAGTGCGAATAAAATCCTATAATGTGATATTGTTAATTGTGCATCCAGTGGATGCACTTTTGAAAATAAATATAATTTTCTCATTTCAAATAAATATCTAACACTATATTTTTGATTTAGTTCTTCCTTTAGCCTTTTAGAATATTCTTTTATAATTCCTTCTCCATAATGCTTACCTGCTTCATTAAGCATTTTTCCGACATTGTAATAAGTATTTAAATCGCTTCTGTTTTTACTGTAATCTTTTACTCTTTTAGTAATTTCATTATTTATTAATTCTTGTTTTATATCTTCATAGTAATTCATTCAAAACCTCCATTTATATACTAACTTAGCGCATAAGTAGTTCGATATATTCTTTTATCACTACAATATTCGATTACATATTTATTATCTTTCTTACAAATAATTATTCCAATAGTTTTATCTTGAGTAATTTTCTTTAAATTATTATCTATATAATTCATATAAACTTCTATTTGACCAATATGCTCTTTCTTTAATTCTGTCACTTTAAGTTCTACAACTACATAGCAATTAAACTCTATATTATAAAGAAGTAAGTCTATATAGTTATATGTATCTCCTAATTTAATCTTATATTCGCTATCAATAAAGCAAAATGAATTACCTAATTCTTTTATAAATTAAGATATATCTTCCAATATTAACTTTTTAAGTACCTTTTCAGATATTTCTTCATAATTATATGCATTCTTAATAAGAATTGGATTTTTGACAAAATCAATAACATTTGATTCTTCTTGATTAATTAATTTTGTTTTGGCATTCTCATCGAGTCTTTCATATTCTCTATTTTTTATTTTTTCTCTTAATTGTCTAACTGACAAATTTTGTTTTTCAATAATCTTAATATAATAGTTAATCACATTGTCATCATTTAACTTTAACAATTCATCATAATGGCTCCAAGATAATTTTGCCGACACTGTCGGCACTTTTTGATTATTTACATAATTAAAATATTTAACCATTTTATATAATGTTCTTGCACTATATTTTATATTTAATTCAACTGTTAATCTTTTAGAATATTCTTTAATAATTCCTTCTCCATAATGCTTACCTGCTTCGCAAAGTATTTTTCCGACATTGTAATAAGTATTTAAATCGCTTCTGTTTTTACTATAATCTTTTACTCTTTTAGTAATTTCATTATTTAAAAGTTCGTTCTTTATTTCATTATAATAATTCATAAATTGCTCCTTTCTATTGTTGGCATGTTCTTATCTTGCACCCATTTTTATTTAGTTTTATTTCTATACTTCCATCAATATCAGTTCTATATATCTTTGAATTCGATAATATATCTAATACACTATCTTTGGGGTGACCATATCTATTATTTTTACCTACTGATATTAGGGAATATTTAGGATTAATACTATCTATAAAATACTTGCTTGATGAGGTGTTTGATCCATGATGACCTATTTTAAGAAAATCTATATCTTTAAGATAATATTTTTCTAATATATCTTTCTCTTTTTCAGTTCCAGCATCGCCCATAAATAAAAATTTATAATTATTGTAATTAAGATAAATAACATTAGAATTATCATTTTCATTATCATATTCTTTCGTATTTAGAAACTCTAATTTATACTTATCGATATTTAATTCTTTAATACATGAATGATACTTAATATTTTTATTATCTAATACTTTTGTTAACTCTTTTTCCAAATCATTATAAGTTCCACAGTTAAATATAACTTTATCTACTTTAAAATTATTTACTAGAGTTATGGCTCCTCCAATATGATCTTCATCACCATGTGTAATAATTAAATAGCTAATTTTACTTATACCAATACTTTTTAGATAAGGAATTATACCATTTTTTACTTTATAATCACTGTAACCAGTATCTATTAAGATATTACCTTTATTATTTGGAAAACTAATTAAATGAGAATCCCCTTGGCCAATGTCAAAAGTTGTTATTTTGAGATTATTATCTAAAAAAGGAAGAAAATAATGAATTATAATACAGATAATTAAAAGATAATAATTCTTTTTCCTTTTGAGCAAGATAATTATTAAAAGATAATAGAGAATTATGAAGAAAATATTTATTTTAGGAAATATTACTTTAAAAAAATTTATTTGGGAAAAAAAGAGGGAAATACTTTCTATTTTACTTAATACAAAGAATAAAATATTATCGAGGAAAGGGAATATAAAAGTAAGAATTGTAAATGGTAAAATGATAGTACTTACTAACGGAACTAAGAAGATATTCATGATAATAGTTAAAAAGTTTATTTCATAATTATAATATGTAGTAATAGGGAATGAAACTATAAAAGATATTATAGCTGTAGATATAATATTTTTTATTTTACTATTATACTTACGTGAAAAGATAATTAGAAAGAAAGTAATAGTATAAGAATATATAAAACCAATATCATAGATAATAAAGGGATTAACAATAATAGATATAATAAGGGTGATACACATTATATTGGTTTTACTTATATTTAGTTTAAAAATAGAATTAATACTTAAAATAATATTCATAATAACGCTTCTTAAAAGAGAAGATGAATAAGCAATACATAAATAAAAGATAAGAAAAATATTAGTAATTAAATGTTTAGCTTTTTTATGATATGATACTCTATCTAAATAGAGATATATTATTCTTATAAAGAGGCTTAAATGCATACCAGATATGGAAAATAAATGTGATAGTCCATTTATCTGATAGCTTTCTCTTACTTCTTTATTTATAGTATTATTTCCTAGTAAAAGAGTCTGAATATAGGGCTTTGATTTTAAATTTTTTATTCTCTTATTAATTAAATTTTTTATGGTATAAAAATAATTACTGTTATTTTCTAGTTTATCAATACTAGTGGCGGTTACTATATAATATATTTTTTTATTATATAAGTATTTCTTATAATTAAATGTATTTGGGATATTATTACTACTTATTTCTTCTAGAGTTCCTTTTACTAAAACTTTATCACCATAAGATAGGCTATTAATTGATATGCTGTCATCATATGCATAATTTATGATAAGTTTTTCTTTTCCTTTAATATAGAGTGTTAATTTTTTATCTTCAATTTTATAATTATATATTACTCCTGTAAAAGTATTATCTTTAAAAGTATATTTTGATGTGAATTGATAATGTTTTGTAAAAATAAGAGAAGATATTAAAAATAATATGCTAAATATTTTTAATAGATATTTAGACTGTAATATATTCCTTAATTTTTTCAAATAGGGAGTCTCCTATTCCTGGTACATTTTTGATATCTTCAATACTTTTAAAACTACCATTTTTATTTCGATAGTCAATAATAGATTTAGCTTTAGCTTCTCCAATGCCATTTAGTTTCATTAAATCTTCAATAGTGGCAGTATTAATATTTACTAGAGATATTTCATTACTAGCATTATCTGTAATTTCTTCTTTATCAAAGCAAGCATTATTGTCAATTAACGAGCAGTCACAAAGGCATTCTTTGTTCTCTTTTTGACTTTCTACTTCTTCGTTAGAATAAATAATAATTATCATTTCGTCATAAACTTTTTTAGCAAGATTTATTAAACTAGTATTGGCATTTTCTAAAAGGCCTCCTGCTAAGGATATGACATCACTAACTGTTAGAGTGCTATCTACTTCATAAACACCTGGATTATTGACCATGCCTTTAATATCAACACGTACTTTTTCTTTACTTAAACTTTCTTGCTCTTCGATATCTTTTTCAACACTTTCTTCTTTAAAAATCTCAACAACTTCTTCATTACTACTTTGATTATTTTTATATAATACAAAAATAAATAAAAATAATATAATTGCTATACCTGATAAAATTAAAATTGTCCTTTTCAAACTACTCCTTTCCTTCTCCATCTTATAGTTGTTTATTATAAGTAATTGTTTTTAGATAGTCAATAGGTAAATTGCTATTTTTAATTTTATATTGTATAATTATTTTGGTGATTGAATGCTAAGTATTAAAAATAGTGATAAATATGAAGAGACTATTAAATATTCAAAATTTATATCTTTAATATTTAGGGTAAATAATATTAAAGAAGTTAATCTTTATTTAGACAAAATAAAAAAAGAATACCCTCTAGCTAGCCATTATTGCTACGGATATGTTATTGATAGTAATATGCGTTTTTCGGATGATGGAGAACCCGCTAAAACAGCAGGAAATCCTATTATTATGCAGATACAAAGTCATAATTTAAACTATACTTTAATAGTGGTAGTTAGATATTTTGGAGGAGTTAAACTAGGAACTGGCCCGCTTACTAGGACATATAGTAAAATGGCGAGAGAAGTTATTAGGAAAGATAATATAATAGAGCTTATTAAAGGATATAGTGTTACTATTATCTTTGAATATTCTGATATTAAAGATATTGATTATATACTTGGTAATAGTAAAATAACTTATAAAGATTTTAGTGAAAAGATTACTTATAAAGCTAGTGTAAGTGGTGATGTTTTAGATAAACTTGATAAATACAATATTAAAATAGATAAAGAAATTTATATTGAAAAAGAATAGTAAAGAGCTACTATTCTTTATTTGTTTTTTTAATACTAAAATTACTCTATTTAATAACTCTATCTTTTTTCAACAGGTTTTTGACCCTTTTCACCAGGAGTTATTCCACCAAAACTATTACTTCTTCCAATTGTAGTTGTAATATCTGCTATGGTAAAAGTTTGGTATTCATTGGAATTTATTTTTATTATATAAGTATTGTCCTTAAGTAATTTATTTGATGAAAATACTAATGAAGAATAATTTTTATTTGAATTATAATTTATTATTTCGTTATTATTTGCATCTACTATTGTTACAACATCAGAGGCAGTTATATTTTGGGTAAAGTTAAGCATTATATTATATTGGGTTGAACTATTACTTATAGCTTGTGCCATACCTGATGAACCACTTGCTATTAATACTCCTCCATCAACTTGAAATTTTCCATCATAGTCAAGAGCACCATTACCACTATTTTCTGGTCCTTCGACAGTTATAGTTCCACCATATATATACCCACTTCCATTTACATCAATTCCATCACCGATAGCATCAACATGAATTGTACCATTATTTATGGTTAGAATATTATTTGAACTTGAATTATAATTATTTGCCCCTCTTCGGTCAGTTGCCGATCCATCATTTCCACCGGCTACATTTATACCATCATCAGTAGATACTATAGATATATTACCACTATTTATTGTTATTTCAGCAGATTCTATCCCTTCATAACTTTTGGTTATATTTATATTACCACCATCAATAATTAATTTTGTATCAGCATGTATGCCATCATCTCCAGATGATATATTTATATCGCCATTGATGATACCAACATAATTATTAGAATGAATGGCATCATCAGAAGTATCAAAGGTAAATATACCATTTTCTATAACTAAATTGTCAGCACATTTAATACCTTTAGCAGATTCTATATTTGTACTTGTCGTAGTTATTCCTTTTTCCCACATTCCCCAATCTTCTTTGGTACTTATGTTAGTACTTCCTCCACCAGAAGTGATATTAAAATTACCATCTTTAACAAGTATTTTTGTTTCTGCAGATATACCATCTAAAGTAGAATTTATTTTAAAAATGCCATTTTCAATGAGAATAAATCCTTTATCAATATCAGTATCATTTGTAGACTTTATTCCATCACCACTAGAAGTAATATCAAAAGTACCATTTAGTATATATACTGAATCTTTTCCTCTTATACCATCATCATTAGAACTAATTATATATTTACCATTTTTGATCTTTAAATCGTCTTTAGATACGATGGCGTCTTCGTAATTTGATTTAATTATTAAAGATCCTTCACCATCTAATGTCAAGTCGCTTTTACTATATAAGGCTCCATCTATTTCACTGTAAGTACCATTATAAGTAGTAGAATCTTCAAGTGTATTTGTGGTATTTTCTTCTAAATATATTAAAACGTCTTTAGCTTTTTCGATGTATATAGCGGGACCATTATTACTCTTTATATTTACATTATTTAGTATTAATTTGACATTACCTGTTGTGTTTACGGTAATGTTCCCATTACTTATAGTTCCTGTTAAATTATATACACCATCTTTGGTAATGTTTACACTTTCAGTTAGACTGATAGTAACTGGTGTGTAAATGCTCCAATCTATTTTTTCATCGCCATTATCGGCATTTATGTTGATATTTATGTCCTGCACTTCTTCAACTTTATTTTTTTTATTTAATAATAAAAATATAAGACAAAGTGATAGTACTAAAATTATGGATACTACTAGTATTATTTTTCTTTTTGTAGTCATATTTTTTCTCCTCTATAGGTTTTCTTCTTCTAAAGAATGTGATAATGTTATTTTTAGATTACCATTTTTGACTCTTAAGTCATCTATAAATGCCTTTTCACTTACTTTTTCTTTTAATTCTACTATGTAGGATAATTCGAATAAACTTCCCATATTAGTCGTCTTTACTTTCTGTAATTCTACTCTTTTAGTATATTTTTTAAATTCTTCACTAAACATACTTTCATAATCTAAATTTTCAGGTACTGCTATTCTTAATATTTTTTCTTTTGAGTTATCATCAAATATTTTTACTTTACTAAGTATTATTATCACTATTGATGTAATTACAGTAATAATTCCCGCAAAAGCAATATGACCCATTCCGGTTGCTAGACCTATTGCCATTGCAAAGAAAACACTCAAAATCTCTTTTGAATTACCTGGCAAACTTCTAAATCTAATTAAACCAAAAGCACCTAAAATGGCTACTGATGTTCCTAAATTACCGTTTACCATAATCATTACACATTCTACTAATAACGGTAAAACAGTAAGCGTTATTAGGAAGTTTTTATTACTTCGAGAAGTGTATTTGTGGACTAATGCTATTATTAATCCTAATATTATTGATACTAGTGAACATATTAAAATTGTACTAAGTTCTACATTACTTGTAGTTTCTGAAAATAAGCTATTTAACATAATTAACAAATTCCTTTCTTATATATACTTCCATATTTAGAAAATGAACTTGGATAAATTTTTAATTCTGATAATGCATTAGCAAGCCATAATGGTATTGCTCCAAGTGATTTTATTTCTAATATATATATATCTTCACCAAAATATTTTTGACCACTATCACCTAATTCTAATTTTAGATTGTCAGACCGGCTTCTTAAATTAGAATCTATGGTTATTCTGAGATTATTATCTTTGGTAATATAACTTTTTCTGTCATAAGCTATAAATTTTTTAGGGATTAATTTATAATATTTTATATAGTAATTTAGTTCTTTCATTATCTGATTATTTTCATCATAAGTGCCACTATCTACATAATTATAAAATTCCTTTAATTTTAATTTTATTCTTCTTTTTCCTACTACATCTTTATATTTATTTTTTATTTCTAGGAAAACTGGCGAATCAAGTTTTGGAACACCGTAACTTCTAAGTCTGATTTTATCTTTATATATTGGTTTTTCTATTGAGTTTATTATTAAATCGTTATTTATGGTGTCAAAATATATATTACAAATAGTTGTTTTAAAATACTTATCTTTTTGAATGTAATTATTTATTTTATTAAACAATTTATCTTTATCAATCTTAGTTATGAGATATTTCTGTTCGATTCTCTCAAATACATTGTCATACATAAATTATTCTCCTTATATTCATAATAATTTTAATGCTTTTTTATGGTAGAATTTTGGCAAAATTATAGAAAATTGTGGGAAAATTAAAATTAGGAAGGCTTAATACCTTCCTAATCCCACTTTTCTAAATACTTCTTCAGTTTTTTCTTTAGCTATCTTGTTTGTTACATTTCTTCCATGATCAAGTATTTTATCTATTTCATTACCATTCATAATAGTATTATATTTATCTTGAATATCAAGAAGAGTATCAACAACTAAATCCGCTACTTCTTTTTTTAAATTACCGTAATTATAATCTTTAAAGTGTTCTTCAGCTTCTTCTACTTTAATATCTTTAAGTGATGAATAAATAGTAAGCAAGTTAGAAATACCAGGTTTATTTTGAATATCATAGTAAACTTTACCTTCACTATCAGTTACGGCACTCATTATCTTTTTACGAATAGCCTTTTCATCATCTAAAAGTAATATTACCCCTTTATAAGTACCATCGCTTTTACTCATCTTTTTTGTAGGATCTTGAAGATCCATTATTTTAGCTCCTACTTCAGGAATTAAAGGTTCAGGAACAACAAATGTTTCACCATAAGTTTTATTAAATCTTTCAGCAATATTTCTAGCAAGTTCAACATGCTGTTTTTGATCGATACCAACTGGAACATAATCAGCGTCATATAATAAAATATCAGAAGCCATAAGAATTGGATATGTAAATAAACCAACAGTTACATTTTCATTCTTACTAGATTTATCTTTATACTGCGTCATACGAGATGCTTCACCCATGTATGTTGTGCATTCTAAAATCCATGATAGATTAGCGTGATAGACATTTTCCGACTGAAGATATATAGTATTTTTATTGGGATCAATACCACAAGCTAAATATAAAGCAACATTTTTCCTGATGCGCTCCTGCAGAAGATTTGGTTCTTGACGAACAGTAATAGCATGCATATCAGGAACAAAAATAAATGAATCATATTCATTTTGATATTTAATGGTTTGTTTTATTCCTCCTATTAAACTACCTAAAGTAAGTTCGCCACTTGGCTTTAACCCAGTTAATATTCTTTTCATAAGTCACCTTCTTTTTTCTTAATTATATATTAATTTTTTTATTTTTTCAATATTCTTTACATATTTAGTCAGTTTTGTTATAATTTTATAGTAATACTAGATTTTTAATAATAAAGAAAGACAAAGGAGAATTACAGGTGAATATAACTATTAATAAAGTAAAGATTATTGTAATGGTACCTTTAGAAAATGTAAGTGAAGTAAGAGCGGCTATGTGCGAAGCTGGTGCTGGAGTAATTGGCAATTATACATACTGTTCGACATTAACAAAAGGTATAGGTACTTTTATTCCTAATGATAAAGCTAAACCATATATTGGGGAAAATGGTAAATTGGAAGTTGTAGAAGAAGAAAAATTAGAAGTAGTATGTGATATTGATAAGGTAAAAAAAGTAATAGCAAAATTAAGAGAAGTTCATCCATATGAAGAACCTGGAATTGATATTATTCCCTTAATTGAAGAAGATTTTTTCAAATAAACTTAAAGAAAGGATAGATAGAAAATTATGGAAAAGATACTTTTTTACTTTTTACTCTTTTTAATATATTCGTCTTTAGGGTGGTTAATTGAAGTAATTGCCGTGGGATTTAAAGAAAAGAAATTTATTAATAGAGGATTTTTGATAGGTCCATACTGCCCTATTTATGGCATAGCATCTATTATAATGATTTTTTATTTAGATCACTATAAAGATAATATTTTAACAGTCTTTTTACTAGCGGTTGTTGTATGTACTTTTGTCGAATATATTGTAAGCTATATTATGGAAAAGTTATTTAATGCTAGATGGTGGGACTATTCAAAAAAGAAATTTAATATTAATGGACGCGTTTGTTTGACTAATGCTTTTGCTTTTGGAGTCTTAGGAGTGCTTCTTGTCTATGTGGTAAATCCTTTGCTTACTTCCCTCTTACTTAATGTTAATTCTACACTTCTTTCGGTAATAAGTTTAATTTTATTGGTATTATTTATCACTGACTTTATGATTTCAATGAAAATATCCTATAAACTAAAAAATACTGTTAATAATCTTAGAAAAGATAGTACTGAAGATTTTAACAAAAAAGTTAGAGAAGTAATCGAAAGTAAAGTATTAAACAGAAGAATTATCAAAGCTTTTCCTAAATTAAAAATTAATTTTATCAAGGATAAAATATCAGATATGAGAACTAATTTTGAAGCAAAAATTGAAAATGCAAAAGATAAAAAGAAAAACTAATTTTGGTTTTTCTTTAATTTTCTTTTAATAAGATTAATTCCTCTTCTAAATAAATTTCTGGCATCATTGCTTAATATACATAATATACATGATGTTACAATTGTAATAATTATAAAGATAACTCCTAACATTAATACTGTTAATATAAAATTATTGGAAATACTTAAAAAGTACTTTTCTACAGGCATTAGGATAAATGCTGAAATTATAAATAATATAGTGGAAATTAAGAAATATTTTAAAATAGAAAATAGTTTGATATTTTTAATTATCTTTTTTGAAACAAGATTTGTCTTTAATACTATATTAGTTATAAATGATATTACTGTACCTAAGAGTATTCCATTTATACCTAAGAAATTGATTAAGATAATTGATAATACTAAATTAGTTAAAGCACAAATAAAGATATGTTTTTTGTTATCTTTAAATAGACCATCAGCATTAATAAGAGCCACTAGTGGATAATATAGTATATTCATAAATAAAGTTAATGTAAATAAAACTACTGTCAAGTAACTTAGAAGATAATTTTCTTTTCCAACCCATACTGATACAAAGCCACGGATTCCTATCATGAAAGTTAAACTCATACTAAAAGCAATAAGGATAAAGAGCATTAGGAACTCTTTGAATAGTGAATAGACTCTGTCTTTTTCATCTTTAGCAAAGACATTTCCAAAAGAATAGACTGAAGATAATTCAACCCTAGATGCTATTTCATTTAGAAACCTTAGAATATAATTATATGTAGTGTAAATGCTGACCATAACTGGTCCATTAAAGCCCATAAGAAGAAGAGCATCAATATTATTTAATACTAAATAACCAACTTGTGTCCAAGCTAAGTCTTTAGTCATCTTGACCATCGAGGTATCTTTTCTGGCTATTTCGTGTAATTCTGGATACTTCTTTTTAACGACAATTCTATTAATTATTTCCTCCAAAATTTTCATAATTAATATTACAATAGCAATAGCTTCAAGATTTCTAAATTTAACAGTAACGACTACTATTAAAATATCGCAAAGTAGTTTAACACCATTAAAAATAAGTGAGTATACATATTTTTCTTGTGCTGCTGATAAAACAGCCATATAGGTTTGTCCTTTACCAAAATATGATATTAAATATGATGTAGAAATAATAAAGAAACATATTAAAGCAGAACTTCTATAACCTTCCTCAAAATGATAAAATAAATATAATCCTATGGTTACTAGACAAATTATGCCAAGTATTATTAAGCCTATTATTTTAAATACTTTTCTAGCTCCGCCATAAATAGCATTAATATCATCTTTGTTTTTTTCCGCAAATGGTTTATATAAACTATATATGACTGCATCAGAAAAACCTGCTTGAGCTAGAAATACATAAGATATAATTTGATTAATAGTCTGATAGTATCCATTACCAATGTCACCAATATAAGTAATTAGGACATCCATCTTTATTATTCCTACCACTCCTATTAGAAGATATGGTAAAATATCACATAACATATTAAGAAATATTTTTTTTGTTCGCATAAGACCACTTCCTATCTTTTATAATAACACATTTTTAAGTTTATATAAAGAAAAAAAGGTTGTTGCCTAGATAATTTGACACTACTTTTCTTCTAAATCGATATAAGTAATTAAAGCCGTGAAACAGTATATTTGCTCTTCGCCATACATAGCGCAAGAGGTTGATAATTTTATATCGATAATATCAATTTTATTTTCTTTAATAAATTTATTTATTTCATTTTCTAAATCTTTTTCATGGCCTTCGTCAATTACTTTAACTTTCATTTTATCACCAAAAAAAGCATACAATATAAAGTGTATGCTTTTTGTCGCTTTTTATCCTCTTGCTACTTCGTAATATACTTTATTTTCAAGTCCATCTTTATCTTCATATTCTATATATAGTTTAAACTTCGTAGAAGATATGTCTTCTTCGGTTTGGATACTTCCTTGCATAGTAATTTTATCATTGCTGCCACTGAGAAGTGTTACAGCATCATCGAAAATTCCAACTGTAGGAAAGACATCTTCAACTACATAGTCATGGATTAAAAGAGCTTTAATATTATACATGTCTATTTTAGGATCTTCTATTACAAGACTATAATTTATTTTTTCAGCATTTTCTCTTTGAATATTAAAGTAAGTATTAAAGTCTAATTCTTCTTCATTATCAAATTCTTCTTTTTCTTGAAGGTTACTTTTATATGTCAAATAATTATTTTTTTCTTCTTCGACTTTATTCGTACATCCCACTAGTAGGAATAAGAGCATTATTAATAATATTCTCTTCATTGTAATTTCTCCTCAATACGAAGAAGTCTATTATATTTTGATGTTCTTTCACCACGAGATAGTGATCCTGTTTTTATTTGTCCTAAATCAAGGCCAACCGCAAAATCGGCAATATAGTTATCTTCAGTTTCACCACTTCGATGGGAAATAATGGTCTTATAACCATTTTCTTTGGCTAAATTTATGGTATCAATTGTTTCACTTACGGTTCCTATTTGATTTACTTTAAGTAAAATAGCATTGGCTATACCTAGTTCTATTCCTTTTTTAAGTAAGTCTTTATTGGTTACGAAAAGATCATCTCCCACTAACTGAATATGGGGTAATTTCTCGGTAAGTAATTTCCAACCTTCATAGTCTTCTTCGGCCATGCCATCTTCGATTGAAATAATGTGATATTTATCGACAATTTTTGCATAATAGCTAACAAGTTCTTCTCTAGTATATTTTTTACCTTCTAGTAAATAATAATCTTCTTCTTCGTTATAGAACTCTGAAGCTGCTACATCTAGACCAATATATACATCTTCTCCAAGAACGTAACCACTTTTAGTAATTGCTTCACTAATTAATTCTAAAGCTTCAGTGGCACTGTCAATGTCTGGAGCAAAGCCACCTTCATCTCCGACACCGCATAATAGATTTTTATCTTTTAAAACGGATTTTAGGGTATTAAATATCTCAGAACCCATTCTTAAATTTTCATGATATTCATCTTGGCTTGGAATAATCATAAATTCTTGAAAATCTAATTTATTACTAGCATGAGCTCCACCATTTAAAATATTCATCATACATCTTGGCATACTATACTTATTACCTAAATATTCATATAATTCTATACCTTTATACATAGCAGCAGCTTTTAAATTAGCTAGTGATACACCAAGAATAGCGTTAGCACCTAAATTACTTTTGTTATAAGTATTATCTAATTTTAGCATAATATTATCTATTTCTCTTTGATTTAGGGAGTCTTTTCCAATTAAAGCTGGTGCTATTACAGCGTTTACGTTATTTACAGCTTTTAATACTCCTTTACCGTGATATCTGTTTTTATCATTATCACGAAGCTCAATAGCCTCATTTTTACCTGTTGATGCTCCACTTGGAACAGAAGCTGTAACTTTTATTCCAGATTCTAGAGTAAGATCTACTTCGACAGTGGGATTTCCCCTGGAATCTAATATTTCTCTTGCATATATTTTTTTTATTCTACTCATATACATATCCTCCATATATTATTATAAATGATATGTAATAAAAAATCAAGGTTAAGAAAGGCACTATTAAAGAGTGTGAAAAAAATAGAACTAAATAGTTCTATTAATAAGAGTCAACGTTTATTTTAACTAATTTGTTGTCTTCACCATATGAAGCTGCTTGAACGATAGTTCTAATAGCATTAATAGTTTTACCACCTGTACCAATTACTTTTGGCATGTCTTCACTATTTACCATAACTTCAATTAGAATGGTATTACTGTCATCTGACTCAAATTCCTTTACTGATACTGAATTAGAATCTTCTACGAGATTTTTAATAATTAACTCGGTTAGGCTTACTAAATTATTCATTATTTACCTTGCTTTGAATTGTGGAATTTTTCCATAATTCCTGCTTTACTAAATAAATTTTTAACTGTATCAGTAGGAATAGCTCCATTATTAAGCCATTTCATAGCGGCTTCTTCATCGATTTTGATTTCTGCTGGTGTTACTAATGGATTATATGTACCAATATTATCAATGAATCTTCCATCTCTTGGACTTCTAGAATCCGCTACTACAACACGATAGAAAGGTGCTTTCTTAGCTCCCATTCTCTTTAATCTTATTTTTACTGCCATTATTATCCCTCTCTTTCTCTAAGTATTCTATCATAAAAAATATGTACTGTCAACTTTTTTTTGTTACAGTATATGTTGTTATGTATTAAAAGTTGCAGTAACATTATCACCATACGTTGATTCGAAACCTACTTTACCAGTAAATGTCTTTGAGTAATCACTTGATTGACTTGTTCCTGTTTCACTTAACCATATAGCTAGATAATAGGTAATATTTGTATTATCTATACTTGTATTTACAAGGCTATCGTCTTTTTTAAAATATGATTTTTCTGAGGTTACTCTAGATATTGTCATAGTGTCAGTTATAGCATTGTAGTTAGAATCAAATATTTGATATTTTAAATTATCAGTTGTGTATGTCGTAGTATCAGTAGAAACATAGCCAGTAACTACTTGACTCTTACCACTATTTGAAAGTGTTAAGGTATATAAAGTACACACTTCATAGTTTTGCGAATCAATGCATTTATCACTGCTTTTGCTTATGGCATTAGATACTAGACTATCGGAAAGTGGAACTAACTGTGATGCTTTATATACCGTATCTAATTGAAGTTCAACATCAAAAGTACTTGCCTCACCCCTTACTACGTCTTCATTGCTTACTGAAGCACTAAAAAAAGCCAAAGTTGTTCCTAGTGCTACAATAATAATAATTATAAGAGCTATACATACTGAACTAAATACTTTCTTTTTCATTACTATTCCTCCCCTAGTTTAGCTGTTTCAATAGTATCTAGTTTTGCACCGTTTATAGTGCCGGTTAACATATCACCATAAATTGATGTATATGTCACGGAAGCAGAAAATTTACCTCCAGCATCATAGTTTTCTTGAGCTTCTTCTAAGTTACTAAGCCAAACTATAAGAACAAATTTTTTAGATGTGGGTATGGCATCACTTCCTTTAGCTAAACTGAAACTATTTCCTAAACTTTGATCGGTACCACTATTTACTTTAGTTTTATCTAAATAAATATTGTTATTTTCGTCTAATATCATGTAACTTAAATTCTCAATGTTTTCTACACTAAAATTAATCTTGCCAATTACTTCTTGAGAATCTGTAAAATTTGATACCTCGAGATCATAAGCAAGACACGCACCAAAGCCAAAGTCATCTACACATCCTTGATTATATGCAAGCATAATATCACTATCATTTGTAGGTATTATCTTTTTATCGGTAAATTTTTGAGCTACGCCAAGGCCTAGTTTTATTCTTCCAGCTTCAACTGATAAGGCATTCATTTTACTTTTAGCGGATATTGTAAAGTATGAGAAAGTAGCTCCTATTAAAAGTATTGTCGTACTGACAATAGAAGTTATAAGTAAAAATTTATTAACCTTATTTTCTTTCATACCTACATCTCCTTACTATAATTATAATAGCAAATTATGGGACTTTTTTCAAGACTATAAAAGAAAAAATGTAATTATCTTTTTATGATATTACATATTTCTTTAATATTATCTATATTAACACTAATGTTAGTACTATTTTTCATGTCTTTAATATTAATTATACCAGTTTTTATTTCATCTTCACCAATTATAATGACATAAGGGATATTCTTCTTATTAGCACTTTCTAAAACTTTTTTGACTTTTCGATTATTCATTTCTATTATAACATTTATATTACTTTCACGAAGACTATTAGCTAATCTTAAGCTTTGAATATTAGTATCCATTGGAATAATTAAAGCATCATAAATAGAAGACTCGTCATCAGTACTTAAAAGCTCACATATTGGAACGATACCAAAAGATATTCCAACGGCTGGATATGCGTTTCCATCATTTATGAAGTTAGTAATTATTTTGTCATAACGACCTCCTCCACCAATAGCGCATGTTAGTCTTCTTTTTTTGTCAAAAACTTCGAAGACTGTACCAGTATATATCTCAAGGCCTCTTGCAAGTGATGGGACAAACTTACATTCATTTAAATCTAAGGCTTTAATGTAACTAAATAATTCTTTTATTTCTTTTCTACCTTCGATAAAGGTCTCATTAGTTATATCAATACTATCTAAATCATCAATAGAACATTTGAAATAACTGAATAACTTATCTAGGTTTTCTTCTTCAATAGAATAATCTTTTAGTTCTTCTTTGACACCGGCTTCACCAATTTTTAATAATTTATCAACTGATAAAATTACTTTATTAGTAAGACTACTGTCAATTCCAGAGCCTAGTACAAGGCCTTCTAGAAGTTTACGATTATTAATTTCGATATCGACTTCAATACCTAATTTTTTATAGGCAAAACTAGTCATAGAAAGCATCTCAGCTTCAATAAATGAGCCTGAAATACCGCAGACATCGACATCACACTGATAAAATTCTCTAGCCCTACCGGTTTTGACAGGACCATCACGAAATACTTTTCCAACTTCATATCTTTTAAAGGGAAGAGTTATGTTTTTGCCAGCATTCATACTTATTACTTTAGAAAAAGGTACAGTAAGATCATATCTAAGACCTAATTCTCTATCACCTTGATCATTTAAAGTATAGACTTCTTTTAGTATTTCACTACCACCAGCATATTTTGATGATAATAAGTCATAATAACATAGTATTGATGTATCTAAAGGTAAATAGCCAAATTTTTCGAAAGTATCAGTAAGGATATTTACAACGCGTCTTTTCTTTAATTCTTCTTTGGGAAGACTATCAGTTGTTCCTTTAACATTCATAAGTTTCATAATGGTCACCTCTTTTTAATACTCCTATTTTTTCTCTTTGATTTAATAAATCAAGTAAATCAGTAATTACCATATATTTACAAGATTTACCGGAATCAGAAAATTTAATTGGAATTCCTCCTTTTTCCTGCCAATAATCTAGATTAGGTAAAAAGTCATCAACTAAAATGGCTCCTTTGGGATCAACAGCATCAGCTTTATTAGTTCCTTTAAAAACGGGAATAACTGGGACTTCTGGTAATGCTTCTTTGAAATAAGCTATTTTAGCAATGCCTTCGCTATTTGAAGTGACATGGGTTAAAATACTTATATCAAATAAATTGGAAGCTAAAAGTTTTTTTATTTTTAATATAGCATTATTTAACTCTCCTGCTTCTAAAATAAAAGTATTCCAGTTTAACTCTCGATAAAAACAAGCTATTTCTTCATCGGTATTAAGATTTAAATCATGAATAATTTGATATGATTTATTTATTGTATCTAGTATTACACCATCACAGTCTAAATATAATTTTAATTTTTGCATGTTATCTTTCTATTCTGAAATAGATTCTATTTCAGATTCACCACTATAAAAAGCAATTATTTTTTCACTATCTACTTTTATTACAGTAGGACTAGATACTTTTAATTCATCTATACTAGATACAATTCCAGATGGCTCACCTACGAAGTTACTATTAAAATCATCGGATAAATCAACACGGTAGACTTTATCATTTAAGCTAGATACTTTTGATGAAATATTACTTTCCTCTTCTTTAGAATTATAGTAATATACATAATATACTTCTTCGACTTGTCTTAGTGAGTCCTTGGCTAATATTTTATTTGTTATCTCAGTATAATTATCAGATGTACTATCCTTTTTGTCAAACCATTTAATTTCTTTAGTTATAAAAAGACCGGTTATAATATAGAGAATGACAAAAAATAGTAATAAAGTGACAATTATTATAATAAAAGTCTTCATTTCAAGTGGTTTATCTTTGTTTTGCCTTTGAACTTCTCTAACATTTTTTCCTTCTCTTTTGGCTTGTTTACGATTTAATTCTCTTCCCATTTTAACACTTCCTTCATATTGTTTATTATAATATAAATTTTTTTCTATTTCAATAGACCTTTATTAATAAAAGACATTTTTTAAGTATAATCCTTCTGGATTCGCGGTCTTACCGGCTGCTCTTCGGTCTTCTTTTTTTAAGATTTCTATTATTTTTTCACTTTTAATATTTCCTTTACCTACTTCGATTAAAGTTCCTACAATGTTTCGAACCATATATCTTAAAAATCCGGTACCGACAAAAACTAAAGTAATTTTATTGATATCTTTAGTATCTCTTATTAAATTAGTCTGTGAAATGGTTCTCACATAATCATCTTTTTCTTCATCAGTTTTAGTAAAAGACTTAAAATTATGTGTTCCTTCTAAGTATTTCATAGCTCTTTCCATTTCGACAACATCTAATTTTTCGTTATGCTGATAGACATAATTTCGCTCTAGTGGATTATACTGACCCATATTGAGAATATAAATATATTCTTTTCCAATAGCGGAAAATCTGGCATGAAAGTCTTCTTTAACTTCTTCGGCTTTTCGAACATAAATGTCATCTGGAAGAAGTGAATTTAATGCTTTTTCTAATTTTTCACATGTTATTTTAGTATTTAAATCAAAGTGAACTCTTTGAGCTAGAGCATGGACTTTAGCATCGGTTCTGCCAGAAGCATGGACTTCTACTTTTTTACCGCCATTTATTTCCTTCAGAGCCTTTTCAAGTTCTCCTTGGATTGTCCTTTCTTTGGGCTGTTTTTGATAGCCAGAAAAATTTGTACCATCATATGATATTGTTATTAAATATCTCATAATAAAACCTTCTTTCTAATAGAATATAACAATACTTAATATTAAAATATTTAGAATAAGCAAAAAGGAATCTATTTTGCTCCATTTATTTAATCGATAGTTAGTTCGTGACTTGCCATAATTATATAGTCTTATATCCATAATATCCGCTAGAGAAAGGGACTTTTGAAGTGATAAGACAAACATAGGAACAAAGATACCGCTTATACTAATTATCTTGTCTTTTATGTTCTTGGTATTAAAATTGATGCCTCTAAGACTTTGTGCTCTTATAATACGAGCTGCTTCCTCAGTAAGAGAGGGAATATATCTAAGTGATAATGTTATAGTCATAGCTATATCATTTACAGGAATAAATCTGTTTAAAGGTCTTAATAGATTTTCTATACCATAAGTAATTTCTGTCATGGCAGTTGTGTATGTAAGTAATGATGAATATAAAACGGCAAAAACTAATTTAAATAAGTCAAATACTATTCTATTAAAACTAGTAAAGAAGATTAAATCTATTACAACAATGATAATGATAAAAGCTCTAATACTATAAATATTTTTAAGATAGATTTTTAAGTTAATATTACTATAGACAAGAGCTAGAGAAAGATAAGAAGCTAACATAATTATGTCGACATAACTATCAATAAAAAAGATAGAGGCAATCATTATTATAAGTGATAATATTTTAAATACTGGATTTAATTTATGAATAAGTGACTCTTTTTTTATATATCTTCCAAGGACAATATTATTTAACATTACGATATATATCTTTCATAAGTTCTTTAATATCAAAAGTCACTTCTAAATTGACATTTTTTTTCTTTTTTACAGTATTTATAAATTCTATTATCTTAGGTACTTCAATACCAGATGATTTTAACTTATCACAAGTTAGTAAATCTTTTTTAGTTCCTTTACTTACTATTTTACCCTTTTTTAAAAGAAGATAATTATCAGTAACTTTTAAGACAAACTCAATATCACTAGATATTAAAATAACTGTTTTATGATAATTATTTTTCAGTTTCTTTAATAGCCTTATTAATTTTTCTTCTTTTTTATTATCTAAATATATAGTTGGATCATCGATAATAATAAGTTTAGGATTTAAAGCAATGATGGTAGCAAGAGCCAAAGACTCTTTTTCTCCACTAGATAATTCAAATGGATTTTTATAAAGATAGCTATTATTTAGGCCTACTATCTTAAGGGAGTCTTCTATTCTCTTATCTAAAATATCTAATTTATAATGATACTTTTCTAAGCCAAAAGCAATTTCTTCACGGACTGTATTAAAGATAAATGATTCTTCTGGTTTTTCAAAAATATAGCCAAGTTCTCTTCCTATATAAGTATTGGTAATAGTTCCAGAATAATCTTTTAATATACCACTTATTAGATAGCTAAGAGTGGTTTTAGAAGAACCAGAAGTGCCAATAATACTAGTAATTTTTCCTTCTTCAAATTCATAACTAAAGTTCTTTATTTTATCTTGATATGACACTTTATCTAATTTTAATTCCATAATTTATCTATAACCTCTTTTTCATCAAAATAGACTCTATCTAGTAAATCATAGAGCATAAGATTTTGGGATAGCTTTACGATAAAAGGAAGATTAAAACCTAATTTTTCGAGCTTATCATCTTCGTAAATTTTTTCTTTAGTGTCATCTCTAATAATTTTGCCATTATCTAAAACAATAATGCGATCAGCTTTTAGTGTATCTTCTAAATTATGGGTAATTAATATAATAGTAAGCCTTCCTTCTTTTTTATATTCTTCGAGAACTTTAAAGACAAGTTTTTTATCAGAAGGATTAAGTTTATGAATGGATTCATCTAGAAGAATAATTTTGGGATTATGGATAAGAGCGGAGGCAATAGCTACTTTTTCTTTTTCACTTCCAGTTAAATCAGATGGGCCTTTTTCTAAAATGTCATCTAATTTAAATTTTTTGGAAATATTTTGAATTGAAGAAGCTATTTCTTCTTTGGAATACTCTAAGTTTTCTAAAGAGAAAGCAAGATCATCTCTTACTGTCTCACCAATAAAATGAGCATCAGCGTCATCAAAGCATACAGAAAAAGTTCTTCTTATCTTTGGTAAAAATTCATTATTTAGTAAATAGCCATCGATATTAATGTATCCAGAAGATGGATATAGACCTATTAGTATTTTAGCTAAAGTACTTTTACCGGAAGCATTTTTACCAATAATGGTTACAAATGAATTAGGTTTTATCTCTAAATCAAAATCTTTAAAAATGAATTTTTCATTATACTTAAATGACATACTTTTAACTTTTATTACTGCTTTTTCCATAAAACACACCCATAGGTCTATTATATATTAAATATGGTTAAAAAACAAGTAATTATTATGTTGCTATAATAAAAAGCATCTTTACTTATTTAAAATAAAGATGTTTTATCAAATAAATTAATTTGTATCTTCTATTTTTTCGATTGAATATAAATAATAACCATTAATATTTTTTTTAATTGTTAATTTATATTTGTTAAATTTGTCATAATTATATTTGTTTACTTCCCTTTCAAGAGTAATTTTATTTTTATATTGCTTGTCAAGATATAATGATGAAGATTCAGTTAAAGCATATCCAATGCTTCTATATACATAGTATTCTTCATTTTCGAAATCAGATTCAATCTTGTATGTATAGCCCGAAATATATTTTTCCTTTTTACAATCAGTTATTTTATAAAAATAATTTTTATCATTATAATATAAAAATGTTGGATATTGATAAATTTTATAATCTGTAAAATCATAATCATTAATATTGTATTTATTTAATTGATTCATAACATCATTTACATGTATAATTTTTGATGCAGTATCTTCAGTATATTTATCAGTATCTTTTGATTCTTTAGCAGTATACAAAGCTGCTGCTACTAAATATTCTTTATTTATATTTTCAATTAATATAATTCCTTCGCCATATAAGCTATCCTCTTTTGGAAGAGTTATGTCTGCATATTCAAACCCTAATATCAATTTATTGATAACCGTTTCTAAAGGAGTATTAATTGCTTCTTTCAATTCCAAATTATTAATATAATTATTTTTATACATCAATTCCAATATATAATTTCTTCTTTGTAATGCTTCATTTGGATTTTTGTTAGGATTATACCTATTTGGCGAATCAATCATACCTACAAGCATAGCAGATTCTGATAATGTAAGTTCTGAAACTGATTTATTATAATAATATTTACTCGCATTACTTATACCATAAATAGTATTACCAAAATTTCTACTGTTTACAAAAATAGTTATTAATTCTTCTTTTGTATATTCTTTTAAAAGAACTTTTGAAATATATAATTTCTTTAATACTTTTATAAATCCAGATTTATAATAGTCAACATAATTGCTTGCTAAAATCATTTCAACACTATCAGTATTTATTATAGTAGCTTTATCTGATTTTTTTTCATGAGAAAGAATTGCATTTACTAAGTATGCTGGCATTTCTTCATAAGTAATGATTTCAGTTGAAGGTAAAGTTGTACGAAATTCAAATTCTTCTTTATCAAATTTAGTAGTACTAATAATATAAACAAACAAGCACACAATTGACAATATTAATAATCCAATTATAGATACTACTGCTATTAATAAAATTTTCAACCCTCTTTTATTATTTACTTCATTTTTTATTCTATTCTTTTTCTTCATATTATTCTCCCATTTAATTTATAATATTATAATTCCAATAATCAATCCTAATAAATAAGAACATAAATTTAATATTAATGATAACAAATAACCATTTATTTTATTAAACTTTAATACTTTTTTATAAATCAACCCCTCTGTAAAAACTACTAATAATTCTAACATTATTAGAGAAATGTATCTATATGTTTTTCCATAAAAAATTAACATTAAATTAGTAGTTGTTACTACAATAGGATTTGTAAAAACATTTACAAGTATAATATTTAATATATCTTTTTTATCTTTTATTTTTAATATAAGAGACACTGTTACCTCTATGATAATAGTACATAATAAACATATTATTATAATTCTAGGCAAATCATTTAGCATTATTTTTCTTTGCTTTCTTCTTTTTATTTATTAACACTATAGTAACTGCAGCAGTTGTGCTTAAAAGAATTACCGATGATATAATATAAATTAAAGTCATCTTCATAGAAGAATATTCTTTTATTTTTTTTTCTTCTGGTACCACATTATCTGATTCTGTATTTTCCAGTTTATTCTCATCTTTTTCATTGTTATTTTTAATAATATTTAAATCATTAACACCATCAGCGGTAATAAATCCTATTTTCCCATCATATTCCACTTCAAACCAACCCTCTTCATGGTGCATGTATAAATAATAATTTGAAACCAATTCTTCTCCATATGGAATTACTGCAACTTTACTATTAACATCTTCAACATTCTCATATAAGTTTACACCAATAGGACTTGCTATTTTTATTATATTTTTAGAATAATATGCAAAATTAACAATTGCTCCTTCATGGTTATTTATTGTGTTTCCTTGCTGAAGTTCTGACTTTATCCATCCTTTAATCCCATTATAATCAACATAGAACATATAGTTTGAAGGAAAATTTGAATAACAATATAAAGTATTTAGTTCTACATTTTTTGGTATTATTGTACCATTTTTTTCATCACTTGTTGGTAATTTATACATAGGTACTTCTTTCATTGTTTTTACTTTTTCACTTGAAAAATATGCTAAACCAGTACTTCCTATATCTTTATCGGCATATTTTGAAATCATATACCTATAAACCCAGCCACTTACTCCATTATAATTAATATATAGCCATTGTTCATCATAATAATTTGATTCTATAGTTGTTTCTACTGGTATTGTTGTTTCTGGTTTAACTTTCCCATATATTTTTGATGGTCCTTCATATAGATAAACATTTTCATCAAAAACATAGTATTTTAATGATTGATCATGCTTGTAATCAGATAAATTTATTTCTAGTGGTGAAACATCCGATACAGACAATGTATAATATTTATTTCCATCATCACATGAAGCTGTAATATATTCATCATGTTCATAATTTACTTTACATATTTTATCATAGTCTACTTTTTTTTCAGTAGCTCGATATCCTGAATTATATTCATAAATAATAGCTCCATTTGGATTGCTCACCCTTACATTATATTGTGCCACTGGTGCAGCCATGTCTGCTTTTACCATAAATGGCAACATAATTATTAATAGTAAAATTATTTTATTTATTTTTTTCATTTTTTCATTCCTTCCTTTAGTTCTTTTTTTACTAATATAATTGTTATAATTATTATTGATATTACTACTAATGATATTAAAATAAATGGTAGTAATTCTTTCTTTAAGATATAACTATCAACTATGCTATTCATTCAACTTATCCTTTCTTATTATTGAAGATGCAATAAATACACACAATAATGTTAATAATATAATTACAATTCCATTTATTATATTATTATTAATTTTGAAAAAAAATATTGGTATGGTTCCTAAGAATAATCCTATTGTAGTTAATCCAAAGGCTAATCCCGGTGTCCTTTTTAATACTGATACCAATAATCCTAGGGTTATTGACATTGTCATACTAAACATAAGAACACCAATTAAAGAAATAATCATTAAATTATCTCCTATTAGAAGAAAAGGTAATGATCCTATCATACTAATAATTGCTACTTTTCTCATACCAAAAGCATCTGATAGAATTCCTCCCAATGCTTTACCTAATCCCATTGTGCAAAATAGTAGTACTGTTTGAATAGTAGTTTTATTCCAAGATGTTGGTAGTCCATATCCCATATATCCTCTTACGATAACGATTATTACTGCAAGTAATATAATTATTTTGGGTTTAATTTTAGATGAATGATAATTAAACTCATGACAAGGTTTATTGTCAGAATCTCTCCTGTAATATTCAGCTAATAAAATAAATGGTATCATTGTAAATGTTATCAAAGCAAGAAACCAAAATGAAATAGTTGTTTTTGCAAGTATTTTGCCGGTTATTACACCAAATGATCCACCTGCTACAAAAATGGCACTATGAGAAAGTTTACCATTTGAACTTCTTAATGTCACTTCTGCTCCATTCACATGAATACAGGCATTTCCTAAACATAATATTACTATTTCGGTGTATTGTCCTGGTAATAAGTTTAAACAAAATGCTATTAAACCAACAACAAGAAGTATAGTTCCTATTATTGCAAAATTTATCTTTGAATATTTATCACTTATATAACCTATTATTGATTGTGGTACAAAAGCTAAAGCATCATATAATAACGGGCACATCCATAAAAAAGCACTATTACCTGTTATTCTAGTCATTACATAAAAACATATTGCTTCTGTTATAAAATGAATATAAAAATATAAATATCCACAACTAATATTAGAGCTTTTTAGTGTTCTTATTATTTTCTTCATACTACCTCTATAATAATAATAAAACATATTCTATTATTTTTCAATATTATATGTCAAATTATTGACAAAATTATTGACAAAATGAATAGTTACAATTTATTAATTATTATTATTATGTTAAAATATATTTAGAGGTGGAACATGAAAAACAAAACAATTACTAAAGTTATTCGTGTAGATAGTGAAACAAAAAGATTAATGAATAATTTTTACAAGGACATGAAAAGAGAAAAAACACCGCCATATGCTATTTTTCAAGCTGATACTGGCGATACTATTGTAACTTTATACGAGTCTGGTAAAGCTGTTTTTCAAGGTGTTTCAGCGGATATTGAAGCAGATATGTGGATGAATATTTTGAAAGATAAAGGCTCTATTAGTTACTTTATGGATGAAGAAGCAAAAAAAGAAAAAGAAGAAGATGAAATAATACTACCTACTGATATTTCCTCAGTTGGTTCTGATGAAGTCGGAACCGGTGATTATTACGGGCCAATTGTCGTAACAGCTTCTTTTGTAGATAAAGAAAATATTCCATTTCTAACGGAACTTGGAGTGCGAGATTCAAAAAAGATGAGTGATGAGCAAATACTTAAAGTTGTTCCTAAAATTATTAAAAAAATACCATATAAAACTATGATACTATCTAATAAAGAATATAATGAGCGATATGGTAAGGACATGAATATGAATAAAATAAAAGCTATTCTTCATAATAAAGTTCTTACGGAAATGGTAAAAGATAATAAATATGACTATATTGTCTTAGATCAATTTGAATCTGAAAAGAGTTATTATAATCATTTAAGTGAAGTTCCAAATCCATTAAAAGGTATAACTTTTGTTACAAAAGCTGAAGATAAGTGCTTATCAGTTGCAGTATCTTCACTTATAAGTAGATATATTTTTATTAAAGAAATGGACAAACTTGGTAATAAGTACGGTATCTTTCTTCCAAAAGGAGCTAACTACTATGTTGAAGATGTCGGAATTAAATTAGCAGAGAAATATGGTCCTAGCATTTTAAAAGATATTGCTAAATTAAATTTTAGTAATACAGATAGAATATTAAAAGAAGTAAGAAAATAAAACTTACTTCTTTTTTTAGCTTGTGAAATATTTCTTACAAATATAAAGTAACTATATATTTCTTCTGTTTTGATTTTTATTTAATTTATAAATAAATTCTTTTTGAACTCTCTCTTATTTATCTATATTATAAAAATATATTTACAATCATAGAGACTACAGGCTCTATGATTCCTAGTGAAGACCTTAGGCTTCACAGGCTAATCTTCAACAAAACTTCCTATTATTTTAAAGACTCCTTCTATACCTTTTTTTAGAACAGAATTTACTTTTGTAGATATCTTATTAGTACTTTTAGTAAGAGCACTAGTATAATCTTTCTCAGTACTTACGACATAATCTTCTTCTCTAACATCTTTTCCCTCTTTTAGATCATTTTCAAATCTAGTCATAGCTTCACTTGTCATAATCATCTTATTTTGAAGATTATATTCATAATAACCTGTTTCTTCAATAACATAACCTATGACAAAGGCAATAAATAATAGAATGAATACTGCTTTAAATATTTTCTTTTTATTCATTTTTATCACCATTTATATAATAATCTAAAATATTAGATAACGCTTCCATGGTATTTAATACTTCATTAATATTATTACCTACTCCTCCTACTTCAATTAAAATGGTATTAGGACTTATATCTTGATTATATATTCCATCTACTCCCGGTCCTTCTTTTTTATAAATTCCTCTTGATAAGCCATTATAATATTTATTTACAAGATTATTTAGTTCTTCGGAGAAAGCTAAATTTTCTTTATAATTATCATGTTCTAAGCCAATTACAAAGAGAATTTTGGCATAAGCTTTCCCATTTATGTTTGTAGTAGTTACTTCTTTAGATACAGAATCTCTATGAATATCTATATAGTATTTTAAAGATGAATATTTATTTTTTTTATCGAGCATAAATATTCTAGATGCTTTATAAGAACTTGCATAGTCCCAATTATTTAAATTTAAAAATTCAGATAAGTTGACATCTTCGACAATAGTAGAAAGTCCTCTACTGTTTAATTTTTCTTTTAGAATGTAAGAAGCCATTAAAACATTAGGAGTTATTCCATATATATCTAAATTTTCACTATTATAGTTTTCAAGCTGATGGGAATTATATATATAGATAATGGGATTATTAATATCGACAGGATTAGGATCTTCCATATAGGAACTTATTTTTTTTAATTCATCTAAATTACTATAGTCATCATTATGTTCTAAAAGTAGTAACTCATCATTATTTCCATTTACTAAAACACCATTATTTAAAATGGTAGAAGGGTTTTTAAGATCAATATTAAGTAAGAATTTAACACTAGAGTTTACAATATTAGTTATTTTATAATTTCCCATCATATGACTATTACCACCTTCTAGAAGGAAATTTATAAACTTGGTATTATTTACTTCACTACTATTTTTTAGAGAGTAATAAAAAGTAAAAGCAAATATTATATATATCATAGTCATGTATATGAATGATTTTCTTATTATCTTTTTAGAAGTGTTTTTTAATTTCATCTTCTTATTCATCCTATCACCACTACTATTATATAATTTAATGTATTAAATATATGTCGAAAAAGATATACTATGATTTTACATAGAAAAAAGGCATTAATACATGCCTTGTAATTTTTTTATCGTTTCATTATCAAGTGAAGCTAATTTCCAGTTACCATTTGTATCTTTTACTACTTCAAAGTCAATTGTGTAGGTAACTTTATCTTTCACTTTTTCAAGATTATCTAACTTGGTATTATTATAGTCTTCAACGGTATAATCGTTTTGTCCTTGATAGTAATTAGTAGTATCTGTTACGGCCTTTTTATAATCTAATACTTCTATTTCAGTTGTTATAATAGCAGTATTTCCATCGATTCTTTCATCTTTTATTTGATATGTTAAACCTTTATACTGTTCTTCGATTAAATCTCTATATCTATCTTTTTGAGTATCCGTTAAGCTTTCACTATCTATGACAGTATCTATTCCCTCTTTTATATCATTATCAAGTCTTTGATATTTACTTAGTAAATCTTCTACTTTTGATGTCGGACTATTTGAGAGTGAGCAGCCCACTAGTAAGAGTAAAAATATAAATACAGTTGTTATCTTTTTCATCTAATCATCTCCATTTATATTTTTACTAATTTCTACTATTTTATACTAAAAAGTATAATTATTTATGATTTCAATTACTTTTTCTTTACTATAGCCTTGAGTTAATAAATGATTGTAAATTTTATTTTTTAATTTAATGCCGCTATATTTTTTATTGGTACGAATATCTTTATCAATTATTTTTTTTATTTTATCGTTTATTATATTATCATCGATTAGATTTAAGTTATCTTCTATTAAAGATGAGGAAATGCCTAATTTTTGAAGTTCAAGTTTTATTTTATAGTCACCCATCATCGTAAAATTCAATTTATCTTTGATAAAAGCTTTAGTAAAACGTTCGTCGTTTAAATAGCCTAACTCTGTAAGCTTATCAATAACAAGTGGAATATCGCTTTCACTAGCATTTTTCTTTTTAAGATAGTTTTCTATTTCTTTTGTACTTCTAAGTCTTATATTTATATATTTAATAGATGCTTCAGTAAGTATATAGGTTTGATTATCTTTAATTATTTTAGCATATAAATCTTTATCAATTTCTTTTTTTAATAATAGTTCATTTTCAGTTATAACTTTTTCATAGAGAGTTATAACTTCCCCATTTGATAAATAGATATTATAATCTTTGTTTTTAGTAAGTTCGTATTTTAGTATCTGCACTTTTTCCTCCTAAAGAAAAAGAGATGGATTATTCGGTAATCTCTCTTTCTATTTTTTCTTTTTCGCGATATTTTTTCTTTTCTTCAATCATATACATGTTAATATTGTCATCAATTTCCGTAAGAGCATTGGGGTCAATATTAGATAATACAACGACTTCTTTTATGGTATCTATTATAACTTTACCCCAAATAATACCACTTTTTACGGTTAAATCATTAAACATATCAGGAGTAATTGTACGAAAAAAATATCCAAAGAGTATTCTTTTAGTTGCCACAATAATTCTTTTATCAGTTAAGACAACAACGTTTGTATTTATAAAGTCATAACTGTCAGAATTCTTTTGTCCTAAAAAGACATATTTTACTTCTTCATCTGTTCCAATGTATTTAGCCGCTATTTTAGCATGGGCTTTTATACGGAAAGCTATAGTTCTAGGATATTTTCTTTTAAACTCTTTAGCCTTTTCGTATATTATATTATTCTGCATTTTCGTCAACCTTAATATTCTCTTTGATAAATTCTACAAATTCTTCTTTTTCAACATATCCACTAATTGAATCTACTACTGTCTTTCCATACATGAATAATGTTGTTGGTGTACCCCATTCTTTAGTTTTTAAATAAGTATTAGACTTGGCAAGAAGGCTTTGCTCTTCTTCAGTTAAATTAGCCAAATTAATGTAGTATATTGGAACTTGATATTCATTACTTACTTCTTCAACTATTGGTTCATACATTTCACAATAGCCACAACCATCTCTGACAATTATCACTAAGAATGGTTTTTCTTCTGCCATTTTAGACTCATATTCTGAATAAGATATTTCAGTAAAGCCTGCCTCTCCTTCTACAGCAATCGGAAGCTCAATATCTAATTTAGGAGTTTTATCTCCAGTAGTAAGTAAAGCTACTACTAATAGTATTACTACTAATAATATTAAAATTAGATCTTTTTGCTTTGAAGTTAAATTAATTTTCTTACCAGTCTTTTTTGTCTCCTCTACGACAGGTGTACTTTCAACTGGCTTTGATTTTTTTCCTTTTGCAATGTTCTTTGTTGTAGTCTTTTCTTTTTTTATAGTATTTACCTCTGAAGTTGCTTTTTCGTTTGTAGTTTCTGCTACTTTTTTACTATTAGTACTTGCTTTAGATGAAGCAGTAGTCTTTGCCTTAGAATTTGTTTCTTTACCCTTTACATTATTCTTTTTATTATTTGTTTTAGTATTTGATTTATTTTTTGAATTTTGATTTGCCATTTCTATTTTCCTCCTAAAGAATATTTTACACTCTAATATTTAAAAAAGCAAGTAAATACTTACTTTTTTGTCAAAAATTATTGTTGTGTTACAATTGATGTGAAACATTTCTATATAAAAAAAGTGATTCAAGTT
>JBJEEA010000043.1:0-7028 GCA_051872635.1 Bacilli bacterium
GTATACTATAATAATATTAAAGAGAATACTAAGATGGAGAAGAATATTATTTTGGCAGTTAAAATTTTAATGTATGGCTTTATTACTCTTGTTACTTTGATAGGGGTTACTTCGGTATTTAATACGATATCTACTAGTATGGCTCTTAGAAAGAGAGAGTTTGCGGTACTTAGAAGTATTGGACTTACTAAGAAAGGCTTTAATAAAATATTATTTTTTGAAAGTTTATTCTTTGGACTTAAATCGTTATTATATGCGTTACCGGTATCGTTTGGAGTTATTTTACTTATTCATAAAGCGTTATCGGGTATGATGAGTGTTAGTAAAATTATGATTCCTTGGAAGAGTGTAATACTTGCAATAGTTATGGTATTTGTTATTGTTTTACTTACGATGATGTATTCTGCTAGTAAGATAAAGAAACATAATATTATTGACCAAATAAGAGAAGAGAATATTTAACTTCTCTTTTTTATGTGATATAATTTATTTGGAGGTTTTGATAGTGATTATTAATAATAGAGATTATTTAAAAAATATGATTATAAATGAAAGTAGACATTTATTTATATATGGTTATGTGGAAATGGATAGTAATCTTAGTGATTATATGAAAAAGATTAAAAGAAAAGTTTAAAAATACTTTCTTTTTTTTATTATTTATTATATAATTATGATAGAGAGGAGTGAAAAAAATGGCAAAATTTTGTACTAATTGTGGAAAAGAATTAGATGAAAATTCATCGGTATGTTTAAATTGTGGCAAAGTATTGGGTGGAAATAGTAATACTAATAATGTTAACAATATTAATAATAATTTAAATAATGGAGGCGTACAAAAAAAGAAAGGTCTTCCTACTTGGGCTATTGTTCTTATTGTTGTAGGGTGTGTTATTTTAATACCACTTATAATAGTTGTTATTTTAGGAGTAGTAGGTTATAATTTCCTTAAAGATAATGATATTGATATTGATGATTATATAGAAGACAATTTTAATATTGAAACTAAAGAATTAGTTGGGACAACTGGGGATACGTTAAAAGGTGATGATTTAAATATTACTTTAAATAAGGCTCTTATGTATTCGTCTATTTCTGATGGATATTTAGCTGATACCCCATCGGAGGGGAAAGAGTTCTTGGTATTTTTCTTAGACATTGAAAATACTTCTTCTGATACTGTATATTTATCTAGTTCTGATTTTGATGGCTATGTTGATGGTTATGCCGTTTCTTCGTGTTATATATTAAATGACATAGATGGTGTAGAGGAATTATCTGTTAATTTGGCTTCGGGTAAAAAGGCAAGTGGCTTTGTAGCGTTTGAGGTAGATGAAACATGGAAGAATTTTGAGTTACACTTTGATGAATATGATTTTGATTACGATGATCAAGATAATACTTTTATATTTAAAGTAGTAAATGAAGATATTTCTAATAATCAAGCAGGTGTTTAATTTACATCTGTTTTTTTCTTTATTTTTTTATATAAATAGTATATAATTATTATAGGAGGAAAAAATATGAATGTAGTAGATTTTGTGATAATTATATTTTTAGCTTTGGGAGCAGTAGCTGGATTTAAAGCTGGTGTCATAAAAAAGACAGCTGATTTTATTGGTATGTTTGTAATAGTTGTTTTGGCTTTTTATTTAAAGAATTATTTATCAGTTATTATGTATGAAAATTTACCATTTTTTAATTTTGGCGGTTTTATAAAGGGAATTGATGCTATAAATATTTTAATGTATGAAGCTATTGCTTTTGTAATTGTGTTTATTGCGCTTTTATTTATTTTGAAAGTAATAGTTATGGTGACGGGGCTTATTGAAAAATTACTTAAGGCTACAGTTATCCTTAGTATTCCATCTAAAATTCTTGGTATTGTGGTGGGGGCTATCGAATCTTATGTATATATATTTTTAGCTTTAGTTATTCTTACTTTGCCAGTATTTAAAATACCTTATTTGAGAGAATCTAAAATGGCTAATTTTATTATTGATAATACTCCGGTTCTTTCTTCTGTTTCAGAAGAAATGGTTGGTATTTATGGGGATGTTTATACAATAGTTACTGAAAAAGATAATAAGACAAATGAGGAATTAAATGAAGATGTTTTGAAATTATTACTAAAAAGGGAAGTTGTAACTAAAGAGTCCGCTAGAAAGTTAGTAGAGAAAAATAAAATACATATTAATGATAAGTCGATAGTAGACTGAGAGGAGAGATTATGAGTTTAATTCATTATGAAAAAGATTTTAATGATTTAATTAAAGACAGAGCAGTAGTAGATTTTTATGCTACTTGGTGTGGCCCTTGTAAGATGTTTGCACCAATATTTGAAGAAGTGGCTAATGATTACGATTATAATTTTATTAAATTGGATGTCGACAAATATAGTGATATTGCAAGAGAATATGGTGTTATGTCTATTCCAACAATTATTTTATTTGAAAGTGGGAAAGAAACGAAAAGATTTACGGGCTTTATGTCTAAAGAAGAGTTAAATGATTTTTTGAAATAGATTTATCTATTTCTTTTTTTAAAAATAGTTGCAATTTTATTTATTTTTTGATATCATTAATATGATAGAAGAGAGGAGGATACATATGGAAAAAGATAAGGAAGAAAGAAAAGAAGAAAAAAGAGGAATATTTTTGGGTATTATTGGGGTACTTACTTTAATAGTGGCTATAATTGGTGCTTCTTTTGCTTATTTTTCAATTAATGCTAAAAGTAAAGAGAATGCTCTTACGGTAAATGCTGCTTCTGTGCAGATTGTCTATGATGATGGTAACCAAGTGGCTATTAGTAATTTGATTCCTTCAACAAAGGCAGTTGCTGAAGAGACAGTCAGAAGAGCAAAAGCAGGAGAATCTAATAGTGAAGGAGTTCCATATCAATTATGTAAAGATGATAAAGGATATACTGTATGTGGAATGTATGAATTTACTTTAACTAATAATGGAGATGCTTCGATAGATTTTAAAGCTACTGTTGAACCTACTCCACTTGCTGCTGAAGTAAGAGATGAAGAAACTAATGAAATTATTACTCCAGCAGAAAAGGGCTTTTCTAATTTAAAGTTTGTTATGTATGATATTACAAATAGTGATGCTGGTACTTTAAAATATGAAGGTACTATGGGATATAGTAAATTCGGACTTTTAGGTGATAGTATGGATGTTACTGATAATATTGCCGGTAATGGAACTACAAAGAAATATCGTATGTTTATATGGCTTGATGAAGCTGGTGCTGCTAATGACGTAGAACAAGGTGCTGTTTTTAAAGGTACTGTTGTAATTGACGTTGTTGGTGCTGAAAATGGACAAATTACTGGTACTGCGGAAGGTGCTTAAAAAGCAATTTAATATTGCTTTTTTTTTTTATTTTTGTTATTATTATACTAGGTGATGGCGTATGGAGAGTAGTAAAAATAGAAGAGATATTTTTTATTTAATATTACTTGTTCTTACTTTAATAACTATGCTAGTGGGAATTACTTTTACTTATTTTTCACTTCTTTCTAGTGAGAAGGAAGATAGTACAAGAATAAAAACTGGTACCATTTCTATTAATTATGTCGATGGTAGGGAAATTAATACTTATCTACTTCTTCCGATTGATGAACCTAATTTAGATACAAAGTATTCAGTATATAAAAAGATGTTTACTGTTTCTAGTAGTGGTACTTTAGATCAAAATATAGATTTATATATTACAATTACGAGAAATGATTTTGTTAACAATGCTCTTAAATTTGCACTATATGATTCAAATAATAAGAAGATAGCTACTGGCAATATTCCTTCTTCTGGTAAAGTGCTCATGAAGGATAGTGAATACCTAAAGAGTGGTGAAGTGAAGAGTTATACTGTTTTAATATGGCTACAGGAAAATAATGAAAATCAAGACTATGAGCAGGGAAATAGTTTTGTTGGAGGCTTTGAAATAGATGCAAGACAAGTTATATTAAAATAATATTTTAAATATTTTCCTTTACTTGGAGGAAAATTTAGTTTATATTATATTTTATGGAGGAATTCTATATGATTGGCAAAGTTATAAAAGTTGATGATTATAAATTTATATATGGGCAGGATACTATTTATATTAATGTATATGGAGCTTTTAAATATAAAAAGAATGGTAATAAGTATATTATTTACAGTTATGATGACAAAAAGCTTTATTATGGCTCTTTATTTGTAAAGAATAATTCTATTGTTATTATGACTTCTAAAGATGATGTAGTAGATGTTGTTAAAACTTTCATTGATAGTATTATGAATGGAAAAAGTGATGAAAACTTTGAAATTATTTCCTTAGATAATATTGTATCTTCGGAAATAATAGATCAGCATGAGGTAGATATGAATATCGATATCAATAAGCTTAAGGATATAACTATTCCAAAACCTAAATCTTTGGAAAAAGAAAATGTAAAAAGAGTTAAAAAGAAAATTTCTCCTACTTGGATTGTTATCATATTAGTTATTATAATAGTAGCTGTTTTTCTATTTGTTAACCCAGAAATTATTACTGGTAAGAATAGCAGTTATTTATGTACGAAGAGTTATTTTCATGATAAGTTACCTGCAACAGTAGTAGACAATGTGAGTTTAGTATTTAATGGGAGAGATAAAATAGTAGATATTAATATTACCAGTGATTATATATTTACAGATACGGATTATTATAAAGAATTTAAAGAAAAAAGTTATTTTTATCAGTATATAAATGAAGGAGATACGTATAAGTTTGTCGATGAAGATTATACTTATAAATTATTTTCAAAAATTGATACGGAAGTAGATTATTTCATGCCTAGGGATATGGATGAATTAATATCTTACTATAAAAATAATAAATATATATGTAAATTAGTAGAAGAAGAGTGATAGTTTATGAATTTTTATATGTTTTATGGTAATGATAAAGGTATAATTAACATAGAAATTGGTAAGCTAGAGAAAGAACTTTCTATTTCCGAAGATGATATTACTTTTTATGATATAAGTGAAGTAGATAGTATAATAGAAGAAGCACTTACTATTAGTATGTTTTCTTCAAATAAATTAATTATTATTGATAGTACTTCTTATTTAACTGAAAAAAAGGAAATTAAAGATATTGATAAACTTATTAATTATTTTGATAGTTATAATTCAAATAGTTATTTAGTGTTTGTTTCATATAGTGATACTATTGATTCTAAAAAGAGACTTGTTAAACTTATAAGTAGTAAAGGAACGTTAAAAAAACTTGAAGTTACATTAGATTATTTGAAGGACTATGTATCTAGGTATATAAGTGCTTCTTCTTATAAGATGAGTAATGATAATATCAATTATTTTTTAAGTAAGAGTGGTAATAATATCTATAATATTATGAATGAGTTAGATAAGCTTATGTTATATAAAATAGAGGATAAGGTTATTACAAAAGATGATATAGATTTACTTACTATATCTGAAAGTAATGACTCGGTATATGATTTAGTTAATAGTATCTTAAAAAATGATACGGAAAAAGCTATTGAGTTATATAATGAATTTAAAGATGATGGAATGGATGCTAGTCAGATGATTCCAATTATTGCCTCACAAATTAGACTATTATTTCAAGTTAAGAGATTATATAATAGTGGTAAATCTAATGAAGAGATAGCTAAAATACTAGAGTTTAAAAATGTATATAGAGTTAAATATTTACTTAGTGATAGTTATTATTATAGTGAGGATATGCTTATTAAATATTTGGTTAAACTATCTAATCTCGATAGAGAAATTAAACTTGGTAGTGTTAATGGGGATGTTTTTTTAGAATTATTTATTGCAAAAAAAGATATGTAATTATTATTTATTTACATACCTTTTTTTATATTTATTAGTATAGTAGTCTTTTCTTCGGCACTACTGTTATTCCAAAGTAATTCAAATAAGACACCAAGACCTATTAGGGGGTCATCTTCATGAGAAGATATTGATTCTTCGATAGAAGATTGGATGTCTTCTACGGTATCATCTTTAAAATTATTTATTATATAACTTCGAACATCTATTTTATCCATTTTATCACCATTATTAATATGAGATTAGTTTTTGATATTTATACTAGAAATTATTAAAATATATAGTATAATAAGTTAATAGAAGGTGATTATTATGTCTATTTATATTCATATTCCTTTTTGTGATACGATATGTAGTTATTGTGATTTTTGTAAAGTTTATTATAATAAAAAATATATCAATAATTATCTTGATAATTTAGAGAGGGAAATAAAAGAAAGATATCAAAATGAAAAAGTTAAGACGATATATATAGGAGGAGGTACTCCTAGTAGCTTGAGTGAAAGTGAAATGGTTAGATTATTTGAAATATTAAGGATATTTGATATGGAAGATGATTATGAATTTACTTTTGAATGTAATATAGAGTCTATTACTAATGATAAGCTTATGATAATGAAGAAGTATGGTGTAAATAGAATTAGTATAGGTATACAGTCTTTTGATGATGAAGTTATCGCTTTTTTAGGTAGAGGTCATAGTAGAAAAGAAGCTATTTTAAAGATTAATTTAATTAAGAAGTATTTTGATAATATTAATATTGATTTAATATATGCGGCTTATGATGATATGGAAATATTGAAAAGAGATATTAAGTGTTTTTTGGAACTTGATATTCCACATATTTCTACTTATAGTTTAATAGTGGAAGATAATACTGTGCTTAAAATAAAAGGTTATAAAGGCATTAGTGAAGACTTAGATTATGAGATGTATAAATATATTGAAAAAGAATTAGAAGAACATGGATATATTCATTATGAAGTTAGTAATTATGCAAAAAAAGGTTATGAATCGAGACATAATTTAGTATATTGGAATAATGATTACTACTATGGCTTTGGTCTTTCTAGTACTAGTTATATAGATGGTAAAAGAAGAGTTAATACGAAGAATTTGACTAAGTATTTAAATGGTATTTATATGGGAGAAGAAAATGCTGAAAATAAA
>JBJEEA010000044.1:0-32082 GCA_051872635.1 Bacilli bacterium
TCGTCGAAATAAATTTTCATGGAGGCATATCGACAACTAATAAAGTACTAGAGTTATTACTAGAAAACGGTGCTAGACTTGCGGAGCCTGGTGAATTTACCAAAAGAGCGTTTCTAAATGGAAGAATTGACCTCCTTGAAGCAGAAGCTACTATGGATTTAATCTCATCTAAATCAGAAACAGCAAGAAAACTATCCATAAATACCTTAACTGGAGAAACTTCAAATCTCATTAAGAATCTGAGAAATAAATTAATTCAAATAATTAGTAATATTGAGGTAAATATAGATTATCCAGAATATGAAGATGTTGAAGAACTTACCAATGATAAAATACTTCCTAGCATAAACGAGTTTAGAGAAGATTTAATAAATATCATTAATAAATCTGAAGATAGCAAAACTATTAAAGAAGGAATAAAAGTTGGAATTATAGGTAAGCCTAATGTCGGTAAAAGTAGTCTCTTAAATTCTTTAATTGAAGAAGAAAAAGCAATAGTTACGGATATTCCTGGAACTACAAGAGACATAGTTGAAGGAACTATAATTTTAGATGGAATTATTTTAAATATTGTCGATACTGCTGGAATTAGAGATACTCTAGATGTAGTCGAAAAAATTGGTGTTGAAAAAAGTCTATCAGTCGCAGAAAATTCTGACTTAGTAATATTTATTTTAAACAATAATGAAGAAATGAGTTCTGAGGAAAAAGAGCTATTGTTAAAATTAAAAAACAAAAAAATGATAATCGTTGTAAATAAAATCGATTTAGAAACAAAACTAGATAAAAGTATTCTTGATCATTATATTGAGATATCTGTCAAAGAAAAAATTGGAATTGATAAAATCAAGGATAAAATAAGAACTTTGTTTAATTTAGGAGAAATAGAAACTAGTGATCTAACTTATTTATCCAATGCTAGAAGCATTTCTCTTTTACATAAATCTCTTAAAAATATTGATGAGGCTATCGCCGAGATAAATTGTGGAAGTCCTATTGATATTGTCGAATTTAGTTTAAAAGATGCTTGGAACAATTTAGGAGAAATAACTGGGGAAGTTTATACTGACGAATTATTAGATGAATTATTTAGTAGATTTTGTCTAGGAAAGTAGGTGAAAAAAATGAATTTTGAAATAATTGTTGTCGGAGGTGGACATGCCGGTTGTGAGGCCGCAGTAGCTTCTTCTCGCAAAGGACATAAAACCCTTTTAATAACAGGAAATATTAATAATATTGCCACTATGCCATGTAATCCTTCAATAGGAGGCTCTGCTAAAGGAATAATTGTAAGAGAAATTGATGCTTTAGGAGGCGTTATGGGTGAAGTTGCTGATAAATCATTAATTCAGATGAAAATGTTAAATTATGCTAAAGGGCCAGCTGTTAAATCCCTTCGCGCTCAAGCTGATAAAGTAACATACCCCAAAGAAATGCTTAAAGTATTGAGAAATGAAAAAAATCTAACCATAAGAGAAGGCATGGTAGAAAATCTTATTGTAGAAGATAAGACAGTTTATGGAGTAATTTTAGATACCGGCGAAAACATAACCAGTAATATTGTTATTTTAACTACCGGCACATATCTAAAATCAGATATTCTAATCGGTAGTAGTAGAACTAGAAGTGGTCCTCATGATGAAAAACCATCTATGCATTTATCTGATAATTTGAAGAAATATGGGTTCAATATTTTAAGATTAAAAACAGGAACGCCACCTCGTATTGAAAGAAGCAGTATTGATTTTTCTAAGACTCAGCGAGAAGACGGCGACAAGAAATACTATACTTTTTCTCATACTAATCTACCAACATATGATGTTGATAATCAAGATCCTTGCTATTTAATATATACAACTGAAGAAACAAAAAAAATAATAACTGACAATTTAACCAAGTCAAGTATGTATGGTGGTTTAGATGATATAACTGGTGTTGGCCCTAGATACTGCCCATCAATTGAAGACAAAATAGTAAGATTTAGTGATAAAGAAAAGCATCAGCTTTTTTTAGAACCCGAAAGTAGATACTATGATGATATTTATCTTCAAGGTTTTTCGACAAGTATGCCAAGAGAAATTCAAGAAAAAATGGTCCATAGTCTTCCAGGCCTTGAACATGCTAAAATATTAAAATATGCCTATGCCATTGAATATGATGCTATTTATCCAACTCAAATAAATGCTAGTCTAGAGACAAAAGTTTTAAATAATCTTTTTACAGCAGGTCAAATAAATGGGACTAGTGGTTATGAAGAAGCCGCCTGTCAAGGCCTAATAGCGGGTATTAATGCTTCTTTAAAACTAGAAGGAAAGGTTCCGCTAATATTAAAAAGAAATGAAGCCTACATAGGTGTACTTATCGATGATTTAGTAACCAAAGGTACTAAAGAACCATATCGTATGTTAACTTCAAGAGCGGAATATCGTCTATTATTAAGACATGATAATTCAGATTTAAGATTAAGAGAATACGGCCATAATATAGGACTTATAACTGAAGAAAAATACAATAAATTTCTAGAGAAAAAAAATAGTATCACTGAGTTAACTTCTAAACTAAAAGAAATAAAAATAACTATTGATAATGAAAAGAGACGAGTAACTACTAGTGTATACGATTACTTAAAGAATCCTACTTCTAATTTAGAAAAAATAATAAAAACTTTTAATTTAAATTTAAATTACCCTAAAGATGTTGTCGAAGAAGTAGAAATACAAATAAAATATGAAGGATATATTAGAAAAGTAGAAAGAGAAGCTTCTAAAATGTTAAAGAATGAGGAAAAACAATTACCAAATGATATTGACTATGATAAGATACCTAATTTAGCAAGTGAAGCAAGGCAGAAATTAAAAGAAGTAAGACCACTAAATATCGGTCAAGCTATAAGAATAAGTGGTGTCAATCCTTCTGATATATCTATACTATTAGTATATTTAAGGAAGTATTATAATGAATAGAGAAGAATTCATAAAAGAAACAAAAAAAATGGGTATTGAATTAAATAATCAAATATTAAAAGATTTAGAGACGTATTATAACATTTTAAAAGAAGAAAATACCAAGTATAATTTAACTCGCATAATATCCCAAGAAGATGTCTATCTAAAACACTTCTATGACAGTTTAACTATAACTAAAATAGTAGATATTAATAATCAAAGTATTTGTGACCTAGGATCTGGTGCTGGATTCCCTGGCTTAGTTCTAGCAATATGTTTTCCAAACTCTAAAGTGACTTTAATCGAATCAAATGGGAAAAAATGCCATTTTCTAAATCTAATTAAAGAAAAATTAAATCTTAATAACGTTGACATAATAAACTCTAGAGTAGAAGAATATGCTATAAAAAATAGAGAACTGTTTGATATTGTAACAGCAAGAGCAGTAGCCCCTTTAAAACATCTTTTAGAGTATGGAATACCACTTGTAAAAGTAGAAGGTTATTTTATCGCAATGAAAGCAAATGTTGAAAATGAAGAAGTAAATATAACTAATTACTATAACAAATTAAACATAAAAGAAGTTACTAGAGAAGTATTTAATTTACCTAAAGAAGATAGTATTAGAACAATTATTAAGTATCAAAAACTAAAAGAAACAGATTCTAAATATCCAAGAAGATATTCTGAGATAATAAAGAGAAATATATAATATTCTCTCTTCTTTTTAATACCTCTTAAGCCTAAGTATAGTCTTAAGAGGTTTAATAGAGCCTAGGGTCTCTATCAAATATAGTAATGTAAATATACTAAAATACTTGAAAAATAAAGAACTTTATGGTAAACTAATGCTGATTTGAGGAGATTTAAGTATGAATAATAAAAATAACATATATTTAAAAGAAATAGAAAAAAAACATAATCACTCACTTTTTGAAGAAATCTTTTTAAGAAGAAAAAGTGATCCAAGCAAAGTAGCATTATTTTATAGAGGAACAAAAATTACATATAGAGAGCTAGAAAATAAAGTTTACGAATATGCAAAAGCATTAAAATCATCTGGAATAAAAAAAGGTGATGAAATAGCTATATGTATGTCAAATTGTCCAGAACTTGTCTATTTATTAGGAGCAATAAGTATAATTGGAGCACAAGCTAATATATTTGGTGATGAGTTTGATAGAAAATATATTACTGAAATAATTAATGAATGTAGTGCGGACATAATGTTTGTAACTGATAACTTATATAAAAATATTGAAGAGTCAATAAATAATTCAAAAGTAAAGGATATAATAGTTATATCATTAACCGATTCATTGATAAATAACAAGAATCCATATGATGAATTAGAAAATAAATGGTATGATTTTAAAAATAGAGCTATAACTATAGTTAATAATGATAAAAGTATTAAATTAATTTCTAATTTTATAGAAGAAGGAAAAAATTATGAAGGAAATATTACTGAAATCGTAAATTTAAATGATGTATATACAACGACATATTCAAGTGGATCTACAAATACATCAAGACCAAAAGGAATAGTTCATGATGTTAAAAGTTATGTTGTAATGGGAACTTATCATGATCCAGAAAAGTCCAAAGTTCCTTCTATGAAGAAGCTTAGAATGTTATCACATATACCATCACATTCAAATACAAATATTCAGTCGTGTATAACTGATCCATTAATGCAAGGCGCAGAAGTAGCCTTAGAGCCAATATATAATGAAGAACACTTTATATATAGTTTACTAATTAACAAACCAAGTTTTGTAACTGCCACTAGAAGCTTTTATGTACGACTAGCAGATGATATATTATATGATGATAAGTTCAAAAAAGTAAAAATGCCTTTCTTACTTGTTCCTATGATAGTGGGAGAACCAAATTCATTAGGAGAAGAAAAATACATTAATAAGAGTTTAAGAAAAGTAAATGCGGGAAGCCAATTTACCCATTTACCAATTTCACCAGTAACAATATCAATAGCGGGTGGTGATTGTGAACACGGAGGATTATTCTTTGTATTATTTAAATCACTTCAAGAAAAAAAATTAAATTATTTATTAGGTAAAGAACAAAAGGGTTTAAGAACATATGAAATGGTTGAAGTAGCAGTACTTAATGAAAATGGTGAATATTGTAAACCAGGCGAAATGGGTAGATTAGTAGCAAATTCACCATGTACAATGTTATATTATAGAAATAATCCCGAAGCAACAGAAAAATTTAATATGAAAGATGCTTATGGGAAAACCTGGGGAGATTGCAGTGTATATGGGTATATCGATAAATACTCAGATATACACATGAAGGGAAGAATTAACCCACAAGATAAAATACCTCCATTCCAAATTGCCGATATTGTATCATTAGATACAAAAAATATTCTTTCTTGTGAAGTAATAAGAACTAATGATAAATATGTAATTCACTTTAGAACAATGCCTAATAGAAAAATCAAAGATAAAGAAAAATTAATACTATCAATATACAATAGATGCTTAAAATATTTCAATAAAGAAATAGTAGAAACATTTATTTATAACGAAAGATCAACATTTCCACTTACAGGTTGCGGTAAAAGAAGTAATCGAGCATTACAAAGTGAAGAAATTCCAAGAACAGCACTAATAGTAAATGAAGAAAATGAGCAATTACAAGTATCAGAGTATTATAAAGAAAATAGTAAAAAAAGAGTAAAAAAGTTATAAATTACTATAACTTTTTTACTCTTTTTGTGATAAAATAATTATGATAGGTGGTTACAAATGAATACAAATATAAATTTATCTTTTCTGGTAATAAGTTTAATATACATATCATTTCTTAATATTGTATTTTTAAAGAAAGAACATATAAAAACGTTTGAAATAAATATATTTGGAAAAATGATAAAACTGAATTTACTTGGAATAATATTGGAATTTGGTTGTACATTTTCTATTATATTTTTAAAAGAAAAACTAATAATACAACTAATAAATAAACTATTTTTAGCTTATTTATTAAGTTTCGTATTTTTATTTAGCTTATATGTATTTTCAGTCTCTTTCAGTAACAATAAAGATAAAATAAAAAAAATAAAGAAAATTATATTACCAATATATTTATTGATGCTAATTTTAGTATTTGTACTAGAAGTAAAAATACATAATGATAATAACGTAATATATTCTTATGGTCCAAGTACAAATATTGTCTTCTTTGCATCATTTATGTGTGTAATATTTTGCTTGATAGCAATGATTAAAAATTATAAAAATCTTAAATCAAAAAAATATTTACCATTATTTACATTCATAATAGGTGGAACTGCAATAACAATAATTCAAAAGATAAATCCAGCATTAACTTTAGCTAGTTCAATGGAGGCATTTCTTTTAATGGTGATGTATTTCACTATTGAAAATCCTGACATGAAAATGTTAGATGAAGTACACAAAGCCAAAGTAATAAGTGATAATGCTAATGAAGAAAAAACATTATTTTTATATAATATGACTAATGAAATAAGAGGAATAACTAAAGACATTGATAAAGAAGCCGATAATATCCTAGATGAAACCGATAATAAAAAAGTAGATATTGAAGTAATAAGTGATTCTGCTAGAGAGATAAAAGGAAGTACTGCAAGATTTACTTCAATGACTAATGAAATATTAGATATATCTAGTGTAGATAGTGCTAGTGTTAAAATATATAATGAAAAATATAATATAAAAATATTATTAAAAGAATTAGTCCAAATATATAAAAAACAAGCCACAGATAAAGGATTAGACTTCAGAGTAAGCATAGCAAGTGATATACCAGAATATCTATATGGCGATAATATAAGGTTAAAAAAAGCGTTAACAATAATACTAGACAATAGTATAAAATATACTAACTCCGGATATGTTGAGTTTAATGTAAACACCATAATAAAAAAAGAAATAGCAAGATTAATTATATCAGTTGAAGATTCTGGAATAGGTATAAAAGCTGAAGATTTAAACAAAATATTTGTTAAAAAGCAAGAAAAAGAAGAAAACCACAATCTAAATAACAATTTATATAATGCAAAAAGACTAATAACTTTAATGAATGGAACAATAGTACCAACTAGTAGTTATGGAAGTGGAACAACAATAAAAGTAATACTTGATCAAAAGTACAAAGACAATAATATGAATCTAAATAAATATGATAACATATATGATAAAAAGAAAATCTTACTAATAGATGATAGCCCATACAGTGAAAAATTACTAAATAAAGTATTAAGTGGAACAAATATTGAAGTGAATAGTGTGAAATCAGGCAAAGAAGGTTTAGAAAAAATAAGAAGTAAAGAAAAATATGATTTAATATTATTAAAAGAAGAACTAGAACCACAAGATGGACATATAATAATGCAAAAACTATTAATGATAAGAAACTTCAATACTAAAGTAATATTATTAACTAGAGATAACAAATATGAATATGATGAAGAATATTTGCGTGAAGGATTTACTGACTATATAATAAAATCATCTAGAAAAGAAGAAATCTTAAATAAAATAAATAAGTACTTAAAATAAAATATAAAAAATCACTTGTAAAAAAGTGATTTTTATTGTATCATTATATTAGAGTAAATAAAAAGAAGCGAAAAGAGGTAAAAACTATGCATATGAATAAAGAAGTGGTAATGGTCAGATTATCAGACATTATTCCTAATAGATTTCAACCAAGATTAACTTTTGATGAAGAAGCGTTAAATGAACTTGCTAATTCAATAAAAGAACATGGGATTATTCAACCTTTGATATTAAGAGACCTAGGTAGTAAATATGAAATAATTGCCGGTGAGAGAAGATATAAAGCAGCAACACTAGCGGGACTTACCGAAGTACCTGCTATTATAGGGTCAATGGATGATCAGACAAGTGCCGAGCTTGCTCTTATTGAAAATATTCAAAGAAAAGATTTATCTGCTATTGAAGAAGCTAAATCTTATAAAAAAATATTAGATATGGGAAATCTCACTCAGGAAGTCCTAGCCCAAAGAATGGGTAAAAGCCAGTCAACTATAGCAAATAAGATGCGATTACTTACTTTGACAAATGAGGTTCAAGTAGCGCTAATGAACAATTTAATATCTGAAAGACATGCTAGATGCCTACTTCAAATAAAAGATGAAGATTTACAAAAAGAAGTTTTAAACAAAATAATTTCTGAAAGGATGAATGTAAGAGACACTGATGAATATATCAAAAATCTTTTAGGACTTCCACATACTGAAGTACCTGAAAAAGCTGAATCAATTAATACCCCTGCTGAAGGAATTATATCAACAGAAGAAGCCCCTAAAGTAGAAGCACCAAATACTATAAACAGTACGCCTAAAATAGATATTCCAGTACCACCATCAAATGAGAAAGTAAAAGAAAACCCTAATGTATATACACAAACTAAAAACCTCGATTTTGTAAATATTGGTACTTTAAATGATGAAGAGCCATTACTTAAATCAAAAGATTCTAGTATTATTACTGCACTTCCAGACGAAAAAATAAATGAAGAAAAATTAGGAGATTCAATAATGCCAAACTTTGAAATTCCAAATATTGATGTCCAAAATTTGGAGCAAACTATAAATAATACTAATAGTATGGATAAGGTTAAATTGTCAACCGCTATTAGGTTAGCTAAAGATACAGTTGAAGACATTAAAACAGCAGGATATCAAGTAACGATGGAAGAGCTTGATACTGAAAAAGAATATCAAATTATAATAAAAGTTAAGAAATAAGAATAAATAATACAAGTATCACCCATAATCACTATAGAAAGGGTGATATTTTTTATGAAAAAAGTAATTGTAATTATATTAACTTTAATAGTAATGTTTTTAATATACGATGAAACCAAAGAAAAAGAAATAATAATACCAGATACTGCTATAAGACTAAGGGTTATTCCCAATAGTAATTCTCCTTTAGATCAAAATATGAAGAACAAAGTTAAAAATTATCTTGAAGAGAACACTTACAAAATTATAAAAGATGAAGAGGATATTGACGAAGCGAGATATATAATACAAAATAATATTCCTAATATTGAAGAAAATATTCAAAAAATTTTTGATCAAAATAATTATCAAATGGATTATAAAGTAAACTATGGTTACAATTACTTTCCTGATAAAGAATATCGTGGAGTAAAATATGAAGAAGGCTATTATGAATCAATAGTTATAAGTATTGGAAAAGCTGAAGGAGACAATTGGTGGTGTGTATTGTTTCCTAATCTGTGCCTTGCCGATTTAGAAAAAGGTAATGATGTTGAATACAAGTCATGGATTCTAGAAAAGTTAGATAAAATATTTTAAAAAAAAAAGCATATAGTTAGATAGGTGATAACAATTGGAATTAATAACCATTTTCTTAATTGCCATAAGTCTATCTATGGATGCTTTTTCTTTAGCCCTAATATATGGAACAAAGGGGATAAATAATAGAGATAAAAAAATATTATCTTTAATTGTAGGGGCATATCATTTTATTATGCCCTTAATCGGATTATTATTTGGAACATTAATAATTAGCAGGCTAACTGTAAATACCAATATATTAGTAGGAGTAATTTTAACTTTAATAGCTATTGAAATGATTATATCTAGTTTTAAAAATAGAGAAGAAAAATTTCTCCTTTCTTTGCCTGGATATTTTCTTTTTGGTTTTTCTGTTAGTGTAGATAGTTTAACTACAGGTATAGGTCTTCGTGCTATAAGTAATAATATATTTTTATGCAGCTTCATTTTTTCTTTAACAAGCTTAATATTTACTTATTTAGGATTAAATCTTGGTAATACATTAAATAAAAAGTATGGTAAAGTATCAACAACTATCGGTGGAATCATTCTTTTAATATTAGGAATTATATATATTTTCAAATAAAGTATTGTCAAGTTTATTGTAAATAATTTATATAGCAATTGACTTAATATCTCCTAAGCATTAAAATAAAATTAAGATTATTGGTGAAAGGAGAGACGTATGCCTAAAATAAAAATAGAGGGAGGTCACAAATTAAGTGGTGAAATAGAAATAAGTGGTTCTAAAAATAGTGCAGTTGCTCTAATACCAGCAGCCATTTTATGTGATGAAATAGTTGAAATAAGTAATATTCCAAACATTTCTGACATAGATGCATTAGAAGAAATTTTAGTTTATTTAAATGCTAAAGTCGAAAGAAAAAACAATACTTTAAGAATAGATCCTCGAGGCATTGAAAATAAGGAAATTCCAGAAGAACTATCTCAAAAGTTAAGAGCCTCTTATTACTTTATGTCATCATTACTCGGCAAATATAAACATGTTGAAATGTTTTTTCCTGGAGGATGCTCAATAGGTGAAAGACCAATCGATCAAACATTAAAAGGATATCGTGCTTTAGGAGCAATAGTTAGAGAAGAGGGAAATAGATATACAATAGATGCCAAAGAGTTGAAAGGTTCTAAGATATATTTAGATATTCCAAGTGTCGGAGCCACTGTCAATATTATGCTAGCTGCAGTCAAATCAAGTGGCAAAACTATAATTGAAAACGCTGCTAAAGAACCAGAAATAGTAAATATTGCCACTTTCCTAAATAATATGGGTGGGAAAATTAAAGGCGCTGGCACTAATGTCATTACCATAACTGGCGTTAGCTATTTACATAAATCCTTTCATGAAGTAATACCAGATCGTATTGAAGCAGGAACTTATTTAGTTATAGGTTCTTTGCTAGGAGAAAACTTAAAAATAAAAAATATTATACCATCACATGTTGAAGCTTTGACCTCCAAATTATTTGAAGCTGGAGTAAACCTTGATATTAATGACGATTATATTATTGTTAATAGAAAAGAAAAATATAAAAAAATAGATATAAAAACCCTACCATATCCTGGTTTTCCAACCGATCTCCAGCAGATAATAATTCCTTTATTAACACAGTGTGAAGGAGTAAGTATAGTTGAAGAAACCATTTATGAAAATAGATTTCAAAATATTATTGATACCAATCGCATGGGAGCTAATATAATTGTCAATAATAATCAAATAGCTAAAGTAAGAGGCGTTACACCATTATTTGGAAAAGACGTTACCGCCACTGATTTAAGAGGAGGAGCATCTTTACTAATATGTGGCTTAATTGCTGAAGGTATAACAACGATTGATAATATAAAATATATTCTAAGAGGATATGATAATATTTGCCAAAAACTATCAAAAGTAGGTGCTAAAATAGAATTAATATAAATATACTTTACTAGGTGTAATATGAAGAAGGTATTTTTAATATTAGTTCTTTTTCTATCATGTTATTTTATATACAATATTACCATTGATAAGAAAATATTCTATTTAACAATAGGAGACTTCCTATCAAGAGGAATAAATGAATTTGGCGTTGTATCATATGGATATAATGATTATATAAGAGATTATTTAAACTCCAGCAATAAGCTAAAAGAATATAATAAAGTATTTACCGATAATGACTATCAAGTTGAAGATATTTTAAGAATATTAGAATACAACGAAAAAAAAGAGGGTTATTCATTAAATCGCCTTATTAAAGAGGCAGACATTATAACAATATCATTAGGAATGAACGAAATATATTACAAGATTAATAAGGGCAATCAAAATACATATACTTATATTGATAAAATGATAAATAATTATAATACCATACTAACATATGTTAATAAATTTCATCACGATAAAGTATATGTCCTTGGTTATTATAACTCTTTAGGTAGAGAAGAAGATATTTTTAATTATGCTAATTATAAATTAAAAGAAATATGCACAAAGCAAAATGTCATATATGTTGATTTATCGCAAATACTGGATAATAATCCTAAATATTTACCAAAACTTCCTAATTTTAACCCAAATATTGCTGGATATGAAAAAATTTCACAAATAATAGTTGAAAATTTAAAAAATAACTGATATAATATAGCATGTATTTTATTACTATGACTTTCTGTCATGGCGGAAGGAGAGAAAAATGAAAGCAAATATTCATCCAAAATATGTAGAAGCAACTGTTACTTGTGCATGTGGTAACACTTTTAAGACAGAATCAATTAAAGAAAATATCCAAGTTGAGGTATGTTCAAAATGCCATCCATTTTATACAGGAAAACAAAATTTGGCTTCTAAAAAAGGACAAGTAGAAAAGTTTAACAAAAAGTTTGGTTTTAATACTGAAAAATAATATAAGTAAAAAATCATTCAAATATTTATAAATGAGTAGCTATAACTATTCATTTATTTTTTTATATTATATGTGTTCTATTTTTGATAAAATTTCCATAAAAATAAAAATATCTTATTGAGATAAAGCCTTACGTATGATATAATTATCTCAGTGATGAGTATATGATTAAAATAAAAATGAAAAAGATTTTAGCTAACTTAAAAGATAATTATCTATTAGAACTCTTTTTTATTATGATAAATTTATTAAGCTCAAGTATTCTAAGATTAATGACTATTAAAAATATATCTAGAATTTCCGCATTATTAATAGATTTAAGCTTTTTAATAATAGTTACTGTTTTATCTTTTAAAATAAAACCTAAAAATAAGATAAAATATTTTATGGCATTATCAGTAGTTTTCAGTTTAATATGTATAATAAATAGCGTTTATTACCACTATTACAACTCATTTGCTTCTGTATCTTTACTTTCACTTACCGGCTTTGCAGCAGATGTAAGCGACGCTATTTTTGAAAACGTTTTAAAAATAAAAGATTTAATTTATATATTAAATCCTATTTTGCTTTATATATTCTATAAATATTTAAAAGACAAGAAGAGTTATTTTAAAGGAAAAAATAAAAAAACATCATTTAAATATCCACTTATATTATCACTTGCTTTATCCATAATTGGTGCATTGACAATGCCCTTATCATCTTGGTCTAGATTGTATAAATTATGGAATAGAGAATCAGTAGTAATGAACTTTGGCATCTACGTTTATCAAGTAGATGATTTAATCCAAAGTGTAAGGCCACAAATAAACAGTTTATTTGGTCATGATTCTTCATTAAAAGAAGTAAAAGAGTATTATGAAGAAAACAAATATGAAAAAGAAAGTAATGAATATACAAATATTTTTGAAGGCAAGAATATAATTGTTATCCATGCTGAAAGCATGCAGACATTTCCTATGAAATTGATTTTTAATAATGAAGAAGTAACACCAAATTTAAATAAATTAGCAAGTGAAGGAATCTTTTTTAATAACTTTTATTCGCAAGTAGGAGTAGGTACAAGTAGTGATGCTGAATTTACTTTTAATACTTCATTAATGCCATCAAATAATGGAACCGTTTTTGTAAATTATTTTGATAGAGAATATATATCTATTCCGAAATTATTAAAACAAAAAGGTTATTATACATATAGTATGCATGCCAATACAGGCGATTTTTGGAATAGAAATGTTATGCATAAAAATTTAGGATATGATAAATTTTATAGCAAAGATTCATATGTAATAGATGAAACGATAGGACTAGGCTTATCAGATAAATCATTCTTTAAACAATCAGTAGAAATAATGAAGAATATAAAAAATAACGAAGGAGAGCCTTTTTATGGTCTTTTAATAACTCTGACAAATCATACGCCATTTAGCGATTTAGAATTAATGGATGAATATAAAACAACTATAGATGTTAAGATAAATAATCAAACCATAACTAGAGAATATTTAAATGGAACGGTAATGGGTAATTACTTAAGGTCGGTTCATTATGCAGATCAAGCTATAGGAGAGTTTGTTGATAACTTAGAAAAAGAAGGCTTACTTGAAAATACAGTTTTAATAATATATGGTGATCATGATGCAAGACTTGATTTTGATGATTTTAACTTACTATATAATTATGATCCGGTAACTGATAAAATAAAGCAAAAGGATGATGAAAATTATATTGAATATAATAAATATAACTATGAACTTGATCGAAAGGTACCTTTCATTATATGGACTAAAGATAAAAAATTTAATTTAGAAGTCAGTACACCAATGGGAATGATAGATGTTTTACCAACATTGGGCAATATGATAGGCATTCACAGTGATTATCAGCTTGGCACAGATGTATTAAATAAAAAAACAGACAATACAGTGGTATTTACTGATGGATCATTTTTAACATCGAAAATATATTACAATTCACCTAAGGGAGAAATATATTCAATAAACAATGAAGCAATATCAGAAGATTATATTAGAGAAAAAATAGAACATTCTTCACAAATTATAGATATCTCTAATGATATAATATCTTATAATCTAATAAAAGAAATAAATGATGAACAATCAAGCAGTAAATAATATTATAGCAGTATGAAAGGAAGAAATAAAATGATAAAATTTATAATATGCGATGATAATATTGATGCCTTAGATAGAGCGAGTAAGACAGTAACAAAAAGAATGATGAATTATGACTTAGAATACAAAATTTATAAATTTACCAAATATGACAAGTCTTTAAAAGCCTTAATAAAAGAGCCTTGGGATATTAAAATATACATTTTAGATATTGAACTACCCGTAGTTAGTGGATTAGAAATCGCTTCAGAAATAAGAGAAGATGATGATGAAAGTACAATAATATTTGTAACAGCACATTCAGAATGTAAAGACGACATATTTTATTCAAGATTACAAGCTATAGATTTTATATCAAAATATTATAATTATGAAGAACGTTTAGATAAAACTATTGAACATGTTCTTCACAAAATATATAAAAGTAAGACATTAGATTTTACCTATGATCATGTATATACAAGACTTTTATATAAGGAAATAACATATATTGAAAAGTCACCCTCACAAAATAAATGCATAATTCATTTGCTAAGTGGCGATATCAAATATATTTCAACAACCATTACAAAATTGAATGAAGAATTAAAACCGATGTTCTACCAAACACATAAATCATGTATTGTAAATTTATCTAACATTAAAAAAATTGACTATGCTAATTTTACCATATATTTTAAAAATGGAGAAACTACTAATTTATTATCACTACCTGCAAGAAAAGGATTAAAAAAGCATGTCGGAAGTTATTAGTATTTTTATAAGTAGCATTTTTATGGTTTTGACTACTTATGTTTTTGGTTATATAGTATCAAATAAAAAATTTCATAGTATAAATAAGAGAAAAAGCATAGTAATTCTACTTATTTCAGCTATTATTCATACCATAATATTTATTTATTTTAATGGAACAGCTAAGACATTAATCTTATGTATCTTATACTCCATAATTTTAAGAGAATCATTTGATTTTGAATACAGTAAGGCCATACTACTTAGCATAATATTTTCCTTGTTAATGATTATCCCTGACCTAATTACCTTAGGTAGTGTTATTTATATATTCAATATAAGCAAAGAATTTTATTATAGTAATCTAGCAGGTGGTATCATATGCAATATAGCTACTTGCTTGATATATATAATTTTAATATTTGCATTTAAAAAACCATTAAGAAAATTGGTAAGCCATAATATATCTTCAAATAAAAAAATAATATTTATGTCATTACTAACAATAATTTTTGTAACCTTTTTATTTTACAAATTTGCTAGTGGATATAAAATGAATCAAGATATTATAGTATATTTAATAACTATGTTTGCATTTATTATTGTATTGTTTACTTTATTTAAACAGAGAATAGAAAATAATGTAATGTTAGAAAGATATGATGAATTATTAGATATAATGAAGAAATATGAAAGTGATGTTGAAGAACAAAGAACACTTCTTCATGAAACTAAAAATGAACTTATGACAATCAAATGCAAAGTATTAGATAAAGAAAAAGAACAAGTGATAATAAAATATATAGATAATATACTAGGTGATAAAGAATCAGCTAATATGAGTAAGTATTCTAAATTCAAATACTTACCATCAAATGGAATAAAAGGATTCTTCTATTATAAATTTGTTGAAGCAGAAAAACATAAAATAAAAGTATCTGTAAATATATCCAAAAAGATAGAAAATAGTTTTTTAGGTAAACTAGATACCATAACATTTAAAGATTTAGTTAGAATAATAGGTGTATATTTAGATAATGCTATTGAAGCTAGTAGCAACTCTAAAGAGAAAAAATTAGGAATAGAGTTATATTTGCTTGATAACGCAGTTCATATAATTATTTCAAATACTTTTTCCAATAAATTAAATGCCGATAAAGTAGGAAAAGAAAGATATAGTACTAAAGGTAAAAATAGAGGCCATGGATTATTACTTGTAAAGAAAATTTTACGTGAAAGTAATAAGTTTGAAACTAAAAATAAGATTATTGACAATTTGTATATTCAAGAATTAATAGTAACAAATAATAAATAATAAAAAGTCACTTTCTGAAGTGACTTTTTATTTAATTATCTAGATTTAATTATTTATTAAGTAAGCTTTTAGGCATTTTAGGTTCATCAGAAAGCCATAATAAGCAAGCTTTAGTACCCATATTAGCAGATAATGATCCAAGCCAAGACAATAATGATGCAAACATATTTATACCTCCTTTTTATTTATTTTCCATATTAACTATAAGAAACATCATAGCTTTTATAGTTATTATATGGTAATTGAAACATCCTATATGTTAAAGGATGAATCATCAAAGTAGCTTCCAAAATCCCCAAACATAAATATGTACCAATGATATTATCTTTGAGTACTATAATTAAAACTGTAAAAATAATACCATTAATTATTGTAATAATCTTATATATTTTTCTTTTTTTTGCATTGACAAGTGGCCTTTTATAAGTATCTGCAGGAGCATACTTTATTAAACATATAAGAGAAATGATAGATATTGCAATTTTTATATAATAAGGTATACTAACATATTTACAGATGATGCCACCACCTATAAAAAAAACTATTGATATGATAAGACAATGTATACTTTTTTTAGCATGCATACCAAAGGCAGTAGTCCTTATAATATTATAGGATATAAGAAGAAATAATGTATCTTTAACAATCCCAAGCGCAAAAGCTAAAGCAAAAATTATAACCATTTTCGTTATGGTCAAGTATATTGCTTCCAATCCATAAGAAATTTCATCTAATTTTTCTTGATCAAAATTGGGATACTTCTTTTTAATACTATTAATTGATATTTTTAAAAACATTTTCTTCATTTGCTACTCACAACATCAGTATATCATTATTTTGCTTTTTATTTTTTTTATTAAATTTCCTTCGGCAAAACATCCTATATGTAACATTAAAGTTAACTTATAAGTAACAAGGATATTATTTTGACACTTCAAATTTGGATTTTCCCTTTATCACTTGTTGTATGTATATCATTAAATAATCTTTAAAATAGAAATTTAAATAAATTCTTTTGTCTTGTTATATAAATAAAAAAGTAGTATAATATACTAGAGGTGGAAGATAAATGGAATTATACCAATATATAATTATAATAATAGTTTTATTAATTATTGCTTTAGCTACAGTAAAGTTAAATAAAAAAGATTTAAAGTTAGAGTTAAATAAACTAGTAGAATTACTTGGTGGAAAAGAAAATATTCTCGATACAGAAGTTGAAATGTCTAGATTTAAAGTAACGCTAAAGGATATAACCAAAGCTAATAAAGAAGGAATTTTAAAGTTAGGAGCTAAGGGAGTAGTTGAAATAGATGATCAATTAAAAATAATATTAGGATCAAATGCTAAAAAACTAAAAAAATATATTGATGAATTAAAATAATAAAAAAAGAACAAAAAGTTCTTTTTTTTGACATTTTTCGACAAAATTCGACAAATAAAAAATATATAATGTACTTAAGTAAAAAGAGGTGTAAAATGTTATATTCAACATTTGAAAACATTATATTAAATATAATTTTAATTGTTTTTCCTATACTAATTTATTTAGTTATAGTATGTTATAAAGATAATATAACTAAATCATGTGATGATTTTCTACTAAGTATTACATTAGTTACATCATTATATTTATGTCTTCGCTTTGGAGAAGTATCATTAGATAATAAAGCACTATTATTTTGCAATATTCCAATAGTTATTGCATATGTAAAGAAAAAACCCAAAGTGGCAATTTTACTGTCAGTCATCAATATATTATATTGTTATTTTATATATAATACTTTATATTTCATTACTATTATAAAATACATATCATACTTCATATTATATTTATGTGCTAAAAAGAGAAGATTAAGCAATAGTGGGTTTATACTATCTGCTGCAGTACTTCAAGGTTTCTTTTTATCGTTTGAATATTTCTTTAAAGAGATAAATATAAATTTTAATGACTTTATAGAATTACTTCTATTAGTTTTTATTTACTATTTTGTTAGCTTTTCAGTTGTCTATTTTTTTAAATTAATAGAAAAAGTAAACTCGTTAAATATAACAATTAAAAATTTAGAAAAAGATAAAACAATAAAGGATGCATTATTTAAGTTAACACATGAAATTAAAAATCCTTTAGCGGTTTGTAAAGGCTATTTAGAAATGTTAGATATTAAAGAAAAAGATAAAGCACTAAGATATATATCTATTATGAAACAAGAAATAAACCGTTGCTTAAATATAATGACTGATTTCTTAGAATTTAATAAAATAAAAATTGTTAAAGAACCAATTGATTTGTCCCTTCTTTTAGAAGATGTTTATGATTGTTTTAAAATTTTATCCAAAACAAAAAACGTAAAATTAATTTATAATGAAATAGATGAAGAAATATATTTAAATGGAGATTACGAAAGATTAAAGCAAGTATTAATAAATTTATTGAAGAATAGCCTGGAAGCTATAAATAAAGATGGAGAGATAATATTATCTAGCCGTATTAATAAAAAATATATTGACATAATAGTGCAAGATAGTGGTATAGGTATGGATGAAATCACTCTTTCTAGAGTAAAAGAAATGTTTTATACAACTAAAGTAAATGGCAGTGGACTAGGAGTAGCTTTATCAAATGAAATCGTTAAAGCCCATAATGGAGAAATGATATATAATTCATCTTTAGGAAAAGGTACAAAAGTAATAGTAAGACTACCATACTAGGTAGTCTTTCCTGCATTTAAACTTTACTTATTATAATTAATTGATTATACTTATTATATAAATTTTAAACTGTGAAGGGAGTAGAAAAATGAACGATATATTTCTAAAAAATTTACCAACTATTGATCTGCATGGATATGATGTAGAAACAGCTAGAGTTGCAACAGATGATTTTATAAATGAAAGTTTAATAATGAAAAATAGTAAAATTGTCATAATTCATGGCAAAGGATTAGGCCTAGTAAAAAATAGTGTTCATAATGTTTTATCTAAACGTAAAGAAGTTATAAAATTTAATACAGATAATTTAAATGATGGGTGTACCATTGTATATTTAAATATTGACAAGAACTAGCTTGTGTGCTATAATAAATCTCAATTTTAGGGAAGGTATTATGCTAAAAAACACAGAAATTACTAAACTAGTAAGAGATATAATTACTCTCATAAAAGAAATTATCAGTATAATAATATTAATTATTGTTTGCTTACTTTTTCTTTTTTGTGAAACCATTTTTTAGCTATAATATTACTAATTGGGGGAGATTTATATGGAAGAAGAAAGAAGAATAAACTGGCTTAGCCTACTTATTAAAGTTATTATTATATTTGTTTTTGCCCTTATAATAATATGGATAATATCAAAAATAATTAATAAAAAAGAATTATCAGATACTTTTAAAAGTAATTTAGACAATATGGAAAAAATATCAATAGAATATTTTAAGAGTATTGACTTACCAGAAGAAAAAGGCAAGAATATTAAGATAACTCTTGGTGAAATGATTGAAAAAAAATTAATTATTTCTGAAAAAAAAGAGTCAGATAACAGTTGTGATAAGGAAAAAAGCTATGCTAAAATAACTAGAGAAAAAGATAATTATATTGTTGATGTAACTTTAAAATGTGGTAAAGAAAAAGATACAAAAACTAGTAAGTTTTCTTTTGAAGACTGTAAAAACTGTAATAACAATATAACTGATAATCAAAATGATGATAATAAAAACGATAATGATAATAATACTAACAATGCAACTTCTAATAATAGTAATCAAGATAATATTTCAAATAGTAATGGAACAACATATTATGAGTATGTAAAAGAGAATATAAGTTATTCTAAATGGATGCGTGGAAGTAGAACTGGGGAAAACATTGAAAACAAATATGAATACTATAGTACTTCTAATAAAATATATTATACTGTTGGATATTTAACAAAAAAGGATATAAATAAAAATAATAAGTTATCATATACTATAAAATTAAACGATGTGCCAAATAAAGATTATTATTTTACATCAGTTATTGAATCTAGTAATTTTAAGAAAAGTGAAATATCTAATTACTTAGCTAAAGATTCTATATTTATTAATAGCTCAATTAAGTCAGAAAATGAAGATGCTATTTTAAATTACTACTTAGAAGATAATAACTTTACCTATAATTTATCACCATACTATAGAAAAGGATCATTTTATGTTGATGTTGATGTAGTTATTAAAGATAAGGATAATATAGAGTATTACCATGATACTTCTTTAAATGAGAAAATTACTATAATTCCACTTAAAATAAATATTAAATTTATATCAAATAAAATGATGGAAACTAAACCATATGGAGATTATGATACTATTCCTTACTATAGATATGTTGAAAAGACAAGAGATATTGTTTGGTCGACAGATACAAGTCTTGATGGATATACTAAAACAGGTAATACTAAAATACAATAAATACAAATAGAACTCTAAAAAACAAGAGTTCTATTTTAATATTTTATCTACTATACCATATTCAAGAGCTTCATCACTATCCATGAAATAATCACGTTCCGTATCTTTTTCAATAACTTCGATATCCTTACATGTAACTTCTGCTAATATATTATTTAATTTAGCTTTAAGTTTTAATATTCTTTCGGCAGCAATTTTAATTTCTGTAGCTTGCCCTTGAACACCACCTAGTGGCTGATGAATCATAACTTCAGCATTGGGAAGAATAAATCTTTTTCCTTTTTCTCCAGTGGCTAAGATAAAAGCTGCCATTGAAGCAGACATTCCAATACATATCGTAGATACATCACTTTTAATAAAGTTCATTGTATCGTATATAGCCATACCAGCAGTAATACTACCGCCTGGAGAATTAATATAAAGACTGATATCATTATTATTTAAACTATCTAAGTATAATAATTGTGCCACGATAACATTGGCATTGTTATCATTTATTTCTCCATTTAATATAATAATTCTATCTTTTAATAACCTAGAATATATATCATATACTCTTTCTCCCATTTCATTTTTTTCAATAACTGTAGGAATTAAGTTCATTTTATCACCTATAAATAGTATAATATATATAGATATCTTCTATACCAAAAAAAGAGTGACAAAAAAATCAATTATATGATATAATAAATATAGATAAATAGGGGAGGCCAAGTATGGAAACAATAATATTAACATTAGATAATGGAGAAAAAAAAGAATATGTAAAAGGAATTAAACTTAGAGAGATAGTAGAAAGTTTAAAAAAAGATTATCCATATGGAATAATATGTGGTAAGTTCAATAATCAAATTATAAATTATGAAGATTCTATACTAAAAAGTGGCAAATTATCTTTATACGATATTAATACAAAAGAAGGAAATAAAATTTATGAAAGAGGTTTAATCTTTTTATTTGAAGTATCAGCCTTAGAAATACTTGGAAAAAATACTAACATAATTGTAAAACATTCTATTGATAAGGGTGTTTATTGCAAAGTTGATAAAAATTTAACTGAAGAAGATGTAAAAAAAATAAAAAAAATAATGGAAGAAAAGGTAAAAAAAGGGCTTCCATTTACCAAGATAGAGACATCTAAGTCTGATGCAATTGAATACTTTAAAAGTATTAAAAGAGAAGATAAAGTACGAACACTTTTTTATAATCCAAGTTCTTTTGTAACATTATATAAACTAGATGGTGTATATAATTATATAATTGATGATTTACCATATGACACTAGTATTTTAAAATATTTTGATTTATCACTTATAAAAGACAAAGGAATTGTTGTTCGTTTTCCTTCAATCTATGATGATGGTAAAATATTAAAGTATACACACCACAGTAATTATTTTAATACTATAGAAGAATATTCTAACTGGGGAAATAATTTAAATATAAATAATTTAGGAGAGCTAAACCAGTTTATTACTGATAATAATGTTGGAGATATTATTCAGTTATCAGAAATTATGCAAGATTATAAACTCTTGAGTATAGCAGAACAAATAGTTCTAAATAAAGATGATTACAAAATAATTTTAATATCAGGTCCATCAAGTTCTGGCAAAACAACTACTTCAATGAAATTGTCATTGTATTTGAAAAGTTTAGGATTAAATCCTACACATTTATCTATTGATGATTACTTCCATGAGCGAGAGGAAACTCCATTAGGACCAGATGGGAAACCCGATTTTGAATCCCTTTCAGCAGTTGACACTAAACTTTTTGACAGTCAAATAAGTAGACTACTAAAGAAAAATAAAGTAATCGTTCCGACATTTAATTTTATAGAAGGTAAGAAAGAATATAAGAGAGTGGTAGAGTTAAAAGAAAATGATATCTTAATAATTGAAGGACTTCATGCATTAAATGAAAATCTTTTAACAAATATACCTAAAAAGAAGAAATTCTCTATCTACATTAGTCCCCTAACATATTTAAATATTGATAATGATAATAGAATTAGTATGACCGATTTAAGGCTAATTAGGAGAATAGTAAGAGACAATAGAACAAGAGGATATTCACCTTCAAAGACTCTAAATAGTTGGGCTGACGTTAGAAAAGGAGAAGAAAAATATGTTTTCCCTTATCAAGACAATGCTGATGTCATATTTAATTCAAGTTTAGCTTATGAACTAGGCGTATTAAAAACATATGCAGAACCCCTCTTATATACGATTAGAGAAGATGATCCAGAATATCAAACTGCCAGAAGGCTTATAGAACTTTTAAAATACGTTCTACCAATACCTAGTGAAACAGTACCAAAAATATCCATTTTAAGAGAATTTATCGGTGGCAGTTATTTTGAAAATTAAAAAACATATATTTTAATAGGTGTATATATGAATAAATATAAACTATTAATAATATTATGTTTTTTTATTTTCAGTCTTTTTTTACCAAGAGTAACAGCAGTTGTTAAAAATTTAAATCTATTAGGAAAAACTATTGTTTTAGATGCTGGTCATGGTGGCGTTGATGCCGGAGCTCAAAGTGGCAAAATAGTTGAAAAAGACTTAAATTTAGTATTAGTAAAAAAATTAGAAAAAGAACTAACGTCACGTGGTGCAACCGTTTATTTAACAAGAGAAGATGATAGTGATTTATCTAAAACTAATGTTAATAGAAAAAGAAGTGATTTATATAACCGTGCTAAATACATTGATAATATATCTCCAAATATGTATATTTCAGTACATTTAAATTCTTCCCCTTCACCGTCTTGGAAAGGACTTCAAGTTTTCTATACCACTAATAATAATAATAACAAAATAATTGCTGAAACTATTACTAATCACTTAAAAGATAAAATTTCAAATGTTAGAGAAGTAAAAAGAGATAATTCCTATTATATGTATAAATTTATTACATCTCCTGGTATTTTAGTTGAAGCTGGTTTTATTTCTAATCCTAATGAAAACTATTTATTAAGAACAGAAGAATATCAAGATAAGCTAGTTACCGAAATAGCCAATGCTATCGAAATTTATTTTCAAAATTCATAAAAAAACTTTTCAAAAAAATAAAAATATTGTATACTCATAATAGGTGATAGTAGATGCAAAAAATATATTTAAAATACGATGAATATACTCCTCCTATTGAGTGTGATTACGGTTTCATTCCTAAAATGATATACCTTGGTTTCCTCTATCCACTGACTAAAAACAATTACAAAATGTTCTATGTCATGTTACTAACTGAAATATCTGTTTCCGCCTTAATAATGCTTTTTATTCCGTTCAAGTTAGGAATATGTCTTTGCATATTAATGCTAATATTGACAAATACACTATTTGCCTTTAACTATAATATGATTGTAATTGAAGATTATTTGAAAAAAGGCTATGTACCATTAGACTATAATTCATCAGATCTATTAATAAAAAAAGGAATATATTTTAAGTTACAGTAATTATGCTATAACTTACTATATATTCTTTTTAAATACCACTGTATCATATATTTTAAAAGCACATCTATTATAAACTTTATGAGCAGCTTTCCTATTTTTATTAGAAGTAAGTTCCATAATTTGAACATTATTTTTTTTACATATATTTTCACATTTTAACATCATTTTATAAGCAATACCCATATTTTGATATTCTGGCATCACACAAACATTACTGATATAAGCAGTTTTTTCATTTAGAAAGTTATCATACATATAATCAATAGTAAGCATTCCAACAATTTTTCCATCTAATATTGCAAGAAGAACATTATCTCTATAGCTAGCAGCTCTTTTTTTACCTAAAATTTCTTCAGTAAAGCAAGTTTCATATATTTTATTAGCATCATTTAAATCAGCTTCTTCCATAAATCTAAATTTCAACATAATATCCTCCTAAAATTTAAAATATTTATATTCTAAACTAATGTTACAATCTTTTCCAGTTCCATAATCTAAATTTCCAAATAGTTTCTTTAATTTTTCATTATCAATATATTTTTTATTAAACATATCTAAAACTTCTTTTATTATATGAGAGGCTTTTAAAATAGCTTTGTCATATAATTCTTCAAATGATAAATTATATTTTTCATTAATGTCACAAGGATGATTCCAAGTCTTTTTTTCTAAATTTAGATATTCTATTTTTACATTTGGATCTACATGAAAAGAAAGTTCTTTTTTTCTAACTGTTTTATTATTACAGATTAAATCCATTACTTTATAGGCCTCTTTCTTTATTCCAAATCTATCATAATTAAAAACAAAATAAAATTTTTTCATATCAACAAGTGATTTATAATAGATTTTACTAGTATCATCAAAACCGTATACTTTTTTAATAACTGTATCAATAGTGTCATTTAATTCGTCATCGAATTTACTTATATCAAAGACAAAATTATGAATTTTAAACTTTTTAGGATCAATTTTTTCTCGCTTGTTAATAAGATAAATATCAATAAAATATTCCATTTCTTCATGAAGCCCGTTATATTTATAAGTGCTTTTATCTTTATTATTATATATTCCAGTATTATAAATAATAAATGGATGAACGGTAGAATCTAATACAAAATGACAAATATGTCCTATTAAATATGCTAAAACATTAGGATTAGAATAATACTTTTTGTCATTAATATAATTAATTAGTGATAAGAAATAATCATTAGTTTTAGAATGTTGCATTGATCTACTAATATCAAATATTTTTTTTGACCTTTTAGATAAATGAAAATCATAAAAGAAATAAGGATCTGGACCTTGAGAAAAAGCTTTTAAAATACCCTTATAATTACTTAATTTTTTTCTTACTCTTTCATCTAATCTATTATATACATCAATTCCAAAATAACCATGAGTAATAGAACTTGGCATATTATACCTCCTAAGCAATTATAACACATTTATTATAAAATATCACTAAAATTAAAAATCCAAAAAATAACACATTATTTTGACAATTTTCCCATAATTCAAAGTTAAAATTATAAATGAAAGTGGGTGTAATAAAAATAAAACTCTTATTTTTTAAAAAAGATATATTTTTTTTCTAATTTATGGTATACTTTAAATTAAGATAAGAAAAGAGTGGCTAGTATGGAAAAGAATTTTAAAACAATTGAAGAGCAAATTGAAATTTTAAAAGGGAAAGGACTTATTATTGAAGATGAAATAAAAGCAAAAGAAGTTTTACTTCGTGAAAATTATTTCTTTTTAATGGGCTATAGGCATTCTTTTATGAAGTCTTCTAAAGAAAGGAAGTTTATTCCAGGAACAACATTTAATGAAGTATATTCACTTTTTCTCTTTGATAGAGATTTCCGAAATGTTATCTTTAAAAATGTTTTAGTAATTGAAAATCAATTAAAATCTGTTATATCATATCAATTATCTAAAAAATACGGTTATAGAGAAAAAGACTACTTAAACCCTAAAAACTTTACTAGCGATCATGATAAAACACGAAGGGTAAAAGATCTTATTGATAAAATGAAAAGACAAATAAGAATTAATGCCAGTACTCATAATGCCACTATGCACTATCTAAACAATTATGGATACATACCGTTATGGGTTTTAGTGAAGGTATTATCCTTTGGAATAGTATGTGAATTATATACTATATTAAAAAAAGAAGATCAAATAGAAGTAGCGGATATTTTTGGAACTACTCCTGAAGTTTTAGGTGATATTTTGATTATTCTATCTAATTATCGTAATCTTTGCGCCCATGAAGATATTGTCTATGATCATAGAACAGAAAGAGTAATTCCTGATACTAAATATCATGAATATATGAATATTCCACGCATGGATGGGGAGTATATATATGGAAAAAATGATTTGTTTGCAGTTATTATTATCTTTAAAATATTATTAAAAAAAGGAGCTTTTAGACTAATGATGAAAGAAATAGAATATGAAATAGAATTACTAGATGGTCGGATTGATACTATTTCAATAAATAAAATTTTAGATAAAATGGGATTTCCAAAAAATTATATGGATATAATAGGTGAGTGATAAAAATGAAAGAGAAAAATAAAAATAAAATAATAATACCAATATTAGTTTTTGTAGCATTTATACTAGGAGCAGCATGGTCATACTTAGTAATTAATCAGTTAGATACAGGTGAAGGAATTGTTGCTAATAACAAATACGAAAATGTCACTGTAAATGAAAACAGCATCTCTTCCGCTGTTGACAAAATATATGATGCTACCGTTGTCGTAGCAAGCTATAAAAATGGTACTGCTGTTTCAACAGGAACAGGTTTCGTTTACAAAAAAGAAGGGTCAACAGCTTATATTATGACTAATAATCATGTTATATCAGGAGGAGACTCTGCTAAAGTAATATTTAGTGATGGAAGTATTGTTGATACTAATATATTAGGTGGTGAAACATACTCTGATATAGCGGTATTAACAGTCAGCGCTTCAAGTATTAAACAGGTAGCAATAATAGGTAAGTCAGAAGACATGAAGTTAGGAGATACAACCTTTGCAGTTGGCGCACCACTTGGAGATACTTATAGTGGTACTGTTACCAAAGGAATTTTATCAGGTAAAGATCGATTAGTTGCTGTAAGTTTTAGTGGCAGTACTTCTGATTATTACATGAAAGTATTACAAACAGATACAGCCTTAAATCCTGGAAACAGTGGTGGTCCTCTATGTAATATTAATGGTGAAGTAATAGGAGTAAACTCTCTTAAACTAACAGAAGAAAAAGTAAGCATGACAACTAGTTATAATGTTGAAGGAATGGGATTTGCTATTCCTATTGAAGATGCCCTATATTATGCAGAGACTATTGAAAAAGGTGAAACCGTAAAAAGACCTTATATCGGTATTAGTATGCTAGATATAACTGATAGCTATTACCTATGGCAATCAGGAATAACACTTCCAAAAGGAGTAGACAGTGGTGTAGCTATTCTGGAAGTGGTATCATCTTCACCTGCTGATAAAGCTGGATTAAAAAAAGGAGATATTATAGTTAAAATAGGTGATGAAGTTGTAACTTCAGTAGCTAAACTTCGCTACGAATTATATAAACACAATCCAGGAGATAAAATTGAGTTAACATACAATCGTGACGGTAAAGAAGTAAAAACTGAACTAACCCTTGAAGAAGCTAAATAAAGTCAGAAAAAAACTGACTTTTTTTAACGTATTATTTTTATTAAAAAGCCAAAAAACTATTGTATTTTATCTTTGATATTTGATATAATAAAATAGACATAAAAAGAAAGGTGAGAAAAATGGAAGAATACAAATACAATCACATAGTGATAACGAAACAATAGCACTAGCACAAAATATCGAATCAGAAAAATTCCCCAATATGGTTATTTGTTTAAATGGAGAGCTTGGTAGTGGAAAAACAGTATTTACTAAAGGCTTTGCTCATTCAATGGGAATAGAAGAAATAACCTCTCCAACATTTACAATTATTAAAGAATATATAGGAGAATTACCCTTATATCACATGGATGTCTACAGATTAGAAGATTCTAATGAAGATATTGGTATTGAAGAATATTTCGATAAAGGCGGTGTTACCATAATTGAATGGGCCGATACAATAAAAGATATTCTTCCAGAAGAAAGGTTAGATATCAAATTCAAAATAACTGGAGAAAATACTAGGACAATAGTTCTCATTCCACATGGAGAAAAGTACATAAATATTTGTGAGGCTGTTATATGATAAGTTTATTTATAGATACATCACTATCTGATGTATCTATTGCCTTAGTAAAGGATAATATTTTATTATCAAAAATACATGAAGATATTCCACGAAAACACTCTATCTATGTAGTTAAATATATAGAAAACATTCTAAGAAAAGACAAATTATCTCCAAAAGATGTTGATGAAATAATTGTCGTAAATGGTCCTGGTTCATTTACAGGAATTAGAATTGGTGTAACCATAGCTAAGACATATGCTTATCTCCTTAATATAAGAATTGTCACAATAACATCTCTTCAGGCTAGAATAATAGGACTTAAGGGTAAGTGCTTTCTATCTTTAATAGATGCTAAACACGATAACTACTATGTTGGACTATATGATGAAAATTATAACAAAATTACTGAAGGATTTATGAATATTAATAGAGTAAACGAACTAAAATTAGAGTATTCACCAGAAGTTGTTGATATAGATAAAGAATATAATATTGAAAAAATAATTGCCTATACTAAGAAAATACCAAGTGCTAACCCTCATAGTGTAAATCCTCTATATTTAAAAGAACTAGAGGCAGTAGAGAAAAAATCATGTTAAGAGAAAGTAGAAAAGAAGAAGTAAGCCCCTTTTCAAAAACTATTGAATATATAGAAAACAGTAATGTTATAGGTTATTTAAAATACAGTCTTATCTATGATCGTATAGAAATAGATAATATCTATGTTGAAGAAAAATATCGTATGCAGGGAATAGGAAATAAACTTATGAGCTATCTTATATCCAAAGCCATTGAAAATAGAGTAGTAAATATAACCCTAGAGGTACGAATAAGCAATGAAATAGCACGAAATCTTTATAAAAAATTTGGCTTTCGTGAAGTAGCCATAAGAAAATACTATTATGGTGATGAAGATGCCATATTAATGGAAAAACAGGTGATGTAAATGAAAGATATTTATATATTAGGAATTGAAACAAGTTGTGATGAGACTAGTATGAGTATTGTCAAAAATGGAAGTCAAGAAATAGCAACAGTAGTTTTAAGTCAAATTGACATTCATAAGAGTTTTGGCGGAGTTGTCCCAGAAATAGCAAGTAGAAATCATATCGAAAATATAACTATTGTTTTAGAAGAATTACTTAGTAAATCTAAAATGAAAATAGATGATATAACCGCAATTGGGGTAACATATGGTCCAGGGCTTATTGGAAGTCTTTTAATTGGTGTTGAAGCTGCTAAAACAATCTCATTAGTCACAGGTAAACCACTAATACCAGTTCATCATATAATAGGTCACATTTATGCCAACAATTTAGAAGAAAGATTAACTTTTCCCCTAATCGCTTTAGTTGTAAGTGGAGGCCATACCGAACTAATTTATATGAAGGAAGATTATTCTTTTAAAAAAATAGGTGGAACCCTTGACGATGCAGTAGGAGAATGTTACGACAAAGTGGCCAAAGTAATAGGACTTGAATACCCAGGTGGTCCAAAAGTAGATAAACTGGCTCATCTTGGAAAAGATACTTATAATTTGCCATATCCATTAGATGATAAAAGCTATAACTTTAGCTTTAGTGGTATAAAATCAGCCGTCATAAATTTAGTACATAATGAAAAGCAAAGAGGACAAAAAATAAATTCCGAAAATTTATGTACTAGTTTTCAAGATAGAGTAGTAACAGTACTTACTAAAAAAACTATGCGAGCTTTAAAAGAATATAAAGTAAATAATCTTATCGTAGCAGGTGGAGTATCAGCTAATATTGGATTAAGAGAAAGATTAACAGAAGAATGTAAAAAAGAAAATATAAAATTATCTTTTCCAAGAATAGAATATTGCACAGATAATGCTGCTATGATAGCAGCAGCAGCATATTTTGCTTATCAGAAGAAAATATTCTCTGATCTTACTTTAACAGCTACTGCCACAGAAAATTTATATACTGAAACTAGATGAATTATTAATTTTCATCTAGTTTTTAAATTTTTATCTCAAAAATATTCCTCTTTTTCATCTTTTTTTAATTTCTACCTTGCATAAAATAAAAAAATATTATATAATGTAATCATCATAGGATAGGAGGAAATAAAAAAATGAAAAATAAATTACTAAAAACAGGATTTTTATCATTACTTTTAATGTTTGGACTAACTAATACAGTTCATGCTGAAAAAGCAAATGTATGTACCAATTATCGCGACTACTATTTATTTAATGAAATTAATACAATTGAATATATAAGCAACAATGCTGATGAAGATAGCAAAAATTGGCAAAGACAACATAAAACATATTATCCTAATCTTAGAGGAGCGACAAATTCAGTATCAAGTGGAGCCACTGATTGGCACGATGGAAAAGTCTGCTTATCAAAAAATGGAGTAGTGGAAGGAACTGGCGAAAATGCATGTACAACTATGAGCGATATTACATGGGACTTAGATACTTTTTATAATAATTATAAAAAAATAAAAGCAAATGGTACTGGTGGTACATTTAGTGTTGGATCAAATGAAGACGTTCAATACCTTTATTATGATGAACCTGAGGCAGTTGTAGAAAATGGTGAAAAATATATCGTTAGATACTTTTTGCACGGTTATTGGTGTGAAGAAAAAACAGATACAGAGACAGGCGCTGTTGAAAGTAATTGTAGTGAAAATGAAAAAGATATTTCGAGCAAAGATAATAAGGTGCTAATAGATAATTCAATTTTGCCTATTATATCTCAACCGACAATGACTTTTGAAAAAAATTATATTACAGCTCTAGTACAGAGAACTTTAAATACTAGTCAATTAGACGGAATTAATGGATTCGATCTTAATGATAATAAAAAATGGATATTAACTCCTGCAGCTTATTATAGTGAATATACATTATGTGAAGAAAAAGATGTATACAAAGCACAAATAGACTATGTATATACTGATGGAAGCGAAGCTGCACCATCTCATAATGAAGACGAACTAGAAGCAGGTTATACCAATAAAGTAACATCACCAACCATTAAAAATTGTACTCCTGACAAGGAAAATGTAACTATTTCTATTGATAAAGATAACCCTGAAGATTTTCATGAAAAAGTAATATATACATGTAAGACTGATAAAGAAGCTAATAATCCTAAAACAGGTAGTGCTTTAATATTTGTAGCTTGGGTAGTTGGTATAGGTGCTCTTGGATATGCAGTATATTACTTTACTAAATTAAAAAAATCAAAAGCTGAATAATTAACTTAAAAGAGATTGTAAAAAAATACAATCTTTTTTTTACATTTGGACTAACTTTATTACAACAAAATTACCTCCTTCATACAATAAAATGATTATGAATAGAGGTGAATAAAAATGGAATTCATAATAAATAATACAGAATTAATTGTAACATTGTTAACTATGGCATTAACATGGATATTAGGCTTTCTATCTAAAAGATGTCCATATATTAATAACAATCTAATTATAATTCAAAATATCGTTGTAGGCCTTTGTGTTTCAATATTTTACTTTATAA
>JBJEEA010000045.1:0-30847 GCA_051872635.1 Bacilli bacterium
TAATCAATTCATTTATCAAATTTATTGTCTACCAACACTATTTGACAAAGAACCCCTTAAGCATTTCTAATTTTTTCAATATATTTATTAACTTTAGATGACCATGTAGGGTCTTCAGCATATTTAGAGTTCATCTCATCAGCAGTAAGTAGTCCATAATCAACATATTTATTCTTAATATTCAAAATAAATTCATAAATACCGTTTTCTAGTGAATCAAAAGCTTGATATTCACCACAACCACTACCTTTTTGTCCTCCAATATTATTACATTCTTTAGCCAAATAAGAACAGTCCCAACTACAACCAGTCTCATGCATTGATATAGCAACTGCAAGATAAGGATCTACTCCAAGCTCAATAGAATATTTAGCATACGCATATCCCATACCAGCCAAATCAGAAGATAAAAATCTATCTATTTTGGCAGTTAATTCTTCCATTGTCATATCATCATAGACAATTACTCTTTCTTCAGCAATTTCTTCAGGAGTAGTATCTATTTGATTAGTTTCTTCTTGTGTACTTAACTCTTCCTCTTTAACAAAACTTTCATCTACTAACTTTTCATCATACTTAGCAGGAGCAAATAACTGCTCAGCCAACACTACTTCATTTCTATTTAATATTCTATTATAATAAACTATATTTATTCCAATACCTAAAGTTAATAAAGAAGCCATCATAGCTCTTATGAGCCGACTAGGTTTCATTTTTTTCACTTCTTTCCGCCTTTTCAAAAAAGACAATGCCTATTATAACATAGACATTGACAATTGTCAAATTAAGCCACTCTTCTAACATCTAGAATTGGCATTATATATAAGCTTGTTACCACAATTCCAACTGATGAATTAAGGGCATGCACTAATTTTTCATTCCCGATATATATAGCTACATGACCTATTTGACCATCATATCCTGAAAAAACTAAATCACCAGGCATTATATTATTAAGACCAATCGAAGTGCCAACATAAGCCTGCTCTGGAGCACTTCTTGGTAAATTTATCCCATAATTAGCATATACAAGGCTAGTGAATCCTGAACAATCAGTACCATTAGTAAGAGAGTTCCCACCATATACATAAGGATTTCCTACAAACAACAAAGCATAATTAACTACCTGATTAGAAATTATTTCATTATATGGCATCGTCGTCTCTTCATTACTTAACCCCGTCATAGTGTTCATTACCTCTTCAGTAATATTATTATCAGTCAATACTTCTTCTTTAGTTTCACCCTTAGTATCTTCTTTATTAATATCTTGTTCTTTAAGTAAATCTTCAGTAGGAATAGAAAGCATCTCCATAGTAATTTCTTCCTTACTAGTTATCTTTCTCATGGAAAGAAGTTCGTTACTTAAGACAATATTTTGTTCGTTCCCCTTAATATTACAATCGTAAAATGCATAGCATAAGACTCCAAGTAAAAGAGTAAGTGCTAAAATTTCTGTTTTATGCTTTTTCACCTTCTACACCTCATTTTCAAGCGGACAATCTATATAGTAGCATAAATATATACATTTGTCAAACCAATTACTACAAAGGTATAAAAAGCAGAAAAATCTTTAATTTTTTCTACACTTTTATCTTATTTTCAGGCAAATAAAAAAGACTCTAATTGAGCCCTTATTTGTCACTCTCAAGTATAACCGTCGAAGCATTATTTACATCTATTTTTTTAATCAATTCAAGTAATTCTTTCATATTTAAACTATTAATAATTTCAATAGGATTATCCTCAAGTTTATTGTTATATATAATATTATCCACAATAATATCACCAACCGTAGAAACATCATCATAAGCAAATACTTCATTACTAATGAGTACTTTTTTCTTTCTATTAAAATCCTTTTCACTTATTTCCATATTTGAAAGTTTCTTTTTTACTTCATCTAAAAAATCTTGATATTTATTAGTTTCATTAATAAGTGAAATTAATAAATGTGTATCACAGTTAAGAAGATTTATAAATGTCGTATTATTAATAATCTTTTCTTCTTTTAATCTTTCATCAAATGAAGATGTCTCATCAAATAAAGTAGTAAAAAGAATATACATATATAAATGAAGTCGTCTTCTAGACAAATTAGTATTTTTAATAGGTAATTTTAAAGTATAAGCAACCTTTGGAATACTAGTATCAACATTAATTACTTCTTTTTTAATAGCCACACTATCTTCTTCCTTAAATTCTTTAACTTTAATTTCTTTAGCTTCGTCAAACTCTTTCTTATCTTGATTTTTTCTTATTACATCCATAATTTCTTCCGGATCATAATTACCACAAATGACCATAAACATATTAGACGGATGATAAAATGTATAGTAACAAGTTTCCAAATTTTCCTTAGTTATATTTTCAATATCAGCTACAGTTCCAATAATACTATCTTTAAAAGGATTGTCATGAAGGCAATTCTGTCTTATTTTTTCTATTAAAATATCATTAGGCCTATCTTCATACATATGAATTTCTTCTGTAATAATACCTTTTTCACTCTCAACAGATTCAGGAGTCAAGTAAATATTTTGCACATAATCAAGTAAATAATTTATATTTTCTTTTAGAGATTCTGTAGCATAAAATAAATAAGTAGTATTTTTAAATGTCGTATATGCATTACAAATAGTACCAGATCTAGCAAAGAATTCCATCGGCTGTGGATCTTCCTTTTGAACAAATACTTTATGTTCTAAAAAATGAGCTATTCCTTTAGGAACTTTTATCATCTTATCTTCATTAATTGGAACAAACTCATTATAAACAGAGCCGTATTTAGTAGTAAAAGTAACATAATTATTGTGTACATTATCCTTAGTATATAAATATACTTCTAACCCATTTTTCATCTTTTCATAATAAACAAATTCATCAATATCTTTAATCCTTATTTTCTTCATTATATTCTTCCCCCTTTTCTAAAGTTAAAATAGTATGAATACTAACTTTTTTAGCTACTTTCATAATATCATCTTTAGTTATATTACTAAACTTTTCTATTCTTTTTTCTTCATCATCAGTACCAACCAGTACCTTTGAAAAATAAGTATTAATAATACCAATAGAAGTATCAAAAGAAGACTTAATTGAAGAAATAATAGTATTCTTTGAAGAATTAATTACTTCATCACTTACTTTACCACTTTTTATATCATTTAAACACTTTTTAATAAGCTTTATACACTTATCTACATTTTTATTTTCCACTCCTGAATTAATTAATAAAATATTATCATAAGATTTAACTGATGAATTAATATAATAACAATATGAATTTTTCTCTCTTACTGTTTCAAATAAAATTGAATTAGAAGAACCACCAAGTATTTCATTATATAACTTAATAACATATTTTCTCTCATAATCAGATAGTCCATTTAAATTACATAATATAGTGACTTGTGCCTGACTTACATCCAAGTATTCCCTATATCTTACAATTCTCTTTCTTTCTTCTAACTCGGATACAATAATATTTTTATTTTCTCGCTTAAACGTTGTAATTTTAAAATATTCCTTAAATATCTCCTTTATTTTTGAACTTTCAAAATCCCCAAGTACAAAAATATCAATCTGATCTTCTTTTAATACTTCTTTGTAGTAATCATATAAACTTCTTCCAGTAATTTCATCTATTTCTTCAATATTTCCAAAAGTATTATAAGAATATGGTTTTCCTTTCATCTTTTCTAAAAGTCTAAAAACAGCATATTTTGGTTTATTATCTTTAATACTAAGTATCTGTTGCTTCAATTTACTTTTTTCTTTTTCTATATTAATAAAAGACCCATTACAAATATTAGGATTAAAAATAAGGTCAAGAAAAAAAGCAATTGATTCTCTATTCATATCTTCTTCAGTAAATTTTTCATTCAAAAAACTTGTTTGAAAAGATAAATTGCTAAAATTCCCAATTCTTGATATACTAGATGAAACTTTAATATCATATAGTTCCTCACTATAAGTAATAAGTTCTCTCTCTGTCTTATAATCTCTACTAGAATCTAATAATATCATCTTTAATAGATTTCTCTTAGTTATTTCTTCTTTTTTTACTTCTCTATAAAAATCTACATCTATTGTAATTGTCTTAAACTTCTTAGTCTTTATTAAATGCAAATTATAAGAGCCCATATTAATTGTTTCAAAATTCATTAAAGTCACCTCTCTTATATTATGCTCCTTTTCTACAATTTTAAACTAGTTTCTAACGCCAAAATAATCATATTATCAAGTCCTTTTTCACGCTCCTCACTAGTTAACTTTTCTAGAAAAGTAAAACTGTCACTTACCATAAGAAGACAACTAGCTCTCTTACCAAGCATTTTAGCTGTTACAAATAAACCAAAAGACTCCATTTCAACACCTAAAACTGATAATTTACTAGCTTTTTCTTTATAATTATTATTTTGTTCATAAAAAACATCAGAAGAATAAATATTTCCCTTAATCAAATTTATATTAAATTCCCCCGCTGTCTTTTCTATTATATTATTAATCTCTATATTTGAATCAATATAACTATTAGAATAATTGCAAAGTACTTTTCCATAGTTTGAATTAGTATAAGAATTAGTAACTAAAACAATATCTTTTAACTTTAAATTAGTATAACTTCCCATTGTCCCTATTCTAATAATATTATCTACTCCATATTCATGAAAAAGCTCATATGAATAAATACCCATACTAGGTATTCCCATTCCAGAGGGAAAAATAGTAATTTTTTTACTTTTATAATACCCAGTATAGGCTGTCATTCCTCTAACATTATTAATTATTTTAGCATTAGATAAGTACTTCTTAGCAATATATTCACATCTTTTAGGATCTCCCGGCATCAAAACAGTCTTTGCAATATCATCATTTTTACTCTCAATATGCGTGCTCATTATTTCTCCTTATCTTAAAATTTCAATAGTATATTTACTAATATTTTCCTTTGTTAAACTATCACTTAATATAAACGAAATATCAAAATTACCCTCTTTATTTAACAGATTATCACTAGTATATTCATATTTATTTTCTTCAATCACATTACCACTATTATCATATAATTTAACTACTACCGACAACATTTGAGGCTCGACTAAAGTTGTTTCAATCTTTCCTATAAAAGTAAGATTAGTATCTGTGCTACTTACATATATATCACTAATAGTAATATCATCAAAATTTAAAACATAATTATATTCATTTAAAGAAACTTTAGTAACTTCATTATAAATAATACTACTATCTACTTTAATCTTTTTCATAACATCTATATATACAGTAGTAGTATCACCATTAGATACAAATCTTATACCATCAATTGGACTACTAGTACTTACTTTATCTATAGTACTTCTGCATAAATTAACATCATTACCATAAAAAGTACATATAACATTAGCAATTTCCTTATATACATCTTCTCCAATAAGACTATTATCACTATTTAGAGTAACGACAAGTTCATTAGTATTAAGTGGTATATTCATATTTATATTATTAGTATCTTTAGCATAATTTATCATAAGTAAATCATCAGAAGTACTAGCACTAAACAACGCTCCATCATTACTATAATTTTTTGCCAAATTAGAATTATTAAGAGAATTAGAAATATCAGAAAGTGTAATAACAGTAGGAGTATGTTCACTGTCTAGATTATCCTCCTCTTTTCTAATAAATTTCAAATAAATAACTACCAAAATACATAATAGTAAAACCACTAATAATATATAAGCGATTACCATATCTACCTTTTCCCTTTTTTCAATTTTCTTTCTTTGCATCATTTCTTCTTCATTCATCTTTTTTTACCTCTTTTCTTTCTTTTTTTATTATATTACTAGCCTACTAATTTATATGGACTATTACCTGTCCCTTCACCTGATAAAATTTCTATATCAGAATTTAGATAAAGAGTTGGACGAATATCTACCGGGTTAGATTCAGGACTAGTTCCAACTTTACCTTCATAATTATTAGCGAACACACCATAACTTTTTTCTGAATAAGGAGATAAAGCATACTGGGCAAATGATGTAAAAAGCCAATCATTTTCCTTACACATATCATTATTATATTCCCATAAAACTTGTGAACACAAATTAAAATTAGTTGCATATCCATAGTCAGATGGATACATTAAAGCTATTTTCCCATTCCAATTAATAGAACTACTTTCAAAAACATTTGTTCCTCTTTCATATATATAAATGTCATTTGAATATATTTTCGAAGTAGAATAGCCTCCTAAATTCCATGTAACTTCTGCTATCATATTTCTTGTTGTGTCATTTTTTATTCCAGTACTAGTAAAATCACATGACACAGTAGCATTATTTCGACCAGCAAAGCAAGTACCACTTTGTGAGTTATAATATAAACTTTGTCCTAAACCATTATCATTTAAATCTATAGTATAATAGTCACTTGGATTTAATAATTTCATTAATCTTGCTGTTGTCCAATCATTTTTACCATAATTGCTTTCTGCACCAGTTGTTTGATCTTTATTATCCCATGAATATTGACCTATGCTATCATTTCTTATTATCTTAACCTTATCTCCAAAAACACCTATTATTCGCCATAATTCACAAGTACTATCAGATTGATTAGAATAATCAGAACAATTAAAATAAATATAGTTATTAGGACTTGCTCCATAGTATCTAATATTTCCTCCATCTAAAGAAGCAGTCACTCCACCTAGTCTATCATTCATAAGACCAACTGAAGTAGCATAATTATATTCAATATTATTATTAGTAACAACTGTCTTTTCAGTATTAGCATATAAATTAGAAATAGTTGTACTGAGTAATTGTTTTCTACTTACTTTAACTTCTATATTTCCTATAAAAGATTGATTCATCATACTAGGATCATTTTCATAATTACCATCAATATATATATAAAAGGTATATCGCGTACTACCAGAAGGTAAAGCACCACTATATAGTATAATAGAATCTCCATCTTGCCTTCCTTCAAAACTTCCTGAAGTAATTAGTACCTCTCCCGATGATGAAGAAATATCATCTTTATACATAACATACCTAAAAGACTCTGTTCTAAGAGCAGTAGGTATACTCTCAATATTTAAAAGTATTGTCTGATATAGCGTTGTCCCAGCTTCATCTTCAGTTGTAATAATAAAATTAGTTTGCTCACCATCATTATAATTGTATACTGGAGCCAAATCAGTAACATTAATATCAGGGCCATTATCAAAAGTAACTTCAGCAATGTCTCCAATTGTCATCGTAAGACTAGTATTATTAGTACTACTCCAAGTAAACCAAGCATAAGTACCAGCAGTAATAACAAGTGTTATAAGTAAAATAACCATAACAATCACAAACACTCTACTATTAACTATCTTTTTAATTTTTTCTTCCATAGCTAACCTTCCTTACTCTGTAACATAAATATACTATAAAATAATTTTTTTTTCAAGATATTTACTAAAGTTTAACAAAGAAAAAGTACACACTAATATTTGTGTACTATTTAATAACTTTTTTACCTCCCATATATGGTCTTAATATTTCTGGAATAGTTATACTACCATCTTCATTATAATTATTTTCAAGAAGAGCAATAAGAGCTCTCGTACTAGCTAAAACCGTATTATTTAAAGTATGTGGATAATAATTTCCCTTTTCACCTTTAACCCTAATACCAAGTCTTCTAGCTTGAGCATCTCCTAAAGTAGAGCAAGATCCAACTTCAAAATACTTTTTCTGTCTTGGACTCCAAGCTTCGACATCACATGATTTTACTTTAAGATCAGCAAGATCACCAGAACAACACTCAATTTTACGAACTGGAATATTCATATTTCTAAATATCTCTATTGTATAAGAAGCCATCTTATCATACCACTCCATTGACTCTTCAGGCTTACATATAACAATCATCTCTTGCTTTTCAAACTGATGAACTCTATATATTCCCCTCTCTTCAATACCATGGGCTCCAACTTCTTTTCTAAAACAAGGAGAATAAGACGTCATTGTAATAGGAAGATTTTCTTCTTTTAATAACTCACCTTTAAATTTACCAATCATTGAGTGTTCACTAGTTCCAATAAGATATAAATCTTCTCCTTCAATTTTATACATCATAGCATCCATTTCTGCAAAAGACATAACTCCATTTACTACATCCCCCCTTATCATAAAAGGCGGAATACAGTAAATAAAGCCTTTATCAATCATATAGTCTCTTGCATAAGCAAGCATAGCACTAGATAATCTAGCCATATCTCCCATTAAGTAGTAGAAGCCATTACCACTAGTTCTTCCCGAAGCCTCTTTATCAAGTCCGTTAAACTTTTCCATAATATCAGCATGATATGGAATCTCATACTCTGGTACTATAGGTTCACCATATCTCTCAATCTCTACATTCTCACTATCATCTTTTCCTATTGGAACAGAAGCATCAATAATATTTGGTATCTTCATCATCTTCTCTTTTAAAGTACTAGACAATTCTTCTTCTTCTTTTTCTATAATATCTAATTTATTATTAATAGAAACAACTTCTTCTTTAATCAAATTAGCTTCTTCTTTTTTACCTTCACGCATTAAAGATCCAATAAAATTACTCTTACTATTTCTTTCTTGTCTTAAATTATCCCCCTCTATCTTTAATTTTCTAACCCTTTCATCTAAAATAACAATTTCATCTACTAAAGGCAATTTTTCATCTTGAAACTTTTTTCTAATGTTTTCTTTTACTAATTCTTTATTAGTTCTAATAATATTAATATCAATCATCTTTTTTCCTCCTATTTTTTAATTTTTAATATTGGATGAACTATATAACCCCAAAATTCTTTTAAAAGAAGACGCATCCTTTCACTAAAATTCATTCCTTTTAAACTTACTACCTCCTCGTTATTTTTACCATTATACTGATTAATATAAGTTACTATACATTGAATTTCAAAATAAATACTTAAAATAAAAAGTGGTATAAACAAATAATAAAAAGGTTTAATCTTAACACATAAAAGGGCCACTATCAACATTGGAAAAGCAATAGAAGTCTTTATCTTTCCAACTCTTTCAGTAAATACTTTTTTATTTTTCCTTATACTAAAATAATTTATAAGTGCTATTACTATTTCTAAAACAATAGAAATAATTACAAAATAATTCCCATATATAATTGCCAAAATAGCTATTGACAAAAAATAAATTTTATCGCTAATTGCATCCAAAAACCCACCAAATTTTGTATAAGCATTAAACTTTCTAGCAAAATAGCCATCAAAAGCATCAGATACTGCCCCATAAAAATACGCTATTAATGAAAATATAAATTTTTCTTTTATAAAAAATATAAATCCTAACACTAATGCAATAATCCTAGATATTGTAATAATATTTGGTAATAACTTTTTAAGTCTTTTTCCCATAATTATCCCTCACTATCAAAATTATACATCAATAATATTTAAAAAGCAATTAATAAATAGTCAATATAAATAGTTTATTTTAATAAATTACACAAAATAATTTACAACCAAACCTATCCATGATATAATTTTAAAAGTGGAGGATAAACATGGAAAATTTAGTTGAATCATTAGTAAAATTATTAGGAGGATTAGGTAAAGAAATAATTGTTTTTATTATCTCAATGATGCCAATTCTCGAACTAAGAGGAGGCTTAATAGCCGCTGCCCTCTTAAAAATGGACTTTATCCCATCATACGTAATAAGTATTATTGGTAATGTTCTTCCAATACCATTAGTATTACTATTTCTTGAAAAAATATTTAATTGGTTAAAAAAATTTAATAAAACAAAGAAACTTGTTATCAAACTAGAAAATAAAATTCTATCAAAAAAGAAACAAATTGATAAATATGGTTACTTTGGCTTACTTCTCTTTGTAGGGATTCCCCTACCTGGAACAGGAGCTTGGACTGGTTCTGCGCTAGCTGTTTTACTTCATTTAGATAGAAAAAAATCTTTTATATATATCTTACTAGGAGTAATATTAGCTAGTATTATTATGAGTATCTTATCATTTGGTATTTTAGGAAATTTAATTTAAAAAGAGCATCAAGCTCTTTTTTATTTTTCTATTTCATCAAAAGTTACTCTACCTAAATAACCATCTTGTAAATCTTTAATTATTTTTAAATAAACTCTATCATAATCAGTTTCATTATTTTTAACAGCCCCAATTTTCTTTCCAATTTGATCAAGTACCATAACAATATCATCTTCTAGAGTAATTCCATATCTATCTCTAATATTTTTATTATAAGAAGAAAGCATCTTCTTTAAAATATATATAGCGGTATCTTCAATATTAAGAACTTCTTCTTTAATCGCCGTCATACTAGCTAAATTATAAGCTACTGTTTCATTATCTAATCTAGGCCATAAAATACCTGGAGTATCAAGTAGTTCCAATTTATCATTAATTCTAATCCACTCTAATTTCTTAGTCACACCAGGTTTATTTCCCACATTAACAGCTTTTTTTCCAACTAATCTATTTATCAAAGTAGACTTACCAACATTAGGAACACCGAGTACTAAAACCCTAGTTCTCCTAGGTAATAATCCCTTTTTCTTTCGCTTTTCGTTAATATCATTAATAATAGGATTAATCTTATCATATATAATATTTACATTTTTATTTTTAATTAAATCCATTAAAATAACAATATACCCTTTGTCTTCATAATATTTTTTCCATTTATTAGTCTTTTCTAAATCACATAAATCCGTCTTTGTCATAATAAGAACTCTAGGCTTATTTTTAATTAATTTATCAATATCATTATTTTTTGAAGAATACGGTATTCTAGCATCAATAACTTCAAAAACAATATCAATTAAATCTATTTTTTCTTTTATTTCTCTTTTAGTTTTGGCCATATGACCTGGATACCAGTTAATCGAAGTTTTGTGAAACACCTTTTCTTCTTGTTCTTTTGACATATAAATCACTTCCTCTCTAAAATCTTTCTTTTATTTAATGGTAATATTTCAGAATTCTTTTCATCATATAAATTATTTGCTAATATTATTGATTCTTTTAATAATTCATCTAAATCATTTATTGGAGTTTTATTATAGTCTTCTTTATATAACCAATCAAGATACTTTATTTTTGTAGCAACATCTGGTCGACCATATATTACTTTACCTGAATGTAACCAATATCCAAATTCTACATTTGTATTAAAAGCAGGCATATCAGGTAAACTTCTAGGAATCCAAAACAAAATAACTGTAGCTTCCGTTAATGCTTCTCTTTCCCACATTGCTTGATCAATATAATCCGTCTTAGGTTTCCATGTTGAATATTCTGGAACATATACTACTCCATCAAATCCTAATTGATTTAATTTTTCGCAAGCAGTAGTTCTCCAAGATTTTACATTCCCATCTCTTGGAGTTGGTCCAGCTATAAATATAGATTTTTTATTTTTTATAACTTCTTGATCCGAATAATTAATTACCATTATATCACGATTCCCTTCTTAATAAATCTTACTTAAATATTATTTTAACACTTTTATCTTCATTGATATATATAACATCAATAAGTCCATATAATAAACTATAATTTAATTCTTTATTAGTTATATTTAAGCCTTTATTATCATTGATTATTTGTATCACTTCATCATATAGTTTTTCTTGTTCTACAGAATGGCTTGTACACTCTGTATTTTTTATATAATTCTTGCAATAATAGTACTTTTTGTTTTTACCTTTCTTCAAATATAATAAACTTCCACAATCAGCGCACTGTAAATAAGATAATAAAATATCTTCGCTATTTCTAGAACCTTTTTGCTTATCCAAAATATTTTGTGCTTCATCAAATTTATCTTTACTTATTATTGGTTCATGATGATTTTCCGTTATTATCCATTCATCTTTATTTACATCAATTAATTTATCAGTTCTATAATTCGGTTTTGTTTTAACATTTTGAATCAATGTTCCTGTATATGTTTCATTTTTTAATATTCTATTTACTATTTCAGCATTCCATTTTTTAGAATGTATTAATTCTTCATTATTTGGATTTTCCTTACTTATTTTATATAAACTTGGAGTTAAAACATTTTTATTATTTAAATGCTCTGCAATTTCTTTTCTACTCTTACCTAAAAGTATCATATTGAATATTTTCTTTATGATATAAGATGCTTCTTTATCTATAATAAATTTATGTTTATCTTTTGGATCTTTCAAATATCCATAAGGTGCAGTTACTCCAATAAACTCTCCATTTAATTGTTTGATTTTCAAAGTCGACCTAACTTTTTCAGAAATGTCTCTAGCATATTGATCATTCATTAAGTTTTTTAATGGAACTGCTATACTACTTACAGACTTAGGATTTTTTGAACTATCTATTTCATCAATTATTGAAATAAATCTAACATTATAACCTGGAAGAATGTTTTCTAAATAATTATCTGATTCTATATGATTCCTTCCAAATCTTGATAAGTCTTTCACTATTACTGTATTTACATGTCCATCTATTATATCTTTAAACATTCTTTTATATTCTGGTCTATCAAATGTTGTACCTGAATATCCATCATCTATATAAAAATCAATAAGTTCCAAATCTTCATTCTTCTTAATATAAGATTCTATTATTGCTTTTTGATTAGTAACACTATTTGATTCATCTTTTATTTTATCTTCTTTAGATAATCTAATATATCCTGCAACTTTATATTTTTGCATTACTAATCACCTCTTTCACCATTATTTTATACCTTCAAGTTTCTTTTGTTCTTTAGTTTCTAATTGTTTCTTCTCTCTTTCAAGTTCCTTTAAACTCTTTTTAGGTGTTGGCATCTCTTCAGGCATCATTCCACCAATATCAGCAATTGCTTTTCTAACTTTTTTACCAACCTCATAATGTACGTCTTTTGCTTCTTTTTCACCTTGTACATTATCTTTTAAAAGTTTTTGTTTAGTTTGATTTATCCTAAATAAATTAGCAACTAACTCATCTTCATTCATATTATCTAAAATATCTTCTCTATAGCGTAATTTTTTTCTTTTAAAAATATCATCAGCAGTTTCTCCGTTATATAATCCTTTATATCCTGAATTATGAAATTCAGCCATGTTTTTAACACCAGCAGCTGAAGCAACTCTTTGAAGTGTATAGTTACCTTGCTTTGTTAATTTTCTTTGATAAAATCTTTTTTCATCATCTGATAACGAATCATATTCTTGTTCAGTTATTTCTTGTTTTCTTGTTTGAATAGCAAAATATGTTTGTCCTAAGGCAACAACTTCTTTACTTGGATCAGCATTTTGTACTATCAAATAGCATATGTATCTTGATAGTTTATAATCTTTAATAAATTCTTCTTTTCCTTTTCCAGTTTTTATTGGCTTGTTGACCTCAACAACCCAATCTTCTTCATTTGAAATGCTGTTGTTTGCTGATAAAACTGCTTTATCTATTACCTTTTGAAAATTTCTCCAATCCTTGTATTCCAATACTTTTTGTAATTCACGTGCATACCAATATTCATTTCCATAATCATCAATATGCCTTATATTTTCAAAAGTGTTTTTAGAATATTTATTTTCAATTTTCTTCATTGTTACCTCCATTTCTATTAATTATATTAAAGTTTTCTTTATGTCCCCACTACCCCATATTTTTATAGTTTTTTCATGAAAAATATAGTAAATATGTAAAAAGAATTTAATAATTTTTCCTTTATTTTCAAGGGATTGAATGGTGTTTTCCTTACGTCTCCATTTACCAGTTAATGTGAGTCTTGCTCAAAGCATTATTGTTTTCTGACATTTAAAATCACTTCCTTTTTAATTCTTCAATGTTTATTTTTTTCTACGCAACTTTTTTTGCTTTTCTATTTCTATATCATTATTTAAATTATACACAAAATCACAATTTATTTGTGTATAACATGAATCAAAAAATTCTTTTTCACTTACAGTCAAATCAGATGCTAAAAAATAGTATTCGATTTCATTAGTTTTAATATAATCTTTTGGAACTTCTAATAAAACAACCTTATTAGACATACTAGTTAATATATAAGGGTTACAATTTTTACTTCTTCCGCATAAACAACTAGAATTTGTTATTTTATATACTTCAATTATTTTCTTTTTTTCAAAAAATAAAGCATCAAATCTTAGAATATTATCCTTTTCATTTTTTTCGCTTTGAAATTTGACATGTGTATTATTATCGAGTAAACTTGATAATACTCTTCCAAATTGTGCTCTAGACATGCCGTAAAAACTTATTTTATATGGTAATAATAATTGTTTTTTTAGTTTATTAATGTTTATACTGTTGCATTCATATATTTTATTATTAAACTTAAAATAATAATTTTTACCTTCTCTATAAAATAATACTTTAGTCTCAAGTTTTTCAAAATCATTATTTTTATTCATACAAACCTCCTAGAAATTTGTTAATTATTATAACATATTTTTATAAAATTATATATATAAATTCTTTAACACCCTTGTAAGACAATCATCTGCTGTAGGTCCATTTTCTGAAAAACTCATTCTAACTAGTTTTTCATTTACTTTAAATGCATAAGGATTTTTTACTTGTGTTAAAAAATCTAAAATTATTTCATTACTTGATTTTCGTATGTCTATTTTTATAGAACTTATTTCATCTACTTCATCAGGATTTATATCTTCAAGTTTCATATTATTGCATCTATTAATTTTTTCTTCTAATTCTTTTATGTTATACTTGTTCTTCATATTCTTTACTATCTCCTAATAACCTTTTAATCCGTCGAATTCGACGGTATTAAAAATTATTCAATTTTATCACTTACATCAAGTTTTTCAAGTTCATCTATATATTTATCAAAATCACTAAGATATATTTGATCTTGTATTATTCTATATTTTTCAAATTCAGATTCTGCTTTATCACAAACAATCTTATGAGATATTTTTCAGCATCTTGTAACATTTCTCTATCAGTAAGTTTTAAAAATTCATCTAATCTATTTGACCAATCTTCCATTGTCATTGGTATATGTCTTATTGCCCTACTTTCTGCTAAATCAAGATAGGCAGAAACAATTCTTCTTAACGAATATAATTCTTCTTCACTTAAATAATTTTTAGCAATTACAACATCACTTTTTATTATTTTACCGTTTGGAGCATCAGACCAATTAGTGAGACCCATATGTTCTTTATTGGAGTCAGCTCTATTGTATATAATTTCAGCAGCTGTATTACCAGTTACAGCATAGTGCATTTTGTTTTGAACTTTTTTAAAGAATTCTAATGTTGTTTTTGAATTTCTATCATAATCAATACTTGTAGCATAGATATCTGTTACCTTTTGATAAAATCTTCTTTCAGATAATCTAATCTCCCTAATTCTTTAAAGTAATTCATCAAAATACTTTTCAGTTAAAATTGAGCCACTATTTTTAAGTCTTTCATCATCCATTGCAAAGCCTTTAATACTATATTCTTTAACAATCTCATTTGCCCATTTTCTAAATTGAATTGCTCTTTCGTTATCAACTTTAAATCCTAAGGCAATAATCATTTGCAAATTATAATGAACGACATCTCTTGCTACTTCTCTATTCCCTTCTTTTTGAACTATTCGAAATTTTCGAATAGTTGAATCTTCAGTTAATTCACTATCATTGTATATTTTTTTTATATGGTAATTTATTGTATTAATTTCTACATTATATAATGTAGAAAGCATTTTTTGAGTAAGCCAAATATTTTCATCTTCGTATCTTACTTCAATTGATTCTTTATCATCACCAGTTGCAGCAATAAATGTTAAGTATTCGGCAGCGCTAGACCTAATTGTTATTTCATTTTTTTTATGTTTACCTCCTTGTATTATTAAATTTTTTGACATTCTTTATTATCTACTTTACTATTTCTATATAATATTTTAGTAGCCCATATTCTAAACTCTGTTGCCTTTTTTGAATTTACTCTATAACCTACTGCAATTATAGCATCTAAAGTATAAACTTCAATATTATAATTTTGGCCATCTTCCGCAGTTATTTCCATTTTGGAAACAACTGAATTTTTATCTAATTCATTTTCTTTAAATATATTTTTTAAATGTAAGCTTATATTATCTGTTGAACACTCAAAAACTTTTGACATTTCTTTTTGTGAAAGAAATAGTATTTCATCTTTATATATAGCATCTACTATAATATCGCCAACACTATTTTTATAAAAAATTATCATTTATACTGATAAAAATGCAAAAAGAAAATTAACTTAATTTCTTTATCTATAATGTGCTGATTAACTTTTTTACTTTTTAAATTTTAATAGAGTCAACTTTTTCTTTTCTGTTATAAAATTCGAATCATTAATCATATTAATTTCTGTCTGAATTAAAGGTTGCACTTTAATTTCTTGATTATAAATTTTCTTTTTTTCTAAAGAAAGTTTACTAGAAATATCATCATATTCTCTTGCAAATAATTTATTTCCTTGAAATATATTGCTATAAACAACTAAATTTTTAGCAAATGCTAATTCACCATCTCCTGTAATGTTATTAAAGTTTCATCGATGTCTTTTCCTTCAATCCCTAATTTTTCTATTCTATAAATGCTTTTTTCTAATAAATTTTCTCCTTTAAAATGTTTGCATAACATTCCTATTTTATATATCATTTCAATTTTTATCCCTTCAATAGCAAATCAAAATATGCATTTTTCAAATTCAGTTAAAACTTAATTATATCTTATATTTTCCTTATTTCTATACCAACAACGCCATATTTATTCTGCTCTTCTTTAGAATAATATTTTTCCATATCCTTATAGTCTATAGTATCATTATCATCGTATCCTAATTTTCTTTTATCAAAATGTTTATACAATTCTTCGAAGTTATCATATTTAAATAAATTTTTAATTCTAACTGATATTTTTTCATTAGTCGCTCTATTAGTAAATTCAATTAAATCACCGACTTTTAATTTCTGCCTTTTCTCATCATTTAATCTCATTTCTATTGTCTTTGTACCATTCTTTATACTATCAAATGGACCATTATTTAACTTCATTTCATGTTTCATAATTACATACCTCTTCTCTTGCCTTCAAAAAATAATTTAAAACTATTTATAAACACTGCCAAACGAAGATAAAGGCCAAATACGAACTGTAGCCTTGCCTACTATATCTTCTTCATCAATTAATCCTATATACCTACTATCTTTAGATATTGGTCTATTGTCTCCAAGTACTAAATACTTACCATCAGGTATTGTAGTGCAACTACACACTTCTTCCAAATTAAAATCCTTTGTATCCCTAAATTTAAAGTTTTCTTCTACCACTTCATCATTTACATATAATTTGTTATTTTTATATGATATATGTTCTCCAGGAAGACCTATAATTCTCTTAATAATTTCTTCTTCTTTGTTATCTTCTTTTTCCTTTAAAACAACAATATCAAATCTTTCAATTGATGAAGCATTATAACCAATTTTTCTCACTAAAAGAAAATCTCCATCTTCCAAATTAGGTTTCATCGAATCCCCATCGACAATAACTGGAGTAATAATAAAAGATCTAATTAAGATAACAACTACCACAATAACAACATATGGAAATAACTCTTTAATAAACTTTTTCATTTTTTAGCTCCTTTCTAAATAAAATAAAAGATAATAGCTAATCTATTATCTTCTTTCTTTAATCTTATATTGGCTTAATCTGTCTCTTAAGAAATATAATTTAGCTCTTCTAACTTTACCAGGTTTAACTATCTTAATATATGCAACCTTATTAGAGTGAATGTGGAATGTCTTTTCAACTCCGACACCAGAATATACTCCTCTTACAGTAAAAGTTTCAGATACACCTTTACCTTTTCTTGCAATTACAGTTCCTTTAAAGTCTTGGATTCTCTCTTTAGACTTACCACCTTTAGTCTCCGTAATAATAGTACCAACAGTAACAGTATCACCAACTCTAAATTCAGGTAAATCTTTCTTTAATTGACTCTCTGTAATCTTGTCAATAATATCCATCGATTATACACTTCCTTTCCAATAAATAATCACTACATAAAATAGGCGGATTACTCTGTAACGAATACAATTTTACCATACATTATATTAAATTTCAACTATTTTTTTACTATTATTAATCAAAAAATTAATATTTACCATATCTTTTCTTTAAAGCTTTATTTTTACTATTTGCTTTTGTGATATAATCAATAGGATATTTATATCTTTCTAGTTTTCTAACAGTATTTTCAATACCATTAATACCATTTATTCCCAAAAACAATTCTTGTATAGCAATATTGCTAATCATTTCATTGTCTTCTTCATGATACTTATTTATCATATCAACATAAATAGTAGTAAATAGTGATCTTACCGCACCAATATTATGTTTTCTTAATTTATCTTTATCTAATATAGTAGTTATTGAATACAAATCAACATCAATTACTGTCATTTCCTTTTTACCAATAATCACATTTTCATCATGCATATCACTAACATAAACACTATTTTGAGTTAATTTCAAAATTGATCTATAAATTCCAAATAAATTATCTAAAGTATAATCGGTTGAAGTAGTCAGAATATCCATATCACATGGCTCATAATAATCAGCAGTATAAGCTTTTATATTTCCTCTCTCATTAAAAAAAAGTTCATGTATATTATAAAAATTAGCCAAATTATATTTCCTAATTAATCTTAACACCTCTTCACCACTTATAATAATATCTTTATTAAGGACTTTAAGGCATTCATTATCTGGAAGTAAATAAACCTTACCACAAACACTGTCATTTCCTATTTTATCTTTATCATTTAAATTATAAACTACCCTTTTACCATTTTCATTATAACAAATCATAACCTTCCCCCTAACAAATAAATACTAACTATCTTCCCTTTCCTTTTTTATCTGATAGTTCTTCTTCACTTTCTTTAGTAAAATTATTAAACATCTGAATTAACATTTGATTTTGTTTCTTTTCTCTTAAAGTAAATAACTTAGATCGGTAACTATTAATTATAAGTTCCACCTTTTTTAAAGTCAAATTAGTATAATTACCTCCTAAATATTTACCATAATTATTTATAATATTTAATTTTAATCTTTCAGCTTCCATTAAATTATCTCTAACTTTTATTCCATTATCGCCACCATCATCATCTTCTTGATTAAGACCAGCTAAAAGACTAGATATTTTATGATCAATCTTTTTCTTAATTAATTTTTCTGTAAGCATTGGAGAGACAAAAACAATTTTATTTACTTCAATAGCACCTTTTTTCTTTACTTTAGGCTTAACCTTATATCCATTTTTCTTATCAAATTCCAAATATAGTACTTCTCCTGATTTACTATCTTTACTGACAAAATAATTACTCATAATCTCCCCCTAATAAATCTGGTCTATTTCTCTTGGTAAGCTTAACTCTCTCTTCATATCTATACTTATCAATATTTTGATGATGTCCACTTAATAAGACATCCGGAACTTTCATTCCCCTATATTCAGCCGGTTTTGTATAATTAGGATAATCTAAAAGACTATCATTAAAACTCTCTGTTGTAAGTGAGTCAGTATTTATAACACCATCAATCAGTCTAATTACCGAATCCATAACTACCATTGAAGGAAGCTCACCACCCGTTAAGACATAATCGCCAATTGATAGTTCCAAATCGACAATACTTTTAATTCGCTCATCAAACCCTTCATAATGTCCGCATAGAATAATTAGATGTTTCTTCTTTGATAAATCATAAGCTAGGCTTTCTTTAAAAACTTTTCCAGATGGAGTCATCATTATCACAAAAGTATCATCTTCTTTTAAAGTATCAATAGCCCTAAAAATAGGATCACACATAAGCACCATTCCACTACCTCCACCATATGGATAGTCGTCAACCTGCTTATTATTGTAAACCGTATAATCCCTAATATTATGAATATTTACTTCTACTTTCTTATCATTAATAGCCCTTTTTATTATTGATTCAGTCAAAAAGTTATCATACATATTAGGAAATAGAGTAAGTACGTCAATTTTCATAATAACTCCTCCCACTTAAGATAAAATTTCTTTTAAATAATTATAATATAATAAATAGAAAATGTAAACTATACCACCTTAAATCTTATATATCAAATAATCCTTTTATATCTTTAATATATATTTTTTTAGTGCTTATTTCTATCCTATCAATTAAATTATCATTATAAGGAATTAAATAATTTTTATTATTTCCTTTTATTTCAAATAAAGCCATTTTATTATACCTTTGGATATTTTTTATTGTTCCCATATCTTTATTTTCATAAATAACATTGAGGCCAATTAACTCTTCATCCAAATACTTATCTTTTTCCAATATAATATCTTCTTCATTAACATATACAATTTTACCTTTATACTTTAAAACCTCATTTATATTACTATAGTCATTAAGTGTTATCATATCAAAATTCTTATGTCTTCTATAAGTATTTATAACTTCTTTATTAACTTTATCAATATAAATAGTCATGCCTTTTACAAATACCCTATCTTTATAAGGAAAATCAGAAAGTAATCTAAGTTCTCCCTTTATTCCATGTGTATTTACTATTTTACCTATCCTTATTAAATTCATTTTTATTAAACACCTCATATAAAAGTATTGATGAAGCTACTGCCACATTCAAACTTTCTACCCTATTATCCATTTTAATATATAAATAATTATCACAAAGAGAGCTTACTTCATTACTCATTCCTTGTCCTTCATTTCCCATAACAAGAGCAAACTTAGAAGAAATATTCAACTTTCTAATATTTTCTCCTTTTTCTACTTTAGTTCCATATATTTTATAATTATCTTTCTTTAAACTACTTATAAAAGGTACTATTTCTCTTACAATAATATTAAGATGGAAAAGCATACCTTTAGTGGCTCTAATAACCTTAGGATTATATAAATCAACTGTCTTAGGACTAAGCACTAAAGTATCTACCCCAAAAGCAAGAGAAGACCTAATAATAGTACCTAAATTGCCAGGATCTTGAATATCTTCGAGAACAAGAACTCTATTTCCTACCTCTTCTTCTTTTTTCTTATATACAATAGCCATAATCTTTGGTGCACTTTCCATACTAGAAAGCTTTTTCATTACCTCTTTAGATACGTATATAGTAGGTACATCTAATGTAAACTTTTCATTTTCTAATATAATTAATTCTTTAATCAAACCAGCCCTATAAGCTTCTATTACTAAATGTTCTCCTTCAATAATAAAAGTATTAGTACTATCTCGATATTTTTTTTCTTTCAATTTATTTATCTCTTTAATATGTGTATTATTAACAGATGTTATTAACATAACTGTCCTCCTAATATTCCTCTTCGGTTATATTATATATCATTTTCCATAAGTTTTCAATAGAAAAAAGAACTCATGAAAGTTCTTCTATATTATTATATTCATCTGCTATAATATCACTATATTCTGTAATATCCTCATTGCTTACAATAAAAAGTGACAAATATATTTTAGAAGATAAATCTTCTTCTTTTAATACTTTAACATCTGTTATTTCTTTAATACTATCATTTTTTTCGAGTAACTTTTTTTTTGCTTCCAAAATAGCTTTTTCTTTAGCCTCTTCATAAGTATATATTTCATCAATTATATCAGTTTCATATTGATATTCATATACTAAAGAGATAGGTATAAAATTATTCACAAAGATAGTTTTTATATTTTTATTAAAACTCTTATATTTATTAAAATCAAAAAGAGATATACGCTTATTTATAAAATTAAATACCATTACTTTCTTCTTTTTCCCAGTATACTTAATTTCTTTATATACATATGGATACTCTATATCTATTTTATACCAAACCTCTCCTATTACTTCTCCTCTTGCTCCTTTTGATACCTTTTCTCCACTAGGAAGTGTAATATCTGAAGAAATAACAACTTCTCCCTTTTCTACATAAGTATTTATATTTTTTACTTTTTCTCCCGATTCGGCAACAATTTTTTTAATAACGGCATTTTTCTTAGCCACGACATTATACTGTTTTCCATCTTCATCCCTCCCATTTATAATTCTCTCTTCTACTCTTACCGTATATTTAGTACCCTCTCTTATTATTTCAATCCACTCTAAAGAATCCTTATTATCATTTAATATCTCCTCTTTTATTTTTTCAATTTCATTATAGCTTTTAACAAAAGCATATTTTTTTATTCCATGGCGATCTAATTCACTATAAATTAAATTCACTATCTTACTATTTGAATGAATTACTTCAATATCAAATATTATATTTGATAACACATACATAATAGAAATTCCTATTACTAAAAAAGAAATAATAAATATATTTTTCTTTATAAATTTAAGAAATCTAAGCTTACCATAATACTTTACTATTTTAATATCATATATAGTCTTATAAGCTTCTATTTTTTCTAAATCATTATAGTCTATTACTAAATATACCTCTTTATATGACTTAGGTATTAACTTTATGATATTTATTTTATTTTTTATTAATCTTTTAACAAAATTATTTACATTCTTACCAGTTACAGATATCATAATGCTACTTGAAAAGAACCAAAAAATTTTATTTTTCATAGTATCATCCATTTCTTATAAAAAGGTAATAGTTTTGATATCTCCTGAAATTAAAACTTCATTATCAATCATTCTAGAGATTACTAAATTATTTCCTTCAATATGATAAACTTTATCTTTATATTTAACAGATATTTTTACATCTGAAAAATCTAACATTTCAGTATAATTTATAACATCTAATTTATTATTTTTATAAATCATACTAAATTCTCTTTCGTTAATATAACTATCAATCATTCTAGTAAGTTTCATAATAAAATATATGAATGTTAATTATAAATATACTATTAAGAGACCAAAGTAAAGGTAAAATTATCCACTTTTTTAGGTATTAGTTGTGTATTTTTCTTCCTATTTATCATAAGCTATATTGAATAAAAAAAAGGGGTGGATTATATGTGTAACAATGAAAACAATTCTTGTGAGAATTGCATTGCCGATATACTAAAGGTTATCTTATTACTTCAGCAAAGCGTCTGTCAAGGTGACTGCTGCTTAGAAACTTGTGATAAAGGTTTCTTAGGTCAGAACAGTTGTTTATTTTTCAATACTAGACCAATAGTACTATATACATGCGGAAGTGGAAACACGCCACTTGCAATGCCAATAAGCAAGTCTCCTACTGAAACAGAAACTTCAACTGTCTTTAGACTAGAAAAATTAGACGGATGCTGCGCTACTTTTAGAGTACTAGCACCAAATACCGATACAACAAGTACATTTCCATTTGAAGCAACTAATTCTTTCTTTACAATTAACTTAGGTTGCTGTTGCATACTAAGATGCTTAGATGACACTTTTGTAGATTGCATGTAAAAAAAATAGGTCGCGTACCTATTTTTATTTTACATATTAATATTATAAAAACTATTTACATCTATACTACCATATATTATTTACACTCCATTAAATATTTTTTTTAAGACTTTTTTTACCTCTATAGTAGCAATATCGTCTACACTTAATATAGGAATATACGCTCTATGAATATTTACACCATCAAAAGATTTACCCCTAAAGTCAAGTGGATATTTACCATAACTCATATCTTTCTCCCATACTTTCTGAGGATCCATAATAATACTTTTTGAACCTGTAAAATCTGCTCCATTAACTTTTACTTTATTAAAAGTTCTACCACTAAAATCAATCGGATATTTACCATAACTCATATCTTTCTCCCATACTTTCTGAGGATCCATAATAACATTCTTAGCTCCAGTAAAATCCGCTCCATAAACTTTTACCTTATTAAAATTTCTACTACTAAAATCAAGTGGATATTTACCATGACTCATATCTTTTTCCCATATTTTCTGAGGATCTATAATAATATTTTTTGAACCTATAAAATTTGACCCATAAACCTTAACACCGTTAAAAGACTTACCACTAAAATCAAGTGGATATTTACCTCCATGCATATCTTTGCCATATACCTTTTGAGGATTTATATTTACATTTATAGCTCCAGTAAAATCCACCTCATAGATTATGACATTATCAAAGTATTTACTCTTAAAATCTAATGGATATTTACCTCCATGCATATCATTAAATAATATTTTTTGAGGATCCATAGTAATATTTCTAGAACCTGTAAAATCTGATTCACAAACCTTAACATTATCAAAAGACTTACCACTGAAATCAAGTGGATATTTACCATAACCCATATTTTTATCCCATACCCTTTGAGGGTCTATATTAGCATTAGTTCCTGAAAAATCGACATTACAAACACGTACGTCATCAAAAGATACAAAACTCAAATCAATTTTATTTAATACTAGTTGTATTTCTTCCCTTATATTTTTTTCACTATCAAATAATAAAAATTTTAAAAGATCAATTTCTTCCATAGGAAAAATAATAGGAAGCTTATTTTTAGGAACTTTATTTATTTCATTTATAAAATATCTAATTACTTCTTTTTGCTCAAATTTACTTAAACCATATAAATTATAATACTTTTTCATACAAATTTTCCTCTTTATCAATAAAATATATATTTTTACTTTCTCTTAAACATTCTTTTTAAAATTTTTTAGGTATCTTTAATATAGTTTATAATTACCATAGTAATATCCACTTCATCAAAGCAAACACCATCAATGATTTACCACTAAAGTCAAGTAAATATTTTCCTCCATGCATATCTTTTCCCCATACTCTCTTAGTATTAATATTAGCATTAGTCCCTAAGAAATCGACATTGCAAGCATGCACACCATCAAAAGATACAAAACTCAAACCAATTTTTCTTAATATTTTATGCACTTTTCTTCTTATATTTTTATTATCATCAAATAATAAAAATTCTAAAAGACCAATCTCATTTAAAGAAAAAGTAATATGAAGTCTATCTTCAGAAATCGTATCTATTTCACTTATAAAATATTCAATTATTTCCTCTTGTCTAGTTTTAATTAATTTTTATAACTAATAATCTTTCTTCATAAAAAACTCCACTGATGACAAATTTATAATAACATTAATTTATTTTAAAATCAACAAAATTACCCCTAAAAAGTAAAAAATAGGGTTTTCCTATTTTTACTTTGCTATATAAATATCTCTAATAGTATTTATTGGAATATATTCACTATCCATTGTAATAAGATTAGTTTTTGTCTTTCCAACTATTCTTTTATTAAATGTACCACTATCAGTTACAATTATAACATCAATTTTATATATATAATTAGGAGAATTAAAAATATTAGCTATTTTCTGTTCTACCGTGTAAGTCCTTTTCTTAGAACCTAAAATACTTCTATCTTCCTTTTCTATAAAATCACCTTTATCATACATTGTTGAAAAAACTTTCTCATTATTAGCGATATTTTTTTCAATCCTATTATGATACATTTTTGGCAAATCTTTCAAAATAATCACCTCTAGTAAATCATATGAAAATAACAATCTATATATTTATTATTTTTTTATTTTGTGGTATCATAAATATGAAAGAGTGATATCATGATAAAAGAATCAAAATTCAAAGTTGAAAAAAATATCTTAGTACCAATTATACTTTTTGGAATAATTAGTACAATTACCATTTTTGCTACTAGAAATTTATTATCAAGTGAATTTCAAAACCTATTTATAAAACAAATTATCTGGTATATACTAGGTTTTATTGTAGCCTATACTATGATGACTGTTGGAAATAAATTCTTATATAACAACGCCTATATTTTTTATGCCATTGGCGTCATTCTCTTAATGCTAGTCCTCTTCTTTGGTAAAGAGATAAATAACGCCAAATGCTGGTTTGTAATACCTTTCATTGGAAGCTTCCAACCATCAGAATTTATGAAAATATTCTTAATAATAACTTTAGCTAGAATGATTGGTGACTTTAATGAAAAAAGTGAAATTCATGAAATTAGTGATGAATTCAAGTTTCTTCTAAAAGTACTATTAGTAGTAGCAATTCCTTCTATTTTGACATTTATTGAACCAGATACTGGTGCTGTATTAATATACTTTTTCATAACAATTGTCATGCTATTCATAGGTGGCTTTAGATCAAGATGGTTTATTATTACATTGTCGTTGATAGGAGCATTAGGAGGAGCTTTTCTTCTTGTCTATTTTCTAAATCAAGACCTATTTATCAAAATATTTGGAACTAGTTTCTTCTACCGAATGGATAGAATACTAAATTGGTCAAATTCAAGTGGCCTTCAGCTCACTAATAGTCTTACCGCTATATCATCAGGTGGAATACTAGGACATGGTTTTAATAATACACCAATATATTTCCCAGAAATGCAAACAGACTTTATCTTTGCAGTATTCTCTTCTAATTTTGGACTTATTGGTTCTCTACTTTTAATAGGACTCATTATTTACTTTGACACGAGCATTATATCACTTGCCGAAAAGTCCTCAAACATAAATGATAAACTCACTATAGGAGGTATAATAGCCGTACTTCTCTTTCAACAAGTATATAATATTGGTATGACTCTAGGTCTCTTACCAATTATGGGAATAACCCTTCCCTTTATATCATATGGTGGCTCATCACTTATGTCATATATGATATTAGTAGGAATGCTATTCAATATTTCGAACGAAAATTTGAGATTTAAAAATTAAATACTAATTATTCTTAGTATTTTTTTTATTTTAACACATCAAGAAACGTTTGAAGCATACTTATATTATTTAAAGCTTTATTAATTCTATCACTTGTCTTAAGCTTATATTTATCTTTCATTTCCATAGTAAAATTCCTAAAAAGATCAGGATTTCGATTAAGTCTTTTATACCAAATAGGATTTTCTCTTATATATCTCTTAAGCCTCATATCCGCATTTATTTTAAGTTGTACATCAGTTGTCATTAGTCATCAAACTTTCTATATATTGGTCTTGGCTCATAACCTCCAGTATAAGAATTACTATCCTTAGATATCATATCACTAAATAAACCAATCGCTTTCTGAATAGAAGATATACCATCTTGAAGTTTATCAGTATCAATATTCTTAGCCATTTCCATAATATTTGAAAAAGAAAGTGAATTACTACTTTTAGTACTATTATTACTATTTACTTCTTTTACTTCTTTTTTTAAATAATTATTCCATACTTCATTATCTTCACCATATAAATCATATAATTCATAAAACTTTTGCCATGTCATATCACCACTACGAACAAAAGTTATAAGATTGGGATTCTTTTTAACAAAAGATTTAAAATTATCCACATTTGTCACATCAATCACCTACTCTAATATATGCGAAACAGTTAAAAGTGTATCACTCTATTCTTCGAGAAGAGTACTTAAACTTACTATATTATATCCTTTACTATTAATATATCTAACTATTAAATCAAAATTATTTAAATTATTTAAAAGTATAATACTCCCAGATGATAAATCATTTTTAACTTCTAAATAATCTCCTATAATACTAGGTATTATAACAAACATATCACTACTATTACAAACATTCAAGACTTCATTATCTTCCTCTTTAGTTAAACAATACACCGATCTATTATTAGAAATTCTATTAATAATAGCACTATCACTAGTAAGAATCTCACTAGTATATATACCATTTTTACCATAAGTATATATTTCTTTATCTTTTAAATCATTAATATTACTAGTAGTAAGATAATTACTACTTACAAATAAAGATATATTATTAAGTTTACTCACCTTTTCAATATCATTACTACTATTTACAATATATAAAATAGCTACTTCATTCTTCCTCGAATTCCCCTTTATTATATATTTATCTTTATTATTATCTATACTACTACTAGGATATATATATTTAAAAATAATAGCATCTTCTCTAAACACTCCACCCAATTTCATTTCTTCATAACTCTTATCTAAATCAACTTCTCTTCCCTTTATACCAGGAATAATTTTATTATCAGTAATCGTAGCATCAACTGCTTCTAATTTATATTCTATGCTTTTTTCACTAATTGTTGTCATTAAAGGATCTTTCTTATTAATCAAATTCATTATTTTATCCGTATAAAAAAAACTAAATAAAACAAGTAAAATAACTAGGCATGGCCTCAACATTTTTTTCATATGCTTCACCTAATTTAATATATGAAGCATAAAAAAATAAAAGTACTATTTGAATAGTACTAATATTTATTTCTTAGCTTGTTTTAAAGCTGAATCTATTGCTCTATATAAGGCATCAATATTGATAGTGCACCCACTTACAGCATCAGTTTTACCTTCATCATCTAAAGTTAATTCATCAATTCCTTGGTTATCGACAACATATTTTTCTAAAGCCTCTACTTGTTCATACCACTCTCCAACAGTAGAACCGTATTCACTATTATACATACCATAATCATTACCAAGCGTCTTTTTAGTTGTTAATACTCCGTCATTAGTAGTATAAGTTGTATCTAATTCAACATCAGTAATATTTCCATTACTATCAACAGTAACTATTGCTGTAGCAGTATTATCTTGTCCTCCATAAGTATCACTAGCAGTACCAGTATAAACGCCTTCCTTATATCCTTTAGAACAACCACTGAGCAAGACTAAACTTACCAATCCTGCTAATAAAATTTTCTTTTTCATATCTATTTCCTCCAATATTATTATAAATTATTTTTCAAAAATTTACTAGTCCTAAATTCCAAATATTTCTTAAATAATATTCTTAGTACTAGCAAGTAACTTCTTAGCAATAAGTCCTACTATAATCCCAGTAGGTATTGAAAATATAAGTAAATAAGGTAGATAATAAATAACATTATAATTATTTAAACATAATATCCCAATCACTACTTGGCCAATACTATGAAAAACACTACCTATCACAGATACACCAATAACTGAAAGCTTAGTTTTCTTAAATAACCACATCGCTATTATACTAAAAAGAGCCCCAGATAGAGAAAACAAAAAATTAATACCAAAACCTGTTCTAACTAGCGATACAATAAAAACTCTAACTAACGATACCGAAATTGCTGTTTTAAAATCAAATTTATATAAAGTATAAATAATAACAATGTTAGCAAGGCCTAATTTAAGTCCTGGAACAATACTACCAAGAAAAGTAAAATAGCTCTCAATTATTGAAATAACAACGCCTATTGCTGTAAGAATAGCAATTAAAGTAATTTTCCTCGTCTTCATCAGTATACCACTCCATCTATCTCTTCATTATTAACAATTTTTATAATTATTTTATTAGGAAGACAAATAATAGGTTTAAGACTACTATCAGTATACCCTTCTTTTGAGCACAAATGCTTTGGAGAAACTTCATCTTTTACTCTAACTTTTTTATCTTTAACTTCAATAACTACATTTCCTAGGTACCCCTTTACTGTATATTCTTTATTAATATTTAAGTCTAGTGTCATTATAACCCTATCTTCATAATAAACTAAAGCTGTATTTCCATCTTTTTTATTAACTCTAATAACAATAAATAATAGTAAAATAATAATACCAGTAATAATAATTAATTTAATATCATTTTTATTCATAATAAAATCCATCACTTCTAATAATATTATCTTTATCAATATACCAAATAGCTTCAATATCAGAATTACTATTAACAACCTCCATACCAACAGAAACAGGAAGCATAAAAAGATATGTACTATAAATATCTGCTAGGGTAGAATTCTCACTAATAATCGTAACAGACTTCATATATGTAGAAGGATATTTAAGATTAGGATTTATAATATGACTATATACCTTATCTTCAAATACACAATATCTTTGATAACTACCCGAAGTAACAACAGATAAATTATTAATATTAACTTTAGTAAAAATACTATTAGTATTATCTGGATCCGTAATACCAACTACATAATAATCCTTTTGATAAGCCTTTCCGACCTTTACATTTCCTCCAGCATTAATAATATAAGAATAAATTCCATTCTCTTCAAGATAGTTCCCCACAAGTTCTGTAACATATCCCTTAACAATAGCTCCTAAATCTAATTTTACATTATTTTTCTTAGTATATAAATTTCCATTTAAAAATACATCATTAATATCAATATTCCCATTTAATTTACTATCATCGGGAAGAATATCACAATTATCAATAAATTCTTTCCAAACCTCTGTCAAATTACCACTGGCGATATTAAATAATCCATCTGTCTTATCGTAATATTCTATCCCTATCCTAATAATATCCGATAGTCTCTCATCTAACTTAACCTCTTTATCATTTGGTAATACTTCATTTAAATAATAAACATTAATAATATTATCATAAGCATTATATCTATCAGTAAGTTTATGATAAGAATCATATAAATAATCAATATCATCAAGTATTTTATCTACTTCTTTCTTACTTTTAGTACTATCCACTTTTACATTAATATAAGTATCCATATAAAAGTAATTTCTCTGATATTCTTTATATGTATCTTTAGAAATTAAAAGTAATATTAAAGCCACTAGTATTAATAACAATAAAATAATTAATATCATTTTTCTTTTTTTCATACTTATCACACTACAATTGTACTAAAAGAGCTGACTTAAGTCAACTCCCAACTTTTTTCATTAAAATTATTTATGTTGTGTTACAATTGATGTGAAACATTTCTATATAAAAAAAGTGATTCAAGTT
>JBJEEA010000046.1:0-30728 GCA_051872635.1 Bacilli bacterium
TTTGACTAAGTATTTAAATGGTATTTATATGGGAGAAGAAAATGCTGAAAATAAAGAGGTAAGAATGGAAAATGAAGTTATGTTGGGACTTAGAAAATTATCTGGTATTAACTTAGATGTATTTAAAAACAAATTTGGTGTTTCTTTAGATGAAGTTTATGATATAGATGATTTAATTTGTGATGGTTATTTAATTTTAGATGGTAACTATCTTAAAATAAATAGGGAATATATATATATTTCTAATGAGATATTAGTTAGGATATTTAATTGACATAGTGATGTAAATATTTTATAATTAAAGTGAAAGAAGGTAGTGGTGATGGATAAATTTTTAAGTATAATTACTAATGAAAAGTTATATTTACCAATTATATATATTATTATTGGGGTAGTATTAAATGCTATTATTTCGAGAATATTTAATAAAGTTAATTTTAAGCATAAGAGTACTGGTAAAGATAAGAGAAAAGATACAATAATATCACTTTGTAAGAATATTTTTAAATATTTAATTATGATATTTGTAGTACTTGGAATATTGAAAGTATATGGTGTTGATACTACTAGTATTATTGCTTCACTTGGAGTTTTTGCTGCTGTAATTGGACTTGCGTTTCAGGACATATTGAAAGATCTTTTAGCAGGTGTTGCTATTATATTTGATAATAAATATGTAGTGGGTGATACGGTTGAAATTAATGGATTTAAAGGTACGGTTATTTCTCTTGGACTTAGAAGTACTAAAATAAAAGCTTTTTCTGGAGAAATTAAATGTATTGGAAATGCTTCTTTTAGTGAAGTGACTAACTATAATTTAGCTGATGCTGATTTATTTATTAAACTTAATGTTGCATATAATACAGATATTGATAAACTAGAAAAAGTACTTATGGATATGAAAGATGAAATACTTAAAATAGATAATGTTAAAGATATGCAACTATTAGGAGTAGATGAACTTGGAGAATCTAGTATTGTGTATATGATTGATGTTACTTGTAAGGCTATGACTGGTGTTAAAATAAAAAGAGAAGTTCTAAAACTTGTAAAAAAGAGATTTGACAAAGAAGGGATTAATATACCATATACTACAGTGGATGTTAATATAAGGAAGTAATTATGGAAAAGAATGAGTATTTTAATAAGGAATATAATTATATTAAAGATAGTAAAAAAAGGGAAGATATTAAATATTTAGTCAGTAATTTACCAGATTATTTTTTTGAAATACCAGCTTCTTCTACTGGTAAATATCATCCAGAGTTTGCTAGTACTCCTAGTGGGTTAGTTAAACATACTAAGGTTGCAGTAAGAATAGCTTATGAGCTTCTTAATAATCCAGGACTTAATAATTTTACTGATAGTGAAAAAGATTTAATTATTATGGCTCTTATTTTACACGATGGATTTAAATTAGGGAAAGAAAAAGAAAAATATACTAGAGTCGATCATCCTTTACTTGCGGCTTCTTATGTAAAAGAAAATAAAGATAAATTATTACTTAATAATGAAGAAATACAATTAATTGCCAGTATGATATCTTCACATATGGGTATATGGAATAAGGACTTTAATGATAATGAAGTTCTTCCTAAACCTAAGGATAAATATCAAAGATTTGTACATATGTGTGATTATTTATCGAGTAAGAAATTTCTTAATGTTAATTTTGATGGTATTGATATAAGAGATTAGACTTCTATTTGAGGTCTTTTTTTCATATTAGTATATAGGTGAACTTTATGAAAATGCGATACTTTTTACTTCCAGTTATTATTATTTCTTTAATGGTTTTAATTATTGATAATAATAAGGAAGTTGTGAATAAAGAAGTTATGTCAGATAATTTATCTATTAGTTATCCTTTTTTTGGTAATGATACTATTGATAATTATATTAGTAATTATTTAAACTCTTATATGGATGAAGAAAATATATTAATTGATTATGACTTAGCTAATTTTAATGATAATTATTATCTTACTTTTTATAAAAATATTTTTAACGATAATATGGTTATGAGTGATAGCGATTCCTTTTGTATTAATAACAATTTTAATAGTATAGAAAGGGTGGAAGAGGCAACTTATGAATTTGATTTTGTAACGAGTAAAAATGTTGATAGAGATAAGAAATTTGTTGCTCTTACTTTTGATGATGGACCTAATTATAATACTAATAAAGTATTAGATATATTAGATAAGTATGATGTATCTGCGACCTTTTTTGTTCTTGGCAGTAAGATAAAAGGCAATGAATATATTTTAAAGAAGATGAAAGATAGTGGAATGGAAATTGGTAATCATACTTTTAGCCATCTCCTTTTAACTAAGTATAAGGAAGATAAAATTAAGAAGGAAATAGATGATACTAGTAATTTGATATTTGATGTTACAGGTAATTATCCCAAACTTTTAAGACCTAGCTATGGTTCTTTTAATAGTAAAATAAAAAAAGTGGCTAATATGCCAATTATTATATGGGATATTGATACTTTGGATTGGAAATATCATAACTCTAAGAGGATAACAAATAGAGTTGTAAGTAAAGTTAAAGACGGGGATATTATTCTTATGCATGATATATATAGTGCTACGGCGAATGCTCTAAATAATATTATTCCAGAACTTCAAAGTAGAGGATATGTCTTTGTAACTGTATCTGAATTATTTTATTATAAAGGTATAACTCTTGAGGAAGGTAAGGTATATGGTTATGCTAGATAGAAATATATATAAATTATTTTTTATATTTATAATTTAAATAAAACATCTTTGTATACTTCAAAAAATTTTATTATAATAATATAAAAATTTATTTCAAAAGTTGTCAACAAAATAATTTCATCAAGTATTTAAAGAAAAAATTTTATGCTTTTGTCCTGCATACTTTTGCACTGGTTGCATGCCTTTGCACTGGTATTGACTAGTTGTAAATAATATGGTAGTATTATTTATGTGAGATAATACTTTCAAAGAAGGTAAGGAGGAGTAAAAATGGAACAATCTAAAGAAAGAAAATGGTTATTTGTGGTATTAATTATAGTGTTAATACTTGCTTGTGGGGGGCTTATATATAATATACAAGATCATAATAATAATAATAAAGAAAATATATTTAAGGAAATTTTTAATTTTAAGGATATTTTTAATAGTTCTAGCGTTAGTGTGGATACATTTAATTTTGATTTTGAATACAAAAATGGTAAACAAAGTAAATCATCTGTAGAAAATCTACTTGATGATGTTATTAATAGTAATAACAAGAATCAGGATAAAAAAATTGAGATTGTATTTGAAGAAGAGAGTACAAGTGAGATTGCTAATATAAAAGATATTAGAAATAAGATTACAAATTCAGTTGCTGAGGAATTTGATATTACATTAAGTTATGATTCAAAAGGTTATATTAATAAAATTACTATTGAAAAGATGGATGTTAGTGTAGAGGATTTTAATCATCAATTCTTTATTCATAAAAATAGTTCACAAATGGGAGTATCTGTTAAAAATACTTTAGATGCAGTAATTGATAGTAATAGAAAGTATGAAAATCATCAAATTACTGTTACAATTGAAGGTGTTACTAGTTCTGATAGTGGTGCTATTACTAATGTAAAGAATTCAATTGATGATTTTACAACGTACAATGTAAATTATGGATATGATCAAGCAGGATACATTAATCAAGTTTCGTTTCAAAGATAGTAGGAGGTGAATAATGGATAAATATATACTTACAAATATAATTTTGATTATTATTATTATTGTTATTGGAGCAATCCTTATTGGTTATAATAGACTTGTCCAAAAGAGAAATGTTGTTAAAAGAGCGAAAGCTCAAATAGATGTTGTATTAAATAAAAGATTTGATTTAATACCTAATATCGTTAATTGCGTTAAAGGATATGCAAAATATGAAAGTGATACATTAGAAGATGTTGTTAAGGCAAGAAATACTTATAAGAATGGTAATCACAGTTTAAAAGATGCTAATGAAGTTAATAATAAATTAAATCAAGTTATTGCTTTGGCAGAAGCTTATCCTGATTTAAAAGCAAATACAGAGTTTAATAATTTACAGCAAGAATTATCTAATATAGAAGATGAAATAGCAAATTATAGAAAGGCTTTTAATAATGCTGTTACTTCATATAATACTATGATTGAGTCTGTTCCGACTAACATAATAGCAGGATTATTTAATTTTAAACAAATGGAATTGTTTAGACTAGAAGAAGATAAAAAATCTGATGTTAAAATTGAATTATAATTTATTGACTGTTTGTCAAGCAGTAGGTTTAATCCTAAACAATGATAAAGAAATTTGAGTAAGTTAGTGTTTAAAAAGCACTAACTTTTTTTCTGTTTAATACTTTTTTCATATTATAAACCTTTATTTAAATCTTCTAAAAGATCAAAATCTAAAAATTATTCTTTTTAATCTCTTTATAAGACTGTAATTTCTTTCTGTTGTATCCATTGTGGCATAGGCATTCAAGAATATTTTTTATAAAATTCATTTTATTAGGTTGCGGACATAGTCTGTGGCATGTTATAATTATATAAGAAAAGATAGGAGTGTTAGTAGTATGAAGTTTAAAAATAAAAAAAGAATATTTTTGATAATGACTTGTGTGTTTGTCATGGGTTGGTTAATTGGTTTTATGGTGTTTAATGGAACAAGTAAGATAGATAATGTTTTAAAAAGTGAATCTTATGCTTATTTACCTAAAGAGGCAAAAGAATATATAGAAAAAGTGTATGACGAAACTGGCGAAGTTATTTACACTGAAAAAAACAAAGAAGATAATGAGCCATATCTTAATCCTAAATATATTGAATATTTGGAATTAAGTGATGAAGAAAAACAAAAAGTCCAGTTGATACCTGATGCTTATGTATTAGATTATGAAGTAAATAAAAGTTACTCAACTCCTACATTACCTTCTTCTTATGATTTAAGAAATATTGATGGAAAAAATTATGTTTCATCTATAAAAAATCAAGAATCTACAGGAATATGTTGGGCATTTGCTTCTATCGAAAATGTTGAAACATTACTAATGAAGCAAAGTGGACAATCTTATAGTGATCAAACCCAAAAATTTTCTGTTAGACAAATGGATTATGCAACATCAACTAATAGACTTATCAAATCTTATGTAAATAGCGGAACTGTTTCTTGTACACCAGTAGAAAGTTGTAGTTATTATCCATGGAAAAATCCAGACAATGGTAGTAGAGAACTTGGCCAAGGCGGAAATTTTTTCACATCATCTATAGTTATGGCAAATGGATTAACACTTGTAGATGAATCTGTATTGCCTTGGAATGATGATGACCATACATATTGGCCAAAAGATATTTTTAGTTATGAAAATTCTTTATATGAAGTTAATTCAACTATACAAATGCCTACAATTAATCAAGACATCGCATCAGAAGACTTAATTAATAGCTATGTTAATGATGTTAAAAATTATATGATTCAATATGGTGGACCATTTGTTGGCACATATTCACCTAAATCAACTTGTGGATTTGATAATACAGATGGTACTAAGACAATGAAAACTGATGATTGTGTTAATGATACATCAAATAAAGAGTTAGGCCATGCTATGCAAATTATAGGTTGGGATGATAACTATGAATATTCTTATTGCGATGCAGGAACAAAACACTATGCGGTAAAAAATGGTAGTTGTACTTCTGGTGAATTAACACAAGGAAAAGGAGCTTGGATTTTAAGAAACTCTTGGGGCGAAGATTCAGAAGAAGGAAATGCTTACAAATATGTTTATTTAACTTATGATTCCACAAGACTTTCAATTGGTTTTACAACTTCAGTTTCAGAAATGGCTAATAAATCTTGGGATAATAATTATCATGTCAATCCTTGGATTGAAGGAAATATATCAAATGGAATGGCTAGTGTAAGTGAACAAACAAAAGAATTTGATACACATAATAACAAATCAGAAAAAATTGAAAAAATAAAATTTGTTACTGCATCTAAGAATGGTAAATACACATTATCAATTATCGCAGGAGATAATGAATATAACAATGTTGCTGTTGTAAATAGCAATGAAGTTGGTATTTATACAGTAGATCTATCTAATAAAAATATAAATATAGAAGATAACAATTTTTCAGTAAAAATTGTAGGTGAAAATGAAGATAAATTTTATAATGATTCGATATCAGTATTTACTTCAAATGTAGATGATGCACCATCTGTAACAACATATTCAAGTAAAGCTTACGATTCAACTAAATCTTTATCAAATGACAATCCTTTATATGTTAGTGGTGATAACTATTGGTATCTAACTGTAAATACATACTTAAAAAACATACCATCAAATGCAGATTTAACTTATAGAATTAAAAAGGATGATGGAGTTATAGCGACTGAAAGACAAATTGCTGATTTTAAAAAGACAATAATAAACGATTTTGGTGAAGCAACATTTAATGGTTCGTATAATTCTTCGACAAATAATTTCAGTACAAGTGAAGCTTACGGAAAAACTTATACATTTGAAGTCGTTTATGATGATATAGTAGTGGATTCTTTTCCTATTAAATTTAGTGGTAAAGGTGCTACTACCAAATCAACTATAAGATTACATGCAAATAATGGCACAGATTATTATTATTCAACTACTAATACGGACAACACAAATGTCAAGTTTAATAATATGTCCTCTTTGCAAACTGCTGAATTCTATAATAATGGATATTATATAATTGGATGGAATACGAAAGCAGATGGTACAGGTACAAGTTATTCTGTTGATGATGCAATATCAATATATAAAGATACTGATTTATATGCTCAATGGTCGGATAAAAAATTAAATGTAGTTGTTACCTTTGATTGCCAAAAAGGTGGCTCATGCTATAATATAGATGGAGAAATGGAAAGTCAAACACTTTCATTAGACGATAAAATAACTTTGCCTATTAATAATTATACAAGAGAAGGATATGTTTTTAATTCTTGGTGGATTGATAGAGGAAGTTATGGAACTGATTCATATTTTGAAGAAACAACAACATCCTTTAAGGTATCGGATTTTGCAAAATATCCTGTGTTTAACAATACCAAAGTTAGCGTATATGCTAATTGGTTAGAAGATATAAATTATTACACTATTACATTTGATTCAAACGAAGGAACAGGTAGTATGGCACCAATTAATTTGAAAAAATATGTATATAGCACGAATTTATCAACAGGTTATTTGAAGGAAAACCAATTTACAAAAATAGGTTATGCATTTACAGGATGGAATACGAAAGCAGATGGTACAGGTACAAGTTATAATGATAAGGGTGCAATTCAGTCAGAATCTGATATCACATTATATGCTCAATGGGAAGTAGCAAATAAATATACTGTTACATTTAATGCGAATAATGGCACAAATAATTCAACAACACAAGGTATGCCTGATTCAATTGCTATGAAATTAAATAAAAACACATTTACAAAAACAGGTTATACATTCACAGGATGGAACACCAAAGCAGATGGCACAGGAACACCTTATACTGATGAGCAAAGTGTATCATTATCAAACGATTTAACATTATATGCTCAATGGGAAATAAATAAATACACAATTACATTTAATTCTAATGGTGGTACAGGAAATATGAATTCACAGCAAGTTTCATACAATACATTAACAAAATTAAGCAAAAATACATTTACAAAAGATGGATTTAAATTCACAGGATGGAACACCAAAGCAGATGGTACAGGAACATCTTATACTAATCAACAGAGTATATCTTTATCAGATAACTTAACATTATATGCCCAATGGAGTGAGGGATATCCTTATGTTATAAATGAATATAATTATGATGAAGATAATAATTATGTTAGTAATATTAATGTCAACACAACTGTTGATACTTACAAACAAAATATTGAATTATTAGATGGATATACAGTTGAGGTCGATTCTAAGACAATAGATAATAAACAAGTATTATATACTGGTGGAAAAACAAGAATATATAAAAATCAAACTATTTATGCAGAATTAACTAATGTTGTTTTGGGTGATACAAATGGTGATGGAAAAATTAACTATTTGGATTATGTTAATGTTTATAATCATATTCAGAAAACAAAACATCCTGAAAACAACAAAAAATTGCTGGTAGATGAGTATTTGTCGGCAGCAGATATGTCAAAGGACAACAAAATAAGTTATTTAGATTATGTAAGAATATACAACAAAATTAAAGAATTAAAAGGAGGATCTAATTAATGAGAAAAGTATTTAATAAATTGCTTTTAGCAATACTATTATTATTTCCAATAAGTGTATTTGCTGCTGGTAGTGTTTCTGTTTCTCCTTCTTCTCTAACTATTGAAGAAGGTAGTTCAAAAACATTTACAATATCAGCTTATAATGCAATTGGTGATGTTTCAATTTCATCTAGCAACTCTGGTGTAGCATCTATAAGCACTGGTGAATGGGGAACAGGAATGGTTGATGAGGGACAAACTAAGACAGGAACTATAACTGTTACAGGTAAGAGTGTTGGAACTGCAACTATAACATTAACAATTGATGCAGCTACATTTGATGGTGATGATTTATCAGGCCAAACAAGAACAGTTACTGTTAATGTTGTTGCTAAACCAACACCTACGCCGACTCCAACTCCTACACCACCAAGTAATAACAACAATAATAATAATAATTCAAATAATAATAACAATGTACAAACTAAATCTACAAATAACAAAATTAAAGAATTATCTATTGATGGTTATGAACTAGTAAAAGTGGATGCAAATAATTATACACTTTCAGTTGGACCAAATGTAGATAGTATTAATATTAAAGCTACAGCAGAAGATTCAAAATCCAAAGTTACAGGAACTGGTGCAAAAGAATTACAAGTAGGAGAAAATAATATAGAAGTTGTTGTAACAGCTGAAAATGGATTACAAAATAAGATAACTATTAAAGTTATTAGGAAAGATGGTTATTATTTAGAAGATCTGGATTTAGTATTAAAGAATGAAAAATTACAAGATGCAGATATAATAATAAATGCTGATAGTAAAATTACAAAAGAACAATTAAATCAAATTAGGGACAGTAAGAAAACGTTAAGATTAAATTATTATGATGAAAATAAAAAATTGATTTATAGTTGGATAATCAATGGTAAAGAAATAAGAGAAAGTAAGGAATTTACTACTTCAATTAGCTTTGCTACTGAAAATGTAAAAGAAATATATAAATTGTCTAATTACGCTGATGGATTATACGTTAATTTCAAACATACAGGTGATTTACCTATAGGTACTAAGATTAAATTATATGTTGGTGATAAATTTGAAAATGGAAGTAATATAAATGTTTATTATTATAATATTAGCGACAATAAATTAGAACTCATTAAAGATAATTTAAAAGTTATAGATGGATATATTGAATTTGATGTAGAACATTGCTCTGAATATTTTGTAACAATGTCCATAATAGAAAATGTTGTAAAACAAGAAACATCTTTTAATTTATTTATGATATTCACAATAGTTGAATTAATTGTTATTATAGGGCTAGTTGCATTTGTCTTTATTAAAATAAAACCAATAAAAAAAGATAATAAAAAGAATTTATCTAATGATGTGATAGATAATAATGAGGAAGATGATATAATTAATGTAAATATATTAAATTAAATTAAAGAAACTAAAGAAATGGCACCTATGTATGGAGAAATTGCTAAAGAGGTAAGTAAGTAAGGGTTTAAAAGAAGGTAAAAACGAGGCTGAAGATAATAAAGAGTAATATTAAATGTTAAAGATATTGTTATTGTTAATACTTGAATTAATTGCAACAATATCTTTTTTATGTCAGTGAAATCTTTTTCTTTACAAAAAACGACTTTTGTTATATAATTATATTGATTTTTTGTAAGGAGAGATGCTATGGCTTATATCAGTAATGAAATTATTAATGAAATAAGAAATAAAACTGATATAGTAGATGTAGTATCTAAATATGTAAGTCTTACAAAGAAGGGCAAAAATTATATTGGCGTATGTCCATTTCATGATGACCATTCTCCTAGTATGAGCGTAAGTCCAGAAAAACAGATATTTACTTGCTTTTCTTGCGGAGCTTCGGGGAATGTTTTCACTTTTGTTTCAGACTTTGAAAAGATTCCTTTCGCGCAGGCAGTAGCTTTACTTGGGGAAAGAGTAGGTGTTAATGTTTCTGGCACTATATCTAAAGAAACTAAAAAGGATGATTATTTTAATATATATGAACTTGCCAATAAGTTTTATCAGAATAGTTTATTTACTAGTTTAGGTAAGAATGCAATGGCGTATTTAGAAGGCAGAAATATTGATAAAGAGACAATTAAAAAATTTGGTATTGGACTATCCATTCAGAAGATATCACTTACTGATTATTTAGTCAACAAAAAATATTCTACTGAAAAATTGATTGAAGTAGGTCTTACTAATGATAATGGAAATGATGTCTTTATTAATAGAATTATGTTTCCAATATATGATTTGAGTGGCAATCCAGTTGCTTTTTCCGCTAGAATATATAATACGCGTGATACTTCTAAATATGTTAATACGAAAGAGACTGATAAGTTTAAGAAGGGAAAAATATTATATAATTATCACATTGCTAAAGAGCATTTAAAAAAGAACGATACTGTTATTATAATGGAGGGGCAGATGGATGTTATTAGGGCCTCAACTGTAGGAATTAATAACTGTATTGCTACGATGGGAACTGCTCTTACTAAGGATCATAGAAATATTATTAAAAATATGACTAATAATATTATTTTGTGTTTTGATGGTGATGCGGCAGGAGAAAAAGCTACTATTTCTGCTATTGAGATTTTGGAAGATACTGATGTTAATATAAAGGTAGTTAGACTTCCTAATAATATGGATCCAGATGAATATATAGTAAGAGAGGGAAAAGATTCTTTTCTATATCAATTAAATTCTGCAATTAGTTTAATTGATTATAAGATGGAACTTTTAAAGAAAAATAAAGATTTTACTGATGTTAAAGATGTATCATCATATATTAATTCGGCTATAAAAGAGCTTACTCTTGAGAAAGATGATATTGTAGTAGAACTTAATTTAAAGAAACTTGCCACTAGTTTTAATGTTGATTATGATACAGTTTTGAGTAAATATAATAATCTTAAAAAGAAAGAAGAAAATATAGTAAATGAAGGTATTAAACCTAAAAAAGTATATGATAGATATAGAACGGCCGAGAATAATCTTATCTATTATATGCTTATAGATAATAGAGTACTTAATATGGTGGAAAAGAGAGTTGGTTATTTTCCAACTAAAAATATACGTGAATTGTCAAATGAAATTATTTACTATTTTCATAAATATGGTATAATAAGTATCGCTGATTTTATTAGTTATATAGCCTCTAATGAAGAATTATTAACAACACTTAAGGATATTTTAGCTATGGATAGAAAAGAGAGTTTTCAAATTGATGAAATAGAAGATTATATTTTTGTTATAAATGAGTATTATAAAGAAAAGAGGATAACTGATTTGACAAAAAAAATGAAAGAGGAAAAAGAACCACTAAAACAGGCTAAAATATTAGAGGAAATTATGGAAATAAGGGGAGTGAGAAAAGATGATATCAGAAATTAAAGATTTTGAGGAAAGAAAAGAAAATTTAATAAAAAAGGGAAAAGAACTTGGATTTATTACTTATGAAGAGTTAGCAGAGGAATTAAAAGGACTTGAAATAGGTAGTGATTTATTAGATGAGCTTTATAATGCTCTTATTGAAAATGATATTAGTATTATTTCGGAGACAGATTTAGATGATGATTCTAATCAAGATGAAGATGGTGGAGGCAATTTAGAAGATATTTTAAAAGATGATAATATTGCTAAGGAACTTACTATTAACGATCCAGTTAGAATGTATTTGAAAGAAATTGGTAAAATTAGTCTTTTATCACTAGAAGAGGAGACTGAACTATCTGAGAGGATAGCTGCTGGTGATGAAATGGCTAAGAATAGACTTGCAGAGTCCAATCTTAGACTTGTTGTATCAATTGCTAAAAGATATGTTGGCAGAGGAATGCTCTTTCTTGATTTAATTCAAGAGGGCAATATTGGACTTATGAAAGCTGTTGAAAAATTTGATGCTAATAAAGGATATAAATTTTCAACTTATGCAACTTGGTGGATAAGACAAGCTATTACAAGAGCTATTGCTGATCAAGCTAGAACTATTAGGGTTCCAGTACATATGGTTGAAACAATTAATAAATTATCGAGATTTCAAAGACAACTTACTCTTGAATTAAATAGAGAACCTACTGATGAAGAACTTGCTGAAAAAATGAACATGAGTCCAGAAAAGATTAGAGAAGTTATTAAAATAGCACAAGATCCAGTATCTTTAGAAACACCAATTGGTGAAGAAGAGGACTCTCATTTAGGGGATTTTGTTCCAGATGAAAGTAATATGTCGCCAGAAGATTTTACTATCCATGAAATGCTTAAAGAGGAAATTTCTGATGTTCTTCTTACGCTTACTGAGAGAGAAGAACAAGTACTTAGACTTAGATTTGGTCTTGATGATGGTTCTTCTAAAACTCTTGAAGAAGTTGGGCAAATGTTTGGAGTAACAAGAGAGAGAATCAGACAAATAGAAGCCAAAGCTCTTAGAAAACTTAGACATCCATCTAGAAGTAGAAAGCTAAAGGATTTCTTAAATGAATAAATTATCAAAAAGACTAAAAGTTACTGCTGATTTTGTAGAAGACAATTCGAAGGTTATAGATATTGGCTGTGATCATGGTCTTTTATCTATTTATTTAGCTAGAAATTATAAAAATATAAAAATAATAGCAAGTGATGTCAATAGAAATGCTTTAGAGTGTGCAAAGAAAAATATAAAGGAAGCTAAATTAGAAGATGTAATAGAGACTAGACTTGGTAATGGATTAGATGTGGTATCTTCAGAAGATATAGATACGATAGTAATTGCAGGGATGGGTTCTAATACAATTATTGGCATATTAAAGTATGCTAGAGATAAACTTGTAAATGTAAATAATATTATTATTCAAAGTAATACTGATTTGTATTTCTTAAGAAAAAACATGGTAGGTATTGGTTATTATATTGAAGATGAAGTTTTAGTTGAAGATAAAAATATAATTTATACGGTAATTAAATTTACTAGAGGAAAGAAAAAGTATAATTATAAAGAACTATATTTGGGACCAATATTACTAGAGAAAAAAGATAATCTTTTTTATGAAAAGTATGGAAAAGAACTTAAAACACTTAAGATTATTTTGAGTAATATTAAAGATGGACATTTTTTATATAAATTAAAAATAAAGAAAAATATTAAAATACTTGAAAGTTTAAAGTAGAGAAATCTACTTTTTTTCATATTAAATTTTATATAGCATATCTTTAAATAGAAAGGAAGTGGAATTATGAGGCAAATTATACCGTTTAAGAGAGAATTACCTTTTAAGACTAAAGTTTGTGATATTACTTCGATATCTTTAGAGAGAGAAATAAATGTACAGGATGATGGCATAGTATCCGGAGTATTTCATATTACAGGAGATTACAAAATGAATGAAGGGTCTATTAATAGAGAAGATTTTTCTTTTGATTTACCTTTTGATATTACTTTGGATCCAAGATATGATGTGAAAACAGTTATGGCAGATATTGAAGACTTTTATTATGATGTGATTAACGAGGATACATTAAAAGTAAATATTGATTTATTTATAGAAGCAGAATATTTGCCAGAATCAGAAACAAAGTTGCCTAATGAAATACTTGATATTAATGATGATGAAAATGAAAAATTAAGCGAAGAGTCAAGAGAAGAAGAAAAAGAAAAAGAATTAGAAGAAGAAATATGTGAAGAATGTATAAGAGATGATAAAGAAGAATTAATAAATGCAAATACAACATCAGAAGGTGAAAAGGTTATGGAAGAAGATTCTCTTGATACTATGGAAGAAATTAATACAGAAAACAATTCTATTAAAAAAGTAGAAGATACTAAGGAAGAAGATGATAGAATTATTAGTCCTAGTATAAAGTTTGAAGAGAAAAAGATGGAGGAACTTCCTCAGGATAAAGAAAATGTTATCTCAACATATGATTTATTTTCGAATTTAGATGATACTGAGACTTATACTACTTATTATGTATATATTGTTAAAGAAGAAGATACGATAGATAAGATACTTGTAAAATATGGTATTACTAAAGAAGAATTGGAAGACTATAATGATATAACAGAAATTAAAGCGGGAGATAAGGTTATAATACCTAAGAAAAGTGAATAATGAACTTAGAAAAGTAATTGATAAATATAATTTATCTCCTAAAAGACTTACTATTAAGTCTAATGCTAAAATAATTGATGATAAAATTGTTATTAAAAATAGAAAAAGTAAAAATTTAGACAGGACATATCAATATTTAAAATCGAGATCTTTTGATTATTTTCCAGAACTTATTGATTTGTCTGATGATTATGAGGTATATCCTTATATAGAGGATACTTATGAACCGAGGGAACAAAAAGCTATAGATCTTATGCATCTTATTAGTCTTTTACATAGTAAGACTACTTTTTATAGAGAAGTTGATATAGATTATGATAAAAAAATATATGAAACAACGGTTATGAATCTTGATTATTTATATAATTACTATAATGATTTAATTACATTAATTGAAAAAGAAGTTTATATGTCTCCTTCTTCTTATTTAATAGCAAGAAATATTAATATTATTTTTGAAAGTATTTATTATGCTAGAGATAGTATTGACGCTTGGTATAAGAAAAAAGAGGATAATAAGAATGAGAGAGTAGTTAATATTCATAATAATATTAATTTAGATCATTATATAAAAAATGATAAGCCATATTTAATTAGTTGGGATAGAAGTAGAATAGATAGTCCAATATATGATTTGCTTTCTTTTTATCAAAATCATTATTTGGAATTTGATTTTGATGATTTATTTAGATATTATGAAAGTTTTTATCCATTAAAAGAAGATGAAAAATTACTTTTATTTAGTTATATGGCTATGCCTTTAAAGATAGAAATTGAAAATGATGAATATAAGATGTGTATAAAAATTAATAAGATGATTGATTATTTGTATAAAACTAATAAACTTATTATGAACTATCAAAAGAAATAGATAGTTCTTTTTATTTAAGTATTTGCTATCAAAAACTTTACTTTACATTCTAAAATATAATTGTTATAATTATGAAGAAAAGATTAATTAGTAAAAAGAGAGGTGAAGATATGGATAAAAATTATATAGTTGGATCATTATATAAACAGATATATCGTAATGAAATTAATGGTTATATGGTAGCTTTATTTAAGATAAAAGATAAAAATATTGATTTTAATAATGATATAATAAATATAACTGGTATACTTCCTCTTTTAAATGAAAAAAAAGAATATGTATTATATGGTAATATGGTAAATCATCCTAAATATGGACTTCAGTTTGCGGTAGATTCTTTTGAAATAAGAATGCCTACTAAAGAAGAGGAATTAGTGACATTTTTATCTAGTGATTTATTTCCTATTGGAGAAAAAACTGCTTTAAAGATAGTTAATACATTTCATGAAGATACTATAAATAAGATATTAGAAAATAAAGATTGTCTTCAGTTAGTACCAAGATTGGGAGAAAAGAAGATTGATAAAATATATAGTGTTTTAAAGGATTATCAAAGTACATCTAATATCGTTCTAGAATTAACTAAGTTAGGATTTGAAATGAAAGAGTCATTAAATTTTTTAAATAAATATAATAATAAAATTTTAGATACGGTAAATAATAATATATATGAGCTAATTGACACTGATGAAATGTCGTTTACAAAGATAGATGAAATAGCTTTAGGGATGGGAATAGAAGAAGATGATGAAAGAAGATTACTAGCTTTAATAATATATGTTATGAAAAATTTATGTTTTAATCAAGGAGATACTTATTTGACTTTTGAAGAAATAGCTTTTTCATTTTCAAATTATGTAAGTGTAACTCCAGAAAGATTAGATTATTTATTAGTAAAGTTAGTTAAAGATAAAAAAGTAATTATTAAAGATAAAAGATATTATTTGAAAAAATTTTATGATGCTGAAAAATATATTACCGAAAGATTATGCTTTTTAAATGATATGTCTATAACTAGTAAGATTAATATAGAGAAGTATTTAGATAACAGTAAAATTAATTATGATGAGATACAAAAAAAAGCTATTTTAGCGGGAGTAAACAATAATATTACGATTATAACTGGTGGTCCTGGAACTGGTAAGACGACAATTATAAAAGCAATAGTTAGTATAATAAAAGAAGCGTGTAAGCTTAAAGATAGTGAAATTGCCCTTTTGGCTCCGACAGGAAGAGCCGCTAAAAAGATAATGGAAACGACTTGCATGCCGGCTTTTACTATTCATAAATATTTAGGATGGGATAAGGAATCAAATACTTTTGCTATTGATGAATACTCTCCTAAAAGTGAAAAATATATAATTGTCGATGAAGTTAGTATGATTGATACATTACTTATGGAAGCATTATTAAAGGGAATTAAGAGAGATGCTAAACTTATTTTAGTAGGAGATTATTATCAGCTTCCAAGTGTTAGTGAAGGGCAAGTGTTAAAGGATTTAATTGATTCTGATTGCCTTCCAGTTATTAGACTTAATCAAATATATAGACAGACGGAAGGATCTTATATTTTAAATTTGGCTTATGATATAAAAGAAAAGAATATTAGTGAAGATTTGTTTTTAAAAAAAGAAGATTATTTGTTTATAAATGGTGATAATGATAATACCCTTAATATAGTAAAAGAAGTTGTATTGAAAGCGGTAAAAAAGGGATATACTGACAGGGATATTCAAGTTCTTGCACCAATGTATAAATCTATTAATGGTATAGATAATTTAAATATAGTTCTTCAGGAACTATTTAATCCACCAAGTAAAAAGAAAAAAGAATTAAAATTTAAAGATATTGTTTATAGAGAATATGATAAAGTTCTTCAGCTTGTTAATGATCCTGATAATAATGTTTATAATGGTGATATAGGATATATAGAAGAAATAATAATATCAGATGATAAAAAGATAGTAAATCAAATAAATATAAATTATGATGGAAATATTGTTACATATACACCAGATAAGTTTATTAATTTTAGACATGGTTATGCGATTAGTATTCATAAGGCTCAGGGAAGTGAATTTAATACGGTTATAATGCCTATTACTCCTTCTTTTAAGAGAATGCTTTATAATAAACTTGTTTATACTGGGGTAACTAGGGCTAAAAAAAGCCTTATTGTAGTAGGAGATGCTAATTCTCTTATATATGGTATTAATAATGATTATGTCGATAATAGAAAAACTACTTTAAAGGATTTTATTTTAAATAATTATAATAATTAGTATAAATTTTTGCTTGCTTGTTAATACTACTAATGATATCAAATATTTTATTTATATTTGATATTGTCATATTTTAAGGAGGGACAATAATGAAATCCAAAGTAGGTATGGCTTTGATGGGACTTGGTATTGGTGTTGGGAGTGCCGCACTATATCAAAATGTAAAAAATGGTAATGTAAAAAAACTTATGAGAAAGATGAATTCTGCTAAAACAAAAGCCGTAGATAGCCTAGAAAATATGATATAGAAAGAGGAGAAATTCTCTTTCTTTTTTTGTTTATAAATAATAAAAAAAAGTAATTACTTCACTTCCATGGTATTTACTTTTTTAGTTAATCTTGATTTTTCTCTATCAACTTTATTTTTATGTACTAAACCTTTGACTTTAGCATTATCAAGAGATTTAATAGCTAATTTAAGATTTTTTTCAGCGACTTCTTTGTTACCTTCTGCTACAGCTTTATCAGTTCTTCTGATTGAATTTTTAACAGTAGATTTTAGTTGCTGATTAGCTAAAGTGGTTTTTTTAATTTGTTTTATTTTTTTCTTTGCATTTTTTACATTTGCCATAAAAATTCATCTCCTTCCAAAACTAATTATAATTTTATCAAAAAAATATAGAAAAAGCAAATATTTTCGGTATTTTTTGTAAAAAATATTAATGGTGATAATTGTGGGACATGAAATAGATTTAAAAAACTATGAAATCAGAACGGATTTGGTACTTGATACTATTGAAAATAATAATTCAAAGATTAAAACAGATATAAATGATTATGATGGTATAAAAGTAACTAAGGTTAATTTGGATGATGAAAACAGTAAGTTATTAAATAAGAAACCTGGTAATTATGTCACTATTGAATTTGATGATATTACGGATAGTGATAATAAAAATAGGATAGAAGATATTTTTACGGAGGAACTTAAAAATATAATCGATAATTGTAAACTTCAAAATGATGCTATCATTCTTGTTGTTGGTCTTGGCAATGATAAGAGTACTCCTGATAGCTTAGGACCTAAGGTTATTTCAAATATATTAGTTACAAGGCATCTTTTTCTCTTAAATGAAGAAGTTAGTAGTGGTATTAGAAGTGTAGCTGCTCTTAGTCCTGGAGTTATGGCAGATACCGGGATTGAAACTGTGGATATTGTCTCTTCAGTTGTTAAAGAAATTAAGCCTAATTTAGTATTAGTAATTGATGCTTTAGCAGCTTCATCAATTGGAAGGGTTAATAAGAGTATTCAGATAACTGATACTGGCATTCATCCTGGAAGTGGGGTTGGTAATATGCGAAAAGAGATAAGTTTTGATACTTTGAAAGTTCCAGTTATTGCAATAGGTGTTCCAACAGTAGTGGAGTCTTCTATTATTGTATATGATACGATTAATTATTTATTCAAACATATTTCTTATATTAAGAGTAATCAGAGTAAGAACAAACTTATATTTAGCAGGAGTAATTATTTAGATAAAATAAAAGACAAAGATTTAAGCAAGAAAGAAAAAAGAGAAATGGCTGGAATACTTGGAGAATTATCTGAAAATGACAAAAGAAGTCTTATTAATGAAGTATTGAGTTCACTTAATTATAATTTTATTGTTACACCTAAGGAAATTGACTTTTTAATTGATAAACTATCACTTGCAATAGCGGGGGGTATTAATAACAGTTTGCATAAAGAAGTGTAAAGTCTTTGTAAATTTCTTTCTTTTTTTTATTTTGTAGTATATAATTATGTTTGTGGGATGGTAGTTATAGATAGGTATACTGAGACTACTTCTAAAAGAATATTAGGAATATTTTGATTATTATATTATGATTAAAGGAGATGATAAATAGTGAAAATAGCAATTAACGGATTTGGAAGAATTGGAAGACTTGTATACAGAATAATGGAGAAAGATGATTTCTTTGACGTTGTAGCAATTAATGATTTAACTGATTCCGAGCAGCTTGCTTATTTACTTAAATATGATACTAATCATCGCAATTATGATAAAGAAATTACTTTTGATAATGAAGGTATTATAGTAAATGGCAAGAAAACTAGAGTATATGCTGAGATGAATCCTGAAAAATTACCATGGAAAGAGCTTGATATTGATTTAGTGCTTGAGTGTACTGGTAAGTTTACGAAAGAAGAAGAAGCTATGAAACATATTATAGCAGGTGCTAAAAGAGTGCTTGTAAGTGCTCCTTGCAAAGGTAATGTGAAAACAGTTGTATATAATGTCAATGATGATATTATAGAAAATACTGATAAAATACTATCAGCAGCCTCTTGTACTACTAACTGTCTTGCTCCAGTCCTTAAAGTAATTGATGATAGTTTTGGTATTATAAAAGGATTTATGACAACAGTTCATGCTTATACTAATGATCAAGTTACGCTAGATGTAGCTCATAAGAAAGGCATTAATGAAAGAAGAGGAAGAGCTTGTGCTATGAATATTGTTCCTACTAGTACGGGGGCTGCTACAGCTATTGGTAAAGTGCTTCCTAGTTTGGATGGTAAGCTTAGTGGTGGAGCACTTAGAGTGCCAGTATCAGATGGTTCACTTATTGATTTATCTTTGGAACTTGCGGAAAAGGTTACAGAGGAAGAATTAAATAGTGCATTTATGAATAGTGAAAATGAAACTTTAAAAGTAACATTTGATCCAGTAGTATCTTCAGATATTATTGGTAGTACTTGTGGGGCTTTGGTCGATTTGTCACTTACTAAAGTACTTGATGTAGATGGAAAGCAAATGATTAAAGTTATTGCTTGGTATGATAATGAAATGGGATATTCGTGTCAGATGGTTAGAACAGCTAAAAGATTTATAGGAGGTAAATAATGAATAATAATTTTTATAATCCTGGTAATTTGGATAATGATGCATTCAAACCAGCAGGGGATTTAAATAGTAGCACATCATTTAAGCCAGCAGGAGATTTAAATAGTGGTGCATCATTTAAACCAGCAGAAGACTTAGAAAATAAAGGAAGTAATAATTTTAAGTTTATTCAGCCTGAAACTATGACTGTTGATGAGATAAAGAAATATATTGCTAGTGTTCAGACTGGCACTAGGAGTAAAGAAACGACTTCTGGAGGTAGAGTGATTGTTAATTTTGAATACTTTAAAGATATGGTTAACAAAGGTTATAATATAATTAGTGCTAATTATATGGAACAGATAGGAATGGTTGAAGTAGAATTTGATGCTCCTATTAAATATATAACTAGATGATATTTTAAAACCTACTACTTAGGTAGTAGGTTTTTCATTTGTCAAAAGACTTGACAACTAATTAAATCTAAGATAAAATTAACTTGTATAGTTTAAATTAAATGGTAATTTTTTCTATAAATGATATAAGAATGGAGGTGTTTTTGATGAATGAAACAGTTTTCTCCATTTTACTATTTGTTCTTGGATTAATTATAGGATTAGTTGCAATACTTATAATAAATTTTTTGAAGAAAAAAAATGACCAAAAGAGAGCTGATTCGATAATAGATAAAGCAAAAAAAGATGCTGATAAAATTAAAAGAGATTCACTTTTTGAAACTAAAGAGGAAATACATAAATTAAAAATAGATGCTGATAGAGAAATTAAGGAAAAGAAAAGTGAAGTTAAGGAACAAGAAGATAGATTACTTCAGAGAGAAAATAATATGGATCGTAGAGATTTAGCTCTTCAAAATAGAGAAAATGCTTTAGAGGAGAGGGAAAATGGTCTATTAGAAAAACAACAAAAAATTCAAGATGCAAAAGAAGAAATGGAAGAATTAAAGAAAAAAGAACTTGAAAAATTAGAAAAGATTGGCAAATATACAAAGGAACAAGCAAGAGATGCTATAATGAAAACATTAGAGGAAAAAATGGCAAAAGAAATGGCTGTTTATATTAAAGAAATGGAATCTGAAGCTAAGCTAGAAGCTCAGGAAAAAGCTAAAGATTTACTTGTTGGAACTATGCAAAAATATGCTGCTGATATTACGAGTGAGCAAACTGTATCTGTTATAAACCTTCCTAATGATGAAATGAAGGGCAGATTAATAGGTAGAGAGGGAAGAAATATTAGAACTATTGAATCTGTTACTGGTGTTGATTTGATTATTGATGATACACCAGAAGCAATTGTTATATCTAGTTTTGATCCTCTCAGAAGAGAGATTGCTAGACTTACTTTGGAGACTTTAATTAAAGATGGAAGGATACATCCGGCTAGAATAGAAGAGTTATATGCAAAAACTTGTGCTGATATTAAGCAAGCAATTAAAGACTATGGCAAAAATGCTATATATGAACTTGGCCTTTCAAAGATGGATCCAGAGCTTGTCGAAATAGTTGGTAGACTTCATTTTAGAAGTAGTTATGGTCAAAATGCTCTTAATCATTCAATGGAAGTTGCTAATTTGGCTGGAATACTTGCTTCAGAGCTTGGGGAAAATGTTAATTTGGCTAAGAGAGCTGGACTTCTTCATGATATAGGCAAGGCAATTGATTTTGAAATGGAAGGTAGTCATGTAAAGATTGGTGTTGATTTGGCTAAAAAATATGGTGAAGATGAGGTTGTCATTAATGCTATTGCATCACATCATGGTGATGTTGAACCTACTAGTATTATTTCTTCTATTGTAGCGATAGCTGATACTATATCGGCATCTAGACCTGGAGCAAGAAATGATTCATCAGAAAATTATATTCAAAGATTAGAACAACTTGAAGACATTGGAAATAAGATACCTGGTGTTGATAAGGCTTATGCTGTTCAAGCGGGTAGAGAACTTAGAGTGATGGTTAAGCCTGAAGAAGTTGATGATTTAACTGCTCATCAAATAGCTAGAGAAATTAAGGAAAAAATAGAAAATGAACTTAAATATCCTGGTACTATTAAAGTTACTGTAATAAGGGAAACAAGGGCTCAAGAAGAGGCTAAATAGTTTCCTTTTTTCTTTACTTTTTATGTTAATAATGATATACTTTAATGGTAGAGGCAGTATTTTTATATTATATTATAAAAATATTATAAAAATATTATAAAAAAAATTTACAATAATATTGTATTATTTAAAATCGTAAATATAATCGGAGGTTTTATGGGGCTATTTAGTAAGATAAAAAACGTATTTAGTAAAGATAAAGAAGCAATAAAATATGATGAAGGTCTTGCGAAGACAAGGCGAGAATTTGCCACTGAACTCAGTAATTTATCTAAAAGGTATAAAAATATTAATGACGATTATTTTGAAGAGTTAGAAAATATTCTTATTATGGCTGATATTGGTGTTAATACAGTAGTTAAGTTTGTTGACAAATTGAGAAAAAGGGTTCGTGAAGAAAAGATTAATGACTCGAATACTTTAAAAGAAATTATTGTTGATGAACTTCTTATAATGTATGTAGATAATGGTATTTTGAATAGTAAGATTAATTATAGTAATGATGGCCCTACAATTATATTATTTGTAGGAGTTAATGGCGTTGGTAAAACTACTAGTATAGGAAAAATTGCCAGTAGAATGAAAAAAGAAGGTAAAAGAGTTTTACTTGTTGCAGGTGATACTTTTAGGGCTGGAGCTATAGAACAGATTTATGAATGGGGAGAAAAGGTTGGTGTGTCTGTAATAAGTTCTGATTCAAAAGATCCTTCTGCTTCAGTATATGATGGAGTAACTAAAGCAATAGATGAGAAATACGATGTTGTTCTTATAGATACAGCTGGAAGATTATCTAATAAAGTTAATTTAATGAAAGAACTATCGAAGATAAATAATGTTATTAAAAAGCTTATTCCCGATGCTCCGCATGAAACAATGCTGGTAATAGATGCCACGACGGGGCAAAATGGTATAGCTCAAGCCAAAGCATTTAGTGAGGTTACGGATGTTACTGGTATTATTTTAACTAAATTAGATGGGACTGCTAAAGGGGGAATAGTACTTGCTATTAAAGAAGAAGTTAATATCCCCGTCAAATTTGTAGGACTAGGGGAAAAGGAAGATGATTTAGAACCTTTTGATATTGAAAAATATATATATGGATTGTTTAAAGATTTATAGAAAGGGTAAAAATTTATGAATATGAAAAAAGATAAAAATGATAAGAAGAATACAAATAAGAAAAAAAATGTAAAGTATAAGATGGTTGATATGAAAGAACTAAAAAAAGTTGAACTTATTGTTTCAATAGTAGTGGGAGTGGTATTTTTAGTACTTTTGTTTTTGGCTATTACTAATGAAGTTTTTATACCTGCAACTTTAATAGTTTTTGCATTATTTCTATTTTGCATATGTTATTATTATATTGATGACGATAGTAAGAAAAAATTGGCATATATTCTTTTTGCTATTGGGGTGTTACTTATTATAGTTGAAGTTGTCTATATAATTATGAGGCTTTGCTAATGGATGAAGTCAACTATTTAATAATGCTTTATGATTTTTATGGGGATCTTTTAAGTGATAAACAAAAGGAATATTTTGAAGACTATTATTTTAATAATTTATCTTTGGGAGAAATAAGTGAAAATACTGGTCTTAGCAGAAATGCTATCCATAAAAATATAAAGGTAAGTGAAGAGAAACTTAAATTTTATGAAGAAAAGCTTGGATTATATAAAAAGAGAAGAATTTTTGAAGATATTATTAAAGATATAGACGATGAGAATGTTTTGAATAAATTAAAAAATTTATATTAGGAGATTATTATGACAAGTAGAAGATATAAGATGTATTATGATTATAGGAAAAGAACGCGCGGTGGATTTTTGGATATGATATTTTTATCATCGATTATGATTACTGGTCTTATTATGTTACTTCTTTCAGTGAAAGGATTAAGGTGAATATATGGAATCAATATTAGATAGATTTGCAGATAATTTAACAGAAGTTACTTATATTACTAATCCTGCTATTGCTAGGGATGAAGAAATTAAGAAACTTATTTTGGTTCTTCTTACTCCGGAGAAATCTGCTGTTCTTGTTGGTAAGCCTGGTATTGGTAAAACGGCTATTGTGGAGGGCCTTGCATATAGAATACAGAGAAAAGAAGTACCAGATGCTCTTATTGGATATACAATTTATAGAGTTAATACAACTGCTCTTATTAATACTAATGGTGAAGAAAATAGAGTTCTTAAACTTGTTGAGGAGTTAAAGCAAAGAGAAAAGGTAATTTTATTTATAGATGAGATTCATACTTTAATTGGTAATGATGCACAGGGAGCACTTGACCTTGCTAATATGTTTAAAGAGGGATTAAGTAGAGGTAGTATTAAGATGATTGGCGCTACGACAACTTATGAATATGAAAGATATATTATGAGAGATAAAGCTTTTCTTAGAAGATTTGAAAAGGTAGATGTGTCAGAACCTACTGAAGAGATGACAGTGGAAATTCTTATGAAAACGCTTCCAAAATTAGAGAAGCAAACTGGTGTTATTCTTCCGTATACTGATTTTATTAAGGAAAAGATAATGAAATTTATTGTTAATATGACAACAGAATATAAAAGAGTATATGAAATATCTTCTAGATATCCTGATATAGCTTTAGTTATACTTAGACAGTGTTTTTCTAATGCAATATATGAAAATAGGAAGACAATTAATTTTAAGAATATATATGATGCTATTAGGACTACTAAGGCGGTATATCCTGATGTGATAAAAAAGGAGCTTATAAGTTTTAAAGAGATTTTTAAAGAGGAATTAGAAATAGAGAATGTTAAAATTGATTGATTATATTTAAATGGCTATAAATGGCTATTTTTTTCTTTTGGGTATTTTATATTTCTGATTTATATTATATAATAATAAAAAGGAAGGCGATTTTATGTTGTTAAATAAATTACTTAATGATATTAGTTATGAATTAATTAAAGGAAATTTGGATACTGAGGTATTGGATATTTGCTATGATTCTAGAAAAGTTAAAGAAGGTTCACTATTTGTTTCTTTAGTTGGATTTAATAGTGATGGACATGATTATATAGATAAAGCTATATCACTTGGGGCAAATACTATTGTAGTGCAAAAAGATGTGCATATATCTTCCGATGTTACTGTTATTAAAGTTAATGATACTAGGAGATGCTTGTCACAACTTGCTATTAATTTTTTTGGTAATCCTAGTGATAGTCTTACGACAATTGCTATTACTGGAACAAAGGGTAAAACTACTACTTCATGGATGATTAAAAATATTCTAGAGGAAGATAAGAAAAGCGTTGGAGTAATTGGAACTATGGGGGTATTTTATGGTAATAAGCACTATGATACTGTAAATACAACTCCAGAATCTTATGAAATTCAAAAATATTTTAGAGAAATGGTTGATAATGGTATTGAATATGTGGTAATTGAAGTGTCTTCACAGGCTTTAAAAGTTGGAAGAGTAGATGGTATGGTATTTGATTATGGTGTTTTTACTAATCTTACTAGGGATCATATTGGTGAAGGAGAACACTCAGATATGGAAGATTATATTTATTCTAAGTCGTTATTATTTAATAAGTGTAAACATGGTATTTTTAATATTGATGATGAACATTACAGTGATATGACTAAAAATGCTATATGTGATATTTATACTTTTGGAGAAAAGAAAGAGGCTGATTTAGTAATAGAAAATGTTAAACTTTTACGAAAGGAACATTTTATTGGAATAGAAGTTACTACTGGTGGAATGTTATCTGATACTTTTTTAGTCAATACTCCCGGGACATTTTCGGCATATAATAGTAGTGCTGCTATTATGGTTACTTCTATAATTGGGTGTACTATTTCTAGTATGAAAAGAGCTCTTGCTAAAGTTGCAGTAAAGGGAAGAGTTGAAATAGTACCTGTTAGTAATAAATATAGTGTTATTATTGATTATGCTCATAATGGTGTATCAATGGAAAATATTCTTACAACAATAAAAGAATATAATCCAAAGAGAATTATTGCTCTTTTTGGTGCTGGTGGAAATAGAAGTCGTGATAGAAGATATGATATGGGAGAAGTAGCTGGTAAATATGCTGATTTGACTATTATTACTGAAGATAATTCTAGACTTGAAGATGTTAATGATATTATGAACGATATTGAGACTGGTATTAAGAAAACAAATGGTAAATATATTAAGATTTCAGATAGGACTGATGCTATTAGATATGCATTAGATAATGCTACTAGTGGAGATATTATTTTACTTTTAGGTAAGGGTCACGAAACGTATATGGATAAAAATGGTACAAAATTTCATTACGATGAAAGAGAAATTATTAAAAATATAATGAATAAATAGAATTTTATCACTTTCTAAAAATTCTTTTACTTTTAAATTGAATTATGTTAATATATTATTTAGAAAAGGAGGGTATATAATGATACCATTTAAGAGAGCAAATATTTTATTGCCAAAGAATATTGATATGACTAAGTGGTCTGTTGTTGCATGCGATCAATATACTAGTGAAATGGACTACTGGAAAGAAGTTGAGGAGATAGTTGGAAATAGTCCTTCAACGCTTAGAATTACATTACCAGAAATATTTCTTGAAGATAGTGATGTTAATAAAAAAATTGATAAGATTAATAATACGATGAAAGAATATATGGATAATGATTTGTTCTATGAACTTTCTGATTCTATGATTTATTTGGAGAGAACACAGGCTGATGGAAGGATAAGAGAAGGTATTATAGGAATGGTTGATCTAGAAGATTATTCTTATGAAAAAGGTTCTCAAACTTTAATTAGAGCTACGGAAAAAACTGTAATTGAAAGAATTCCACCTAGACTTAAAGTTAGAGAGAATGCTTTACTCGAACTTCCTCATATTATGATTTTAATTGATGATGAAAAGAAAAATATTATAGAAAGTTTAAAGAATGAAGTTACTGATAGTGATGTAGTGTATGATTTTGATCTTATGGAAAATGGAGGACATATTAAGGGATATAAATTAAGTAATGATAGTATGTCTAAAGTTGAAGAAGGTTTGGAGTCTTTAGCAGATAAAGATTATTTTGAGAGAAAATATAATGTTAAAGATAAAGGTGTACTTTTATTTGCTATGGGTGATGGAAATCATTCTTTAGCTACTGCTAAGGCTAATTATGAAAATTTAAAGAAGACTATGAGTGAAGAAGAATATTTAAATAATCCTGCTAGATATGCTTTAGTAGAACTTGTTAATTTACATAGTGATGCTTTAGAATTTGAACCTATACATAGAGTTATATTTGATACTGATGTTGATAAGTTAATTAGTGAATTATATAAATATTATGATATTAATGATGAAGGTAATGGAGAGTATTTTGAATTAGTTACTAAAGATATGGATAAAAAATTATATATAACTAATCCTAAGTCTAATATTTCGGTAGGTTCCATTCAAATATTTTTAGATGAATATCTTAAAGAAAATAAAGGAAAACTTGATTATATACATGGTGATGAAACTACTAGAAATATGGGAAGAGAAGAAGGTAATGTTGCTATATTATTTGAAGCAATGCCTAAGGAAGAATTGTTTAGGACTGTTATATTAGATGGTGCTTTACCTAGAAAAACTTTTTCTATGGGACATAGTTATGATAAAAGATATTATCTTGAAGCTAGAAAAATTAAATAAAATGTTATAATTTAAGATTGGTAGAAAGGCTACTTTTAACAATATTTATATGAAAAAAAAGTACGAAAACTGTGTTAAAAATAGTTTACTTATTTCATATAATATGGTAATATATTATTGGCTTTTCAAAGAAATATACACAAGTATTGATTTAATTATCCTAGTGCCTAATGTAGGTGGATATTAAAGAGGAGATATTTGGAAGCAAAACGAAAGGAGAATGATAATATGACAGTAGTATCTATGAGCTATTTGTTAGAAGCTGGAGTTCATTTTGGTCATCAGACTAAGAGATGGAATCCTAAGATGAAAGAGTATATTTATAACTCAAGAGATGATATTTATATCATTGACTTACAGAAGACAGTAGAAAAGATGGAGGAAGCCTATGCTGCTTTAAATAAGATAGCTAGTGATGGTGGAAAAGTTCTTTATGTTGGAACTAAAAAGCAAGCTCAAGAAGTATGCAGAGAAGAAGCTGAAAGATCAGGAATGTATTATATGACTGAAAGATGGTTAGGTGGAACTCTTACTAATTTTAAAACTATTAGAAGAAGAGTAAATCGTCTTGAAGAAATAGAAAAGATGGAAAATGATGGTACTTTTGATAAGCTACCTAAAAAAGAAGTAATTGGACTTAAAAAGGAATATGAAAAATTAAATAAAAATTTATGCGGAATTAGAGAAATGACTAAACTTCCTCAAGCTGTAATTATTGTTGATTCAACAAAAGAATACAATGCTATAAGAGAAGCTAGAAAACTTGGTATTCCTGTATTTGGTTTAATTGATACTAATTGTGATCCTGATGATGTTGATTATGTACTTCCTGGAAATGATGATGCTGTAAGAAGTATAAAAGTTGTTCTTGGAGCTCTTACTAATGCTATTATTGAAGCTAATGGTGGTACCATTGTTGACTATGTAAGTGAAGATGATAGAAAATCTATTAAAGAAAAAGCTAAAAAAGATAAAAAAGAAGTTAAAGAAGATAAAAAAGAGGTTAAAGAAGATAATATAACAGTTGAAGAAGTTGTATCAGAAAAGCCAGAATTAGATTTAAATATTTTAACTGTTACTGAACTTAGGGACCTTGCTAAGAAAAAAGGAATTAAAGGTTATTCTAAGATGAAAAAAGAAGAATTAATCGGGAATTTAAAATAAGGAGGATAAGTATGATTACTGCTAATATGGTAAAGGAGCTTAGAGAACAAACAGGTGCTGGAATGCTCGATTGTAAAAAGGCTCTTACTGAAACTAATGGTAATATGGAAGAAGCTATAACTTGGCTTAGGGAAAAAGGAATTTCAAAAGCTGCTAAAAAGCAGGCAAGAATTGCTGCTGAGGGACTTGCAACTGTAAAGATAGATGGTAATAAAGCTGTTATAGTTGAAGTTAACTCAGAGACTGACTTTGTAGCTAAGAATCCAAAATTTATATCTTTAGTTGATAGTATTGCTTCAACTATCTTAAATAATAATGTTAAGACTATGGAAGAAGTTTTAGAATTAACAGTGAATGGTAATACTATTAATGAGTTAGTTGCACAAAAAACTGCTACTATTGGTGAAAAGTTATCTTTTAGGAGATTTGAAGTAGTAGAGAAAAAAGATAATGAAGTATTTGGCACTTATTCTCATATGGGTGGAAAGATAGTTACTTTAGCTGTTTTGGAAGGTAATGATGAAGAAGTAGCTAAAGACATTGCTATGCAAATTGCTGCTATGAGACCACTTTATTTAGATAAAGATGCAATTCCAGAAGAAAGAATTGAGAAAGAAAGAGCAATTCTTACAGAACAGGCAGAAAATGAAGGACTTGATTCTAACAAACTTCCTATGATTGTAAATGGTAGACTTAATAAGTTCTATGAAGAAGTTTGCCTTTTAGATCAAGGATTTGTTAAAGAAAATAAGATGAAAGTATCTAAATATGTAGAAAGTAAAAATATGAAAGTTTTATCCTTTGTAAGATATGAAGTTGGTGAAGGAATCGAGAAAAAAGAAGAAAACTTTGCTGATGAAGTAGCTAAGCAAATTAATGGATAGAATAGTGAAATTGCTAATGAAAGTTAGCAATTTTTTTTAAGTGTTATTTTTATTGAAATTGTGGTAATAGTAGCCATAATTGACAAAGTACTGAAAAAATGGTATAATTTTCTATATTGAAAGGAGAACTTTATATGAATGAAAAGGAGATTTTAAAAGTTACTGATGAAAATGGAGTAGAAAAAGAAATAGAAGTAGTGAGTTACTTTACTTTAAATTCTAATGGTAAAGATTATCTTATATATACTGATGCTAATAGTGTTGAAGATAGAGATGGTAATATTTTGACATATACTTCAGAAGTAGTTAATAATGGTGATTCTATTGAATTAAAAGATATTACTGATGAAAATGTTTTAAATGAAATAAAGGAGATTATAACAGAAATCGTAAATGAGGGGGAATAATTTATGGAAAAAGTTACGGTAAAAGATATAAAGGAAATTAAACAACAATTGTCATTTGGTACGATAATAAAAGTATCTGGT
>JBJEEA010000047.1:0-30135 GCA_051872635.1 Bacilli bacterium
AGATAATTTTTGTAGTGTTCTGATATAATTCGGGGCACTACTTTTTATTTTGAGGATGAAAAAGCACTTTCCTTATATAAAATAAAAGTTTTTCCGTTCAATTGGAAAAACTTTTTTAATTTTAATTTTTTCTAACTCAATGGAAAAAATTAAAATTAATAAATCAAAGAATAAAATATTTTTCTTATTCAATAATTAGTTTAACAATATATACCCCAAGTATTATACATATCAATATAATTAATATAATATATAGTATTTTTGATAATTCATTAGTATCATCATCCATTTTATCACCACTATTCTAAATATTTTTCCTTTAATTTTATTTCTACTGTTGTCTCTGGAATAACTCCTTCTAATACGCTTTGTTCATATACATAACCTGTTCCAGTAATATTATAACTAATATCCATTAACTTTAATATATTTAAAGCCTCCTTATGTGAATATCCTATCAAATTAACCATCTTTTTATCATAATTATTTGTCTTTAAAATAACCAAATCATCCTCATAAATAACACTTCCATTACTAGGATACTGATCGACTATCTTATCACCATCACCTAGTACCACTACTCTAATATTACTATTTTCAAGTTTTCCTTTAATACTAGCCATATTTTTATTATAGTAATTTTCTACTTCTAAAGATTCTTTATCCTTATTATCTTCTTCAATATTCAAATATTTAGTAATATTCTTTTCTACCTCTTTTATCATTGGAGCAATATAATTAACCGTATCTTTTGGTCTTTTAACAGCAGCATATAAAATAACCTCTGGATCATCTCCTGGAAACATTCCTGAGAAAGAATATATATAGTCAGATTCTCCCTCCATATATTTACCTTTCTTGTAATCAAATATTTGTGCCGTTCCTGTTTTTCCAATTAGACTATATCCATCCATATAATAAGCATAACCAGTCGAATTAGTATTATCACCATTAATAACACTAGCCATAAGACTCTTCATCTTAGTAATAGTGTTCTCTTCTGCTATTTTAGCAACTTCTTTTCTTTTTCCTTCAAAAGTAACTTCTCCCATATCTGTATCAACAATTTTTTCTACAATATATGGTTTTAACATAACCCCATCATTAGCAATTGCCGTAAGTGCTTGAATATGCTGAATAGGAGTTGTCGTAATTCCCTGTCCATATCCCGCTGTTGCCGCTTCAATTTGATAATTATAATCAATAGATCCAGCCTCCTCACGTGCTAAAGTAAATTCTGTCTTCTTACCAAACCCATACTTCTCGTAGCAGGCCTTTAATTCATCCTTATTTATGAACGTTTCGACAATGTTAGCCACCGCTATATTAGAGGATAGTGCAAAACCCTTATCATAACTAATTGTTCCCCAACCCTTCTTATTCCAATCTGAAATTGTAACTGTACTGCCATCAATCTCTGAAGTATAAGTCTTCGTTCCTGATTCATATGTAGCTTCTCCATCATAATTACCAGAATCTATTGCACACATATAGCTAAATATCTTCATTGTCGAACCAGGTTCATAAGATAGACCTACCAAAGGATCAATATACGACGTCATATTACGCAAATTAGGATCAAAAGATGGTGTACTAGAATAACCTAAAATCTTTCCCGTCTTAGCTTCTGCTGCTACAAGAAGTACCCATTCAGCTGAAGAATCATCCTGTGCTTTCTTTACCGCATTTTCAAGAAATAGCTGAATATTATTATCAATAGTTAAATATATATCATTTCCATTATCTGAAGGATATATATATTCTCTTCCATTAGCTATCTTATATCCATATTTATCTCTCTCATATGTTACATATCCAGCCTTACCACTTAATTCATCATTAAAATACTCTTCAATTCCCATCTCTCCTGTTATCCAATTGTTCCCAGCTTCATCTTCTTTTAAAACAGTATAACCGAGCATATATGGAGCAAAATCACCATTAGGATAATATCTTTTTACATCTTTTTCAAATCCTATTCCTTGTAAATTTAAAGCTAAGATTTCATCTTTAGTAATCTCACTAAGTCCTTTGCCAACACTTCCAAGTTCAACTTGATACTTATTATTATTCTTTCCATTCTCTAGTATTTCCTTTATTTCTTTTTCATCAGTTCCCAAAACCGAAGCTAGTTTATTACTAGTATCATCTATATCTTCAACATAATCTTTATTGCCTTTAGCATCTACTCTAGTATCCGATAAATAGACAATTATAGTATAACTAGCAACATCATTAGCTAATATATTTCCATTTACATCAAATATCGTTCCTCTTGTCGGCATAATAACTTCTTCTTTAGTATTTCTATTTTTAATAAATGATGTTATTGTTTCATCTCCTACTTTATAATCAAATAAGCATAAATAACATAACCTTCCAATTATAATTAAAAACAAAAAAAAGGTAACAATAATAACTAGCTTACTTACATGAAACTTATCATTATTTCTTGTACCTTTCTTCATTTCTATCACCTTTACTCTATAGTCTTAATATTATCATTATTATAAGCAAGTCCCTGATTTTGACTTACAGTTTGAATATTTTCAAGTGAAGCCATCTCATTTATCTTCATAGTAAGACTTTCATTCACATTTTCTTGTGATTCAACAGTTTTATTAATCTCTTGAAGTTCAATATTCATCTTTGATACTGTAGCACTAGTAAATACAATGCCCACAAGTAAAAAAACACTAAGTACAGTAAAACTTTTATATATAAACTTTTCTAATTTAGTAAACCCCTTCTTATTATTTCTTTTTTTCATTTTTTATCAGTCCTTTATCCTTTCAATAACCCTGAGTCGCGCCGAACGTGCCCTATTATTTGTTTCTATTTCCTCTTTAGTTGGCGTAACATTAGTAACAATTTTAAACTTAGGAAGATATTTTTCCGGTATGTATGGTAATTTCTTTAAATTACTATCTACTTCCGAATATTTTCTAAATATATCTTTAACTATTCTATCCTCAAGAGAATGAAATGTAATTACCGAAATTCTTCCACCAACCTTAAGTAATGATAGAGCATCAATAAGTGCTATCTTTAATTCCTCGAGTTCATTATTCACTTCAATTCTAATTGCTTGAAATGTCTTTCTAGCAGGATGTGCATCCCTCATAGCAGAAACAGGCATACTAGATTTTATAATATCAACAAGTTCTAATGTCGTTTCAATCTTTTTACTTTCTCTTCTTTTAACAATATTTCTAGCAATACTTTGACTATACTTTTCTTCGCCATAATCTCTTAAAATACGAACCAAATCATCATAAGAATACTCATTTACGACATTATAAGCAGATAAACTTTGACTTCTATCCATTCGCATATCGAGCTTAGCATCATTATGATAACTAAAGCCCCTCTCTGGAATATCAAGTTGTGGAGAAGATACTCCCAAATCAAAAACAACGCCATTAATACTAGTAATATTCCTCTTTAATAATTCCTCTTTTAAATTAGAAAAATTAGATTTAATTATCTCGTAATTATCTCCAATCTTAGCAAGTTTTTCATTCGCTACAGATATTGCCATATCATCTCTATCAAAGGCGAAAAGAAAGCCCCTTTTTACTTTCTTTAAAATTAAACCACTATGTCCCCCAAAGCCTAAAGTAGCATCGATATAAATACCATCATCGCAAATATTCAAATTGTCAATAGCCTCATTTAGTAATACTGTTTTATGCATTAACATCAAGTCCTTCAAACAAATTCTCTGCTACATCAGAAATTTTATCAAGATTATCTTCGATTAGGCTATCAAATTTATCAGTAGCCCATATTTCTAGGCGATCATTTACCCCAATTATAGTACATTCTTTTTTTATTCCCGCATAGCAGATAAGCTGTGATGGTAAGTTTATTCTACCTTGCTTATCAAATTCACATATAGTAGCAGAAGACATAAAGAATCTATTAAATGTTCTAGCATCTTTTTTGGTAAAAGGAAGACTTTTTAATTTAGCAACTATTTTTTCCCACTCAGAAAGAGCATATACAAATAAACATCCATCTAAACCTCTTGTCACAACAAAAGATGAGCCAATATCATCTCTAAATTTAGAAGGAATTATAAGTCGTCCTTTTTCATCAATATTATGATGATATTCACCAATCAGCATGTTATCCCCCACTTTCTTCCACTTCTTGCCACTCTATGAATATATTTTACTATAAATAATACCATTTGTAAATATTATTCTTTTAATTTTACACATAATTTTGTCAAATTATTTTATATAAAGAAAAAAGGGAAACTAATATACTTAGTTTCTCTTTTTAGTCTTCTTATTATCACCATTAATTGCCTCATCTAATAGTTCAGTACTTATCTTATTAACACCATATAATGAATTATTTTTTATTGCACTAATTACTCTATCATCTGATGTTAAATAATAATATGTTTTAACAAGTACTTTCTTTATAATATTATTATAATAATTAACTAAATTAAAGTAATTACTTTCATCAAAATTATATTTATCATCATCATACTTAAGCACCTCATCTATAAAGAAAAATATTTTATTTTCAATAAAAGAATAATTTTCATAAAAAGATATTTCATCTGAAAATTCTTTTTTATCATCCATAATATATAGTGTATCACAGACACTATCTAATACATTTATAAGTCTATATTTACATATTCTAAATTCATAGTACAATTCCTTTTCAGACATTTTAGACATTTCTTCACTTAAAAAATTTAAAAAAGTAACATAAAATTTTTGCTCAGAAAATTTTAAATTCATAACTTCTTTTTCTCTAGAATCCATACCAATACGTTTTGCAATATTAAAAAGTGCCAAATCTTCTTTAAAAAATATTGCTCTTAAATATGGATCTTCTACTAATTCATCTTCAATAAATGAATCATCTTCCATCATAAAATTTATTGAAATACAATCATCAATAGAATTATATGCCAAACTAGAGACATATGTACAAATATCATAGTACTCTTCAATGTCCATATTATTCTTAAGAGTCATATTAAATATTTTTCTTTTAAAAAGTAATTTCTTTAAATTATAATAAAATTTATCATCACCAGTTTTTCGAGGAAAATCATTATATGCCATTTCAATTTCCATTTCTAAATCTATTAAATTACTAGCAATTTGTTTCTGAATATTAATACCAAGTAGTTCCAAAAATTCATAATTATTATCTATTTCAACTTTAATTCTTTCTATTATTTCTTCATCATAATCTTCTTCTATTGACGATAAAATAGAGTTTATATCATACATACTAGTACTACTATCAAGGACAAGAGTATCATCTGTTAAATCTAAATATTCAAAATAGTCATTAATTAAAACGCTAACTTCTTCATTAAAATCAAATTGGGAAATAATTTCATACTTTTCTTTATCATCAAATATAATAAAATCTATTAATTTTTTTATACAAAAATATAAATTGTTTCTTTTTATTCTTGTTTTCTTATTTCGATACTTGAGAATTCCAAATAAATAAAAAACAATATAATCAAATGGTAACTCCATAATACCCCCCTACATAAAAAATAAAATAAAAATCCTCATTACAAGGATCGATATTTTTTTAAATGGTCGGGAAGACAGGATTTGAACCTGCGACCTCTACGTCCCAAGCGTAGCGCTCTACCAAGCTAAGCTACTTCCCGAAAAAATGGTGGAGAATGAGGGACTCGAACCCTTGACCCTCTGCGTGCAAGGCAGATGCTCTAGCCAACTGAGCTAATTCCCCAAGACAATATAAATTATATCAATAATTCATATTGTTGTCAAGCATTTTTAATCCGTTTATTTTGTTTCATATACGCTTACTTGTTTTCTATCTTTACCAAGTCTTGAATATTTAACATAACCTGAAATAGTAGCAAATAAAGTATCATCGGTACCTCTTCTTACATTATCCCCAGGATGAATTTTTGTTCCCCTTTGGCGATAAATAATCGAACCAGCTGTTACATATTCGCCATCAGAAGCTTTTGCTCCAAGCCTTCTACCAGCAGAATCTCTTCCATTACTAGTAGATGATTGACCTTTTTTATGAGCAAATAATTGTATATTAAATAGCATTAATTTATTCATTATTTTCCTCCTTAATTAGTATATTTTTAGGATATGCCTTTTCTAAGTCATATAAATTAGACATCATATTGGCAATAATTTTAGTAGTTACATTATCATTTTTTAAAACCTTTATTAATAATCCATCTCTATCATCATATAAAATAGAAGTATTATCAATTAATAAAGCTGCATTAATTGAGGTTATAACCGTACTAGATACTGCACTACATACAATATCCTTACCAAAATCAGCATACATAGCATGTCCCTTGATAACAATCTCACTAATCATATTATCATTTTTTTTTAGGCTTATTTTAATCATAAAATCACCTATTTTATTTTTTTAATCTCTACTTTAGTATATGGTTGTCTGTGTCCTTTTTTAACTCTAGTAGATTTCTTATTTGGTTTGTATCTAAATACTGTTAATTTCTTTTGTTTTCCTTGTTTAAGGATAACACCTTCAACTTTAGAAGAACCAATATAAGGATTACCTACTACACCATTACTCATTAAAACTTTATCAAAAACAACTTTATCTCCTTCTTTGCCATCTAATTTTTCAACATAGATAACAGAACCTTCAGAAACATAATATTGTTTTCCACCTGTTTCAATAATAGCTTTCATTTTCTTACCTCCTTACATATTTTTAAGACTCACTCTTAAGGTGTCTCAATAGAACTTATACCTTTTCAATGTGGTTGAAAAATCAACTATAAGGGTCTTCAAAACAATAATAGTTTATCATAAAAACTTACTCAAGTCAAACAGTTTAATATTATTTCTTAAAAATTTCTTTAAGATAAGTCTTTTCAGGCACTATTTTATTATTATTTATAAAAAAATGTTTTTTATTTTTATACATTTTATTCTTACTATCAATAACTTTAACTTTCTTATAATTAAAATTATATAAATATCTTTCAAGCAAAAATCTATTATATATATAATCAATTTCATTATAGAAACTATAAATATTTTTCATAAGAATAAATATTATCAAAATAGTACTGTAATTTCTTTCAAATACCTCAATCTTTAAAGAAATCATAATAGTAAATAGTGAAATAAGAACAGTAATTCTATTTGCCATATTGTAACTAAAGTATTTAGATAAAATTAGATTAACAATTTTCGATCCATCAAGAGGCACAATTGGAAGTAAATTAAAAAGAAGCATACTCTTATGATAAATTTCAAACAAATTATAAACCTGATCCCGTATTAAATTATTAATATATAACAAATAAATAATAATAAAATATATTATTTGAAAAACACTTCCTGAAATAGCCACTATAATATCATTTCTTATTCTAGTATTGACAATTGTATCTAGTTTTGTCATCCCGCCATATGGATATATTATTATTTTATCTACTTTATATTTAAAAATCTTTGAAGCAAGATAGTGTCCCATTTCATGAAATAATATAAGTGAGGTAAGAACAATCAAATTAATAAAATGTCCTGTTAAGACAAAACCCAAAGCCATTATCAAATAAGTATAATGAAATTCTATTTTATGATAAATATTCTTCATAATCTAGATATTTATCATCCTTACTAAATACCAAATATAACTCTTTATCAGCTTCACCAATAAAACTACCTTTTTCTATATAATCATATAATTTAAGAGAAGAATTACCAATATTCCCATACCAAATATTTACCCCATCTAAATTTTCTATTATAATTACATTTCCATAATTTTCTTTTTCTCCGACAAATACCACCATTCCCTCATCTAGTGATGGCACTAAATAATTATCATCTACTGTTAATTTAACACCATCATAATATAGAGAAGAAGAATTATATTTAAGACTCTCATTAAATACTTTTTCTGTATCTTGTTTATTTTTAAAAGGTAAAATACCGCCCAAATATTTATTGTATAATTTATTTATTTTAGTAAAAGATATATCTTCAGTATATAAGTATTTATGTATTTTATCTTTTAAAATAGAACTTTTATTGCAGACAATTAATACTGACAAAAATAAAATAGCCACTATCAAAATCCTAATAGTAAGATTAGTCAAATATTTTCTTATATAATTATTTTCTTTTTTCTTTTCTTTCTTTTTATTTTTTATTATTATATCGATATACTTCTTTGGATCTATTTCATTCATATTATCACCACTAAATAATATGCCATAAAAAAAGAAACAAAACTATTTTTTTGCTCTTTTTTTAATTGGTTTAGAATTTTCACTATATACCTTAACAACTTCCTCTTTAGTAAGTGGAATCTCAATTGTTCTATCATAATATTTTGCTTGTTCTTCTAATGTAAGATCATCAAATATGTAGAAAAGAGCCCACTTGACACCTGTTCCATATCCCATGAGTGTTATAGGTAATTCTGTCAAATACATTCCATCAGCATTCTTCCATAACATTTTAGGAAGAGGTAAAGACATATTTTTAATTTCTTCGTTAGATAAGTTATCAACAGTAATAGTTTTTTCTTTACCATTTTTAACTATCTTTTCTTCTTTTACAAACGGAAGAACTCTTTTATAATAAATTTTATTTTCATTGTCATTACTCATATTATTAAATATCACCTCCCGAATATAGACATATTATATCATTTTTTCTGATTATAATCAATTATTTTAAATACCTAATCTTTATATTTGTATCAAATTTATTATCAAAAAACAAGTTCTTTAATTCTTTTTCATCATAACCAATAGCCAAAGAATTATTCTCTATATACACTTTCATTATATTATCAAACTGATTAATTATTACATCAACATAACTTTCTTTTTTTCTACTAATATCATCTTGAGTAAGTGAAATATTTGTATTTTTATCAATAACTACCTGTCCATTAGAAATAAGCACGTCTTCTTCAAATATCTTTTCAGATATATATTCTTTAGTATAATTATACTTGGACAATAAATCATCATTACTTAAAGCCTTTTCAGTAGCTAAATCAATATTTATAACAGCAATATAGCTCTTATTACTATCTTCAAATATATTTTCATCAAGTACAAAATTCACTTCATAAAATACAGACAGTACTGTTCCATTAATTTGTGTTTTAATATTACTAGAAACACTATTAACAGGGACATAATTTTCTATTGTTTCCAATTCTTTATAATAGTCAGTAATGTAACTAATAATTTCATCTTCTTGTTCAGAAAAAACACTTATTGCATCATTATTAATATTTTTAATATTGACTTTAGAAACATTAATTGAACTATATACATCATCATAATCATTAAATACAATAGGTACTGTTTCAATATAGTCTTTCAAATTATAAGAAACAACCTCACCTTTTTTATAATTACTATATCCCTGTTTATCAAATAAAATATATAATCCTGCCCCTAAAAAAAGCAAAATAACTGCTGAAACTATCACTAATAACTTAGCTTTATTATTACTCATATTTACCTTCTTTCTATATATATTATAGTACACTTTTCCTCTTTTGAAAAGATATTTATATTTAAAAAGTCTATCTTGTAAGATAGACATATCCCGTTTCCGATTCTAAATTTCTATTATTACTTTGAACGATCATTAAAGTAGCAATCGCTAGTAGTAAGTAAAAAATTATAACTCCCTTATTTTTCTTCACAAATTCCATATCTATCATCCCTTCCTTATATCAATATCTTAACACATACTAATGTTCGTGTCAAGAAAAAGAATAAAAAATACGAATATTTGTTTGACATTTTACACTTTGTATGCTAATATTATAATGAAAGGAGCCAATATAGTGATTAAAGATAAAGAAAAAAGCATTGATAGTGATAGAAAATTAACTAAAAGACAAAAAGAAATTTTAGAATATATTAAAAAATTTTCAGCCGAAAAAAAATATCCACCATCAATTAGAGAAATTGCCGCTAATTTTTCCCTTAACTCACCTGCTACCGCTCATGTTCATGTTAATAAATTAATTGAAAAAGGATATTTAAAAAGAGGAAAAGGAAGCAATCATTTACTAGAGCTTCAAGTTCCCAACGAATTTGAAAATGTAACTGAAGGAACTGTTACCGTTCCCCTTCTTGGAAAAGTAACTGCAGGCAACCCTATTGAAGCCATTGAAGTACCAGATGAAGTAATAAGTCTTCCATCTTATCTTCTTCCCAAGAAAAAAGAAGTATTTACCATAAGAGTCGAAGGAGACTCGATGATTAATGCCGGTATCTATGATGACGATATCGTTATCGTCGAAAGAATGAATACTGCTAAAAATGGAGACATCGTCGTAGCCATGGATGAAGAGAATAAAGTTACTATTAAAAGATTTTTTAAAGAAAGTGATTACATAAGATTACAACCAGAAAATGATTACATGCTTCCTATTATCTTAAAAGAAGCAACTATTTTAGGTAAAGCAATTGGCCTATATCGAAAATTTTAATTAACACATAAAAAGAAGCACTTACTTGAGTAATAATTTAAGTGCTTCTTTTATTTGTGCTTCTAGTGATAAACTACTGTCAACTTTACTAGTGACCTTTCTAATATCAGCCTGCTTATAGCCGAGTCCAAGTAAAGCTTCAGTAAGTTCATTTGAGTGGTTCTCCCTAGCAAAAAGACCTGTATTAATAACATTTAACTTTCCCTTTAGATCTAATACTACCTGCCTTGCTACTTTATCTCCAATCTTTGGAAACTTCTTCAAATAATTAATATTTTCTGTCTCAATAGCTTCAGATAATAAACTAGTAGAACCAGTGGCAAGCATCGGAAGTGCCATCTTTGGTCCAAGTCCTTTAACAGATATTAACTTTAAAAATAGTTCTTTCTCTTCTTTCGTTTTAAATCCATATAATGAGTACTCATCTTCCCTAATATTAGCATATGTATAAATAGTATACTCTTTACCTATCATAAAACTATATGGATTGGGTACAAAAATCAGATAACCTATTCCATCATTATCTATTATTACATAATTAGGTTCAACATCAACAATTGTTCCTTTAATATATCCGTACATTATTTCATATCCTTTATATCTTTACTAGTTACCTTTTTAAACGATATATCATCTATTTCTTTTACCATTTCTTCATTATGATGTATTTTATCAATAGCCTCTTTTATCATAATACCAAGAAGTTCCCTATAATCAATATTCTTATCTTCAAATAGATGATGCGAAAAGAAATTAGGAATAGTATTTATCTCATTTACATATAGTTTTTTCTTTTTATTATCATATATATAGTCAATTCTAGTTACCCCGCCTAAAGCAAGATACTTATATACTTTCTTACTAGTTTTCTCTATCTCTTCAGTAAGAGCTTTCGATATATCAGCAGGATATATTTTTTTATAAGTATCATCATTATCTTTTCTATACTTATCATAATAATTACAAGGTTCATCTTTAATAATTTCTTCAATAATTGATCCTATTAATTTACCTTTGCTTTGAAAAACAGCCATATTATATTCATTTCTACTTTCTATATATTCTTCTATCAAAATACGACTATCATTTTTCATTACCTTTTCAATCGAAGATTCGAGTTCTTCTTTTCTATTTACTATTTCTATTCCTATTCCACTTCCAAGTCTTGCTGGTTTAACAATTAAAGGATATGTTAATTTATCAATTTTCTTAAATATTTCTTCTTTATCACTTTGATAATCATTATCAGTAAAATGTACATAATTAGTAACAGATATTCCATTAGCTTCTAGTATCTGTTTCGTAAAAATCTTATCTTGTCCTAAAGACGAACTATATATATCATTTCCGACAAAAGGTACTCCAATAGTCTCTAAATATCCAATAATCGCTCCATCTTCCACGTTTTTCCCATGAACCATTGGAAATGCCAAATGAATTTCTTTATATTCTCTACGAATAAAACCAGTGGTTTCTAAAATAAACTTTCCATTTTTATTTACTAGATTTACTTTTTTAGCATATCTTTTTATCAAGTTAAAATCTTTATAACTATCGATATATCGTAACATTCCTCCTGTATACATGACTAAATCTCTTGTTATGTAAATAGGAACAACTTCATACCTTTCTTTATCAATATTATCCATTGCTTGAATAGCGGTAAGTATTGATAAATCATGTTCTAAACTATTTCCACCAAAAATTACTCCAATACTTAATTTCATCATAACACCTCTAGCTATATTATATAATAGTTTCATTTTTTTTTAAAGTAAAAAGACATAACTTTACACTCTATATTATTAAAAAGCAAAAGAAAAGTACCTAAACATAAGTTTAAGCACACCAATTATTTTCCCTTATTAGTTTATCTATAATACTGTCTTGCTCAGATTGTGTTTTATTTAAATACAATTTACCTTTACAATCAGTAACAAAATAATAATAATCGTGTTTACCAGGATTTAATGAAGCCTCAATAGACTCAATACTCGGATTACATATTGGTCCTACTGGAAGGCCAACATTTGATGAGCATCTTGAATTAGTATTATATTTATTAGAGCAATTACTTAAATCCTTAGTAGTAAGTCCTATAGTCCAGTCATCAATTTTTGATGCGTAATAGACAGTAGCATCACTTCCCAAAGTAGTAAAACTACTAGAATTAAGTCTATTGACAAATACCCCAGCAATATCCTTTCTGTCATTTGCTTTAGCTCCCTCTAATTCAGTAATTGAAGCCAAAGTCAAAATTTGATGAATAGATAATTGACTACTATCAATTTCTTTCTTATATTTTGATAACTGTTTATCCGTTTCATCGAGCATCTTTGTAAATATCTCAGAAACTTTTACATTTTTATCATTGAATCTATAAGTATTTGGAAATAAATATCCTTCTAAAGGATAATAAATATCTTTGTTTTTAATATCATCAGTCAAAAACCAGTATTTATTAATTAAATCATCAATATATGAACTATCGCTAACTAAATCAATTACATCATCAAAACTATTATTCGTCTCTTCAGAAATTATTAAAGCTATCTTTCTTATATTAATTCCTTCTTTAAAAGTAATTGATATTTCATTAGGACCTATTTTACTTCCCTCCTCTAATATATCTACTATTTTCTTAACCCCCATATTAGGAGATAATTTATAAGTACCTGCTTTCAAATTCATCTTATTATTTAACTTAACATAAATTTTAAAAACAGTTATATTCCTAATTAAATTATTTTCTTTTAAAGTGGCACCAATATCTGAAATACCGCCCTCATTTATTGTAATTTCTTTTAAAGTATCATCATCAGATACTTTTGAAATATTAAAATTATAATAAGTACATAATGATATTATTACCACTGTTGATACTACCAATACCCACAATGCAACATTCCTAAAATTTTTCATTTTCCCTCCAAAAGAAAAAAACTACTCGTTTTCTTCACTACTATTATTCTTTTTACTTTCTTCTTGAATCGAAGTTAATATTGTTTCAATTATTTTCCACTCTCTTTCTGTTTCAACTGGTAAAAGTTCCAAAGGTTCAGCATCTGGTACAAAAACCGAAGCAAAAACCCTAACATTTCCTTCTTCATCAGTACTATTATCAGTATATACCATATAATTTTTACCAGTCTCATCTGATTCAAAAGTAAATAAAACTTCAAAATTTATCTCTTTTCCATCTTTATCAATTACCTTAAATGTATTTTCTTTATTCATGTTTATCGTTCTTCTCCTTATTTAAATAGTCTTGTAAAATTATTTGTGCCGCTATTTTATCGACTACTTTTTTTCTCTTCTTTCGAGACATATCAGCATCAATCAAAATAGAATTAGATATAACTGATGTAAGCCTCTCATCAAACATAACTACTTCAATATGTAAATTATCTTCTAGTAATTTTTTATATTCAAGTGTTATATTAGCTCTTTCCCCTAAAGTATTATTCATATTTTTAGGTAGACCTAATACTATTTTTTTTATATCGTACTCATCTATTATTTCTTTTAATTCATCTAATGTACTAAAATAATCTTCATTATCAAAATAAATTGTCTTAAATGAACTTGCAATTGTACCAGTAGGATCGGATATAGCAAGACCAACTGTCTTACTACCTAAATCTATTCCTAAGTATCTCATTTTAAATAATTCTTAAGAAGTTCTTCGACAAGAACACTTCTATCTATCTTTGCTATTTTATTTCTAGCTTCCTTATAAGATGAAATATACCCTAAATCACCAGATATTATATAACCGACAAGCTGATTAATCGGATTATATCCCCTCTCATCCAAAGCTTCTAAAACACTAGTCAAAGTCTCTTTAATAACTTCACTATTAACTTCTGATACATCGAATAATACAGTACTACTATCCATAAATAACATTACCGTCTAATATGTAATAACTTACATATCAAACTCTCCTTTCATTATAATTTTACCATATATTTATTCTTAGAGCAAGTAAATTTATTTATTCAAATCATTTTACGCAAAACAATTTACAATACATATCACTTTTGTTATAATTAATCTATAGGGAGTGAATCAAATGTATAGAAAGACATATGTCAAAATAGATAATAAAATACTTACCGATAATGTCAAAAAAATAATTAAGAAATATAGTTCTTATAAATACTATATCGGAGTAGTAAAAGCTGGTGCTTATGGTCATGGTGATTATATTATAAATGACCTAATAAAAGGAGGAATAAACTATTTAGCTACCTCTTCACTAGAAGAAGCCCTTAGTATTAGAAAATATAATAAAGATGTTCCTATCTTAGTACTAGAACCAATTTCATTAGAATACTTAAATATTATTTTAGAAAACAAAATAACTATAACTATTGAAAATCTAGATTACGCTAGCCTTCTTATAAAAAATAAACTATCATCTAATTTAAAAGTTCATATCAAACTAGATACCGGTATGAACCGTCTAGGATTTAAAGACAAAGCCGAAGTAAAAAAGACTATAGATATATTAGAAGAAAACAAACATATTATTACCGAAGGAATATATACCCATATTGCCACTAGTGGCATTAATGATGTCTATTATGATAGACAAATAAATAAATTTAAAGAACTAACTAGTGATATTGATCTATCCAAAATTCCTATCGTTCATATAAACAGATCCATTACTTTAGTTCATCATAATCCTCTTCCCTTCGAAACTGGTACAAGACTTGGCATAATCATGTATGGTTTTAGTCAAAGTATTCCCGAATATACTGGTCTTAGAAAATTAAAAAGAGATTTCATGTTAAAAAAATTGAATATAAGTAAGACTATTTTATCAAACGACTTAGATCTTCATACTGTTTTTTCACTTTATAGTGAAGTAATAAGTATAAGAAAAGTAAATAAAGGAGAATTTATAAGCTATGGTGCTAATTACGTAGCCAAAGAAGATATAACCGTAGCTACTATTCCTATTGGATACGCTGATGGCATAAATAAACGTATGAAATATGTATCAATAAATGACAAATTATATGAAATAGTCGGTGATGTATGTATGGATATGATTACTGTCCGCATAGACGATTCTATTAAAATACATGATAAAGTTGAAATATTTGGAAATAACATATCTATCAAAGATGTATCATTAAGAACAGGATCTAATGCTTATCACATATTAACTGGTATCACGACAAGAGTGCCTCGCATATATAGTGATAATACTGAAATAAAATACTAGAAAAGAGGATATAAAATGAAGTACACTATACTAATTATTCAAATATTTTAAATATCTATTACGATGACTCTATTTGGGAAGAAGAAGGATTTATAAATGCCATATATAAATTTAAAGAAAAACATCCTAATAATAAAATACTACTAATTAGTTCTAATGATGCCTATGCCTATTTCATATCTAAAAATAAGCAAAAACTATTAAAAGATAATTTTATTTTTAATTATCCAGATATGGATATTATCAAATCACTTACCATGAAAGAAGAATTTTATAAAAAATATCAAAATTCAGTAATCGATCTTCCCCTTACTTATTATTTTGACTGCAGTAAAGAAAAAAAGTTTAATAAAAAAATGAACTATCCCTTAATTTTAAAACCAAGTAATGTCATCATGTATAATCATTTATCTTTTGAAGGTAAAAACAAAATATATAAGATCGAATCTAAAAAAGAATTAAATAAAGTTATCTCTAAAATAATAAAAAGTGGTTATACTGATACATTAATTATTCAAGACTTCATTCCAGGAGATGATAGTTATCTATTTGATGCTGTTTTATATGCTGATAAAAATAAAAAAGTAAAATTAATGTCCCTTGCTCAAATAGGGCTTCAAGAGCACAGTAAGAATATGGTCGGTAATGCTGCTGTTTTAATAAATGGCTACTATCAATATGGAGACCCCAAAGAAGTAGAAGAAAAAATGAAAACTTTCTTAGAAGATATCGGCTATCAAGGTTTTGCTGAATTTGACTTAAAATACGACTATCGCGATAATAAATTTAAAGTCCTAGAAATAAATGCTCGTCAAGGTAGATGTAGTTACTATATTACTCCACTGGGCTATAACTTAGTTAAAGTATTAATAGATGATTTGATTTATAATAAAGACTTTAAATACAAATTTCTAGATGGTAAAGTACTACTATCCTTTGTTCCCAAAGGTGTAGCCAAAAAATATATTGTAAACGAAGAATATAAAAAAGAAATGCTAAAATTATGGGATAAAAAGGTCGTAAATCCCATCAAATACAAAAAAGATCATAATTTTAAAAGACATTTATATTTAACTAAAAAACATTTTAGATATTATAAAGAATATAAAAACGGATATTGGAAGGTGTCATAATGTGTGGATTTGTAGGTTTCACTGGAAACCAAAAAAAAGAAGAAAAAAAGAAAATAATTAAAAATATGGCTGATGCCATTATTCATAGAGGACCAGACTCTGATGGTTATTTCTATGATGAAAATGTTGCCTTAGGTTTTAGAAGACTTTCTATAATTGACTTAAAAGGTGGTAATCAACCCATATATAATGAAGACAAAACCAAAGTAATTGTCTTTAATGGAGAAATATATAATTATCAAGAATTAAAAGAAGAACTATTAAAAAAAGGTCATACTTTTAAGACAAATACCGATACAGAAGTACTACTTCACGGCTACGAAGAATACAAAGAAGAACTATTTCCTAAATTACGTGGTATGTTTGCCTTTGTCATCTATGATACTATGACTAAAGAGCTTATCGGTTGCAGGGACCCCTTTGGTATAAAACCATTTTATTATTATAAAAAGGAAAATGAATTCATGTTTGCTTCTGAAATCAAAGGTCTAATACCAAACCCTAACTTCAAAAAAGAAATAAATGATAAAGCTTTAAAAATGTATTTAATATTTCAGTATTCTGTCTTTGAAGAAACATTCTTTAAAAATGTTTTCAAATTAAAACCAGGTCATTATTTCAAATATAAAAATGGAAAATTAACAATAAAAGAATATTTTGAAGTAAAATATGATAAAGTCAATAAACCGTATAAAGAGTATCAAAAAGACATCAAAGAAATACTAGCTGACTCTATCAAATACCATCAAATCACTTCTGATGTCGAAGTTGGATCATATCTATCTGGTGGTGTCGATTCATCATATGTCGTAAGTGTAGCTAAGCCTGATAAAACCTTTTCTGTAGGTTTTGATGAAGCTGGTTTTGATGAAACCAAAATGGCTAAAGATCTTTCTGATTTAATGCATATTAAAAATTACAGTAGATATATAAATAAAGATGACTTCTTTGAAAGTCTACCCAAAGTACAATACTATACCGATGAACCACATGCTAATCTTTCGACAGTTCCTCTACTATTCTTATCAGAATTAGCAAGGAAAGAAGTAAAAGTAGTCCTATCTGGTGAAGGTTCTGACGAAATGTTTGGTGGTTATAACGAATACTTAGAACCACTTCCTGTAAAAATATATATGCACTTCCCTAGTCCAATTAAAAAAATAATAGCTAATGTTGCCCAAAAATTACCACATTTTCCTGGACAAAATACCCTTATAAAATATAGTAAACCATTTTGTGAAAGATATTTAGGTCATGCCCAAGTAATGGATGAAAAAGAAGCCAATAGTCTTCTAGTGGACCGCTTAAAAGATAACATGACTACTACTGATGTTTTAAAACCATATTACGAAAAAGTAAAACACGAAAATGATGTTTTAAAAAAAATGTATATAGATATGCACTTCTGGTTACCCCAAGATATACTATTAAAAGCTGATAAAATGACAATGGCTAATTCCATTGAACTTAGAGTTCCATTTTTAGATAAAGAAGTATGGAATGTAGCTAAAAAAATCCCCACTAAATATTTAATTAGAAAGAAAAAAACCAAAGAAATATTTAGAAGTGTAGCGGAAGAAGAAATGCCAGAAGAATGGTCTTCTAGAAGAAAATTAGGCTTTCCTGTACCATTTTCTAAATGGATAAGAGAAGAAAAGTACTATAAATTAGTTAAAAAAGCCTTTAATGAAAATTACACAGAAAAGTTTTTTAATAAAGAAGCAATTAATAATCTTTTAGAAAGACACTATCAAGGTAAAGAAAATAATGGTAGAAAAATATATAATATATACATATTCTTGATATGGTATAAAGTATATTTTGGTGAGGATCAAAATGAAAAAGCTTAAAAAATCTAGTTTTCTAGAAGGCGCTTTCATAGCTACCCTATGTATTATCATCAGTAAAGTTTTAGGAGTCATCTATGTAATACCCTTTTATAAAATAATTGGCGAGCAAGGTGGAACTCTCTATGGATATGCCTATAATATCTATAACGTATTTCTAACCATGTCATCTGCAGGTATCCCTCTTGCTATAAGTAAACTAACTAGTGAATATAGTGCCTTGAATATGCAGGACAAGAAGGCTCGAATGTATGATATCGCTACCAAGATAATAATTATCTTTTCTATTGTATCATTCCTAATTTGCTTTATTTTTGCTCCACAGCTATCTAATCTCATAATAGGAGACCTAGAAGGTGGAAACACCCTAGAAGACGTAACTTTTGTCATAAGACTTATTTCCTTTGCCCTCTTAGTAATACCTTCATTAAGTATTAAAAGAGGCTATCTTCAAGGACATCGCTATATCAAAGAGCCCTCAATTAGCCAAGTTATCGAACAAGTAGTTAGAATAGCGGTCATTCTAATAGGAAGTTATGTATGCACATATATATTAAAGTTAGAAACAAAATTTTCTGTCGGTATTTCTGTTTTTGCAGCCTCTCTCGGAGGAATAGCTACATATATTTATTTAACTTCTATCATTAAAAGAAACAAAAAACAAATTGGTCTAGATATAAAACCAAAGAAAGTAAAAAAAGATGATAAAGAAATAATAAAAAAGATTATCTTTTATTCCATACCCTTTATTATTATAAATTTAGCTAATACTCTCTATACATCAACCGATATGATCTTAGTAATTAGAACTCTTCCAAAACTAGGTTTTTCCGCTAAAGACGCTGAATTTATAAGTAGTATCTTTACAACATGGGGTGTTAAATTCAATACTATAATAACATCTATATCAACTGGCCTAATTGTCAGTTTAATTCCTAATATAGTTAAAGACTATACAGAAAAAAATATGGCTGCCGTAAATAGTAATTTCAATAAATGTTTAAAAATTATCTTATTAATAATAGCCCCTCTAGCTATATTTCTAAGTGGAATGTCTAATAGTTTGTGGAATGTATTCTACGGTTCAAGTACTTATGGACCCCTAGTAATTAAATATACCCTAATCGTAACAATCTTCGACTGTCTATATATGATAATTAACTCATTACTTCAAAGTCTAAATAAACCTAAAGTAATTTATATAAGTGTCATTTTAGGACTACTCACTAATTTACTCTTAGATATTCCTCTAATGAACCTATTTCATTATCTAAATATTAAAGCCTACTATGGCTCAATAACAGCAACACTGATAGGTTTCCTAATTTCCAATACAATAAGTATTACCTATCTCAAAAGAAAAATGCAATTTAATTATAAAGAAACCTTTAAAATTATTCCAAGATTCATTATCTCAACTATTATTTTAGTATTAATGTTAATTGTCTTTAATAAAGTACTACCAATAAATAATCCAAGTAGATTAATTCAAATACTAAATTTAGGAATATCAGCTATTATTTGTGCTACTGTATATATATTAATAAACTTTAAATACATTAAAGAATTATTACCACCCAAGTTATTAAATAAATTAAAAATAAAAAGTAATATAAACTAGATATATAGTTATATTACTTTTTTTACATTCTATTTCTTAATAACCTCTAATTCAATTCCTACCTCGTAGTCATTAATACTTACCTTATCAAGAATATCACTTTTATCATAAATATTAATAGTTAAAGTTTCTTCTTTAATCATATCTAAATAATTATGAATATTATCTTTATATTCATCATTAGCATCAATATACATATTAATTCTATCAGTAATATCAAAATTCATATTTTTTCTAAGTTGTTGTACTTTAGATACCGTCTCTCTAGCCAGTCCTTCATTTTCTAGCTCTTTAGTTAAAGTAGTATTTAATATAACAAAATTATTACCATCTACCATAGCTTTAAATCCATCTTTACTAGATATTCTAATATCAACCATATCTTTAGTAATATCATACTCTGTATTATCAATAATCATCTTAATACTATCATTATTTTCTAACTTAGTAATTTCTTCATTAGTAAGATTAAGTAACTTATCAGAAAATTCCTTAATATTTTTACCAAATATCTTACCTACTTCCTTAAAATTAGGTTTAACCATAAAATTCATATATGTAGATAAATCACTAGTATAAATTACCTCTTTAACATTAAGTTCTTCTTTAATCAAACTAGTTAAATTACCAATAATTTCTTCTTTCTTTTTATCAAGAAGTATCTCACTAATAGGCTGTCTTACTTTTATTTTAGATTCCTCTCTTACATTTCTTCCTATACTAATTAAGTCTCTAACTAAATCCATCTTTTCTTCTAATTTTAAATCAATTAATTTCTCATCGTATACTGGAAAATCACTTAAATGTACAGACTCCCCATTAGTTAAATTAATATATATTTCTTCAGCAGTAAAACTAGCTATTGGAGCAATCAATTTAGATAATCCCACTAATATCTCATAAGTAGTTATATATACACTCTTCTTTGAAATATTCATTTCACTATCCCAGAATCTATCCCTATTTCTTCTAATATACCAATTAGATAAATCAATTGAAACAAAATCAGTAATTAATTTAACCACTCTATTTAAATCATAATCTTCGTAACCTAAAGTTACTTCTTTAATTAACTTATTATACTTAGAAAGTAACCATCTATCTATTTCTTCTCTATCTTTATAATGAACCTTACATGTATTAATATCATTAATCTTATCAGCATTAGCGTATATTGCAAAGAAATTATAACTATTCTTAAGTGGATTAAAGAATTTAGAATGAACTTCTTTTAATCCCTCAATATCAAATTTTAAAGGAGTCCATACTGGAGAAGCATATAACATATACCACCTAACAGTATCTGCTCCATAATCTTTAATAATTTTAATAGGATCAATAATATTACCAGTAGATTTACTCATCTTCTTACCATTACAATCCAGTACCATATCATTTACAACAACATTCTTAAAACTAGATACACCAGACACAATTGTAGAAATACATATAAGTGAATTAAACCATCCCCTAGTTTGATCTACACCTTCCGCAATAAAATCTGCTGGAAATTGACTCTCAAATAATTCTTTATTTTCAAACGGATAATGAAACTGTGCATAAGGCATAGCACCAGAATCAAACCATACATCCATAACATCTTTTACTCTTTCCATACTTCCAGAGCATTTAGGACATTTAATATGAATTTCATCGATATATGGCCTATGAAGTTCGATATCCCTAACATTAACATTTTCAATTACCATTTCCTGCAATTCATCCAAAGAACCAATTACATGCTTCTCACTACATTCATTACATATCCATATTGGCATAGGACATCCCCAATACCTATTTCTGGATATACCCCAGTCAACCATGTTTTCAAGCCAATTATTAAATCTTTTAGTGCCAACATAATCTGGATGCCAATTAACACTTTTATTAGCCTCAATAATTTTATCCTTATAAGCAGTAGTTTTAATATACCAAGCAGGTTTAGAATAATAAATAAGTGGATTATGACATCTCCAACAATGAGGATAGTCATGAGTAAGTTTAATCTTCTTAAATAACTTATCATTTTCTTTTAACCATTTAATAATATCAATTTCAAGTTCACTATCAGTTACTAATCTTCCTATCCAAGGACCAGTAGTATAACATCCATCTTTACCAACTGGATTAACAAATCCAATATTATTTTCTCTACAAACTCTATTATCATCTTCACCATAAGCTGGAGCAATATGAACTATACCAGTACCATCTTCACTAGTTACATAAGAGTCTGCTAGTACTTCAAAGCACCTACCATCTACATCTACAAAAGGCATTAATTGTTCATATTTAATTCCAATCAAATCACTGCCCTTATAAGTTTCTAAAATTTCATAAGAATCTCCCAATACTTTATTAGCTAAAGATTTAGCCACAATAAACTTATAACCTTGAGATAATACCTTAACATAATCCAAATCAGGATTAACACAAAGAGCAACATTAGCCATTAAAGTCCAAGGAGTAGTAGTCCATACTAAAAAGTAAGTATCACTATCTAAAACTTTAAAAGGAACTATAACAGTATTAACAGAATCTTCTTGATAACCCTGGGATACCTCATTAGCAGATAGTTCAGTACCACATCTAGGGCAATATGGAAGAACCTTATTTCCATAGTAAACAAGTCCCTTCTTATCTATCTCTTTAAATAACCACCACTCGCTCTCAATAAATTCATTACTACAAGTAACATAGGGATTCTTACTATCAATAAATTGTCCCATATTATCAGTAAGTAAATTAACCTCATCAATATTTAGAGCAGTAGCATTGTTACACTCTCTGCAAAAATTCTCAATACCAAACTTTTCAATATCGGCTTTTGTCTTAAAACCAAGTTTCTTTTCAACATTAACTTCAATAGGAAGTCCATGAGTATCAAGACCAATCTTTCTAAGTACTTTATAACCTTGCATAGTTTTATATTTACAAAAGCAATCTTTAATAGTCTTAGCTAAAACATGATGAATACCAGGTTTAGCATTGGCATATATTGGCCCATCATAAAATACCCAAGTTTTATTATCCTTCCTATTTTCAATTGTCTTATTTAATATATCTTCTTCTTGCCATTTAGCCAATATCTTTTTTTCTACTTCACTAGTCTTCTCTTTACTCAATTCTTTAAATTCCATAATTCCTCCTTCTAAAATAAAAACACTTACATCTGCAAGGGCGAATACATATCCGTGGTACCACCTTGCTTCACATAAGTGCTCTTAATTTTGATAACGGGTTAACATCCCGATTTTTCCTATATAATTTTCAGAAAAACACATCAAGAGTGATTCATATAATAAACATCATATCAGTTTTCACCTAACACTGACTCTCTATAATTATTTTATTATACCGTCTCTTTCAATTGTTTTAAGATATTTTTATTATATGATAATTTTAAATCATTGTCAACCTTAAAATTAACTTTAATCCTGTTTGATCTTTCTAAGTACCTTTAAAAGTCTTATATTTTCTTCATCTCTACTAGGAGAAATCTTATTACCCTTAGCAATAAGCTTACATATCGTTCTACTATCTAATGATTCAATTATTTCAATTTGATATAACAAAAGTTTCATACGTAATTTTAATGGATTATTTTCTTTTTTCTTAAGACTTAAAGATTCAATAAAAGCATATCTTTTAACCGTTGCATCTACTATACTATCTATACTAAAATCATTTATTAATCCATTATAGTATTCTATTCTTCTAGTATTATATAAAGCCAGCGCAAAAGTTTCCCTTCTAATATTATTTGCATTAAATTTAGATAAAACGTTTTCATATTTACTAATTATTCTACTTTTTGTTTCAGTATCATCAAATTCATAAAAACTAACATCATATATAAATTCGCTAAATTTATCATTATTAACAAGTTTAAACAATCTCTCTAAATTATCAATTACTTTATAGTAGTAACTAGAGTCATCATATGAATTAATAACTTTAATGATGTCCTCTAAATCCATTTGCAAAACTTCTAGTATTTCTCCAAAAACATTACTATCTCGTATATTAGTAATATTAGCAAAATACCTATAATTTTCTATAAAACTAGTATCCTCATCAGATAATTTTCTATCTCCTGTCGGATCAAAAGAATATACACCATTAATATGATATTTAGGATCATTAATATATACTAAACTTCTCTGATGCTTAGCTTTAAAGTCAACCAAAGGTATAGCATTTATATTTAAACATTTTAGTATTGCATTAAATAAATTAGAATATCCAACACATACAACATCATCTCCCTGAAGCACTTTATCTAAGTCTCTAGAATTTCTTTTATTTTCCTCACATTCCTTATATTCTCTGTTTTTCACAATATCATAAACATACATAATCTGTTCAAATGGAGATAAATTATACTTCTTTATTTCTGCAGAAGTCTCATATATAATAGAAGATACTTCATATAACTCTCTAGGAGTAAGATAACTATTATTTTCTTGATAATTAACTTTAATATTTAAATTATCAATAGTACTAAAATCAAAAGCTTCCAAAATCAACTTATAGTCTTTAAGAGAAATATTTAAAGAATCGATAACAATTTCAGAATCAAAATATTTAACCAGTGATAAAACTTTTAAAATATTACTTTTATTACATTTAAAAGTAATCTTATTAGCTTGTTTTAGCATCACTAAATACTTATATTTATTTTTGTAATTACTCACAAAGGCAATTATCATAGAATATAAAGGAAAATTATTTTTATTAAGATCTTCCACTAACTCAGCATTACTTATATCATTAATAATATAATTTAATAATAATTTATTCATATCATCCGTAAATTTAAAATTATTCAAAAAAGTATCTTCCTTAAGCATCAGCTCAATAATAAAATTAGGATCATTACTAACCAAAAAAGAAAAATCAGGTACTTCTAATTTAATAGACATTCCATAGTCTTTTATATTAACGTTATTACCATCTATAATTTCATAATTCACATATACCACCACTAGGTCTTATATATTATCAGAAAATATAACTATTGTCAAATATTTATTATATATAAAAAGCTAGATTAAGTTTATATATAATCTTAGTCTAGTTTTTTAAATACTTTCTTATTTCTTTATATTTAGGATAATATTTACCAACTAAATTCCAAAAATCTTTAGAATGATTTGGATAAATAAAATGTGATAGTTCATGTACAATAACATAATCTAAAGCTTCTATTTTATATTTAGATAGTTCTAAATTTAATGTTACATTATGATTTTTTAAATTACATACTCCCCATCTACTAGTCATCTTTCTTATTTTTAAATTAGGTATGGGAATATTTTCTTCAAAAGCATCATACCAATATTTAATTCTCTCAGCATATATATTATAAATATATTTAGATAAACATTTATTTAAATTCTTCTCATCTTTAACATAGATCTTATTATTTTCTATTTCAAAATTATCAAAGCCATAAATAATATCATAAGAAACACCAAATAATTTAAAATCATCTTCCTTATTCTTTATCTCACTCTTTAATAATGCTTTTTCAATAAAAGCTTTATTATCATTTATAAGTTCAGCTATTTTCTTTTTACTAACTAAATAATTAGTAGTAACTACTATCTTATTATCTTTAACCCTAAGATAAGTATTTTTATTATTTTTTTTAATTATTTCAATGTCATATTCTTTTCCATCAAAAATATATTTATCAGCGGAAACCACCTCCGCCACCTCCTCCTCCGAAGGATCCTCCTCCTCCGCCACCAGCAGAATAACTATTAGCCTCATTTCTAGCAGAAATAGCATTATTCATTCCATGATAAGCTATAAAGTAAATAAAATCAAAATCATTATACACTTCTTCTGTTATAACCTCAGGATATAAGTTTTTAAACTCTTTCATAACTTTCTTTGCCATACCAAATATATAAGCATACATCAAATATTCATCCCAAAGATTTACCGAAATAGCATTCCTATCATCGATATTAGAAAAGTCTTTTAAAAACTTCTTAAGTCCAATTACCTTTTTAGCTTCTTGATTTAGCTCTGAAGTTACCATACATTTCTTTTTATTTTCTTTTTTTATAAGTAATCCCTCATCAATTAAGAGAAGTGTTTCATTATCTATAACAGCATTAAACCATTTTAAAATTTCAGAATAATTTTTTTTACACCATAATTCAAACTCCCCCTTTTCCAAAATACCATCTTTGCTTGCTTCATACATCATTCGGTATAACTCTACTTCTGTCGCATCTAAATTAGCACAATTATTAAAAAGAATTGAATTTGTCTTCTTTTTTTCATCTTTCTTTAATATAATATTGCCCAGCTTTAGCCATTTAAGTAAAACAGCACCTAGATAATCAGTTGGCCTTTTTATTAAATTATATTGACATGCAATGTAATACGCTCTACTTAATTGTTCTTTTTTATAAGGAATGTCTCTAAAATATGGAACATCTTTTTCTTTTATTTTATTCTTACCAAAAACTATTTTATAATATGTTCCATATTTAGGCCTTGATAAAGCAACACCAAGTGAAATAACAACAATCATAAATGGAAAAAATAAACTAATAATAATAGGTAAAATATCACTTACAAAAGAAGCCTTATTAGAATTATGTATAGCTCCTTCTTCAGCCATATTATAGTAATAATCAAAATTATTATCCAAAGTATTAACCAAATTAAAAGTATCACTAGGAAACTTTACAAGCACAGTAATATATTCACTACTATATACTGTTCCTTCGGAATCAATTTCAATAACTCCATCGTATACATAAGTAGGTATGTCACCCTTTCCATATCCCCAGACATCTAAATTATCACTGTATTTAAAATCACTATATATTTTTATTTTAACATTGCCTGGAGAAGGATTATAATTATGTGGAAATAAAGTCCAATAAATCATCTGATAGCCATCACTAGTTTGAATAACAAAATCACTTATATCATAGGTTAACTTATAAGTATTTCTTCCATACTCACTTATACCAAAGCATAATTCTATTCCATCATCGATATAATTAAAGCCATTTTTGTACTTTTTATCATCAAAAGAACCATTAATATTCCAACTATCTACATATGAATACATACTATCATTTAAATATACTTTAAAATTAGATATTACACTTTCTCTTAAATTATAATATGGTTTATACCCTTCTGTTCCCGTATCTAAATAAGCATCCCAAACTTCCGTAACATGAGCAGTACCACTATTATCGATATAAATATCCATATCAATGCTATTAATACTATTAGCAAATACTATCTTAGGTACTAAAATCAAAACTTCTATCAAAAAAATATATATTTTTCTCATAATAACTCCTATCAAAAAAGGACTATATAGTCCTAAAATTTAACTTCTACATTTTCCTTTTCTTTTTCACTAACTTTAAAAAATTCAATTTTCTTAAACCCAAATATTGAAGCTACTATATTTGATGGAAACTGTTCCCTTAAATTATTATAATTTAAAACAGTATCATTATAAAAACTTCTAGCATAACTAAGTTTATCTTCTGTTTCTTTTAAATCAGATTGAAGAGACATAAAGTTAGAATTAGCTTTTAATTCAGGATAAGCTTCTGATAGAGCAAATAATTTATTTAAAGCATTAGTAACCTCGTTAGAAGCCTCTAACTCTTCATTTATCCCGTTAGCGGAAGTCATCTTATTTCTTGCTTCAACTACTTCCGTTAAAGTCTTTTCTTCATGCTTAGCATAACCTTTTACCGTTTCAACTAAATTAGGAATCATATCACTTCTTCTCTTTAGCTGAACATCAATTTGTGAAAACTGATCATTTACTTTATTTCTAGCATTGACAAGTTTATTATATACTCCTATTACATAAAATACTAAAAGTATAATAATAGCAATAACAATAATTATTATAACTGTCCCAATATCCATAATCATTCTCCTTTCATACTATACATAAATTGTATCATTTTTTAATAGCAATGTAAATATTTTGATACTAAATAATATCTACTTTTTTTCTTTATGAATAATATCAAGAGCCGCTATCATACCTTCATATGAAGCATTAACAAGTTGATAATAATCTTTCTTTATAACATCCCCTATAGCATAAACATTAGAAATGTTTGACTCATAGTTATTAGATGTAATAATATAACCATTATCTTTATCCACATCAAATATCTCACTATTAGGAATACTACCGATAGATAAGAAAACACCATCAGCCTTAACTTTCTTTTTATTATCAAGTACTACCGAAGTAAGTAAACCATTGCAAGTTTCATAACAAATAACATTAGCATTATAAATAACATTAATACTCTTAGTATTAAGAACTTTATTAATTAGATAATCCTCACAATTAAACTTATTTCCTCGATAAATAATTGTAACTTTTTTACAAATATCAGATAAATATAAACTCTCAGTTAAAGCCGAATCTCCACCACCAACAACAACTACTTCTTTATCTTTATAAAAAGTCCCATCACATAAAGCACAAGTACTTACCCCTCTTCCAAGTAGCTTATCTTCCCCTTCAATATTTAAAAGTCTATGTCTTCTTCCCGTAGCAATAATCAAATAATCAAATGATATTTCATTATCAATAGTCTTATTTTTTAAATCAACTTCTTTTATGTTTTTAAATAGTATGGGAATGTTTAAATCATTAACCTGCTTATATATATTAATTGCCATGTCTGGTCCTGATACTCTTTCATATCCTGGATAATTTTCAATACTTGGAATAATATTCAAAGTACCACCAGGAGCACTATTTTCAATAATTACTGGTTCAATACCTCCCCTTTTTAAATATATAGAAGAAGTCATACCAGCTATACCAGAACCAATTATAACTACTTTATACTTTTTCATTATGCCTCCTTTTTAAAATATATATTATACCAATTATTCCACTTATAATAAGGATAATTGATACAATTTGACTAACTCTAAAAGAACCAATATATAAACTATCTGTTCTCATTCCTTCAATAAAAAATCTACCTATTCCATACCAAATAAAATAAATAAATAAAAGTAACCCTTTATGTTTAAAATTATCTTTCTTTCGTACAATTAATAAAATAATAAATCCAAGTAAACACCAAATTGATTCATACAAAAAAGTAGGGATATAATAGGAACCATTTATTTTCATTCCTTCAATAACAAATTTAGGTAAATGTAAACTTTTCAAATGTTCTAAAGTTGTCAGTCCTCCATGAGCCTCCTTATTTATAAAATTTCCCCATCTACCTATTGCTTGCCCTAATATTAAATATGGAACCATTGTATCAATTGTCAAAAGAACACTTTTCTTCTTTTTATGACAATAATAAATAGTAAAGATAAGTGAAGCAATAATTGCACCATAAATAGCAAGGCCTCCTTCCCATACTTTAAATATACTTATTAAATTATCTCTAAATAACGAGAAATTAAAAATAACATAGTATAACCTTGCACCAATTATAGCAACAGGTATTAAGTAAAATATTAAGTCCAGCAAAAAATCCTTTGTAATACCATTTTTATCAGCCGCTCTTGAAGCAAAAAAAGCACCAATAATAATAGCTAACACAATTAACACAGAATACCAATAAATAGTAATATGCCCAAAACTTAAAAAGACGCGATCCATTTGATTCTCCTTTACATAATTATATGATACCACAATTTATATTAAAATAAAAGTTAAATTAAAAAGGAAGCAGTATACTTCCTTAAGCGGTTGTATAATAAATAGTGTTGGTGAATAAAAAATCACTACACTATTTTCTATTT
>JBJEEA010000048.1:0-6064 GCA_051872635.1 Bacilli bacterium
CAAATTACCTCCTTCCTAAAATTATCCTTTCATAAGTTATATACAACTTTTATTTCAAATTTTCTTAAATTACTTAAAAATTATGAATAAATTATATAATATACTTGTAAACTATCTGTTTATTTTATTTACTAAAAAATATATACATGCTATAATTATTTTGTGATAGAAAAATGAAGTATATAAATATGTATATAGATTACTTAAGAGTAGTTAGAAATTATAGTGATAAAACTATTTTATCTTATTATGATGATTTAACAGAATATAATGAATTTTTAGGAAATAATTTTATTACTGTTTTAGATATTAATGATGATTTAGTAAGTAAGTATTTGAAGTATTTATATGAAAGAAGAATAAATAAGAATTCAATATCACGTAAACTTAGTAGTATAAGAGGCTTTTATAATTATTTAGTTAAAGAAAATATTGTTAAAACTAATTATTTTAATGAAGTATCTAATCCTAAGAGAGAATTATATCTACCTAAGTTTTTAAAAAACGAAGAAATAGATAAAATTTTTTCTGTATGTAATTCTAATAATGTATATGAAGAGAGAGATACACTTATAATTGAATTACTTTATGCTACTGGTCTTAGAGTGAGTGAGCTTGTTAATATTAAGATAGAAGATATTGATTTTAATAATAGGACTATTAAGGTACTTGGTAAGGGAAGTAAAGAGAGAATGGTTATTTATAATAATCATACTAAGAAAGCTATGGATACATATTTAAATGATGGCTATCATAGTCTTAATAAAAGAAATAATGGTTATTTAATACTTAATAAAGATGGTAATAAATTATCAGAAAGATATGTTAGAAATATCATTAATAAATTAGTTAGAAGAGCAAATCTCGATATTAAAATAAGCCCACATACTATTAGGCATACATTTGCTACGGATATGTTAGAAAATGGTTCTGATTTGATGACGGTAAAAGAATTACTCGGTCATGAATCACTTAATACAACTAGTATTTATACACATGTTACTAATGAACAAATCAAAAAAGTATATGAAAGTGCTCATCCAAGAGCAATAAAGAAGTAGGAGGAAGTTATTATGGCAAAATTATATTTTAAATTTGGAGCAATGAAATGTGGAAAGACTACCGATATTATAAAGACATATTATAATTATAAGGAAAAAGGTATGCATGTACTTATTATGAAGCCAGGTGATGATAAAAAGGCAGGTAGTAAATTACAAAGCAGATCAGGAGCTGAACTTGATACTGATTATGTTGTAAATACTGATGTTGATGTATATGACTTAATATCACGTTATCTTATTAACAATAATTTGGATTGTATAATTGTTGATGAAGCTCAATTTTTAGCGCCTATGCAAGTAGATCAACTTTCAGATGTGGTAGATAATTTTAATATACCAGTATTATGTTATGGTTTAAGAGCAGATGCTTTTACTGATTTATTTCCTGGTAGTAAAAGATTATTTGAAGTAGCGGATGTTATGGAAGAATTAAAAGCTATTTGTAAGTGTGGTAGCAAGGCTACTAGTAATTTAAGATTGAATAGGATTAATGGTGAATTAATTCCTATTTTTGAAGGAGAACAAATATCTATTGATGGTATTGATTCAGAATATGATTCTGTATGTAGACGTTGTTATAAAAAATTAAGGAGAGAATATGGTAAAAATAAAGAAAATAAATAAGAATAAGAAAAAATTATTTATTTTAATTGGCTTTATTATATTATTTGTTGCTATTTTGATTACTGTGTATTTACTTATTAGTAATAAAAAATTTAAGGATATATTTAAATATAGAGATAGAATTACTATTCAAGTTGGAGATAGTTTACCTGTAATTAATGATTATTTATATAATGATATTGATTCTGATATTAAGATTGAATGGAAAGATGTTGATATTTATGATGGAAAGGTATATAAACCAGGTATTTATTTTGGCAGTTTTGTGTATGATAATGAAGTGAAGAATATTTCTTTAGTGGTTGAGGATAATATTTCTCCTGTTATTGAAGGAATAAAAGATATTGAGATTACTGCTTATGAAGTTAAACCTAATTTACTTGAAGGTATTACTGTAACAGATAATAGTAATGAAGATATAGAGGTATTAGTTAAGGGAGAATATGATTTTGAAAAAGCTGGTACTTATGAACTATATTACTATGCTAAAGATAGTAGTGGTAATGAAGTTAGTATGCCGTTTACATTAGTAGTAAAGGAAAATAAAAATGTCAGTTTTAGTAAAACTAGTAAAGGTTTTACAATAAAAAATTATTATAATATTACTTATATAGATGATGTTATCATTGCTAATAAGACATATAGTCTTCCTAGTAATTATGTTCCTAGTAATTTAGTTACTATTAATGGCTATATTAGAGTAGTTGATTATGTAAAAGATGCTTTTAATGAACTTAAAAGTGATGCTACTAGTTTGGGATTAAATATTTATGCTTCTTCGGGATATCGTTCTTATTCAGATCAGAATTATATATATAATAATTATGTAAAAATGGATGGTAAAGAAAAAGCGGATACTTATTCGGCTAGAGCGGGATATTCAGAGCATCAGACAGGTCTAGCTATTGATGTAAATACAGTTGATATGACTTTTGATAATACTGATGAGAGTAACTGGCTTTCTAATAACTGCTATAAGTACGGTTTTATTATACGATATCCTAAAGATAAAGAGAGTATTACAGGTTATATGTATGAACCATGGCACATAAGATATGTGGGAAAAGAATTAGCTAGTAAATTATATAATAATGGTAACCCAATTACTCTTGAAGAGTACTATGGTATTGATAGTAAATATAGTTAAAATAGAGTTTTAAACTCTATTTTTTAAATATTTATTAACATAGTATATATGATGAATAGTTACGACGGTAATATTTAGAATGCTAGATATTATTAGTGACCAAAGACCTATTTTTAAAAAGCTAAATATTATTAGAGATAATACTTTTATTATGCCTCCATAGAGAGTTCCTTTCATGGCTTCTTTAGATTGACCCATACCATTTAAGCTACTAGTTAATGGAGCTTGGATATAGTGAAGAATAAAGAAGGGTGCTACTTTGGGAATGTATTCAAGACCAAGAGTTGTATTATAGACTAGTTTTAAGGGAATACTTGGAATAAAGATAAAGATAAGGGTTATAGGTATTCCTATTAAGAGGGAATAAAAAATGGATTGTTTTATTTTATATTTGGTATATTTATAATCTTTTTTACTATAACTATTTGATACTACTGGTAAGATAGCGGATGATATGGCCATGGTAAAGAATGACGGAAGAAGAAGTAAAGGATAGACATAGCCATTAATTACTCCATATTCTAAAGTGATATAATTAGAAGTGTATCCGACATATTTTAAGATATTAGTTAAAATTATAGGCTCAAAGAAATAAGTAATTGAACCTATTAATCTAGATCCAGTATTAGGTAGAGATATATCTAATACTTCTTTTAATATGACATTATCTTTTTTAAAGTCACTTGGATTAATTTTTCCCTTAGGCAAAAAGAAAAGTAATACTAATATGGAAGAAAACTCACTTATTATATTGATTAATACGACAGTAGTTACCGCGATGACAAGCGAGTATTTCATCATTTTAGAAACTAATATAACAGTAAGAGCTAGTCTTACTAACTGTTCTATGATATTAGATAGTGTATTAGGAAAAACTTTTTCTTTACCAAAAAAATAACCTTTTAAAATACTTGACATGCAAATAAAGGGAAGTGTTGCTCCTATGGCTATAAGTGGATAGTAGGTATCTTTATTATGAAGAAGAGTATTAGAAAGAATAGGAGCGATAAGCAAAAGAATAGCTATTAAAAAAAGATTATAGATAATGGTAATAGGTATTAAGGGAAGGACAATTTTTTTACTTCTCCTTCTTTCTTCTGATACTAATTTTGATATAGCTATGGGCATGCCAAGACTACATAGAGTAATAAATAAATTAAAAGTTGGTAGAACAAGCATATAAAGGCTTATACCATCTTCGCCAATAGTTCTAGTTAAAACAATTTTAATTACCATGCCGAGAACTTTAGTTATCATTCCACCAATCATTAAAATAATTGTCGATTTTATAAATTTGTTTTTCATAATAAAATATATGAAAAAATGGTATAAAAAAGAAATAAAAATTAAATACTATTACTGGTGATAGAAATGGATAAAAATAGATATAAGGAAATAGTAGATAAAAATACACCTAAAGAAAATCGTCTTAAAAATGCTATAGTTGCTTTTTTAGTTGGAGGAATTCTTGGCTCTCTATCAGAACTATTACTTAGATGTTATACTATTTGGTTTAATATGCCGAGAAAAGAAGCTGGTGTTTTAGTTATTTTAACGCTAATTGTCATAGCTTCAGTACTTACAGCATGCGGAGTATTTGATGTTTTAGTATCTAAGGTTAAAGCTGCTCTTATAATACCGATAACAGGTTTTGCTCATTCTATTACATCAGCTGCTTTAGAGTATAAGCATGAGGGACTAGTCTTGGGAATTGGAGCAAATATTTTTAAACTTGCTGGGACAGTAATTTTATATGGAGTAGTGGCGGTTTATTTTTTTGGAATTATAAGACTAATAGTTATGGGAGGATAGAATATGACAACTAAATATAATAATGTCTATGTAGAAGACTCATATACAGTATGTGGTAATTATGAGAATGATGGACCACTTTCTAAATATTTTGATAAGAAGCATGAAAAAGATTTATACTTTGGCGAAAAGTCTTGGGAAAAAGCCGAAGTGCATCTTTTGAAAGAAGCTAATGAAGGGCTATTAAAGAAGAAAAAATTAAAAGAAGAGAATATTGATCTATTAATATCAGGAGATTTACAAAATCAAATTGCAGCATCAGACTATATGGCAAGAGACTTTAATATTCCTTTTTTAGGAATATTTGAAGCATGTGCCACAAGTGGAGAAGGGCTGGTTATTGGAAGTACTTTTATTGAAGGTAAAATGGCTAAGAAAGTACTTGTTTCGACATCGAGTCATAATATGGTAGCGGAAAAACAATTTCGTAATCCAACAGAATATGGATGTCCGAAACATAAGACAGCAACTTTTACTGCAACAGGGGCAGTTAGTATTTTACTTTCGAATAAGAAAAGTAAGGTTAGGATAGAGTCTACAACAATTGGAAAAGTCTGTGATATGGGGACTACGGATGTTAATCATATGGGAGCGGTTATGGCTCCAGCAGCTGGTGATGTCATCTATAATCATTTAAAAGATACTAAGAGAGATGCTAGTTATTATGATTTAATACTAACGGGAGACCTCGGCGTATATGGTAAAGAAATATTAAAAGAATATATGATGACTAGTTATAATATTGATATATCTAGTAATTATAATGACTGTGGAGTAATGCTATATGATATTGATAAGCAGCCTGTTTTTGCCGGAGGATCTGGTCCTGTATGTTCGGCTCTTGTTGTTTTTGGTTATATATATAAAGAGATGCTTAAAGGAAAATTTAAGAGAGTTTTAATAGTACCAACGGGAGCAATATTTTCGCCAACTTTTACTTTTCAAAAAGAATCAATACCTAGTATAGCTAATGCTATAAGTTTGGAGGTAGTAGAATGATGACATATGTTTATGCTTTTCTATTTTGTGGTCTAGTATGTTTGATAGCTCAAATAATACTTGATAATACAAAACTTACACCAGGACATGTGACTAGTATGTTTGTTGTAATAGGAGCAGCTCTAGATATATTTGGTATATATGATAAGATTGTTTTATATGCAGGAGCTGGAGCTCTTATTCCAATTACTTCTTTTGGACATTTGCTTATTCATGGTGCTATGGATACTGCTGGTAGTTTAGGACCACTCGGACTTGCTTTTGGAATATTTGATTTAACAGCGGCGGGAATATCTGTGGCATTATTTGTATCTTTTGTCTTGGCACTAATTTTTAAGCCTAGACATTAAAAAACAAGTTTAAATGATATGAACCCCGTTTCTTGGACATAAGAAACGAGGTTTTTATATGTCAAAAT
>JBJEEA010000049.1:0-25743 GCA_051872635.1 Bacilli bacterium
TTAGTACTAGTCCATATATACCAAGCAAGAGATGATCCAATACTTAAAGTTAATATAATTATACTTATTATCATATATATTCTAGCTTTATTCATAAATATACCTCACAACATAAAAAACTATGAAAAATACTAGTTAATTAAACTAGTCTATTTCATAGTCCTATTATTACAATTATTTATTATTTTATAAAGATTTACAGCCCCCCCCTAGTTAACTTATAGCTAACGAGCACATTTAGTTTTTTCACGAGAGAGCACCTTCTTTCCTTACCTATTTATTACATATTAAATAATATCATAAATAACAATTTTATGCAACAAAATATTTAAAAAGAACTAGTTTTCTTCTAGTTCTTCATCATCCACAATTGTTAAATCAGCATAATCATCATCTATTATATCATCGTCAGAAGCATCATTATCATAATTATCGTCCTCATAATTATCTTCTTCACTTAGTTCATCATCTGAAGGATCTTCTTCTTCATCACCAGAATCAGATTCTTCATAAATATCATCAATATCAATTTTAACAGAATGATTAGCTTTTAAATCCCAATTTCCATCATTTAATAATATAAAATCTTTTGATGTAGTTAACGATTCAAAGAAATCTCCTATTTTCTCTTGATATTCTTCATCACCAAGTCCCAATAATTTACAAATTTCTCTAAATAAATCAGCTGTATTCATTGTTTTTTTATTTTCTTTCAAATACATTTCAGCAATCTTAGTATAAGAAAGAAGTTCTAAATTTTCTTTAGTCATTTTACTAAGCATATTTATCCTCCTACATTTCTTCTCTTAATATAATTCCAATTAAATTTGAAGCATTATTCATAACTATTTTTACCGCTTTTAAAAGAGCAATTCTTTCTCTAGTATAAACGCTATCATCAGTAATAATTTTTTCCATTGAATAATAACTATGAAATAAACTAGCAAGGTCATATACATAATTTGCAATCAAATGTGGTAACCCTTTTGAAGCCGCAGCTATAATAATATCTTCAAATTCTACTAATTTCTTCATGATAGTATATGCAAGGTCACTAAAAGTAGTACTGAAACAAGAAACACCTTCTACTTTATTTTTTCTCAATATTGATGATATTCTAGCATTAGCATACTCTATATAGTAGACGGGATTCTCATTACTATTTTTAACAGCCAAGTCCAAATCAAAATCCATCTGTGTATCAAGGCTCTTCGAAGCAAAAAAATATCTAGATGCATTAATCCCTACCTCATCAATAAGTTCATTAAGTGTAATTGTCTTACCCGTTCTCTTACTTAGCTTAACTTCCTCGCCATTTCTAAGAAGTCTAACCATTTGAAGAATTTTAATATCAAGCTTCGAACTGTCATAGCCGACAATTTCAAGAGAAGACTTAAGCCTATGTATATATCCATGATGATCACTGCCAAGGACATCAATAAGTTTATCATATCCCCTATCAATCTTATTAGCATGATAAGCAATATCTGGAAGAAGATAGGTATAATTACCATCACTTTTAATAAGAACTCTATCTTTTTCATCATACAAATCAGTTGTCCTAAGCCATAATGCCCCTTCATTTATGTAGCATTTACCACTCTTTTGAAGTTTTGAAAGAACCATATCGACAAGACCTCTATCATATAATGATTGTTCACTAGTAAAAATATCAAAATTAACCCTAAACTTATCTAAATCTTTTTTAATACCATCAAGTAAAATCTTAAGGCCTTCTTTTTTAAAGAATTCAATATCATCATCTAATTTACTTTCACCGTAAGTATTGTATAACTCATCAGCAATAGGAATTAATTCTTTGCCATGATAACCATTTTCTGGAATATCAAAATCCCTTCCACATCTCTCTTTATATCTTTCTTTTATTGATACTCCAAGATTATACATCTGATTACCAGCATCATTAATATAATACTCTCTAGTAACATCATATCCAGAAAAGCTCATTATTCTAGATAAATTATCACCATATACAGCTCCTCTTCCATGACCTATATGTAAAGTTCCTGTCGGATTTGCACTTACATATTCAATATTAATCTTTTCATTCTTTCCAAAATTATTCCTACCATAATTTTTTCCTTCTTTAATAATTTTATTAATATTATCAAGCAAAAAATCTTTAGATAAATAAATATTAATAAAACCAGGATTTGCAATTTCCACTTTTTCAATCATATCACTTTTAATATTATCTTTAATATCATTAGCAATATCCATTGGGCTCTTTTTTAACTCTTTAGTAAGTAAAAATGCCACATTAGTAGAATAATCTCCATTTTTTTTATCTTTTGGGATATCTATAATTATTTTATTTTCATCAAAAGCCAAAGGTAAGCTATTTTTTATAATACTCTGTAACTTACTTTTTATACTCATAACATTTCACTCATTTCTATTTTAAATTCATAATCATTATTAGTGTCTACTATTTTATACTTAATAAAAATACTATATTCACATATATCAATATATAATGTAACAACATCCAAATCTAAAGAATATCCATTTTCTTTTAGCAAATAATTACTTACACTTTTTCCCTTATCAAAGACAAAAGTATTTAAAAAATCATCACTTTCTCTTATCAAAAATATTTTATTATTATTAATTTTAATGATGTTTTTTACATTATCACTTGTATAAGTTATCTTATTGTTATTTTTTATTCCTTTTTCGTTAAACTCTAATACTTCATTTGAAGAAATATTTTTTAAATAACCTTTAATTTTAACTCTAATAAAAATCACTTCCAAACATTTCATTTGAAATCATATCATATCTTATCAAAAATTACAACATATTTTAACTATTTTTTTACATAATAATAAATGACATAATTAAACATAAAAAAAGAAGGAGATTTCATGAAAAAGAAACTAAAAAAAATAATTAAAATAACAAGTATACCATTTATTATATTCATATTTGCTCATATAGCTATATATATATATTGTCTTATAACTCCCAAAATGGAAATAAACAAAGATAGCTCCTTTTATTTATATGATAATAAAGAAGAATTAGTTTTCCAAACAGATGATGATTGGGTACCACTAGATAAAATAAGTAGTAATTTAATCAAAGCTACTATTGCTACCGAAGACAAATATTTTTATAAACATGTTGGTTTTGATTACTTAAGAATTGTTAAAGCTGTATTTGTAAACATAGTAAATAGAGATAAAAGTGAAGGTGCATCGACTATTACTCAGCAGTATGCTAGAAATTTATTTTTAAATTTTGATAAAACTTGGAAAAGAAAAATTGACGAAGCCCTTTTGGCATGTGAACTAGAAGTACATTATACAAAAGATGAAATTCTAGAAGGATATTTAAATACCATTAATTATGGTGGTGTATATGGAATAGAAGCAGCATCTAAATATTATTTCAATAAATCAGCAGAAGATTTATCAATTGCTGAAGCCTCTATGCTAGCAGGTATTCCACAATCACCAAACAATTATTCACCAGTCAAAAATTATAATTTAGCTAAAGAAAGGCAAAAAATTGTTCTTAGTATGATGAAAAAAGAAGGTGTAATAACTAATGAAGAATACACTGAAGCTATAAATACCGAACTTAAAATTATTGGCGAAAAGCAAGGTAATAATTTAATAAGTATTAGCTATTATAGAGATGCTGTTTTAGAAGAATTAGAAAAACTAAAAGAAATACCATCATCGCTAATCGAAACAGGAGGATTAAAGATATATACAACTCTCGATAAAGATGCTCAAAAAGATTTAGAAAACGCCGTCTATAGTTATATAACAGATGATACTGAAATAGAAACAGCTGCTATTATGATGAATCCTAATACCGGAGGCGTTATGGCCTTAATAGGAGGAAATAGTTATAATAAAAGTCAATTTAATAGAGCAACAAATTCCAAAAGGCAAGTTGGTTCAACAATGAAACCAATTCTCTACTATACCGCTTTAGAAAGTGGGTTTACAGCTTCTTCTTCCTTTACTAGTGAAAAAACAACTTTTACCTTTTCAGGTAACAAAACATATAGTCCTAAAAACTACAATGATAATTATGCAGAAGGTCCGATTTCTATGGCTGCCGCCATATCATATTCTGACAATATCTATGCCGTTAAAACTCACCTATTCTTAGGAGAAAATATGCTTGTAAATACTGCTAGAAGAATTGGCATAACAAGTAATCTCACTCCCATTCCGTCTCTTGCGCTTGGTACAGAAGAAATAAGTTTAATAGAAATGACAACCGCATATTCAGCTTTTGCTAATTTAGGATATAAAGTAAGCCCTCACTTTATAAAAAGAGTAGAAGACTCAAAAGGAAACGTTTTATATGAATGCAAAGAAGAAAAAGAAGCCGTTTTAAATTCTAGTTTAACTTATATTTTAAATGAAATGCTCACATACACATATAATAAAAACTTTATTGATTACAATTACCCAACTTTAATATCACTAATGCCAAATATCACTCATAAATATGCTATCAAATCAGGAACAACAGATACTGACCTTTGGATAATGGGTTATAACAAAGATGCTGTCTTAGGAATTTGGAATGGATATGATGACAATAGTAAAATTGAAACAAATGATTACTCATATCATAAAAATATATGGATTGATACTATGGAAGCATATTTTAAAAATCATGAAGCCACATGGTATGATATTCCCGATAACGTAGTAGGTGTCTTAGTAAACCCTATAACGGGACAAATAGCGGGAGAAAATGATACTAAAAAAGAAATGTTTTTCTATTTAAAAGGAACCGAACCTACCCTTCAAACTGTTTCAAAAGACTTAGATGCTGTTTTTAAAGAGGAAATCATTGAAGAATAAAACCATAAAAAAAGAAAAAACTAAAAGTAACAGAACTTTCAGCATATAAAACAAATTTTCTATAAGAGTATAATTACTCTTTTTTTTATTAAAATAAATAACGATTAAACAAATAAACAATAAGTGTTAAAATTAGTAAAATAGAACCTATAATTAGATAAAATGAAGCAGAATGCTTATCATCATCCCATTCCCTACCTTCTTTATATAAATCATTATAAGTATTAGTATCTCTGCCAGCATTAGCAAATTTATCACATATTTCATTATTTCCACCAACATAAACTTTATTCTTCTTACAATAGTATCTAACACCACTTACTGCTCCATTAACTTTTTTCTTAGTATCCAAATTTTTACAACCTGCACATACCATATTTTCTACTCCTTACTAACTATAAATACAAATCTATCCATGCCATTATAATCTTTCTCAATAGTAATATAAGTATTAGTCAAATATTTATTTGCAATTCTTTTAACAGAACTACCTTGCTTACACCCTATTTCAAAAGCTATAATAAATCTATTCTTTAAATAATTTTTGCAATCTCTAAGAATTTTATCATAAAAATAAAGACCATTATCATCGGCATATAAAGCCGTATGCGGCTCATTGTTATATACAATATCCATTATTTTCTCATCTCTTGATATATATGGAGGATTACTAATAATAACATCATACTTTTTATTTACATTAGTAAAAATATCACTTTGGTAAAATTGAACATTAGTACCATTTATTTTATTATTTTTTTTAGCAACAACAAGAGCCTTATCAGATATATCTATACCATCAATATTACAATTAAGTAATTTATCCAAAGTAATAGCAATACATCCACTACCAGTGCCAATATCTAGTATATCTACTTTTTTATTAAAATATTTATTTATAAGTTTAATAGTTTTATCTACCAATAACTCTGTTTCAAACCTAGGTATTAATACACTTTCATTAACTTTAATAGTATTACCATAAAAATCAACATTTCCAACAATATATTGTACCGGCTTACCATCTTCTAATAATCTCAAACCATCTTCTAATTTATCATGAGGTAAATACTTCTTCAAATACTCTATATCTCTATTATCTAATGACATAACTAGTTATTAGTTTCCTCTAATTTTTTCTTCTGATCAGCATTAATTAAAGCTTCGATTAAATCTTCCATGTCCCCATTCATAACTCTATCTAAATTCATTGAAGTATACCCAATTCTATGATCGGTAATTCTATTTTGTGGATAGTTATATGTTCTTATCTTCTCACTTCTATCACCAGTACCAATCTTAACTTTCCTTTCGGCTGCCTCTTTCTCTTCCTGTTCTCTAAGTTTTAAATCATAAAGCCTTGTCTTAAGTATCTTAAAAGCGAGTTCCTTATTCTTAATCTGACTTCTCTCTGTCTGTGAATATACGATAATACCTGTTGGAATATGTGTAAGTCTAACCGCACTATCAGTAGTATTTACTCCTTGTCCTCCGCATCCACTACTTCTTGTAATATCTATTCTAACTTCTGATTCATCTAATTCAAAATCAAATTCTTCGGCTTCAGGCATGACAAGAACAGTCGCTGTACTAGTATGTACTCTACCTTGACTCTCTGTTGCTGGTACCCTCTGTACTCTATGAGCACCACTCTCATACTTTAATTTAGAATATACACTATTTCCTTTAACCATAAATTCAATTTGTGCGTATCCTCCTTGAGTACCTTCCACAGCATTAAGTACCTCAATCTTCCAGCCTTGCTCGTTAGCATATCTACTATACATATCAAATAAGTCACCAGCAAAAATATTTCCTTCATCTCCCCCAGCGGCTCCTCTAATCTCGACAATAACATTTTTTTGATCATTAGGATCATGTGGTATTAATAAAACTTCAAGTTCACTCTCTAACCTAGTCTTTTCTTCCTCAGCACTAGCAAGTTCTTCCTTTGCAAACTCTACCATATCCTTATCATGCATCATTTCTTTAGCTTCTTCAATATCAGCTAAAACTTTTTTATATTTCTTATATATTTCTACTGTCTTCTCTAAACTAGTTCTCTCTTTTGAGAGTTCCGTCATTTTTTTTATATTCGATACAATTTCCGGATTAGATAATTCTTCTCCTATTTCATTATATCTTTTCTCTGTAGCCTCAAGTCTTTCTATCATAAGATTTCCCTCTTTTCTCTAATTATTATATCATTTCACTAAAAAAATGTAAATTACTTATTCGAATAGATAATTTCTTTTACAACAGTGCTTCCCTCAAATAATACTTCTTTTTCATCATCTTTTACTTCACCATTCCAATAACTTTTAGCTTGCTCACATTTCTTATTCAAAGAAATATTCTGTCTAAGAACATAACTAGCATCACAAGTTACACATTTTCCAGTAAGTTCTAGTTTAACTATTTGATAATCTTTATTCTTTTTATTAGTTCTTTTAAATATTTCTAACCATTTATTTATATCTTCCATATTTTCACAGACATATAAACATTTCATTCTCGAAAACAGTTATATATCTATCTCTTTTCTAACTTCTTCAAAAATAATTTCTCTCGTCACCATAGCACTATTATTAACTTTTTCAAATACAAGTCTAAATTCATCTATGTCAAAATTACCATATTCTTTATTTTTTTTCTTATCAATAGGAAGCCTATTAGCATCCATACCATCTAATAAATACTCACTATCATATATTTCATCATAAAACTTATTATGACAATTCCTCATATCAAATATATTTTCTACCTCTAATTCATCACCTGATATTAATATGATAATAAATCTCTTTATCTGCATATTTAATCATAACATCAAAACTCACTTTCTCTTTAATTTATTTAAATATTCTTTATCTTCCTGACTCACCCTATAAGACTCTCTAATCTTTTGAATAGCCTTATTATGCGTAAAATCATCTAATTTATTATTCATTATATACTTAGTAGTAGTACTAGGATATTTAACATAACAAATAGATATAAGCCAAGCCACTGCCATCTGCACATAATACTCTTCCATATTATATTTATCACATAATTTAAAAATATCCTCTAGATAATCTTCTTCTATATAATAAGAAAGAATAAGTACGAAACACATTCTTCTTACCCATAAATTACTACTACTAATATTATCATTAATATATTTCCAAAAACAATCTTTATTCAGAGTAACAATCTTATAACTTGAACAAAATAAATCACAACTTGACCAATTATTTATTCTTTCTTTATATATATTCAAATATTTAACACTTTCATCTTTTTCTTTAATATTACAAACAATTAGACCATATAATGTAATTTCCTCATAGTAGTTTCCTCCAAGTAAACTTAAAAATTCTCTATAATTACCTTTACTAATGTCTTTAGCTATTTTCTTTAAAATAGGCGTTCTAACACCAATAACATTATTACCTACACTAAGGCCACTATGAAATTCTTTATATTTAATGTCCGCAATTTGAAGCAAATAATTAATAAATTCACAATATTCTTCCACACTCCAACTATCTTTAATTAAATTCACACATACCACATCCAAACATAATATATTATACAAGAAGAAAAATAGTTTGACAATAATTTCAAAATATATTATAATCTAATTGAAATTTATTAGATGACGACTAATACTAAGTAGTTATTTTAACCTTTTTATAGAGAATTATCGTTTGGTGGAAGGTAATAAAAGAAAAATAACCAATTACAATATTGCGAATCTAATCGGGATATAACCCCGTTATCAAAGAAAGGCAATATAATTATTGTAAATAAAGGTGGTACCACGGCTAGTTCGTCCTTAGTATACTGCCTTTTTATATTTAGAAGGAGGAAAAAATGAATTTATATGAAGATTTAATGTGGCGTGGGCTAATTAAAGACGTAGCCGGAGATAACCTAAAAGAAATTTTAAATGGCAAACCAATAACCTTTTATTGGGGAACTGATCCAACAGCGGATAGCCTACATATCGGTCACTACTCATCGCTAGTTACTGCCAAAAGACTTATGAAAGCCGGACACCATCCTATTTTATTATGTGGTGGGGCCACCGGTCGAATCGGTGATCCAAGGCCAACTGCTGAAAGGGAAATATTAGACTACTCTATAATTGAAAATAATATCAAAGGAATTAAAACCCAAATAAATAAATTATTTGATGGCAAAGCTGAAATAGTAGATAACTATGAATGGACAAAAGATTATACTTTTCTAGAATTTTTAAGAGACATCGGTAAATATATTAATGTCAATTATATGATTAATAAAGACATAATTTCTAGAAGATTAGAAACAGGAATTACTTATGCCGAATTCTCTTATATGCTGCTTCAAGGCTATGATTTCTTACATTTATATGAAACTAAAAACTGCATTATGCAAGTAGAAGGATCAGACCAATGGGGTAATATTACTACTGGAATAGAACTAATAAAGAAAAAATTAGGTAAAGAAGCATATGCCTTTACTATGCCCCTTATTCTAGATGCTAATGGTAACAAATTTGGTAAGTCAGAAGGAAACGCTATATGGCTCGATAAAAGTAAAACATCACCATATGAAATATATCAATATCTAATTAATGCAGATGACAGTAAAGTGCTAGAATACCTCAAAGTATTTACCTTTCTAAGCAAAGAAGAAATAGAATACATTATGAAGAAACAAGAAGAAAAACCAGAATCGCGAATAGCACAAAGAACACTTGCCTACGAAGTTGTCAAAGATATTCATGGTGAAGATGATGCCAATACTGCTAAAAAAATATCCGAAACACTGTTTAACGGTAAAATCAAAGATCTAACTGAAGAAGAAATAAAGTTAGCATTTAAAGGAATTGAGTCAATAAATGCAAATGCTGACACAATTTTAAATATCTTAGTAAATTGCAAAATAACTTCCTCTAAAAGAGAAGCAAGAGAATTACTAAATAGTAATGCCATTTCATTAGATGGAGAAACTATAAATGATGAAAATTACCTTGTTGATAATAAAAAAGAAATTCATATTATAAGAAGAGGAAAGAAAAAATATTACTTAATAAAAATAAGCTAAAGTCTATATTAAAACTTTAGCTTTTTCTTTATCTTTAACAACAACGTAATTAATACTTAAATATTTTTTTATTTGTTCATTTGTAATACAATTTAGATAATCATAAATAGTAACCATTTTACCATCATATAATATATATTCATCGTAATCTTTTATTAACTTTAATTTTAAATCAAAATCATTACATATAATTAAATCAGATAAAGTATCATCACATTCCCCAACTATATCTGTATTATTTTCATTTTCAAATTTAATCATTAAAATATTAATGTCTGAATAAGACACTTCATTTCGCATAAGTAACATACCTGCTAAAAATGATGAAAATGAAATTTCATTTATCATAGTCATAAAACCTCCATATCACTCAAACGATTATATAACAAAAATATAAAAAAATCAAAAGAAATATTTAAAATAAATTTAATATCTGCTATAATATATGCAAAAGGAGGAAAACATGAACATAAATATAGACGACTTATTTTTTGAAAACTATGTAGTAGCGGGTATTTCAGCTGGTCCAGATTCCATGTGTCTACTACACCTCCTAGAAGAAAAAACAAACAAAATAATTGTTTGTCACATAAATCACAATGTCAGAAAAGAAAGTATTGAAGAAGAAGCATACCTTCGTAATTACTGTCAAAAGCATCATTTAATCTTTGAAGTAATGAAAATTGAAGAATATAAAGAAAATAACTTCGAAAACGAAGCTCGTAAAAAAAGATATAAATTTTATGAAGAAATACTAAATAAATATCATTCTAAATATCTTTTTTTAGCTCATCATGGAGATGACTTAATTGAAACCATACTAATGAAAATAGTAAGAGGATCAAATCTTGAAGGATATGCTGGAATAAAGGAAAAAACAAAAGTAAATAATTATGAAATTATAAGGCCACTTCTTCCATACACTAAAGAAGACATAATAAATTATAATATTTCACATAATATCACATATTTCATCGATAGTTCTAACAAAGATTTATCCTATACTAGAAATAGATTTCGTGAAAAGATACTGCCAATATTAAAAGAAGAAGATAAATATGTTCATAAAAAATTTTTAAGATACTCTAAAATATTAGAAGAATATGATGTATACATAAAAAGCATTGTAAATAGAAATATTGACAAAGTATATAAAAATAATGTAATAAACTTAAACGAATTAAGAAAGTTAGACAAATTTATTCAAAAAAACATGTTATATTCTATTCTATGCAATATCTATAATAACAAAAATAATATTATTAAAGAAAAACATATAGTAGATATCAGTAAGATGATGAATAATGAAGCACCAAATCTAATACTAAATTTACCACTTAATAAAATTGCAGTAAAAGAATATAATAAAATTCACATTCGAGATAGCGTATCTACTAATAAGAAAAATTATCAAATAGAATTAAAAGACTATTTAGTGATAAATGATCTAACTTTTAAAAAAGAAAAGAAAGAAGAAAGTGATGGAAATGATGTTTGTAGAATAAATACTCTAACAGTTAAAATGCCATTGTCTTTTAGAAATAGAAAAAATGGTGATTACATAATTCTGAAAACAAGTAATTATCGAAAAAAAATAAAGGAAATATTCATCGAAAAAAAAGTACCTAAAAGTATTAGAGACAATTATCCACTACTTGTAGATGCAGACGACAACATTATCTGGATACCAAACATAAAAAAAAGTAAATTTTGCTTAAAAAAAGATGAAAACTATGATATAATAATAAAGTGTATTTGAAAGAGAGGAAAATTATGAATAAAAAAGAAGTAAGAAAAAGCTTATTACCATATGCATTTCTATTAATATTTATTTTAGGATGCTTAATAATATTTAAATTATTTAATAGTACTGTAAATGAACTAACATATGATGAATTTATAAAAGACTTAAATGGTGGAAAAATAACAGAACTTACTGTTACACCAAAAGTTAGAACAGAGACATATGAATTAGTTGGAAAATTAGATGGATATAAAGAAAATGAAAGCTTCATCTTATACTTACCATATTCAGATGAATTCTTATCAAAAATAACTGAAGCTAAAGAATCATCAAACAATTTTGAATTAACAATTGAAACAGATCCCGAAGCATCATCTTGGCTAACTGTTCTAATTGATGTTGTACCAATACTTATCTTAGCAGGAGCTACTATATGGATTTTTACAAGACAATTAGGAAACAGTAACAAATCAATGGACTTTGGAAAAAGTCGTGCAAAATTAGTTGAAGAAAGTAGAGCAACTTTTAAAGATGTCGCAGGACTAACAGAAGAAAAAGAAGAAGTTCAAGAACTTATAGATTTTTTAAAAAATCCAAAAAAATTCACTAGTATGGGAGCACGTATTCCAAAAGGAGTTTTATTAGTGGGTCCTCCAGGAACTGGTAAGACATTACTTGCTCGTGCCGTTGCTGGAGAAGCTAAAGTACCATTCTATTATATAAGTGGTTCAGATTTTGTTGAACTATTTGTAGGTATTGGGGCATCTAGAGTTAGAGATATGTTTAAACAAGCAAAAATGAATGCTCCTTGTCTTATCTTTATTGATGAAATAGATGCTGTAGGTCGTCAAAGAGGAACCGGACTTGGCGGTGGACACGATGAAAGAGAGCAAACACTTAATCAATTACTTACTGAAATGGACGGCTTCGGTGCCAATGAAGGTATCATAATAATTGCCGCTACTAATAGACCTGATGTGCTAGACCCAGCTTTATTAAGACCGGGAAGATTTGATAGACAAGTAACAGTTAGCTTACCTGATAAAAATGCTAGAATGGAAATTTTAAAAGTACATGCTAAAAACAAGACATTAGATAAAAGTGTTACTTTAGAATATCTAGCCAAAAGAACACCAGGCTTTTCTGGGGCTGATCTTGAGAATTTACTAAATGAAGCAGCACTTCTAACCGTAAGAAGAAATAAAAAAGCTATAACTATGGCTGAAATTGATGAAGCAACAGATAGAGTATTAATGGGGCCAGCTAAAGTAACTAAGAAATATACCGATAAAGAGAAAAAATTAGTAGCTTTCCACGAAGCAGGTCATGCAGTTATGGGATTAAAATTAGATGGAGCTAATGAAGTTCAAAAAATAACTATCATTCCACGAGGCAATGCTGGTGGCTATACAATGATGACACCAAAAGAAGAAGCATTTAACTATACTAAAAAAGAATTATTAGAATCAATATGTGGCCTACTGGGAGGAAGAGTAGCTGAAGAAATCACATTTAATGAGGTTACAACAGGCGCTCATGATGATTTCAAAAAAGCCACTAAAATAGCCAGAAGTATGGTAACTGAATACGGTATGAGTTCTTTAGGTCCAATGATGCTTGAAGAACCTGACGGAAACACTTTCTTAGGAAGAGACTATACAAAAAATAGAAATATTTCAGATACCGTAGCTCATGAGATAGATGAAGAAATGCGTTCTATCATTAATAGCTGTTATGAAAAAACCAAAAAAATTATTAGTGAAAATAAAGATTTATTAGCATTAATTGCCAATACATTATTAGAAGAAGAAACAATCACTAAAGAGGAAATAGATTACTTAGTTAAAAACGGACACTTACCAAAAGATGAAAATAATGATACTGATAATTCTTCAAATGTAGAAAACAAAGAAAACTCAACTATAGATAATAGTGAAGCTATAAATAAAGGCAATAAAATAACTAAAGATGAACCCAAATCAAATAAAAAAGTTACTAAAAAAGAAGATGCTTAGTTGACATCTTCTTTTATTCATCATCAGGTATTCTAATAATTAACTCTCCTTCTTTAGAATACAAGTATTTTTCTCTAGCATATCTAGCAACATAATCAGGATCTTGAAGCCTTTTTATATCTGAATTTAAAACTTCTTCCTCTTCTTTCAAGTCTGAAAGCTTATTATTTAAAGCTTTTTTTTCTTCATTAATCTTCATTATTTTATCTATATTAGAAAAGAAACTATAACTAAGTGATCCAATAATAGAACCAAAAATAATAAAGAAAAGGAAAATTCTTCTTTTAGCTTTCTTATTTGACCTTTTCTTAGCCAAGCTATCACCTTCCTACAAAGTCATTATAGCACATGTTACTTTTTTTTACAATTGATTTTATGATATATGACAAAAGATAACAAATAACCTGTAAACAAAGATAGAAAAAAATATATATGAATAATTCCATTATTAACCTTTATAAGACCAATAAAATAGAAAAGTGAAATAAAGATAATAAATAAAAAAGAAGTAATAATTCTATAAAATAGTTTACCACTATAAAGTAATTTATAATTAACTTCTAAAAGAATAAAGAAAACTATTCCATAAAAGAAAGAATATAATAACGATAAAATTTGTATTTTAAGTATCATTTAAACAATTTGTTAATCAAGGAATTTTCTTTATCTTTTTTACCAGTACTATTATCAAGATACATCAAACTATCAATTCTTCCTTTAATAGATACATTTCCTTGATAAGTATCAAGTTTAATAATTTCAAGCTCTACTCCCTTAATAGCCAAATATCCCAATGTTGTTTCCATTAAAAATTCTTCACTATCAAAGCTTTCTATTTTTTTTACACCACTTATAACAATACTCTTTCGTTCGGCAATTGTAAGTCCATGATTAAAACCATTATCAACTTCCCTGACCTTGTCCATAATATTCCTCCTAGAAAATATTATGATAATAAAAAAAATATATGAAAAAAAACTATCAGTTTTCACCAATAGTCTTATTCAGTTTTATTATATTCTTCAAAGATAGCGTCTTCAAACATCTTTCTTGTCTCTTTATCGATAGGATGTGCTATATCTCTATGTCCCCCAGTAGCAGTAGGTTTACTTGGCATTGCAATAAATAAACCATTATCACCATCAATTATTCTAATATCATGTACAGCAAAACAATCATCGATAAGTACTGATGCAATTCCTTTCATTCTTGAATTTTCTTTGTCGATTTTACGAACAGTTACTGAAGTAATCTTCATGTTTATCAACTCCTTCTAGAAAAATACTTTCCAATTACATTGTATATTATTTAATAACTAAATGCAAGTATTTTATTAAAATTTTTACATTTTATCAAAGAAAATTTCAACAGTATTAGTAAGAATATCCCTATAACTAAAACTTTTTATCTCATCACTACCTACTTTAACAATAAAAATATAATTATATGTCTCCGTAATTACACCAGAATACTCTTCTTTTTTATTTCTACTGCCATTATATACTATCTTAACATTATCACCAAGTTTACTATCAATATTATTTTTTATTTTTTCAATAGTCATGATTATCTAGGATAACCTATATACATAGTACCCTTAGTTATAATCCCCCCTATTCCATCTGGTCCATACTTAGTTTTATCCAAAATTTTAATAAGATCAATATTATTATTTTTGTCTGAGAAAGCCAAACAAGAAGCCACAATTGCCGGATCTAAAGCATGAATATTAATTCTTTTAGGACTGGAAGCAAAATTAGCCCCTGCCCTAATAAGATCTTCATAATTAGATTGACAAGCTCCAGCAATTATTAATAATTTTTCATGTGAGCTTTCATACTTTCTCGCAGTCTTTACGGCATTTACAAAATTACTTGTATTCTTATAACTACTATTTCTACGCTTTTTTCTATAATAAGCATCATGTCCTGTTATTACCAAAATATCAGGATTATACTTTTCTAAATTAACTTTAACAGTATCTTCTAAATCATCTTCATCTGAAAAAACGCCAAAAGCTTTAAGTTTATTTTTTTTATAAAACTTCATGCATTTTTCAAGATAATCTTTATCGCCATCAATATGAAGAATTCTTCCTGGTAAATAAAAGTACTCATTTCTCTCTAAATTGCGATAACCATCAATATCTGGAGAAAAATCATCCATTTCCCCATCATTATATATTTTTAGATCGTCCTTGGGACTATCAGCAAATAACCTAACAACAACTCCTTTTAATATATAATTATTCCCATTGATTTTAACAATTTTAAAAACAATATCGTTATCATAAGATTTTCGCGTAACCAAGTCTCCAACTTGAAACATACAATCACCCATAAAATAATATGAAAAAGTAACAAAAATATAACAAAAAAGAGCTATTTACATAACTCATTAGCTATTTCTACAAAAACATAATATGATATATTTTCACTCCTAGTATCTAAATTAAATCCATGTTTTTTAAGAACTGTATCCACTTTTTTCAAATCATAATTATAAAGATTATTTTTAATTGTCTTTCGTTTAAATCTAAAACTATCTTTGACAATCTTCTCAAAAAAAGCAAAATCATAAACTTCCAAAATTTCCTTTTTTCCAATCATTTTAATAACTGCTGAATCAACCTTTGGTTTTGGAACAAAAGCATTCTTACTTACATTAACTACTTTTACTATATCAAAATAGTAATTTAAAATAACTGTAAGTTGCCCATAATCTCTACTACCTTCTTTAGCAGATAATCTATCCGCCACTTCTTTCTGAACCATTATTACCATTTCATCAATAGGTATTTTATCATTAACTATTTTACTTATAATAGGAGTAGTTACGTAATATGGAAGATTTGCTACAATATAAAGATTATCATAACTATATTTTTTCAAATCATCATTAACATTCCTAATCAAAAAATCATCAAATATAAGTTCATAATTATCATAATCAACCAAATTTTTTTTAAGTATATCTTCTAACCTAGTATCTATTTCATACAAAATAGCTCTATCCACATGTTTCAAAAGTTCACAAGTTAATGCCCCTGCACCAGGTCCAATCTCAATAACTAAATTATTTTCTTTGTATTCTATAGCATTAACTATCTTATGTATTATATTTTTATCCTTTAAAAAATTTTGCCCTAAACTTTTCTTATAATCAAAATTATACATATTAGTAAATGATAATTACTACAAACTCCGTTAGAATTAGAAAAAAATCCACTAAAGTTAGGAAAAGGCCAACTTTATTATATTTTACTTTAATTTTAGTTAAGGACAAAATAAATGATATTGTAGCAAAAAATAACTGAAAAATATTATATCCAAGAGCAAAAGAAATTCTTTCAAATACCGTTGTATACATTCCAGCACTACTAATATCACCACATATAAAACCACATAGACAAAAAAATAATGAGATAGAAGCAAAAACAATACTAATAATACCAGTAACAGAATTATTATTATTAACTACTTTTCTTCTTACATAATTATTATCTTTCTGAAGTAAAACTCCACAGTTAACACATACATAAGCATTTTCATCTACTTTATTACCACAATTTCTACAATACATAAATAATTCCTCCAACCATAATTCTATCATAATATTATTTTTTTTACAATACAATAAAGAAGCCAACCCAGGCTTCTATTTATGATAAGTTTCATTATTTAAAATTTTAAACGCTCGATATATTTGTTCTAATAATATTATTCTAAAAAGTTGATGTGGAAAAGTTAATTTTGAAAAAGATAAACTATAATTACAAATTTTCTTTATATCATCATGTATTCCATTTGATCCACCAATAATAAAAGTAATATTAGGATAATTAATAAATATTTTATCTACTTTATCAGCAAACTCAATTGATGATAACTCTTCACCCTCAATGCTAAGTGCTATATTAAAATCTCTCTTACAAATATACTTTGATATTTTATTTCGCTCATCATTTATATTACTGTCTTCTAATTCAATAATTTCAATCTTATGATACTTTCCAATTCTCTTGACATAATCAGCAATACCATCTCGTAAGTAACTCTCTTTCACTTTACCGACACATATAATCTTTATCATAATGTAATAAGTTCAGTCTCCTCATCCTGCCTTGCTACTATTATATTATCAACATGCTTATTATCACTGCTTAATCTATCAACAAGTGTCTCGTAAGCTTTTTCTTCAGTGTTATTTTCCTCAGATAAATGAGCAAGTAATATATATTTAGTGTTGTCTCCTATAAAAGAGCTTAAATACTTAGACGAATCATAATTTGATAAATGTCCTTTATCAGACAAAATCCTTTGTCTAAGTTGAAAAGGATAACTACCATTAGTAAGCATTTCTACATCATGATTAGACTCCATAATATATAAATTTTTATTTTGCAAAATATCAAAATACTTTTTATTAATATATCCAGTATCCGTTATATATACAATAGATTTTCCATCACCAGAAATTATATAGCCCCTAGAATCTTCAGTATCGTGAGAAGTCTTAATAGCAGTCACATGAATGTCATTAATATCAAATTCATCATTTATAAGATAATAATTATTAACATAATCAAGACTTTTTTTCATAATATCAGTCAAATATACTTTTACATTATATTTATTACAAAATACTTTTAATCCTTTTATATGATCAACGTGCAAATGTGTAATCAATATTCCATCTATATCTTTTGGATCTACATCCATATCCTCTAACCTTTCTTTTACATACTTACATGTATTTCCAATATCAATAAGGATCTTAGTACCATTAGTTTCTATATAAGTAGTATTTCCTTTACTACCAGAAGATAACACTCTGACTCTCATTAGTATAAATTTAGAGGATTAATAGTTCTACCATACGGACTTCCAACATACACACCAAAATGCAAATGTGTACCTCCATAAGGATTATAAGAAGAAGGTACCGGATAAACATTGCCAGTATTTCCCATTGTCGCTATTTTCTGCCCTCTAGCAACAGTCTGTCCTGGACTAACCAATACTTCTTTTAAATGCATATATATTGTATAATATCCACCAGCATTATGATTAATAATTATAAAATTACCTTGACTTCCATTACATCCTAAATAACCAGCTGAACAACCAGTACCTATTTTATATACGGTACCGTTATTTGCAGCATATACTGAAGAACCATAACCAACATATATATCTATAGCATTATGAAATTCACCCCAACGATAAGCATATGGAGAAGTAATTGTGTAAGGCTTTTCAGTAGGCCATCCCCAATATGATAAATCTGCCACACTAGGAGCATATTTTTCTCCTTTAACAACTATTCTATTAACTGGAGGTTTGATTTCAGTAGAATTAACTATTGTACCAGATATCAACTGACCATTAACATATTGCGTCTTTCTTGTAACTTTATATAAACCATTTTCTCCTTCTCTTTCCACTTCCTGATATCCGAGATATTGTGTTGAGTCATATTGTATTTCTGTATCAAAATCTCTTTCTTCTTCTCCAACACTATGCATATCCACAACAACAGAAATAATTGGCTTAATAAGCCCTACTACTACTTTTTGTGATTCATATAATAAATTATTAGCACTAGTAAATTCTGGATTAGCAACTAAAAACTCTTGAACATTTAGTTTATGCGCACTAGCAATTGATTCAATGGTATCACCACTTTGAACAGTATAAGTTTCTTGTTCATCTAAAGTACCATATAATAAATACTTACTTAATTCATCAGCATCAGTAAAAATCTTTTCATCGGTAGAAATAAGGGTTTCTCTATATGTTATAGTCTCACCAATATCAATATTTTCTATCATACTGCCACTATCTTTTACTTCTTCCTGCGTCCCAGCAAGAAATTTATCATATTGTTCATTATCCACAAAAGCCCTTATTGTGTTCTCTACAGCTTTATCAAAAATGTCTTTTGAAAGGACATAAATTATTTTACTATTTTCTTTTTTTTCACCTTCTTCACTATTACTAAAAGAAGTAATAGTTATCTGATATCCTTGTATAGTAAACTTCTTATTACTAATAATTTTATTATAAATAGTTTCATTACTACTAATAGAAGGGTTATATGTAATATTTTTCTTTATTTCAACACCCTTAGGAGTGTGAACAGTATCGACATTATACTTATTTTTTAATTCTTCTTCTTTTGTATTAATAAAATTTTCAAAATCCTCTTTCGAACTTATAGTTCCAATAAATTTTCCATCTAAATAAACTGTATAGCAAATAACCGGGTCATTACTAATATTTCGTGTAAATCCTAATAGAAAAATTGAAAGTGAAATAACCACTACCATAACTATTAGACCAAAGCCCCACTTTTTATTTACCACTGCTACCACCATCCCTCTTTATCGATAAAAAAGTTGAAGTTTTCTTTTTAAATAACAAATCAATTGTCTTTGTAGGACCATTTCTATGTTTCAATATAATAAGTTGAATTGGTGTAGGAACATCATCCCCAACAGGAACTTCTACATCAGGTGCATGAAGAGCCGCCACTATATCTGCGTCTTGTTCTATTGAACCAGATTCTCTCAAATCACTAAGTACCGGTTTTTTATCTTCCCTCTTTTCAACACTTCTCGATAACTGAGAAAGCGCAATAACTGGAACCTCTAGCTCTAAAGCCATAGTCTTAAGAGCCCTCGATATTTCAGATACTTCTTGTTGTCTTGACCCAGCATACTTAGTTGAAGAATCAATAAGTTGCAAGTAATCAATTATAACAAGGCCAAGTCCTTCTCCTTGAGTAGCTAGCCTTCGGCACTTAGCTTTAATTTCTGATGGTGTAACACCCCCAGCATCATGAAAATAAATATTTGTATCAGCCAAAATACTAATAGCCTCATTAAATCTACGCCAATCTTCATTTTCAAGTTTACCAGTAGCTAATTTTTTATTATCAATTTGTCCTAATGAACTAATCATTCTCATAATAAGCTGTTCCGCCGGCATTTCAAGAGAGAAAATAGCAATATTCTTCTTAGTAGTTTTAGCTGCCGCAAGGCCCAAATTAAGAGCAAAAGCTGTTTTACCAACAGCAGGTCTAGCAGCTATTATAATAAGCTGCGTCGGATGAAGTCCTTCGGTAAGAGAATCAAGTTCTCCAAATCCAGTAGTAAGTCCTTTTAATTTTCCTCCATTTTTAGCCAAAAATTCCAAATCATTTTGAGCCTTACTGAGAACATCCTGAATCTTTCTAAATTCACTAGTCCTTCTAAATTTAGAAATATTAAGAATTTCCCTTTCAGCAGTATCAATTGTCATAGAAGCATCGGCATCAGCCTTAGAAGCTTTACTCACAATATCAGTAGCTACTTCTATCATTTTCCTAAGAGTATATTTTTCTGACACTAAATTAATATAATATTCAATATTAGCTCCCGTTGCCACCGAATTTACAATCTCATTTAAATATTCCACTCCACCTACTTCTTTTAACTTATCATTACTAATTAAATAAGTAGTTACAGAAGTAATATCAACCGGAGACTGATTTTGATATAATTCTTGCATAGCTTCAAATATTTTACCATGGCTCTCTAGATAAAACATATCCTTATAAACTTCTTCACAGCCTTTTTGAAGTGATTCAAAAGACCAAAACATCGAACCGAGTAAACTCTTTTCAGCCTCAATATTTTTAGGTAGTTCTCTATTCATAATATCACCCTACTTCTTAATAAGTTCAACTTTTATTTTTGCTATAACTTTTTTATAAAGCACTACTTCAACATAAAAACTTCCAAGACAAGACAAAGACTCTTTAGTTACAATCATTTTCTTATCAATACTATAACCAAGTTCATTTAATTTTTCACATATTTGCTTACTAGAAATTGAACCAAAAACTTTGCCTCCTTTTCCTTCTTGAACTTTAAAGACAAGTTTTTCTTTTTCAATCTTTTCTTTAATCTTCATTGCTTCTTTAATATTTTCTTCTTCTTTTAATTTATAATTTTTCATTTCTGTATCAAGTCTCTCACTACTTGATTTAGTATATTTAACAGCATATCCGTTTTTTATTAAATAATTAGTAGCATACCCATCACTAACTTCTTTTATTTCATTTTTCTTTGCCTGTTTTTTTAAATCTTTCAAAAAAATAACTTTCATAAAGATATCCCCACCTTTGTACTACTATTATACAATATTTTTAAATTAATGTCATTATAAAAAGAAAAAATATAGCTATCTCTAGCTATATAATTATTTGCAAAAGGGAATAAATCCCATAAATCTTGCTCTCTTAACTTGTTCAGCAACATGTCTTTGATGTTTAGCACAAGTACCAGTAAATCTTCTAGGTAATATCTTACCATTATCATTAACATATTTTAACATAACATTCACATCTTTATAATCTACTGGTTTACCTAAACACATATGACACACTTTTTTTCTTTTCTTACGAAATTCTGCCACAATATATCCTCCTTTTTAAAATGGTAAATCATTATCACTAATTTCAATAGAATCTCCAAAAGCCTCAAAGGGATCCTTCTCAACAGAAACAGTTTCCATTGGAGTATTCTCTTCCATTCCTTGCATTGGTGGCTCAGGGAAATTATTAAAACTTCCTCCACCATTAGTAGTTCCTTTAGCATCTAAAAAGCTAATATTACTTGCAAGTACCTCAGTAACATATACTTTCCTACCATTATTATCATCATAATTTCTCGTCTGAATTCTACCTTCTACCGCAATCTGATTTCCCTTCTTTTGGTATTTAACTAGATTTTCAGCTTGTTTATCCCAAACAACACAATTGATAAAATCTGCTTCTCTCTCACCATTGGCATTAGTATAAGTTCTATTAATAGCAATAGAAAATTGACATACATTTCTACCATTTGGAGTAGTTCTTAGTTCAGGATCTTTTGTTAATCTTCCAATTAAAATTGCTTTATTCATTTTTACTCTCCTATTTATCTAAATTTACAATTAGATGTCTAACAATATTTTCATCTATTCTCGCTACTCTATCAAATTCTTTAATAGCAGCATCATCCATAGCTTCAATATTGTATAAAAAGTAATAGCCTGATTTAAATTTTTTAATTTCATAAGCAAATTCTTTTTGACCCAATTCTTTAGATAAAGTAATCTTAGCTTTATGATCAGTTAAAACATTTTCTAAAGCCTTTACAGTATTTTTAACTGCAGATTCCTCAATATCTGGTCTTACAATAAACATTATTTCATAATTCTTCATTATTACACCTCCTTTTGGACTAACGGCCCTAATCGGGCAAGGAGCTTTTCGCTCACAAGTATTATAACAATTTTCCCATAATAAGTAAAGTATTTTTTTTACTTTTATTACACTTTAACACTTATAATTTATGAATTTATACAAAAATATATCACATCTATTAACATCCTAGTATTTTATCTAAAAAATAAAATTATTATTGACAACAAGCACTAAATACAGTATTATATTATCCTAACAAAAAAGGAGCATACATATATGAATAACACCAAATACATTACAATAGGATTTCCAATATTAAGCCGTGATATTTTCAAAAAAGTTCTAAGACCTCTTGAAAATAGTTGCTTTAAACCAAATGGTGGTCTTTGGAGTTCTACATACATAAGTAATATTTATAATATAAGCAGTTGGTATACCTATCTATTAGAAGAAAATAGAGAAACTGCTCTTTTTAAAGATATTAATAATGCTTGTATATTCACTCTAAAAGAAAATGCCAAAATAATAGATATAGATAATTTTGATACATTATTTTATCTAACAAAGAAATATCCTTCTTATCACCACTTATTAAATTACTTTCAAGATATTAGCGAAGATAATTTAATTTTTGATTTTGAAAAATTATCTAAAGATTACGATGGTGTACATGTAAATCCAAATAATCCAAAACTATTTAAAACTAAAATATTTAATAGTTGGTGTGTAGAAACTTTATTATTGTTTAATCTTGATTGTATAAAAGAATATCAAACTGTCAAAATTGAAGCGGATCCTTATTCATATAACACTATTCCTTATATCAAAGAAATAAGTAATCCTAAACAAATAGCAAATAATTCTTCCTATTACTTAGAACTAGATAGCTTAGCAAAAAAACTCTTTCAAAAAGGATTATTAATTAATAAAAATGCAAACTTTAAAGATTATGATAACTATTTTGAAACCTTAATCATGATAGCTAACAAAATAATTTATACACTTTCAGTAGAAGAAGATAACTTATGCCAAAAAATAATAGAATTTCATAGTAAAGAAGGTCTTAATATAAAAAAAGAATCATTAATCAGAAATATTGTTTTAAATTTAGTTGCAGATTATCTAGATAGTGACATAGAAAGAATTAAAACCCTTCCAAAATCCAAAATAAAAGTTCCAAAATCATATACAATAATATAATTATATTATTGTATAAAATAAAAAATAATGATATAATTTTTCATATAAAAATGGAGGAAAAAATGTTAGATATATTATTAGATACAGTCGTAGATAGTTTAAAACTTATTCCCTTTTTATTTGTAGCCTTTTTAATCATTGAATTTGTCGAACACAAAATAACAAATAAAAATAAAAAAATAATAGCTAAAGCTAATAATTTTGGACCTGTTATAGGTTCAATTCTAGGAGCCATACCACAATGTGGTTTCTCTGTAATAGCCACTAATCTATATATAACTAGAATTATAACATTAGGAACACTAATTTCCATATATTTATCGACAAGCGATGAAATGCTTCCAATACTAATATCACAAAAGGTGGATATAAAGACAATTATTACTATAATTTCAATAAAAGTTATCCTAGGCATGCTATATGGAACTATAATTGACTTAATAATGCGCAAAAAAGATAAAAATAAAAAAACCGAAAATTATGAAATATGTAGTCATAATAACTGCCACTGCGAACAAGGTATTATAAAATCTTCTATTAATCACACAGTTCATATTATTCTATTTATATTCATAACAACATTAATTATAAATATAGCTTTTGATTATATTGGTGAAGAATTTATTTCAAAATTATTCCTAAAAGAATCCATATTTGGCTCTTTTATAACCTGCTTAATCGGATTAATTCCAAATTGTGGTGCAAGTGTAATATTAACCGAATTATATTTAAACAATGCCATCAGCTTTGCTTCACTAATCGGAGGATTATTAACAGGAAGTGGTACTGCTCTACTCGTTTTATTCAAAGAAAATAAAAATATTAAAGAAAATTTAAGCATAACACTACTACTTTACATAATTGGAGTAATATCAGGTATTATAATAGAACTAATAATTTAAAAAATACATTTTTTATTATTTAATTTTTCATATTTTCCATCTCTCTAACTTTATTTATTACATATTCCTTAGCTTCATCATAAGAAATACCTAAGGCAACTGAAAATTCACTATATAAATATCTTTCTGCCAACTTAAAATACTCATTATCTTTTTCACTAATCTTTCTTTTATTATTAATCCTATCATTATTTCTAAGATATGTAGTCTTAATAATTTTGATAAGCCCTTCATATCCACCTTCGTGAAGAAGTCTCTTATATTCACCTTCTAACATCTTATCAGGAATATCTATAATATCAATATTTATAATATTATCAATAATATTATCAACTTCTAAAGCAGATAAAACTTCTCTTAAATTATCATTATCAACTGGAATATCTATTTTAAGAGTTTTATCAAAAACTGGAACAAGAGAATAATAATCCATATTTCTAATATGATTTTTTTTATAATCAACTACTTTACAGACATCTCTCTTATATACTACATAATCACCAATTTTATACATTTAGATTCCCCATTTCACAATAATTATAACACTTTTTTAAATTTTATGTAATAACCAAATCAACATTTTTTTCTATCAAAAATGCCATAATATAAAATATTTTTATAAAAAAAACAACTATAATAAAGTGGCTTAATAATTACAAATATAAAAAAGGACTAAAATAAATTTTAGTCGCCATCTCCCTCTGGGAGATGTTTTT
>JBJEEA010000050.1:0-5169 GCA_051872635.1 Bacilli bacterium
AAATATGGTAAGAATGTTCAGAGATTGCAGAAATCTAATAAGCTTAAATTTATCGAGTTTTACTACCTTAAAAGTGACTAATATGAGTTATATGTTTTATAATTGTAGTGGTTTAACTAGTCTTGATGTATCAAGTTTTAATACATCAAATGTAACTAATATGAGTTCTATGTTTAATGGATGCAAAAGTTTAACAGATTTAGACTTAAGTAATTTTAATAATTTAAGAGTAACTGATATGGGTTATATGTTTAGTGGCTGTAATAATTTAACAACATTAAATTTGGGCAACTTCAATACACCAGAAGTAACTAATATGTTTCGAATGTTTCAAAATTGTAGTAGTTTAACAACATTAGATTTAAGTAACTTTAATACAGAAAAAGTAACTAGTATGTATGGAATGTTTGATGGTTGCAAAAGTTTAACTACATTAAATTTGAGTACTTTTGTTACTTCAAGTGTAACTGATATGGCATACATGTTTAGTTATTGTAATAGTTTAACTACATTGAATTTAAGTAATTTTAATACAGAGAATGTGACTGGTATGTATAGTATGTTTAGTGGCTGTAGTAGTTTAACAGATTTAGATTTAAGTAGTTTTGATACAGAAAAAGTGACTAATATGAGTTATATGTTTTCTGGTTGCAAAAGTTTGACTACATTAGATTTAAGTAAATTCGATACTTCAAATGTAACTAATATGTATTATATGTTTTATTACTGCAATAGCTTAACAAATTTAGATATAAGAAATATAAATTTTACTAATGTAACTAATTATCAAGGTATGTTTAGTTATGTAAAAAAGGATTGTGAAATAATTACTAATAGTGATGGTAAGACATGGATTAATACTAATTTTAGTAATTTAACTAATGTTGTACTTCCTTCTTAGTGATTATATATTTTGTTTGGATGGTGGTATCTTTATGGTATCACTTTTTTAGTTATATAAAAATAAAACAATCATAGATTTAAGTGGAGGCCAAGATGAAAAGAAAAATTAAAATTGGGATACCTAGGGCTTTTTTATATTATAGGAGAAATGTTTTTTGGAAGAATTTTTTTGAAGAACTAGGGACTAATATTATATTAAGTCCGATTACTAATAAAGAAATATTAGAAATTGGAAAGTCTTTATCTACTGATGAATCTTGTTTACCATCTAAGATATATTTGGGACATGTTGCTTATCTTAAAGATAAGTGTGATTATATTTTGGTTCCTAGAGTTAGTAATTATGGTAAGAAAAAAAGAGTTTGTATGAAATTTTATGGAATGTATGATGTTATAATGAATATTTTTTCAGATGTTAAAGTACTTAATTATAATATTGATTACCTAAAAGGAAAGTTTGAATTATTTGAAATGTTAAAAATTGGCTTAAAAGTTAATAAAAATGTTTTTAAAGTTATTTGGTCTTATTGTGTTAGTAAAAGTAGGGAAAAAAGGCATAATTTAAGTCTTATTAATAGTCAAAAAAACATTCTTAGAAGTAAGGGATTTAAAGTATTGATAGTGGCTCATCCATATGTAATATATGATGAATATCTAGGGGGTGTAATTTTAAAATATTTGAAGGGTATGGGTATTCAAATATTATATTCTGATAGAATAGATAGAAGAGAATCAATTGGTTATGCTGAAGAGTTTTCAAAGACACTTTATTGGCTTTATGCAAAAGAGAATATTGGAAGTGCATTTTATTATAAAAATGCTGTTGATGGGATTATTTTTCTTTCATCTTTTCCTTGCGGTGTGGATTCTCTTGTTAATGAACTTGCTATTAGAAGATTAGATGGTATACCTTCAATTAATGTAATATTAGATGAATCTAATGCTGAAGCTGGGCTTCAGACGAGACTTGAGAGTTTTATAGATATAATAAAGGCAAGGCGAGAAAATGGATAAGGTTGTTTCGTTCCCACATTTAGGAAACTATAGTATTGTTTTTGATTATTTTTTATCTAATGTTCTTAAATGTAAGGTTTTAGTTCCACCTTTGACAACGAAGAGAACTATTGAATTGGGAAGTAAATATGCACCTGATTTTGTGTGTGTTCCGTTTAAATATAATTTAGGTAATTATATTGAAGCTTTAGAAAACGGTAGTAATATTCTTATTCAAGGTGGTGGGGGATGTAGATATGGTTATTATGCCGAACTGCAAGAAGAAATACTTAAAAATTTAGGATATAATTTTAAATTTTATAATTTGATTAGTGATAATCACATATCTTTGATGAAAGGTTACAAATTTTGTAAAGAAATTAATCCTAAAACTAATATTTTTAAGTGCGGTTATTATTTGTTTAATTCTTTACTTATGGTTATATGTATTGATAAAATAGAAAAATATATTAGAAGTAATATGGGATTTGAGGTAAATAATGGGCAATTTGAAGAATTAGAAAAGGAATATTTTAAGTCGTTTAATAAGAGTGATGGATGGATAAGAATTTTTTTTAAATATTTAAAATATAAAAGAAAATTTAAAAGTATTAAAGTAAATAAAAATAATAATTGTTTAAAGGTAATGTTTGTAGGTGAGCTTTATTCTCTAATTGACGCTAACACTTCTTACAATGCTGAACGTAAGCTTATGAAGATGGGGGTTGAAGTTTATAGAAAAACTGATCTTACTTATTTGCTTCTTGGTAAAAAGTTTAAACTTTGGTGGTTTATTAAAAAGAGTCGTAGTTTTATTAAATATAATTTAGGAGCAGATGCTTCACTTAGTGTTTATAATAGTCTTAAAGCAGTTAGTGAAGGCTATGATGGTATTGTTCATATGAAAAGTTTTGGATGTATACCAGAACTATCTGCGATTAGTATTTTAGATAAAATTTCTAATGAATATAATATTCCTATAATGCATCTTAGTTTTGATGCTGAGGATAATGAAGTAGGAATAGATACGAGAATAGAAGCATTTTATGATATGATTGAAGGAAGAAAATAAATATTCTTTCTTCTTTTACTTAGAAAAATAATATAAATTATTATTTGGACTTTTGTATATTAAAAAATTATGTTATAATAATTATGAATAAGAGGTGGTTACTTTGGATATTATTATTTTTCTTTTACTTACTGCTATTTGTATTGGGTCTATTTATTTAGTTCATAAATATTTTGGTAAGCAGGAGTTTTATATACTTGCTATTATTTATTCTATTTTATCTTTTTTAATGTCTTTTAAAATGACTAAAATTTTAGGTATAAATATAAATATGGGTATTATTTTTAGTGATGGTCTTTTAATTATACTTTATTATTTTGCTAGTAAATATGATAAAAAAGAAGTAAATAAGTTATTATTACTAATAATTATAAGTATAATAACTATGGGAATCGTTGCTATGCTTATTTCTTTTGCAATACCATCCTTATATGATAGTAATTCTCTATATTATAGTGATTTAGTGTTTAATAGTCTTCCAATTCTTGTATTTTATCCAATAGCTTTATTTATCACACTATTTATTAGTAGTTATTGTTTTGAAGAGCTTAGAAAAGAAAAGAAAAATAGGTTAATTAAAACACTTCTTACTATTATTGGTATTATGTTTATTGATACATTTATTTTTATATATTTTAGTTATGCTATTTTAATTAGATTTGATATTTCACTTGTTTTTTCTTTAGATAATTATTTGGTTAAAACTATGATTATGATTTTGTTTATTTTAATTTCTTCTAGAATATTTAAGGTAAAGAAGGTGAAAGAGTGAATTATGTTTATTTGGCTTTAGAAATTATTTTAGTATTTTTACTTATGTTTGTATTTTATAAAATAGATAAGAAAAATGGATTATTTCTATATATTTTACTTATGAGTTCTATAGTTAGTATAACTATGTATAAACTTATTTCAATTTTATCATTTCAAGTTAATACTGGAATACCAATAATTATGGGAATTTTTATTTGTAGTAATATTATCATTCAAAAATATGGATTTGATGAAGTGAAAAGAGTTATTAAAACATTTATTTGTGGTTATGTTATGACTTTTGTTTTAATTAGTTTTACTTCTTTTGTCAGTCCTAATAATTTAATAGCTAATGTATCTTTTGATAGTTTATTTGGTTGTAATATAAATACTTTAAGAACTTTTTTTGCAGGCCTTATAGCTATTTCATTAATGCTTTGGTATAATGGAAGTGTTTATTATTATATCAGAAGAAATAAGAATAAAATTTTGTTTAGTAATATTGGTTCTATATGTATTATTCAATTTTTGGAGAGCACTATTTTTATTATTATTTCTTATATTGGTTTATTTGATTTAACTTATATTTTTGGAATGATTACGGTAAGGTATTTACTTAAAGTAGTAATTGGAATTGTTGGGTTATTTCCAGTTTTAAAAATAGTAAAAATGAAGGGATAAGTGTGTGAATTATGAGAACAAGAAAGCAAGAATTAGTAAGCGATGATTTAAAGCCTTTTGTATGCTCTATTATAAAAGAGTATAGAGAAAAATATAATTATTCTTTGGAAGATTTGGCAAGAGCATTAAATTATAAGAAAAATAGACAAACATTACATAAATATGAAACAGGAAGTTTAAATATACCTTATGAAATATTTTTTGATATTGCTAATATTTTTAATATAAGTTCTGAGGTATTTAATGAAATTCCAATGACTCGTGAAGAGAAAGAACTATTTGAAAAGAAAATGATTAAAAATTATATAGGAACTATTAATGGAAGTAAAAATATTACTTCAAGAGGTGAAAAAATAATTAATACTTATAGAAATGCTTCATATGAGCCTGTTTGTAAGCTGTGTGAACTTTCTATTAAACTTTTGGATGATTCAATGTCTCCAGTATATTTAAAAGGTGATAGGATATTTTTCAAAAAGAAAGATAGTTATAATAATGGGGATGATGTTGTTATTGCAGTTAAAGGTAATGTTCTATCAGTTCGAAGATTGTATAAAAGTCAAAAGGCAATTATTCTTCAAGCCATGAATCCTAAATATCAAACAATAGTAGTTAATGTTTTTTCTGAAGAAATGATTCTTGGTAAAGTAGAAACAATGGCCAGAGATATTAGGTAGAATAGTATAAGTAATATGAAAAAGCAAGAGTAAATATTGATATGAACCCCGTTTCTTGGACATAAGAAACGAGGTTTTTATATGTCAAAA
>JBJEEA010000051.1:0-25207 GCA_051872635.1 Bacilli bacterium
CTTAATGCAATAAATATTATAATAAATGAATAATTGTCAATGGTTAAAATGAACTTGCCATGCTCGCCATTGACAATTACATGATTATAAAACTTACTGCACAGCAATTGTGCACTTCATATTTAAAATTACATTCCAATAATTTTTTTTAAAATTTCAAAATTAGGTATTGTCAAAATCAAGTAAATATGATACTATTATATTACTTAATTAAGTCATGGCGAGATAGCTCAGTTGGCTAGAGCATTCGGTTCATACCCGAAGGGTCGAGGGTTCGAATCCCCCTCTCGCTACCATTTTAATAGAAAAAACTACTTTCAAAGTCAAATTGATAGTAGTTTATTTTTTTATTATTCCTTTTTAATATACAAAATTATTAAAAAAGAATTTTGACTACTACTAATGAAAGCACGATACTAATAAAATCAGCTAAAAGTCCTACAATAAGAGAATATCTAATCTTCTTTATTCCAATACTTGAAAAGTATAAACTAATAATATAAATAGTAGTATCTGTAGACCCTTGCATAACTGAAGCAACTCTTCCTATAAAACTATCTGGACCATTACTATATAAAATATTATTTAATATGACGAGAGAGCTAGAACCTGATATTGGTCTCAAAACACCAAGAGGAAGAAGTTCGACAGGAAAATTAATTTTCATAAATAGTGGTCTAAGTAAATTACTGATATCAATTATAATATTACTACCAGTAAGCAAATTAATAGCAATAATCATCGCAAAAATAGTAGGAAATAAATTAATTGAAGTCTTAAGACCTTCTTTTACACCATCCAAAAAAACGTCAAAAATATCTACTTTTTTATATAGACCATACCCTATTATTATAATAACAATTATAGGTATAAAGTAATTAATCATACCTTTTCCTCCAAACAAAATAGAATAATCTATCTAAAATAAGAGCTATAAAAGTAGATAAAAAAGTAGTAATTATCGTTGCCGTAATTATCTCTGTAGGATTAGAAGAGCCATTAAGTATTCTAAGACTAATAACAGTAGTAGGAATAATAGTAACTGATGAAGTATTAATAACAAGAAAGGTAATCATCGATCTCGATGCCACATCACTATTATTATTAAGCCTTTTAAGTTCTTTCATTGTCTTTATTCCAAATGGTGTCGCAGCATTGCCAAGACCTAACATATTCATAACGATATTTGAAGATATATATGATATAGCAGGATCTCCCTTTGGAATTTCCGGAAATATTACTCTAATCACTTTAGAAAGCTTATTTGATATTATTTTAAGTAAGCCACTCTTTTCTGCTATCTTCATAACTCCAAGCCATAAACACATAAGTGGTACTAAATTAACTATCATATCAATTCCCGCTTTACCACTTGTAAGTAAATTATTTGATAAATTACTATCACCCTTAATAATACTATATAAAATACCTACTATAATAAAAAAAGCCCATAAATAATTAATCATTAAACCACTCTTTTATCTTTGTAAATATACCATTTTTTTTAGAAAAAGGACTTTTAGTTATATAAATGTCTTCCTCATATAAAAATTCTTCTCCCAAATAAATTTTATCTACTCCTATTTTATCATTATTATTATAGTTATCTCTCTTTTCGAGTAGTACATGACTAATTAAAAATTTTCTCTCTTCCTTTTTTAAAGGAATATAAACATCATTATTTATATAAAAAGTACAATCTTTATAATAAGTATCCCCTATTACTTTAAATTTATCTTTATTAAGAACCTTATATCCAATATAATTATCCTTAGCATAATCATATAATTCCAAATGCGTATTCCAATCATCAGAATCACGAATAGTAACGACAATCAAATTCATATCATCAATAGTAGCACTACTAACAAGTGTCCTACCAGATTCTTCCGTATAACCTGTTTTACCACCTGTTATATAATCATATCTCAAGAGTTTATTCTTATTATTCCAAAGATAAGTTTTTTTATTAGTAGTAACTTTATATTCTTTAGTTTTTACTATTTGTCTATATATTTCATTTTTCATTGCATATCTAGTAAGAAGAGCCATATCATAAGCCGAAGAATAATTACCCTCTGGTGTAGGTAATCCACTAGCATTATAAAATATCGTATTTTTCATACCAAGTTCCCTAGCCTTCTTATTCATCATATTAACAAATTCTTCTTCACTACCAGCTACATAATTAGCTATCATAACCGCAGCATCATTACCACTTCTAAGCATTAATCCATATAATAAATCTTTTAGAGATATTTCTTCACCTATTTCAATATATATACCAGATCCATAAGCTCTTAAAATAGACTCATCTACTAAAACTATATCGTCTACTTTCCCAGATTCAATAGCAAGAGTAGCGGTCATAATCTTAGTAATAGAAGCAATAGGCCTCTTCGAGTTCATATCTTTCGAGGCAAGTACTCTTCCTGTCGTAGCATCCATAAGTACATACGATGAAGCACTATTAGTACTAGCACTAATCTTAGGTATCATCATTAAAAAAATTAATACAAAAACTAAAATTTTCTTCATACAATCACCTAATCAATTATATGAAGAAGTAAGTTTTTTATTAAAAAAGTATATTTAAAAAAATTAACAAAAATCATTTAGTATATCCATAGCCTTAAGTTCTCTTTCATTAGTCTTTTCAATTAATATTTCAACCTGAATTTCAAACATTTTTTTATTTTTATTACTCATTCTATTATTAAATAAGTATAATAAATGATAAGAGTTATAATTACAAATAGCAATTAGTTTAAGTACCTTAAAAAGTTTAATGATATCATTATTACTTTCAATATCAAATGAATTTAAATCTATCTCATGATTCACCAAAAATTCTTCAACTAACTCTGATTGATCAATAAACTTGAGCACATTATAAAAATTAAAAATACAAATCTTTTTAACGCCAATTTCATAAAATTCAATATATTTATTATTGCCAATATAATTTTTAGATAGTAATAAATTCAAGGAACTGTCAAAATTTAAAATAGCCTCTATAATAGTATTTTTATCAACTAAAAACCAAAACTCACTATTAATAATTCGAATAACATATTCAAGTACATCAACAAATTGTTCTTCGCTTGTCAAAAATCCCCTTTTAACCAAACATGTAGTATCAGGAATCGTTACTTTATCATCAAGTAAATTAATAACATTATCTAATTTTCCAGTATGAATAAGAAAAAAAGCTAAATAACTGCATTCATTGCAATCTCTTTCTATAACTTTTTCTAATTTCCTCTTTTTCTTTAATAAATTATTCATATAATTTTTCCTTTCAAAATAAATATAGTATTTTACAAATAAAATAGTAAAAACATATATAATAGGAAACAAATATCGACTTTTCTATTATATTCTTATAAATACAAGTAAAATTTTATCATAAAAAGACAGTTATCCCTTTATTAGTTACTGCCTTTTTTATATAATTAACTTATTAGATTAATCGTCTCATATATGAATTTTAGCATACTAATATATTAAAGTCAACGGAAATCCGTGAATATTTTAACATTTATTTTGCTAAAATTAAATACAACAGAAGTAAGGAGTCGGTTTATGTTGTTTAAAGAAGCAGTAAGTAAAAGAATTTATGAATTATGTAAACTAAATGATATTACCCCTAATGGACTTGCCGAAGCATCAAGTATTCCACCATCAACTTTACAAGGAATTATGCAGTGCAAAGTTGGTAATCCAAGTTCATATGTTATCTACCAAATATGTAAGCCACTAAAAATATCAATGAAAGAATTTTTTGATAGTGACTTATTTAATGAAAGTAACTTACAAGATTAAAACTATTCGTAAAAGAATAGTTTTTTAAATTTATATTTTTTAATGATTAGTTAACACACAGTTTATTTATTATTTATAAATCTTATTTTTCTTCATTTATAAATTTTTTTCGTACTTTGTAATAAAATATAGTATAATTAATAACTGTCTATTAGAAAGAAAGGGGAATCCAAAATGAATGAAAGCTTATATTCAAACTTAAATTCTTTCTTCTACTGCTATAAATACTATATTGACTATATTGGAACACTAGAAAATAATTACTACACAATAAATATTAAAAAAACAAAATTCAATGAAAGATTAACTAAAATAAACATATCAATAATAGATACCAAGTACAATAGAAATTCAGAAGATAAAATAGAAAATAGCCTTTTACATTTTGATAATTATATTATACTTCCAGACGACCTTGCTAGCAAATTAATATCAAACATAATAAACGACTTCCTAGATAATCATGATGTTAAATATGCTTCAATTAATAATTACAAAAATGAACTTAATCTTAATAATACTTTCTTTACTTTATCTATTAAGTTAACTGATAAATTAGACTTCTCAATAGCAGATCAAATAAGAGAAAAAATAAATTGTCCAAAACATAAAAAAATAAAAAGTATCTAATTAATACGATACTTTCTTTTATTTTAATTAAAATTATTATATAATAAAAAAGAGGTACAAAATATGCAAAAATTTATTGTAAAAGAAAATTGTGAATTATATACTTATCTTCGAAATAATATTAATACTATGTCAAAAAATAGTATTAAAACATTATTAAAAAACAAATGCATTGAAGTAAATAATACTATAGTAACTAAATATAATTATTTAGTTAAAGTAAATGATATTATTATAATAAATAAAAGGAGAAGCAAAGATAAAGAAATAAATATAATCTATGAAGATGATAATATCATTGTTATTGATAAGCCATCTAAATTACTGACAATAGCAAATAAAGATGAGAAAGAAGAAACCTTATATCGAAAAGTTTCAAATTATCTAAAAAAGCAGAAAAAAAAGGTATTTATTATTCATAGACTAGATTTTGATACATCAGGTATTATTATATTTGCTAAAAATCAGAAAGCCCAAAAGCTGTATCAAGAGAATTGGAATAACCTTGCAAAAACAAGAGAATATACCGCTGTTGTCGAAGGAATAACTAATAAAAATGGTCACATTGAATCATATTTAAAGCAAAACAAATCTCTTTTTGTATACTCTTCTAAATATAAAGATGGTCTTTTTTCAATTACTGATTATGAAAGAATAAAACATAATAACAAGTATTCTCTTCTTAAGATTCATATTAAAACCGGAAGAAGAAACCAAATAAGATGTCATATGAAAGATATTAATCATCCTATAGTAGGAGATACTAGATATAATGCCAAAACAAACCCTATTAATAGACTAGCCCTTCATGCAAATTATCTTCAAATTGAAAATCCCATAACCAAAGAAATAATGGAATTTAAAAGTAGTATTCCAATTGAATTTGAAACTTTAATTAAACAATAAAAAAAGCGTTTTATTAAGATTCGCTTTTTGTTATTTTTAATACAATTTCTTTGGCCGCCTCCATAGCGGACTTTAATTCATTTTCATCTTCTATATCATATAAATAATCATATCCATTACTATCTTTAGCTATATATGCAACAAAAAGATTATTATTGTCACCATCATACTCACCTAGTGAAAATAAAGCAATTTCACGATCACTTTCATCAGTTTTAAATACTGTAATAATCTGACCTAATTTAAACTTATTTTCTTCATCTATAGCATTAAATTCCATAAAAATATCACACTCCCAAAATACTACTTAATATTTTAAAAGTAGCAACCGCTAATCCAATACCACCAATAGTTACAAGTAAACTAATAATAGTAATATAACCACCATTAGTAGGTTTAGCAAGTGTCCTAACTTTTGCTCTATCCAAAAAGCGAGATTGAGAAAGTACGCTTTCCATTTCAGAAGAAGATATTTCTTTCTTTTCAGTCGTTCTCAAAAGAGAGAAACTTTTTAAAATTTTGTCCATATCATTTTTTGATATAGGACCACCAATCTTACCTTTATTAGTTATATAATGGCAAATATTAGGATCAAAGTTTTTACTTTCTAGCATGATCTTCATCTTCTATCACCTACTTCCATTTAAAGTTTCTTATCTCTTCCATATCAATTCCGTACTCTCTAATATATTTATCATGATATTCAAGCTTTTCTTCCATTAATTTTACTACTTCTCTGCCCTTTTTAGTCTTTCCTATATCTAGATGATTTACAACATCAATAACAATATTAAACCTATCTATTTTATTTTTAACTCGCATATCAAAAGCCGTCGTAATAGTACCTTCTTCCATATAACCATGTACAGATAAATTCTTATTTTCTCTTTCATAAGTAAACTCATGAATAAGTGTTGGATAGCCATGATAATTAAATATTATCGGCTTGTCCTTAGTAAAAAGCTTATTATATTCACTATTAGTAAGTCCATGTGGATGTCTAGTATTAGATTCTAACTTCATCAAATCTACAACATTTATAAAGCGAATCCTTACTTCCGGCAAATACTTTCTCAAAATAGATACCGCTGCTATATTTTCAAGTGTTGGAGCATCTCCTGCAGATACTAAAACAACATCTACTCCCTTTTTATCATTACTTGCAAATTCCCATTTACCAATTCCTTTAGCACAGTGTTCTTGTGCTTCTTCCATTGTAAGCCACTGTGGTCTATTATGCTTAGAGGCAACTATTACATTAATATAATTTTTTGTTTTTATAACATGATCAAAACAAGATAAAAGACAGTTTGCATCAGGAGGTAGATATATTCTAACAACATCAGCCTTCTTATTAGCTAAATGATCAATAAATCCTGGATCCTGATGTGTATATCCATTATGATCTTGCTGCCAAACATTCGAAGTAAGTACATAATTAAGTGATGCAATATCACGTCTCCAAGAAAGTTCATTTGATACTTTAAGCCATTTAGCATGTTGGCTAGCCATTGAATCAACTATTCTTATAAAAGCCTCATAACTAGCAAAAAAGCCGTGTCTACCAGTAAGTAAGTACCCTTCTAGCCATCCTTCACATGTATGTTCACTTAAATATGCATCCATTACCCTTCCATCAGGGCTTAAATATTCATCATCATTTTTCTTATTCAAATACCAAGTCCTATTAGTAACATCAAAAACATGCGATAGTCTATTGCTCATTGTTTCATCAGGACCAAATACTCTAAAATTTTTAGGATTTTCCCTAATTATATCTCTAACGAAAGCACTAAGCACTCTCATATCTTCTTTTTCTACATTCCCAGGATAAGTCACATCTACTTTATAATTATCAATAGAAGGAACTTTTAATTCCTTAAGCATAAGTCCACCATTAGCATTTGGATTAGCTCCCATTCGCAAATTACCAGTAGGAACAAGTTCCTTTAAATAAGAATAAAATTTACCATTTTCATCAAATAATTCTTCTGGATGATAACTTTTAAGCCATTTTTCCAATATTTCTAAGTGCTCTTCGCTATCCATCGTAATAGGCACTTGATGTGATCTAAATGTACCTTCTATTTTCTTATTATCAACAATTTTGGGACCTGTCCATCCTTTAGGAGTTCTAAAAACAATCATTGGCCAAAAAACTCTCTCTATCTTTTTCTCCTCCCGAGCCTTCTTTTGAATAGACTTTATTTCCGCTACGATTGTATCTAAAGTTCTAGCCATTATTTTATGAAGTTCTTTAGTTGAATTAGCTTCAACCAAATATGGTTTCCATCCAAATCCCCATAAAAGAGAAGAAAGTTCGTCATTACTAATTCTCGATAATACTGTTGGATTACTTATTTTATAACCATTTAAATGCAGGATTGGAAGTACAGCGCCATCAGTTTTTGGATTTAAAAATTTATTAGAATTAAAGCTAGTAAGCAAAGGTCCTGTTTCTGCTTCACCATCTCCTATTACACATGCCGCTATAAGTGAAGGATTATCAAATACCGCTCCAAAAGCATGAGATAAACTATAACCAAGTTCTCCACCTTCATGGATACTACCAGGAGTCTCTGGCGCAACATGTGAAGATATACCACCAGGAAAAGAAAATTGTTTAAATAATTTTTTTAATCCAGATTCATCTTCAGTTATATCTGGATAAATTTCACTATATGTTCCCTCCAAATATACATTAGATACAATAGAATTTCCCCCGTGTCCTGGACCAGATATATATATCATATTTAAATTATTTTTAACAATAATTCTATTTAAATGCGTATAAATAAAGTTTTGTCCCGGAACAGTTCCCCAATGACCGACTATCTTCTTTTTCACGTGTTCTCTCTTAAGAGGTTCTTTTAAAAGAGGATTATCAAGTAAATAAAGTTGCCCTACAGACAAATAATTACTAGCTCTAAAATATGCATCTAATAATTTTAACTCTCTCTTCGAAACACCCATCATATTCCTCCTATCTATTCCATAATAAGTATAACATAAATCCAAAAGTGCTGCAATAAATTTAATAACTGTTCTTTTTATAAAATTATTTAAAATTCAAATATTTTATGTTATAATTACTTTTAGGAGAGAAAATATGAAAATTATTGAACTTACAGAAACACAATTTAAAAATTATTCAAAATTACACAGTTCTAGAAACTACTTTCAAACAGCAGAATTTTCACATATCAAAAAAAATTATAATCCTTATTTTCTAGGATTCATTAACGAAAACAATAATACCCTTATGGGAGCTACTTTAATTTTAGAGAAAAAACTTGGTAAATTAAAAATTGGATATGTTCCCGGTGGTTTTCTAGTTGACTACGATAATGACAATCTATTTAGAGATTTCATAAATACTTTAAAAACATATTTAAAAGATAAAAAATATGTATACTTGAATGTTGAAAATCGTACTACATATAAAATGTTTGATAAAAATAAAGAAATGCTCTATTACGATACAAACATTATTAAAGAATTAGATAAATTAAGCTTTGTTAAAAACGATAAAAAAATAAAGCAAGAAGTAATATTAGAAACAGAAAAAACACCAAATGAAACATATAAAATGTTTAACTCCAATACCAAAAGAAATATTAACTTGGCCCTTCAAAGAGCTATTACTATCTACAAAGATGAAAATAACAATATTGACACACTTTTAAATCTTACTAAAAGTTCAAATTCAAATTATATTAGAGATATTATAAACAACTTTAATACATCAAATGTTACTGCTGAAATATATTTTGCCAAAATAAATCCCGAGCAATATATTAATAATTATCGTTTCTTATTAAAAGAAGAAGAAGAAAGAAATGACAAGCTAAATGATCTTATGCAAAATATAAATATCAAAAAAACTAATGCTCTAATAAATAAAAAAATGACTTCCGATAGATTAATTACCAAATACAATAATGAAATAATAAAAGCTACTAATATTTATACTAAATATCCTAAAGGAGCTGTAATTGGAGCTATATTAATCGTAAAAAATAACCGAGAAATATACTTCCTCGATGAAGGATATAATAAAGACCTCGAAAAATTCTATTCATCACATTTAATAAAATGGGAAATTATTAAAAAATATTTAAATCTCGGTTATAAAATATTTAACTTTGGTCAAATAACAAACATGGATAAAAATAATGGCAACTATACATTCAAAATGGGCTTTGGAGGTAAAGTATATGAATACATCGGTAATTACGACCTTATCATTAACAAATGGCTATATGGAATAGTAAAATTAATATATAAATTAAAAAAATAACACTTTTCAATAAGTGTTATTTTAATATCACATAATTAAAAAACAAAGTCAAAAGAACTCCAAGAATCATTCCTATTATTGCTTCAGTAGGCTTATGTCCTAAGCTTTCCTTTAAAGAAGTATTAGCTATTCTATTTAATACTCTAGCTTGCATTCCACTTTCATATCTAACTCCCATTGAATCATAGATAACCACTAACGAAAAAATAAAACACAAACCAAATAGAGGTGACGTGCACCCGACATCTAAAAAAATCAAAGTACTAATACTACTAACTAAAGCACAATGTGAACTTGGCATACCACCCATTCCCTCAAAAAACTTTAAAAGATTTATTCTCTTATACTCAAACAAATCAATAAGCATCTTAATAGTCTGTGAAATAATAACTGCAATTATTGGAATTATTATATACTTAAAAGAAGACATAGATCACCCTCTCTTAATTTATTTTATGCTATCTAATAATACTTTGCTCTTCAAATAAATTCCCGAATATCTATCATAATAATCATTGATAAATTCATCAATTTCATTTTTAATGTTTTCCGATATATCAAGGCGACTAATTTTATCAATAGGAGCTAAGTAGAACATTCTAATAATACTTATTGTCTTTGTAGAGACAATTTTTTCATTTCTGTAGCAGTCCTTACATACAAATCCACCACGGTAACTAGATATCGTTACAATATTATCTCTTCTTCCACACTCTACACATCTATCAATAATAGGTCTTATTCCTAAATAATCAAGTAGTTTAAGTTTAAGTATATCCGTAATAATCATCTCATCATAGCCTTCATTTATCTTATCTAAAGATGAAATAAATAAATTAAAAATATTCTCATTATTTTCATGTCTATATACTTGAAGTGTAAGCTCAGTAATATACGTTGCAAAACTTATCTTCTTAATATCTTTCTTTATATTACGATAATCCTTTAAAACATCCGCTTCTACTAATTTAGATAGACCATTTTCTTTATAAATAATATTAAATATACCATAAGAAAACTTACTTGTTACTGAAAAAAAAGGACTTTTTATTCTTTTAGCTCCTTTTGCTACTATACCAATTATTCCATCCTCAGTAAAAACATTAATTATCTTACTAGAATCTTCAAAAGGCACTTCACTAACTACAATACCTTCAATTTTTTTATACATCATTAGTCACTCTCTTTACAAAGCTCTTTATACTTTAAATAATATTCTATTTTACCAGTTTTTACAAATAATAACCAAAGATCATACTTATCCATTTCTATCACCCTTAGTTATATAATGTAATATTTTAATATTATTTATTCAAAAAATCTTTATATCCAATCATATTTAAAAACTTTTCTTTATCGCGCCATTTTTCTACTACTTTTACAAATAATTCCAAATACACCTTTTTGCCAAAATACTCTTCAATATCACGCCTTGCCCTCATTCCAATTTCCTTTATCATATTACCATTTTTACCGATAATTATCTTTTTTAAGTTTTCTCTATCGACAATTATAGAAGCCATTATATCTAAAGTATTATCATTTTCTTCGATATTTTCTACTATACAAGTAACCGAATGTGGTACTTCCTCTTCCGTTAAATCTAAAACTTTCTCTCTAATAAACTCTGAAATGATAAATGAAGGAGAACTACTAGTTACTGTATCTTTATCAAAGTATTCAATATTATCAGGTAAATAACCTTTTATTACACTAATTAATCTATCTACATTATCCTTCTTTCTCGCCGAAACTGGAATAATCTCTGCAAAATCATATAATTTTTGATAATCATCTATCTTTTTAAGTATCTCCTCTTTTGGAAGTTTATCAATTTTATTAATAACTAAAAATACTGGTTTATCTACTTCTTTTAAAACATCTATAACAAACTTGTCTCCACTTCCTATTTTCTCAGTTATATCAACTACCCAAATAACAATATCAACATCATTAATCGTATAATAAGCTTGTTTATTTAAAACCTTTCCAAGTTTATTTTGCGGTTTATGAATACCCGGTGTATCTACAAATACAATTTGCGTATCATCGGCATTATAAATTCCTTGAATCATATTCCTCGTTGTTTGAGGTTTATCCGAAGTAATAGCTACTCTCTTACCTAATATACTATTTAACAAAGTAGACTTACCAACATTAGGTCTACCGATTAAACTTACAAAACCACTTCTCACTGTAAAACACCTCCTAAAATCACATCTTAATTGTACCAAATTTTTTATAAGAAATCTATTATTAAATAGAAAAAAAAGAAAAAAGTGATCTATTAATCACTTTAAATCACTACTTCCAAAAGGATAGGTACACAAGTCTTTAACTAGATAAGTCTCCAAATCCCCATCATTACTATAGAGAATAATTTCATCATCTGGCCCGAAGAATTCATTAATAACCTGTCGACATAAAAAGCAACTAGAAGCTATTCTCTCACTATCACACATAACATATAATTTACTAAAATCCCCTTTTTTATATCCACTTGCAATCGCCGAAGTAATTGCTACCCTCTCTGCACATATCGTCGCCCCATAAGAAGCATTTTCTACATTAACTCCTCCAAAACTCTTTCCATCTTTCATAAGGCAAATAGAAGCTACTCTAAAGCCTGAATATGGACTATAACTATTTTTTAAAAGTCTCTTTAAACTCTCTTCCATTTATATTCCTCCCAGTATATTAAGTATTTTCTCGCCAAAAATATTTATTCCAATAATTACTGCAAAAAAGGAAGCCAAAAGTACTGCAAAAGCCGATACATCTTTAGCAATCTTAGCTATTTCATTATATTTATTAGTATATAAATCTACCGTTTTTTCAATCGCAGTATTTATAACTTCAGTAATTAAAACCATTCCTATCGTAAGTAAAATAATAACAAATTCTACCCTACTTAATTTTAAAGCAAAACTGAGTATTAATACAATAATTGCTATTATAATTTCCCTCTTAAAATTATCTTCATTTACAATTACAAAAGAAAGTCCATTTAAACAGTCGCGTAGACTTCTTTTAAAACTCCTTTTATCTTTTGATCTCAAAGGCATTTAAAAGTTCCTCCTGTTTTCCAAACATCTCTTTTTCTTCATCTTCTGTCATATGATCAAAACCCAAAAGATGTAGTAGTCCATGTGTAGCTAAAAAGCACACTTCTCTTTCTCTTGAATGATTATATTCTTTAGCTTGATCATAAGCCACATCAATAGCAATATAAATATCCCCAAGTAGTCTAAAATCATCATAGACAATATCAGGATTATCTTCTAGTGCAAAAGATATAACATCAGTTACTCTATCAGTATGTCTATATTCTCTATTAATTTCGTGTATTTTTTCATTACTCACAAATATTATATTAAATATTCCCGTCTCTATTTCTAATTTCTTTACGACAAAACTCATATATTCTTTTAATTTATCTATTTCTACTATTTCTTTATCAGTATCATTAAAAATCTCAAACATCATTATCCCCCTATCATACCAAATATATTTATATTAAATGAATACATAATAGTAATAACTAATATAGCTATTATAAGTATATCTAAAACAGTATCATTTTTAAATATTTTAACTTTATTTTGAATAGCATCTATACCAATATATATAAGAAAACCAATAATACCACCAACTAAATTAAGAATAATATCATCAATATCAAATACTCTTCCAATATAATATTGTACCGTTTCAATAGTAAGAGATACTATTAAAGTAAGAATAGTTATTACCGAAAACTTCTTATTTTTAAGTAAATATGAAGCCAAAAAACCATATGGAATAAATAAAACAATATTTCCTAATATATTTTTAACAAATTTATGTGATCCTATACTATACCTAAAAATCTCTTTAAATGGTATAAAATTTGATACTCCATAATTAGCATCTTGAAATGTAACTACATGAAATAAACATAATATATATACTATTGATATTAAGTATATTAATTCCTTATGTAGTTGAAACTTCTTATGTTTAGTAATCAAATAAGTTATTCTAAGACTACAAATTATTACTAAAATTATTATCAGCATCGGCCACACATCAGGAAGCACATCAAAAAAAGCATTCTTTATCACAATAACCTCCTTATATATTCTTTATATTCTTTTTTCTAAATACTAATATTGCTATTAAAAGTAAAACTATAAAGTATATAATATTTATAACTATGGCATTAGTAAAACTTCCATATGGAAAACTAGGTAAATTACCAAATAAATAATCGTTTAAATTCCAATTCAAAGTGATAAAATATTTCATCCATTTCAAATTAAATGACATAGCCATAGCATTTATAACTGAACTAAACATATAAAAGACAAATGGCAAAGCTATACTTATTTGACTATTAGTAGTTACTGTACTAAGCATAAATGAAATAGTAAGTATAATTATAAACATAGGTAAGTACGCTAGTGTCCTAATAAGTACATAAGTAAAGACATTATATTCTTCAATAAGTCCTGTATTAAAATTATATATAACTACCGGTATACTTAAACTATCAAATGAAAAGAAAATTCCACTTATTAATAAATTACAAACAAGCACAAATATTATACTTATGACAAGTATTATTAAAGAACTAACAAATTTTGCTAATAATATTTTTGTTCTAGAATAAGGTCTTACTAATAATCCTTTTATTGTACCCTTACTAAATTCATTAGAAACTATCGTCCCCGCTATAATTATTATTAATATTATAACAAATATTTCATAACTTTCAAGAGCATTTATTAAACTACTACGTGTCGTATTTTCTCTATTAAGATCAGTATTATTATCAAGTATATATTTATTTATATTATATTCTTCAAGCTTTTCATTATATAATAGTCTCTCTTCATAAGTTAAATTATCTATATTTTCTATACTTTCTAAATAATTATGTGCTTCTTTATACTTATCTAATGCTGTATTTAAATAATTATTAGCATACGATATATTCTTATCTATGCGATAATTTATTATTTCTTTATCAAATTCAAGACTTTTAATAGAAGTATCTATCTCTAATAATCTTTGTTTATCAGTAGTAGTGCTCTTTTCTTTACTTAAAGAAATTATTGCATCTTCTACTTCTTTAAGCTCCAAATAAGCAAATTCTTTAAAATCATCTTTTTCAAGATAACTTAAATATTTATTATAAGTATTTTCCGCCTCTTTCAAAAGTTTATCAGATTTATCAATATAAGTGTAATAATATTTATTATAAATAACTTCATACATCTTATTATTAATAATATAATACTGCCAAGAAGAAGTACTGTAATTAGAAGCCAAACTATATACATCATACTGACTTTTATATTCTATATATAAATTTTTATCCGTCTCTTTATTCGGATCTAAATTCTTCAGTTCTTCTTCTATTAAAGTAAGTTCATAGTTACTAGATACATCAATATCTTTAAAATTACCGCTATCATCATAGAAAACTTTATATAAAACATTATTAAGTAAAATAAGAAAAATAACAATAATTCCCATTACATAAATACTTTTCTTATGAAAAATTTTATATAATTCATTCTTTATTAACTTAGTCAATCTTATTACCTCCTGTTCTTTTCAAAAATGCCTCTTCAAGAGATAATTTTTCTTCATAAATAGCATATATCTTAATATCTTTTTTTATTAAAATATTAATAAACATAGGTATATCTTCCCTATCAATTTTAATCTTAAATTTATTATCCGATAGTTTTATATTATTATTAATATCAATTACCTTATCAACTTCAAAAATATAATAATTTTCTTCTTCTCTTTTTATTTTATCAATAGTATTTTCTTCGACAATACTTCCATTTTGAATAATTACTACTTTATTTACAATACTCTCAAGTTCACTTAAAGCATGACTTGATATTAATATTCCAATTTTTTTCTTAGCAAGTTTTTTAATTAAATCTCTTACCTCTTTATTTCCTTCAGGATCAAGTCCATTAGTAGGTTCATCTAATATAAGTACCTTGGGGTCATTTAAAAGCGCCGCTGCTATTCCCAGTCTCTGTCTCATTCCCAAAGAATATTTACTTACTTTATCATTTATTCTCTTCTCTAAACCAACTAACTTTACTACTTCTAAAATCTTTTCTTTTTTTATATTATACATATTAGCAATTAATTTTAAATTATCATACCCACTCAAATAAGAATACATATCCGGAGACTCAATAATAGCTCCAACATTACTAATAGCCTTTGTAAACTCTTTTTCTATATCATAGCCACATATACTTACATTTCCAGAATCAATACTTTGAAGACCTAATATAAGTTTAATAGTAGTAGTTTTGCCTGCACCATTAGGCCCAATAAAGCCTAAAATATCCCCTTCCTCTAGTGAAATATTTACGTTATTTAGTATTTTCTTTTTACCAAAAGATTTATTCAAATTACTACATTTTAGTATTTCCATCTTTTCCTCCCAATTTCTATAATAACGCTTTCCAAAAATAAAGATACCACACTAATGGTATCTTGTCAACAAAGTATTTATCTGTCTAAATCATATTTATCAAGTTCATCGGCAAGCTCAAGTTGTGACTTAATAATATTCTTTACTCTATTTTTATAAACAGTAATATTCTTTCTGAGAAGCATTGCTTCAGATTCTGTTTTTTCAGCTTTTAAAAGTGCCTCATGAACAATCATATTAGCATTATTTCTTGCTTCTTCAACTACCATATTAGCTTCCTCTCTAGCAAGAGACTTAATACGATCAGAAGTGCTTTGCGCCGCCATTATAGCTTCGCTGACCTTCGTTTCTTCTAACTTTTTCTTTTTTAATTCCTCTTCTAATGAAGAGATTTTCATCTGCAAAGCTGCATTTTCATTATTCAATTTTTCTAATCTTTTGATAACTATATCAATGAATCTGTTTACTTCTTCAATATTATAGCCCTCATGAGCTATTGTAAATCTCTTCATAAGTCACCTACTTATCTTACCAATCTAAATCCGTTTCTTTTCCTTTTTTACCTTTATCATCTTCTTCAGAAATAGTTCCTTCTACATTTACATTTTTAGGAGTACATAAAAATATTCCTCCACCTATCTTCTGAAGATCTCCTCCAATAGCATATACTGTACCACTTAAAAAGTCCACTATTCTCTTTGCTTGATCAGGAGTTACTCTCTTCATATTTACGACAACAGTATTTCTCTTTTTTAAATGATCTGCTATTTGTTGACTTTCTGAATAAGCTCTTGGTTCAAGTAATATCATCTTACCACCATTTGGAATAGTTACTTTTTCAGCATCATAATATTCATCTTCGCCGTTTTCATCCATAACTTCTTCAGTTACAAACTTTTTAAGTTTATTTAGTGCCATACTAAATCCTCCTATTCTTAATTAATTTTATCATACATTTATTTAAAAAACAATAAGTTCACTTAAATTTTTATATTTTTATTTTTCACAATTTAATTCATTATCATCGTCTACTAGATTATAAGAAAAAGTTTTATTACTACAATCATAAGTAGCCTCAACATAAACAGACTTAACTTCAGTATCGGTTATCGGATTAATAACAGGTCCATTTAAATCACCAGATAATAATAAATCAGCAAGTTTAATTTCCTTAGCTGTACCACAACTAAAACCAAGCTCATATTTATTATTAGCAACATATATTTTAGTAGCACTTATAATATTTTCTTGTACTTCCTTACACGATTCTATTTTATTTTTTTCGATTAAACCTATCACATTAGGTACTAGTATAACTGATAATAATCCAATAATCGCTATCACCATTATAACTTCAATTAAGGTAAAACCTTTCTTATTCACTAACTATCACTTCCTAAATCATTGTACCATATTTCTTTTAAATCAACACTTTGCAATTTATATTCATTATTTTTTTCAACACAAACAGATTCAATAAAAGATATATTATTAAGTTTAATATCAATATTAGTACCAGTATTAGTATCAGTATCAGTTATAACACTACCTTTTTTTATATAGCTAGAACATGTATAATTAGAATCATTCACATCAGTCACTTTAAATACATACTTACCAGTATAAGGTGCAGTATAAGGTGCAGTATAACTATCCAAAGATAAAATTTGAACATCTACGTCTCTTATTTTAGTATTAAAACCATATTTATCATCTATATCAGCACTTATAGTATCTAATCTATTTTTCTTTGATGTAAGAACCAGTAGATAAGAACCAACCAAGAAGACAAACAAAAGAAGAAGACCATATAAAACACTAGTTATAGCAAATCCCTTATTATTTAATTTCATGATAACCTCCTTTTAGTAAGTAATTATCTCTTTATCTAAGTTAGTATTAATTCTATTTTCATCACTACTTTTAATAACAATTGTATCAGCATTTCCATCCGAAATATATCTACTTTTTTCTAAATTATTAAATACCATCTCTATATCAAATTCTTTTCCATTATTATCATAAGCCCTACATCTCTTTAAATAAGTCATATCAAAATCCTTATCATAAGGAGATACTTCAGGTTCCCATCCCACTCTAAGAGCCGCTACTGTCTCATAAGTATATCCTTCATAACTACCATTTAAAACATATTTGTAATTTTCATGGTCCTTACTATAAGGACTACCAAAAGGAAGAGCTACAATTTTACTATATTTATTTGGTATAATATCATCTAGCTCTTTATATACATAAGCAATTTCCTTCTGAACTCTATCACTACTAGAACTCTTAATATCCAAATGTGTCTCTGTATGATTACCAACTTCATAACCATTAGCCACAAGCCAATTTAATATCTTTTCATTGTACTGCGGTTGATTAAATAGACCACCATTTACAAAAAATATTGCTGTTACATTAGCATCAGGATGTTTCTTCTTAAATTCTTCTAGTATTCCAACAGCGGAGTTTTCATCTATTATAATATTACCGTCTTCATCTAGTCCCGTAACTCTAAGATTATCTTCATTACCGTCATCAAAAGTTAAGACAATCGGACTCTTTCCATATTCTGTATCAATGTTTCCTTGTATATAGTCAGATAATTTTATCATTCTATATCCTTCATCATAATAAAATTCTAAGTCCTCTCTAAAAGCCAAAGGCGTTCTATTATAACCATCTTTGTCGACATTACCACCAATAGTACCCGTACTACTAGAAGTTTTCTCCCTAATACCATGATACATCATAATAGGAACCTTTCCAAGTTCATTAATACCATCGCTTGCTAGTTTATCTTTATCTAGTTTACCAAGAGAAACAACAACATCTAATTTATCTCCAACTTTAATTTCTTCATTTTCATCTATACTCTGTGATATAACCTTATCTTTTTCAATACTATCACTGTATTCATAAGTAATATTAAGGTCAAAATTATACTTTTCAGAAAGTGTATTTACTTCAGTTAGCGTATTAAGTTTTGGCATTAAATCTACTTTTACTTCTTTTCTATTAAATATTAAAAATATAATTATAATTAGTACTACTAAAACTAAAACTACCAAAATAATGTTTTTAATCTTAAGTTTTCTCTTTCTCCTCTTCATAATTTCTATCTCCCTTATTTACTAATATAATTATATCTTAACAAAATATAAAAAGCAAGCAAAAGACTCCAAAATTATCTTTAGAGTCTTAATTACTTTCTAAATATTCAATAGCTTCTTCAAAAGTATCAACTTTTACTATTTCCATATCATAATTATATTTTTCTTTAGTCTCTATAGCCTCATCATAATTAGCGGATGGAACCAAAACTAAATCCATATTATTATTTGCAGCTCCCATTATTTTATACTTTACTCCGTCGATTTCTCCAACAGTTCCATCTAGAGAAATAGTTCCCGTACCTGCTATATTTCTTCCCTTAATAATGTCTTCTGAACTTATGGCATTATATATAGTCAAAGTAAGCATAAGACCTCCAGATGATCCTGATTCACTATTTTTAAACTTAATATCTATTTCTGGGTCAACATCATAATCATACTTAGTAACTATTACAACTCCAATTACCTTAACATTATCTTCAAGAACTATTTTGCACTTTATATTTACTTCTTTTTCATCGCGTAAAACAAGAAAATTTATATAATCTCCAACATTTTTATTATTAATTATAGCTTTTATATCACTTACATCAGTAGCCTCTTCTCCTTCTACTTTTTCTATAACATCGCCCACTTTAAGACCATTATCGATTGTCGTAGCAATAACAACATTCTCTCTACTTTTAATATTAATATTCTTACCAGCTTCATTATAAGCAACCATTGTCGCGATGTCCAAAGAATTATCACGCATAATTTTATTACGTTTTTCAATCTCTTCAGGATTTTCATTAGATACCTGTCTCTCCGTGTTTTTTTCAATATCCCAATTACTATTTAATTTAGCATATAGCATATAAGCAGGCGTAGCTTCATATTCCGAAACATAGAGCATATTTAAACTGCCACTACTAGGAGCATTATAATTATCCATCTCAACTCTATCTGTTATATTTATAGTTCCTCCAGGAGCCATTATGTAATAAGGAAGAGGTAGGTAAAAAAAGGCAAACATAATTAACAATAACAATATAAATTTATAATTATTTTTTAAAAATTTTCTTATTTTCATAAATTAACCCTTTCTAATATTTTTCTTGCTATATCATATAATTAAATATGAAAAAATATTCTAACTTTTTAATTGTCTTCATAAGTATTATCTTTCTCATATTTATTTTTATAAAAAAAGATATTGTTAACAATGCTATAATAACTTCACTAAGTCTTTGGCTAAACACTCTAGTACCATCTATGTTTCCTATGTTTGTATTATCAGATATTCTAATTAATTATAATTTTATAGATTACATTCCAAAGAAAATAGTATCTACAATATCCAAAATATTTAATATAAGTAAGCCTAGCGTACTAATACTCTTCTTATCATTAATATCAGGCTTTCCATCAAATGCTAGAAATATAAAAACAGCCTATGAAAAAAATCTCATATCCAAAAAAGAAGCAGAACATATTCTTACCTTTAATCATTTTGCCAACCCTTTATTTGTAATTCAAACAGTTGGTACTTTTTTTCTTAAAAATACTAACTATGGACTAATTATTCTCTTTTCACATATCATTAGTAATTTTATTATTGGTTTTATCATCAAAAATAAAAATACCATAACTAAAATTAATGATACCACTATTAAAGATAATTGTCAAAACTTTGGAACTATTTTATCCGTATCAATTAAAAAAAGTATTGACTCTCTATTCATGGTTGCAGGAGTAGCCACTTTATTTCTAATCTTAAGTTCATTAATTACAAATATTTTCTCATTGAATAAAATACTATCTTTAATCATAAAAAGCATTCTTGAAATGACTATAGGCCTTTCTTTTATTTCGTCAGTTCCTTTAAATGAAACTTTAAAAGTTACGCTAAGCACTATGGTTATATCCTTCGGAGGTCTCTCTGTCCACCTTCAAGTAATAAGTGCTTTGGATGAAAGCAATATAGAATATAAAAACTATCTAAAAGGAAGACTATACCAAACAGCTATATCGGGAATTATATCTTTTCTTATAATGTTTTTTATAGCATAAGAAAATAGCCATTAAATTAGCTATTTCTTATAACTATATTAATTACATACTTCATTAGAATTACAACTTCGCTTACCATAAACACTAGCTACAAGATCAGAATAAATATCATATAATTCTTCATATTGACTATCAGTTAAATTATCATACTTAGTCTGATTTTCATTTAAAGTAACAGTTCCCACATGACTTTGTACTATCTTACCATCTTTTACTCCTATAACAAAAGGCATATATATCCTCTTCTCACCAGTATCATATTTTTCTCCATTATCATCAGTCAAAACATAATCATTAAGAACATCTTCAAGTTTATCCAAAAGCTTGTAATATCCCTCTGTTCCTTCACTTATCTTAACTAACTTACCACTTTGCACCTCATAATTTGATTTTTCATCATCTAAATTAAGATAATAAATTTTATCTACATCATAATCTTTAAGTACATCAAATAAAACAGGAACCGCATTTCTACACCAAGGACACCAAGCAGCACCAACATAAATAATAGCTTCTTTACTATCTAAAATTTTTAAAGCATCTTCACTATTTATATATTTTACCGGATTATCATTACTAATAGTTATATTATTATAAGCCATCCCGTCTTTTTCTCTTGTTGTGTTATTTAAACTTTCATATTCCTCTTTAAACTTTAATGCATCAGAATTATTTTCCTTTTTTAGAAGGAAGAACAACCCACCTCCTATAATAACAATTACTATAGTAGCCACAATTACCCATGTAATTTTTTTTTTCATTTTTATCACCTCAATACTAATTTTACATTAGCAGATTACAAAAATCAATAAACCTAAGGTTTAGAAAAACTAAACTCTAAGTTTAGTCTATTTTAAACAGTTATCATTAATTGTAATAGGAACTATATAAGTAATTATTTGATTATTCAAAGTAGCATTTATTTCTAAATATAAATTAGACGAAGTAAAGCTCTTACAACTAGCACTATAATCATCGACATTTATTTTAACATTTTTTAAATAGTCTTTAAGCGAAATATTTTTTTCACTCATGCAAGAACTTATTATCTTCTTATTATCATTATAATTTTCATATAAAGCACAAGTAAGTTCATCATAAACTGTACTTTCTTCAGTACCACAATAATTAACATCAGAAATATAAATAGATGTTTTATCACTATTATAAGCCATACTACCAATAATATCAAATTCATCACAACTAGAAGTAAGTGTTTTAAATTCAAAACTATGATCATGATTAGTTAATATTATTATAAGAATAGAAATAACTATTACTATTATAATTGATAAAATAATAGTAAATAATTTATTATTTCTTTTCTTTTTTTTCTTTTTTTCACCATCTAATAATTCATCAATATCAACATCAAAAATTTGACTCATTTCTTTAAGTAAAGAAATATCCGGAATATTTTTACCATTTTCCCACTTAGATACAGCTTGATATGTAACTCCAAGTTTTGAAGCTAAATCATTCTGTGTAAGATTATTTTTCTTTCTAATTTCTTTTATAAATTTGCCTATTTTTTCTTGATTCATATTCTACCTCTTATCATAATCTTCTAAAAAACTTTTATATTTACCATTCTTTTTTATTCCAAGGACACAGTTTAAATTAACATTATTTAAAGCTGTAAAAATATTTCTATCAATATCTTTGTTTTTCTTCCTAAGTTCCCTTATTAAATTTTTCATTTCTTTTCTCTTACTTAGAGTCTCATCATGTGAAGAATCAAGTGTAAATTTACAAGCACAATTTATAAATTCTAAATTATTACTGTTTTTCCAAGAAATAATATCTTCTTCTTTAACTAAATATAATGGTCTAATAAGTTCCAAACCTTCAAAATTATCACTGTGTAACTTTGGCATCATTGTCTTTATTTCCGATCCATAAAACATACTTAAGAGTGTTGTTTCAATAACATCATCAAAATGATGACCAAGTGCTATCTTATTACAACCTAATTCTTTTGCCTTACTATATAAAAATCCTCTACGCATCTTAGCGCACATATAGCAAGGACTATCTGGTGATAACTTTTCAGCAACTTCAAATATATCACTATTAAATACTTTTATATCTATATTTAATATTTTGGCATTATTTAGTATCATTTCGCTATTTATATCATTATATCCTGGATTCATTACGACATAATAGGCTTCAAAAGGAAATTTACCATGTCTTTGTAATTCTTCAATACATTTAGCTAGTAAAAAAGAATCCTTACCTCCAGAAATACATACCATTATCTTATCATTTTCTTTTATTAATTCATATTCCTGAACCGCTTTAACAAATTTACTCCAAATCTCTTTACGATACTTTTTTATAATGCTTCTTTCTATTTCCTTATATCTTTCCATATATTTACCTCATATTTCTCTCACAAATATTATAACATTTTTATTAAAGATAGTAAACTTTTTATATAATAAATAAAAACTAGAAAAATCAATTTTTATCTCTATTCAAAGCAAGATCAAAAACAAGACCAAAAAAATAAAAACCCTTGTAAAATAAGGGTTTATAATCAATTGGTGACCTGTATGGAATTCGAATCCATGAGTGTTGCCTTGAGAGGGCAATGTGTTAAGCCACTTCACCAACAGGCCATAATAATAATATCTTTCACAACAGATATTATTATTTTATCACAATTTACATCTTTTTACAATAATTTTAAGATATTTTTTATATTCCTCTAATTCTATCTTCTATTCTATCTCTACCCAGTAATCGCATTATTTCATATAAATCAGGCGTCATCGATTTTGAAGTAATAGCAACCCTAAGAACAGTTGAAACATCCGCTACACTTCCTTTGTAATTATCTGGATTATTTTTATATTCCTTCATATTACTACAGTATCCAAGCTCATCAGCAAGTTCTCTTATTTTATTAAACCAATCATCTTTATTAGATATATCAAAATATTTATCCATATATAAAGTAAGTATCTTCTTTATTTCTCCTTTATCTGTAATACTTCCCCATTCATAATCATTAGGATTATATAGTTCATCATACATATAAAATATCTGACTTTCTATTTCTGAATAACTTGCATAATCTTTCCTAGGCTTCTTTTGTTCTCTTTCAATATTTAATATTTCTTTAGTATAACTCTCATACTTCGTAATTAAATCATAAAATCCACTATTATATTTATTAGCCCAAGAACATAGATTGTTATATACCTCATCTTTTGTCATTTTACTAATCATATTTCTCGATATATTATCTAATTTTTCCAAATCAAATAACGCTCCTGATGAAGACATCTTTTTCGGTGAAAACTTAAAATCTAAAAATAATTTATCCGGATTAGCAGTATGCCACTCTTCATAGTTAGAATTAATTATTGTCATAATAGCTTCAATTACCGCAAGAGGTGGATATCCTTTTTCTTCATAATAGCTCATTGAAGCCTCAGGATCTTTTCTTTTACTTATTTTTCTTCTCGTATCTCCATCCTGCTTCATTATCAAAGGTATATGAATATATTTAGGTGGTTTGTACCCAAAAGCTTTAAATAATTCAATATGAAGAGGAACTGAAGATAGCCACTCTTCACCCCTTACCACATGTGTAGTGTGCATTAAGTGATCATCAACTAAATGTGCAAAATGATATGTTGGAAGTAAATTATCTGATTTCATAATAATAGCATCCTGATCGTTATAAGGAAATTCTATTTTACCTTTAACTAAATCATCGAAAACAAACTTTTCATCATAATTACCTTTTGACTTAAATCTAATAACATAAGGTATTCCCTTCTTTATCATCTCAGCTTGCTCATCAATAGATAAGTTTCTACATTTAGCCCACTTACCATAATATCCTGTTCTAATTTTTAAGCTTTCCTGTTCTTTTCTCATTTCTTCTAATTCTTCTTTAGTACAAAA
>JBJEEA010000052.1:0-30917 GCA_051872635.1 Bacilli bacterium
TCAAATTGAGTCATTTTTACAAAAATTTTGTTTCACATCATTTACAAACGTACAATACTTACTTTTTTGTCAAAAATTATCGTAATAAATTTAATCGGTCTGAGTAGCTTCTGCTGAAATATATCCTGAATAACTAGCTTTATAATATGTATTATCAGCAATATTGCCATCTATCCATACCCATACTTCATAACTGACAGAAGTACTCGCACTAATTGGTATATTATCTAATAGAAGCAATTTATCCGTGGAAGTTATAGTACCAGTGGCTACTTCTGCACTTGCAGTTTCATTTTTTTCAATAACTGTATACTTTAAAGCCCCTGATAAAATTTCTGTACTTGTCCCAGCAGTATTGGTATTTAGATACAACTTTCCAGTAGCGGTAACTCCAGCACATTTAGAATCTATTGATAGTGTTACCGAGGCATACTCTCCATCAGTATAAGACTCTCCTAGTTCCATTTGATAAGAAGTACTAGACGATCCTATTTCCTGGCTTATTCCATAGTCTATATTAAAGCAATTTGAAGTACCAGTGACGTTAGTATTAGAACTTTGCCAAGTAAACCAAGCATATGTCAGTCCTATTATCATAAAAATGAAAACCACCACACCAATTACTACACCAATTATCTTAGACTTATTCATATCTAGCTCCTTATCTTTATATAAATAATAACATATTTTTTCTTTGATGACAATAATATGACAATTTTTTTTATTTTTTTTATTTTTAGTATTGACAAAATATATAACTTCGATTATTATATTAATCACCAGTTCGATTTAGGCGAATTGGTGCTAGTATCACACTAGCCAACCCCTTTTTATTCTTTTTGGGAGACTGTTCCTTAGGGGGTCAGTCTCTTTTTATTTTATATAAAAATAAAAGCCTCATTTTATATTTGAGACTTTTTTTATATACGAACTACTTGTTTTGATAGTTTGATCCACTTAATTGGTTTTCTCCTAATTTTACTAATCTCTTAGTGATTTCGCCACCAACTGATCCGTTAGCTCTTGAAGTTGTGTCTGGTCCTAAATTAACACCAAATTCATTAGCTATTTCGTATTTTAATTTATCAATAGCTTGTTTAGATCCAGGTACTACCATTTTGCTATTTGAACTATTGCTCATTGTTTCACCTCCTACACTAATAGGTTGTGAAATAAGACTATTTTAATACATTATTTTTGATGGTAATTTTTTCTAAATATCAAATTTATTTTTTTTATTAGTTATTTTGATAATTTCTTCTTCTTTAACAGCTTTTTCAATTAAACTCTCATAATCAAAACTTTTTTCATATTCTACTGCTTTATCTAAACTTGGATTAATAACGGGATGTTTAGGAACAAATATCGTGCAACAATCTTCGTAAGGAAGTATTGATGTTTCATAAGTCCCTATCTTTTTAGCAATATCAATTATTTCTAATTTATCAAGGCATGCTACTGGTCTAATTACAGGTATATTGGTAACAGAATTTATTACTTTCATACTAGTTAATGTCTGACTGGCAACTTGTCCTACTGACTCTCCATTTATAAGACAAAGACAAGAACTTTTTTCCATGACTTTTGTACTTATTCGATACATCATTCTTCGCATTATGGTTATCATATATGTAGGGTCGATATTTTTATATATCGCCTCTTGAATGTCAGTAAATTTTATGACATGAAGTACTATGTTTGGCTCGTATTTTGTTAATTTTTCCACTAAAGTTTTTACTTTATTCTTAGCCATTTGGCTAGTATGTGGTGGAGATTCGAAGTATATGCATTCAATCTTGATTCCTCTTTTCATGGCTAAATAGCCTGCGACTGGGGAATCTATTCCTCCTGATAACATGAGAAGGCCACGACCTGCTACTGAAACAGGATAGCCTTGGGCCCCTAAAATTTCTTTATGATAAATGTAGGTATAGTCTTCTCTGATTTCTATTTTTAGTAAATAATCAGGACTGTGAACATCTACTTTAATATTATCAATATTTTTTAAAATTAAAGAGCCTACTCTTCTACTAAAGTCCATACTTGAAATTGGAAAATTTTTGTCTGCCCTACTAGTTTCAACTTTAAATGTTTTAAAGTTTGTACTTTTAGCTATTTCAAGAGATGTTTTTTCTATTTCTTCAATATTAGTATTTACTCTAGTAGCTATAACTATACTATGAATACCAAATATATTTTTTAAAATGTCTACTATTTTATCAATATTTTCATTTTCAACTTCGATAAACATTCTAACTCTATTTTTAACAATTTTGACATTAAAAGATTCTAGTGCTCTCTTAATGTTATCATATAATATATTAATAAAGAGATTTCTATTTCCTGTCTTAGTAGTAAGTTCACCATATTTTATTAAAATTATTTTCATTTCTTTCACCTTTTTCTAGATAATAGTGCTACCTTTTTTGGTAGCACTTGTCTTTTTTATTTAATTACCAGCAACTTTGATCATATAATTCTCCATATGTATATGCACCAACTACCCCATTTACTTCGACAATACAAATACTGGTATCCGTTTTTCCAGAATCATCAATTATATTATTGGTAAACGGATCTTTAGCCTCTTCTTCAGTTAAATATCCTTCGGCAATTAATTCTGAAATATCAACTTGATAAGATGTAGATGTATTTGAAGATATGGGATATGAATTTCTATGTTTGTCAAAATAAAGCTCCGCTGCTGAAACGATAAGTTTAACCTTGGCATCATATTCTTTTTGTTTACTTCTTTCAAGAGAAGAAGTAATACTTGGTATAGCAATGGACATAATGACGACAAGAATTACAATAACTACTAATAATTCAACTAAAGTGAAACCCTTTTTATTTAATTTTTTCATTTTATTTATCACCTAACAATAGTATAATTTATTTTTAATAATTATACAAGATTATTTTATTTTTTCTTTTAATTTACTTAGAATATTAATAGCTTCGATAGGAGTAATATTTAAGATATCTAGTTTTTTTATTTCTTCTTCTACTTCACTTTCTTTTTCCTCAAAATTAAGAGGAAGAGAAGTCTGAATAACGATATCTTTTTTTACTTCTTTATTTTCATAAATTTTTAAAATAGCTTCTGCACGATTTATTACTTCATCAGGAAGTCCTGCTAATTTAGCAACATTGATACCATAGCTTTTATCGACAGAGCCATCTTTTACTTTATGAAGAAAAGTAATATTACCATCTTCTTCAATGGCAGATACATGTTTATTTTTTAAATTGGATAGATTTTTTTCCATATCGGTAAGCTCATGATAATGGGTGGAAAAAAGGGTTTTGCATTTTATTTTATTTCCTATATATTCCAAAATAGCTTCGGCTAGACTCATGCCATCAAAAGTAGCTGTACCACGACCTAGTTCGTCAAAGAGAATTAAGCTATTTTTAGTGGCACACTTTATAGCACGAGAAGCTTCCATCATTTCAACCATAAATGTCGATTCACCACTTACTAAATCATCAGATGCACCAATACGAGTAAATATTTTATCAAATATAGGGAGAGTTGCTTCTTTGGCTGGTACAAAACAGCCAATTTGAGCCATAATGGCAATAATACCAAGCTGACGCATGTATGTCGATTTACCGGCCATATTTGGTCCTGTTATTAAAATAATATCAGTATTGCTATCCATTACAATATCATTTGGAACGTATTCTTCATCTTTTAAAACTCTTTCGACAACAGGATGTCTTGACGATATTACCTTTATTTCATTAGTACTAGTAAGGGTTGGCCTTACATAGTTATACTTTTCACTAACTAAAGCAAAAGACTCTAAAACATCTATTTCACTTATTACTTTAGCTACTTCTTGAAGACTTTTAATATATTCTTTGCACTTGTCTCTTATTTCAATGAATAAATTATATTCAAGATTTATTATTTTATCTTCGGCAGATAAAATTAAATCTTCTTTTTCTTTTAGGAGAGGTGTAATAAATCTCTCACCAGTAGCTAGAGTCTGCTTTCTTACATAGCCCATATCTTCAGTTATAAGTGATAAGCTTCCTTTGGACACTTCAATGTAATAGCCAAAAACTTTATTGAAACCAACTTTTAAGTTTTTAATACCTGTTCTGGCTCTTTCTTCTATTTCAAAATTACTTATAAAGTCTTTACCACCTTTACTGATAGCCTTAAGCTCATCTAGTTCTTTAGAATATCCTTCTTTAATTAGATAACCCTCCTTTATAGAATTAGGTGGCTCTTCATAAATAGATTTTTCAAGTAAATTATATAAGTCCTCTAAAGTTTCAATATTATAGTAGAAATTTATTTTTTCCAGTTTTTCTTTAATACTTGGTAAAACTTTTAAAGAAGCTTTTAGCTGAAGTAAATCTTTTCCATTGGCAGAACCAAAAGCTATCTTTCCACATAATCTTTCTAAATCATATACTTCATATAAATCACTTCGAAGTTCTTCCGCTAGAATAAATTCTTCTAGTAATTTTTCGACAATATTATATCTTCTATTGATTTTGGTTATATCAGTAAGAGGATTTTCAATATAATTCTTTAATTTTCGTGATCCCATAGCGGTCTTAGTATTATCTAAAAGCCAGAGAAGTGAATAGGTTCTCTCTTTAGTTCTCAAACACTCAGTTAATTCTAGATTTCTTTTAGTATGAATATCCATTACTAAAGAAGACTCTTTTTTATTTACAATTACCTTTTGAAAATGAGATAGATTTCTCTTTTGGGTAGTTGATAAATAATATAAAAGCTGTTTAATAGAGTTTATTATTCTTATATCTTCTATATCTTCATAAATATTTTTATATTTATTTTCTAATAGATTATCTACAATAGTAATAGGTATTTTTTGATTTTTAATTTTAGCAAGTAAGTTTTTATCAACACTATCATTTACTATTAGCTCTTTTATTTCTAATGACATAATTTTGTAGACAAGATCATCTTCATTTTTTTCTAAAATTTGAGTATAAATTTCTCCAGTTGTTATATCACAATGAGTAAGAGCATAGCCATATTTGAAGTCATATAGACTACCAATATAATTATTTTCTTTTTCATTTAAGGAGTTTGTACTAGTTATAGTACCTGAAGATATAACTTCAATTACATCCCTTTTAACTATTCCTTTACATTCTTTTGGATCTTCTAACTGCTCACAAATGGCGACTTTAAATCCTTTTTTTATTAATTTATCAATATATACTTCGGCAGCATGAAAAGGAACTCCACACATTGGTACTTTCTCTTCTAATCCAGCTGATTTACCAGTTAAAGTTAATTCTAGCTCATGGGCTACTACTTCAGCGTCTTCAAAAAACATCTCGTAGAAGTCTCCTAGTCTGTACAATATAATGGTATCTTCATAGTTATCTTTAAGTTCGACATAGTGTTTCATCATTGGGGATAATTTGCTTCTATCAACATCTTTTCTTTTCATACTTCTATAACCTTCTTTGCCCTTTTATTATAACATTTTGGAAAAATATTGTAAACCCAAGTTTAACTATATATAATGAAAAAATTAACACATAATAATAAAAAATCAAATTAAATTTTTACTTACCATATTGTTGTTATTTTTTTAGTTATGATATATAATTATTAGTGTGGTGATAAAAATGAGTAAAAGAAAACGGAAGTTAAAAAAGAAAAAAATATTATTAATAATATTGATATTTATAATAATTATAGGTATTTTTTTATATTTATTAATACCTAAGAGATATGGATATCAAAAAGAAGTAATAGATGTATTTAAAGAAACTGACACATATGAAAAGTTAAAGGAAAAAAAGACATATTCTAAAGTACTTGAAGATGCTGTTTTAGAAAACGCTTTCTTAGAAGAATACTTCGATGAATATTTAGAAATAAAAGATAGTGAAAAATTAAATGTTCTAGATGTTAATAAACTTTTAAAACTTGGTTATGATGCGAAAGAAATAAATACTTTTTATGATAAACTTGAAAATAGTATAGAAGTAATTACTTTAAATGATTACGATAAAAATATTATTGATTACTTGAATTTAAATTATTTTAATGAAGATAATTTAGATAGATATATTAAATATGAAAATGATGCAAATAAATTTGATTCTGTATATGATACTAAAAAAATAAAAGATAATTATAACTATGAAGATACTGTTACTTTTGTAAATGCTTATTTGGATAAAGACTACTACACTAATGATATTGTACTATCTAATGAAGAAGCGGATAAAACTGATGTCATTGTAAATAAATATTATAAATTAAATAATGACTATGAGCCTAGTGATCTAACAAAAATAGATAGTAAATTTTCTTCTGGTAGTAATCAAAGACTTAGAAGAGAAGCTGCGGTTAAATTTGAAGAAATGGCTACTGATGCTTTAAGTAATGGGTTTAAAATATATGCTGGTTCTACTTATAGATCTTATGATTATCAACTTGATTTATATAATAGATATGTTAGTAAGGATGGATTTAAAGAAGCAGAAACATATTCAGCAAGAGCGGGATATTCTGAACATCAATTAGGTCTTGCAGTAGATATTATTAATGGAAAATGGGAATATCTAAGTGAAGATGATAAAGAGTATGAATGGTTAATTCAGAACTGTTATAAATATGGATTTATTTTAAGATATCCTAGAGATAAAGAATATATAACAGGATATGTGTTTGAAGACTGGCACTTTAGATATTTAGGTATAGAACTTGCTGTGAAGGTTAAAGAAAGTGGCCTTACATATGATGAATATGTGGCAAGAGGATTATAGTATTAAAAGTAATAATACAAAAAAAGAGATAAAATTTGTTATTTAATCTCTTTTTTATTTTTTCATTCAATATAAAAATTTGAGTTTATATATTATCTTTTATGACCAGTTGTTTTATCAGCTGTATTTAGAGCTGCTTCTAATTCTTCTTTCATTAGTTCTTGATATTTGGCAGCTTCTTCTTCATTTCCATATGATTTATACTCATATACTTTATTTTCTAAATAATTTAATCTAGCTTTTACTGCATCACTAATTTTTTTCTGTTGCAACTGTTCTTCATAATAATCAATATTAGAAGCTTTTTTCATTTTCTCAGTTTTCTCTATTTGTTTCTTCTTTTGCATAAGTAACTTTTTATAATAATTATTTAAGAATGATTTTGTATTTGGATATAGCTTAGATAATTCAGGTCTATTGTCAAGAATACTTATAGTATCTTCAACTCTTTTTATTTCTAAATCAATATTGGCTAGATTTAGAAGTTCCTCTCTTGTTATCTTTAATTTTCTTACATTTAGGGCTCCAGCACTAGGAGTATTTAATGTCTTATCTATTACATCAATTAATGGTTGCTCATGCTTAGCTTCTTGCTCTTGTAAAGCCCTTAATTCATCTTTGTCCATGGCTTTTCTTTGCTCATAAGCTTGTAGCTGTGGGTCATTTACATATATAGATGATACATATGTGCCATTTAACTTACCTGTGTTTTTTAAAATACTATTGGATGAACTTTTATCTTGCTCTATGGTGCCATAGTTGACAAAAGCTTCCATAGATGATTTATCTCTTATATCTTGTGCTTCAGTTCTTTCAACAAATTGGTTAACTATTTTATCAGAAGTTTTATTAGTGTCTCCTAAAGATTGCATTACTTGGGATAAAGTACCATCTCCATTTTCTAAGCGATAATCTGAATCAGTTACATTTTTTGTTTCAATACTATGAGTTGTTGGATCAACAACCCTAATACCAGTAGGTATATTTTTTAAAGTTTTTGATTGAAGAGCTTCTAATAAATCTTTTTTAATTTCTAATTTTCGTCTAGTAATCTTTTTTTGTTCTTCTTCAAAAGATTTTAATATTTTTTTATCGTTAATAGAAGATACCATAGACTGTAATTTAGCACTTTCATAAACATTAGCTTCTCTTACTGCACTTTCATATTGTCTCATGGCATTTACAATTGCTGACTTGAATTCAAGTCCTTTTTCTTTTTTCTCTCTTAATTCTTTAGACTTAGCATTATAGTCAAATTTAGGATCGCTTCGTTTTTCCCAAAGTTCATCTTCTTTTTGACTAAAATAGTCATCAAATGAAGCCAATGCATGTTCAAATATTTCTAATTCTGGATATGGGCTATTTTTACTAACTTTAATCATAATTTTATTTCTCCTTACTTTTGTAATTGTTTTCTTAATAATTGTGTGGCATATTCAAATTCTTCATCAGTATCGATTGCTTTCACATAAATATCACTGCCATTTTCAACTAATATTGCTATAAATAAATCACATTCCTTTTGTTCTTCTTCTAGTGGATTGGTATAGGCTATATAAACTTTATTTTCTCTTTCAGAAGGAAAAATACTAGCTAATTCTACTTGCTTACTATTTCCTTGCTCATCAATTATTGATACTAATTGTTTATTCATTTTTATTTTACTCCTTTCTCATATTCATATTTATATTTTATAATACAATTATAATGTATTTTTAATTATTAATCAAGTTATTTATAGCTCTAGTTACAATTAATTTACCATACTTATAACTTAGAGCCCCCTGCTGATAAGCAATATAAGGACTTCTAAGAGGACCATCACATGATAATTCAATAGAACTTCCCTGAGTAAAAGACCCTGAAGCCATGATAATTTTATCTTCATAACCTGGCATATCAGAAGGAATAATTATGGCATTTGAATCAATCTTAGAATTAGACTGAATACCTCTTACATATTTTATTAATTTTTCTTCATCTTCAAAAATAATATTTTGAACGATATCAACTCTTTCTTCATCGTATTTTGGACTTACTTTATAACCTAATTTTTCAAATAAATAAGCCGTATAAATAGAAGTTTTTAATGCGTTAGATACTATCATTGGGGAGAGATATAATCCTTCTAAAATATTTCTATTTTGATTAAGAGAAGGGCCTACTTCACTTCCTTGTCCCGGCACATTAAGTCTTTCAGCACATAATTCTATTAAATCTTTTCTTCCAACGATATAGCCACCACAATTTGCTACTGCACCTCCTAGATTTTTAATAAGAGAGCCAACACAAATATCTACTCCTACTTCAGTTGGCTCTTTGGTGCCAACTAATTCACAATAGCAATTATCAACCATAATTATTACATTTTTATCAACTTCTCGAACTTTTTTTACAACTTTTTCTATTTTTTCAATGCTGATACTTTCTCTAGTACTATATCCTTTGCTCCTTTGAATTTCTATTACTTTTATTTTATGTTCTTTTAATACTTTTTTTATTTCATCGTAATTAAAATCATTGTCTATTAAGTCTATCTGTCTATAATTTATTTTGTAAGACTTAAGAGAAGATTTGTTGTTATTAAAGCCAATAACACTATCTAGTGTATCATAAGGTTTACCAGTAATCGAAAGAAGAGTGTCACCTGGTCTTAATAAAGCAAAAAGCGTTGTACTTATGGCATGTGTGCCTGATATAAACTGCGTTCTAACTAAAGCGGACTCAGTTTTAAAAATGTCGGCATAAATTCTTTCAATTTTATCTCTTCCAATATCATTATAGCCATAGCCTGTAGCACCATAAAAATCTGTCTCACAGACATTGTTTTTTATAAATGCATTTAAAACTTTTTCACTATTATATTCTTCATTATCATCTATTCTTTTAAATATTTCTTCTAAATCTTTTTTAGAGTCTTCTACTATATTATCAATCATTTTATACCTCCATCTACTCTTATGATACTTTTATTTATATAACTTGCTTCATCACTTACTAAAAATTTTACAACACTTGCTATTTCACTAGGCTCGGCAAACCTATCAAGTAATATCTTGCTTTTCTCTTCTTTAATAAAGTCTTTATCTAATTCTTTGTTCATTCTTGTATTTACCCAACCAGGACAAATAGTATTTACCCTAACATAAGGAGCTAAGTAATTTGCTAAATTATTTGAGATTGATATTAAAGCAGCTTTTGAAGCATCATAGTCTAAACTTTCTGTGTATATGGTATCAATACCATTGGTAGAACTAATATTAATGATATTTCCATAGCCTTTTTCCTTCATTTTTAAGCCTATTTTTTTACTTAAAAGAAAGGGGGCTACGGTATTTATTTCTAGTGTCTTCATAAAGTTTTCCTTGATCTTATCTTCAAATAATGTATCGATAGCAATACCAGCATTATTTACTAATATATCGATATTATCATATTTTTGATAAATAAATTCAAGCATAGTGTCTATTTCTTTTTCACTAGATAAATTACATTTTACTGTTAGAAGATCTGTATTATATAGACTATCTAATTCTTCTTTTAATTTTAGAGCCTCTTTTCTACTATTATTATAGTGAATAATTACTTCATAACTAGGTGATAAAGTTCTGGCGATTTCTCTTCCTATACCAGAAGAAGCTCCTGTTACTAGTACAACTTTTTTCATGTATCATCTCCGCCTTCCTACGGTATTATAACATGTTTTATTTGTTTTTTGAATAAAATACTTGTCAAAAGAAAAAATATATGTTATTATTATTACTGTCTTATGGCGGAATTGGTGAAGTGGTTAACACGGTGGATTGTGGTTCCATTATGCGTGGGTTCGATTCCCACATTCCGTCCCATTAAGAAATTAAGTGCATAGATAAATATGCACTTTTTATTTTTACATAATATAGCAAAAAAAAGAAAAACTTATCCAAGTCTTTCTTTTATTAAACTATTTACTAAAGACATATCTGCTCTACCTTTAACTAAAGGTGAGATATTCTTCATTATAAGTCCCATATCTTTTAATGATGATGGTTTAACTTCTTCAAATACTTTATCGATTATTTGATTTAATTCTTCATCAGATAACTGCTTTGGCATATAAGAAGATAATATTTCTAGTTCTTTTTTATTCTGCTCTACCAGATCATTTCTTCCAGCTTTTTCAAACTGAAGTATTGATTCTTTTCGCATTTTGATTTGCTTAGATATAACCTTAATTACATCATCATCACTTAATTCTTCTCTTGGATTTGGTTTTTCTAGTTGCATTGCTCCTTTTATCATTCTTATAACACTTAATTTAAAGCTATCTTTATTTTTCATAGCTTCTTTCAAATCATTATTTATTCTTTCTGATAATGTCATAATATTATCTCCTCATTAGTAGTTATTTTTTCTATTGTTCTTTCTAGAATTAATAGTATTTTTTTTCTTTTCTTCTTTTCTTGCTACTCCTGGTTTTTTATATCCTTCTGCTCTTTCTTTAGCTTTAGAGAGATTACCATTACGTGCTACTTGATTTTTAAACTTTCTAAGTGCAAACTCTACATCGTTATTTTTAACACTAACGGTTACTTTAGTTCCTGCTGACATTTTATCCCTCCTTCCGCTTTTTCATTAAGATTATATCATTATTTAATATAATTTACAAGCAGAATAGATTACTTTTTTAATAAATTGTCATTTTTTGTTACTTAAATGAATATTAATTTAGATATCACACATTTTTCCTTCAGTTTTTCTTCTAATATAGCTACCAAGAGCCTGTCCTACTTCGTAGACTAATCCCACTAATTTGTAGACCGCTGATACCATAGTGGCCGAAATAGATGTACCGCCTTCTATTTCGAGCATTTCTTTTTTATTTAACTCTTTCATTTTACCTCCTTAGTTATTACATTTTTTGGGATTTGAATAACCATCTAGAATACCGGTTACTAGAGTTATTAATCCTGCTACAACTGATACTATTAAAAGGCTATTTGCCCCACCATTTACTTTTTCCATCTCTTCATTTGTTAGTATTTTCATTTTACCTCCACTTACTTTTTAATAATATAATTTATTATTTTTTTATCTTCTTTGGGAAACTTTAAATCTAAGCTTAAATTATTTATTTGATATTTTTCTTCTAGTTCTAATTTTAAAGTAATAATTTGATAGGTTTTTATATTATCAGTATAATATTCATTATCAGCATAAATTATTTCATAATTGTAAGCTCTATTATTTAATAATACAATGCTATTTTCTAATAAGTATTTTATATCATCTAAAGATATATATACTTTTACATAGTTATAATTATTTTCTTCAGTTACAATCCCCTTTGCATTGTAATATGTCTGATAATTTTTAAAAAAAACAAATATAATTAAGGAAAGCGTTAATATGATTATTATCATTACATATACATATACAACTGATGATATTTTTTTCTGAAGAATAATTTCACTTCCAATATTTCTCATATATTTTTTCTCCTTATCAAATTATTTTTTAATTTTCCTTTGTCTAGTTCAATTAGACGATTATATAAATCTGAATTTTCTCTTCGGTGTGAAATTACGATAAAAGTTTTATCAGAAAAGTAGTTAAAAATATTATTTAAAATAATTCGCTCTAGATTTATGTCTATTTGATTTAATCCTTCATCTATCATGATAATTTTTGCTTCTTTTAGAAGACTACGGGCAAGTATTATTCTCTGCCTTTGACCCCCTGAAATATTAATACCATTTTCTTCAAGTAAGTAATCATAACCAAGAATGCTATTTCTTACAATATCCTCTACGCATGTAAGCTTACAAATATCAAGAAATTTTTCTTCACTTATATTTCTTCCTAATAATATATTATCTCTAATTGTCTTAGTATATAGAATTTCATTTTGAGAAATGTATGTAATTTCTTTCCGAATATCATTTAAAGTATAATCGTTAATGTCATATGGTCCAATGAATATTTTATCTCTTGGTACATTATAATATTTATACAGTAGCTTTAAAAGAGTTGATTTACCACTGCCAGAAGAACCTACTATTAAGATACGATCTTTATCTCTAAAATGAAGACTTAAATTATCTAAAACATAATTTTTATTATTATAGGTATAACTTAAATTCGTAATAGTTATATTTCCGGTTACTTTTAGATTAGTCATATTAGTTAAATCTTCTTCTTCCATTTCTAAAAGTGAATTAGCTCTATTTAAAGATTCTTTAGTAATATGATAATCATTTAATAAGTCAAACATATTTTTAATGGGATAGATTATATATCCAACAAGAAAAGTAATTGTCATATAATTTCCTGTTGTTAAAGTATTATTCATAATATTTTTAAAAGATATAAAGCTTATTATTAAAAGTATTAAATTACTTACGATTTCTTTTGAAGTCTGACATATGTTATTTATTTTTTCCAATTCATATGATGAGTTTAAAAGATTACTATAAGATTTACTAAAATTTAAAATAGTATTATCTTCAATATTTAAACCTTTTACTGTCTCAAATGAACTTACTGATTCAATTATAGTATTATTTAAAGATGAATTATCTTCCATAACTATTTTGGTTAATTCTTTAACTGGTCTATTGAAAATGAACATTATAATTACATATATTAAAGACACTCCAATTAAAATAAAGAAAATATCTAAATTAATAGTATAAATTATTATTATGGCGAGAATAAAAGTTAATATATCTAGAAAAGTAAAGACTATAACTTTAGATATAAAATTTTTAACGCAAGTCAAATCATTTAGTCTAGATAATACTTCAGAAGTTGCCCTATTTTTATAGTACATATAAGGAAGTAAAATGATTTTACTAAAGCTGCTTAAGAAGATACTTACATCTAATTTTTGATTAAGATATATAATTAAATGATTTCTAACAAAACTTGTTATATTCTTTATTATATATAAGACGGAGAATATGATTGTTATTATAATTAAATTATTAATACTAGTATTTATTATATTATCAAAAATTATTTGTGAATATAGAGATAAGAAACATGATAAGCATGTAAGAATTATTGATAATGTTATAAGGAATAGAATAATAGGCTTATTTTTTATTAGGGTTTGAATGATGGCTTTTTCAATAATCTTACTAGTTTTAAAATAAGGAAGTGGCTTTATTTTTTCAAATATCATAATGTTACCTGTCCAAATACTGCAAAAATCAAATAAGTTAATAATTCGTTTTCCACAAGATGGATCCATTAATTCTACATTACTTTCTGTTATCTTATATACAACGACAAAATGAGTATATTCTTTATTATTAATTTGAGAAATAAAGGGTACAAGGTTTTTAATTTGATCAATATTTTCAACTTTATAAGCTCTATTATCAAGCCCTAATTCCCTGGCTGCAGTACTTAAATTATAAAAGTTTGTTCCCTCTTTAGTGGTTTTAGTGAGTTCACTTAGTCTTTCGAGCGATATATCACCTCCATAATAACGAATAACTGATAAAAGTGAAGCTGAACCACAGTCTTTATTTCCGTGCTGAAGGACGATTAAGTTTTTCTTCATTTTACCTCCTCACTAGTTATATACAACTTTTTTTAGCTTTTTTCTCATATTTCTAAAAATTTATAAATTTTTTTGGATTTGTATAACATTATTTAAAATAATATTGTATTAAATATTACTATTAAGTAAATAAAAAAAACAGCTTTTATATAATTTATAACAGTTGTAATTATAAATATGTGGAAGATGATATAAGTAATTATAAAATAGTGGATATTATAGATAAAATAAAAAACTTAATCCAAATTTTGAGGATTAAGTTTTATTTTTTGTTCTTTGTTTAAATAAGTAAGATAAAAATCATTGTCCTTATCTTCATTTTTAATATTAAATATTAAAATATAATCTTTGTATTTTTTAGTATCCAAGTTTTCTTGCTGATAGCCAGTACCAATATCCTCAAAGTAATAATAATACTTTAAACTTGGTACATATTTATTTTCTTGTCCTTCAAGAACTATTTCATCTAGATCTAGACTGTATTTACTTACTTTTCCTAAAATACTAAAATTAATAATAAGATAACTATTATCTTTACTTACTCTTTTTCTTTCGGATATATAACTATTATTTACTTTTATATTAAAATAATTAGTATTTAGGTTTTCTCCTTCACTTAGATTTCTATTTAAAACATATTTATTAAATGGAAACATAATAATTAAAATAATTATTATTACAGCTAGAATAATATTTATAAAAAATTTATTTTCAATATAGTAGTATTTTAATTCTCGTGATAGTTTTCTTCCAGTTCTCTTAATATTATCAGAATTTAAATCAAAATTTACTTCTACTTCTTCACTATCTTTTTCTTCAAGTTTAAGATCAGCAATGTCTTTGGTAAATCCAAATTTTTTAATATCAAATCCAAGCCCTCTTATCAGAACAGGAATACACATTATGAATAATAAATAATAATTAAATCTACTTATATCTCTTAAGAGTCTTATTTCTCTTCCCGACATACTAGAAATTTCTAAAGCTTTTATATTGGTGTAAAGATAAAGAAATAATACTAAAGAAATAATACTAGTAATTATAATTAAAATATATAAAAATCGAGGTTTCTTTTTATACCTCATAAGAAAGAAGACAATTAAGGAGAAAGCAATTATGACAATAACAGAAATAAAGATAAAATATGATATGTAATTAGAAGAAATTACTTCAATATTACCATTAAAATTAATATATTCTTTAAAAAATTCAAGAATATTACCAGCTTTTACAGTAATATAAGTCATAAAAGCAAATAATATTAGATGTAATAATCTAAAATGCTTAATTAAGAAAGCATATGGTCTTCGAAGTATCATATTTACCTCTCCTTTTTATTTCTTATATAAATATCCTTTCATTTTTTATTACCAAATAAATATATTTTAATCTTGCTTTTAAGTGCTAAGTCTATATGGATCTGTACTTGTTCCAGTTCCCGACTCTATTCCTGTTTCAGAGTCTAGATAAAGGACCGGTGCGACTTCAAATGCAGGAAAAACTAAGTTATAGTCTACATATCCTAAGTCTACATATTCTAACCCAGTGACAAATAATGCGGCATCGGAATCTAATGAGGTAGGATTTAATAGCCATCCAGTAAGACTTCCATTATTAGTAAGAATATTTAGCATCCAATTTACACTTGTACAGTTGTTATAACTATTTAAAGTTTGCGTACAGCTTCCTAAATCTGCTGCATAACCATAATCACTTGGATATGCTAATGCTATCTTTCCTGTCCATGTTGTTGGGTTTCCTTCATATACTGTTTCTCCTCTTTCATAGCCATATGTTTCATTTGAATATACTTCTAACGAACTAGGAAATCCTCCTAAATTCCATGTTACTTCTTCAACCATATTTCTTGTCGCACTATTTTTTATTCCTATTCCATCAGAATTGAAATTTACTGCTTCTCCTACAGAACTATTGCTATAATAAGTAGTATCAATGTTATTATAGTACTGATTATTTAAAAGACTTTGAAGAGTTGCTGTACTCCAATCGTTATCATAAGTTGTACTACTTAAATCATCGTTATAGTCATAATCCCAAGAATAAGTTCCTATTACTTCATTTCTTATTATTTTTATTTTACCATCAAAGACACCTATTATTCTCCATAGTTCACATGTGTCTGATGTTTGATTAGAATAATCAGAACAATTAAAATATATGTAGTTACTAGGATCTGCACCATAATATCTAATATTTCCTCCATCTAAAGAAGTTGTTGTTCCTCCTAATCTATCGTTCATTAAATTTTCTGAAGTAGCATAATTATATTCAACATCATTATTAGTAACAGTGGTCTTTTCAGCATTTGTATATAAATTAGTTATATAATTAGTTGCAGTTACAATTTTACTATAAGTTTCTGTTACTAGTGTTACCCCACTTGGTACAATTAAATTACCGCCATTTTCATAGCCTAAGACTAATGATATAGTAGCATCACTATCTACTGTTCCGGTGTTAGTTATGTATAATTTAATATATTTATATTCTCTATTAGAAATAAAACCATCTTTAGGATCTTTAGAATCACTATATATTTTGACATCAATATTATCACCAAAATATCCAACAGCATATTTTAATGTTCCATCATTAGTATTTTGAACTTTATAGATAACAGTTTTAGAAGATGAAGCGGGAACAGTAACAGTAGACTGTGGACTTTTAATGGTTAGAGTATATGTATCAGTAGCATTATTAGAAAGACTAGTATCATAGGCAAAAGTCTTATATAACCCTAATATACCAAAAGCTATTACAACAATTAATACAATAGTTATTATTCTCTTTTTATTCATACTAATTCTCCTTTAGTTATTATCTATATTAAGTATACAATAAAATTTAATAATTAGCAAGAAAAAGAAAAAAGATGAAAATAAATCATCTTAAGTTATTTGTAGACAATTAATTGACCTTCTTGTAAGTATATGTTACTATTTTGCTTTATTAGTTTATTTATATCGCCTTCAAGTAATTTATTTACACCAAGTAGTGTATCATTATTCTTTGTTATGTAATATTTAACATTTCTTTTAGGTACTAAGATGGTGGTTCCAGGATAAATATAATCATTTACATTTAAACCATTTAATAGAGCAAGTAGATGATAATCTGTATTATACCTTCTAGCTATTTCATATAGTGTATCTCCTTTATTAATGGTATATACTTCAAAGTATTCATTTTCTCTTGGAACTATTATATTGGTACCTACACCAAAACTACTATTTGGATTTAACTGCCTTAGTACCTCTGGAGAGACACTATACTTATTTGCTAGAGTATCTATGGTATCACCAGCTTGTATTTGATAAATATCATACATATATTTTTCACCTTCCGATATATAATATGATATTTATACCTATTTGTGAATTAGTTCTCCTTTAGGGCAGCGATTTCCCCAAGCATCAATTACTTCTTTATTTCTAATTACTTTAATTATTTCACAGTTGTTAGAACAACCCTTACATTCAACTCCTTTTGTCTCATAAATAATATCTTCTATATTAAAGGAAAATGGTACTTCTTCTTTCTTTTTTGATAAGATAGCTACTCCTAGAGCACCCATAAGATGAGAATTTTCATCGACATAAATATTATGACCAGTAACTTTTTCAAAGGCTTTTTTAACACCAATATTTTTAGATACTCCTCCTTGAAAGACAATAGGCTCTTTTATTTTTTTACCTTTACCGACATTATTTAAATAATTATTTACGATAGCATAGCAGAGTCCTGCAACGATATCTTCTTTTTTATGACCTATTTGGGATTTATGAACGAGATCAGACTCAGCAAAAACGGTACAACGAGCTGCTATTTTAGTGGGATTGGTACTAGTTAGAGCAATAGAACCAAACTCTTCTATAGGAATACCAAGTCTTTTAGCTTGACTAGACAAAAAGGAACCAGTACCAGCAGCACATAAGGTATTCATGGCATAATCTGTGACAATACCATGATCTAATATTATTATTTTGGAATCTTGACCACCTATTTCAAAAATGGTTCTAACATCTGGATATATACTGGTAGTACCAATAGCATGAGCAGTTATTTCATTTTTAATGGTATTTGCACCAAGAATAGTTCCTATTAGTTTTCGAGCGGAACCAGTAGTTCCAACACCAACAACTTTATATTCTTCTAAATTAAGTTTGTTTTTTAACTCTTTAATTACTTTTTTTGTGGCAGTGATAGGACTTCCTTCTGTATATAAATAGCTACTTGCTAATATATTATTTTCTTCATCGATTACTACTCCTTTAGTAGAAATACTTCCGATATCTACTCCTAAATATGCTTTTTTCATTTTTCACCTCTTTTTAATTATATGTAATAAAATTAAAAAAAGATGTCGAATAATGGTACATCTCAATATTTAATATCCTAAAACGCCTTCAAGGGAATCATCATTTTCAATATACTGGCTGACCAGTATATGTCTGAAATTTTTTTTACTCTCTCTTATGTATATATCTTTTATGCCAGCATTTATTATAACTCTTTTACACATAGCACATGGATTAGAGTTTTCTACATATTTACCACTTTCATAATATTTTCCTACTAAAAACAAACTTGAGTCAATCATTTTAGAGCGCTCAGCACTGATAATAGCATTTTGCTCAGCGTGAACACTACGACATAATTCATATCTTTCTCCTCTTGGAATATTTAATTTTTCTCTAATGCATTCATGCATCTCACAGCAGTTTTTCCTACCTCTTGGAGCACCGTTATAACCAGTGGATATTATTTCGTCATTTTTGACAATAACGGCTCCCCAGTTTCTTCTTATACATGTTGATCTTTCTAAAGCCACCTCAGCCATATCTAGATAATAATTTATTTTATCATTTCGTTTCATTAATATTTTCCTTTCTTTATGTAAGTATTATATCATTTTAATGTTAATATTTCTAGTATTTATAAATCTTTGTAGATTAATTTTTAATTTACTGATATAATATAAATAGGATGTGATATAATGATAGAAAAAAAAGACTTGGATAATAAAAGTATAATGAAGATTTTAAAGTGTGTGGGAATTATTTTTTTGTTTTTATTTTTTTCTTCCTTTTTCTTTGGAATATTTAATATTAATCCGACAAAGATATCAGATGAAAAATATATAATTTATCTATTTATTTCTAATTTAATTTTACTGGGTATTTTTGTTTTAATATATCATAAGTCATTAATAAAAGATGCTAAAGAATATTTTATTGACTTCGGAAAAAATATAGAGACTTCTTTTAAATATTGGCTTATAGGATTTGGAATTATGGCTATAAGTAATTTATTTATTACTTTTGTACTGAAAAAAAGTATTGCAGGTAATGAAGACTTGGTAAGAAGTTATATTAGTACTATGCCAATTCTCATGATAATAGATGTAGTTGTTTTAGCGCCCTTTTTGGAAGAACTTACTTTTAGAAAAAGTATTAGAGAAGCTATAAATAGTAAATGGTGCTATGTTTTGATGAGTGGTCTTATCTTTGGTTGGATGCATATTGCTTCATATATTAGTTCTTTTGGTGATTTGGTATATCTTATTCCATATTCTGCTCTTGGTATTTCGTTTGCTCTATTGTACTATAGAACGGATAATATTTTTTCGACAATTATGATGCATGCTATGCATAATGGATTTGCGGTTTTGGTATATCTATTAGGGGCTCTAATATGAAAAAATTTATTAGAATACTTTTAATAATAATTTTATTATTTAGTGTTATAATTATCTATAGTAGGTATGTTGGTACTACTGGGCTTATTACTAAAGAAGAGACTATTTGGACGAAGGATATAGATGATAGTTTTGATGGTATTAAAATAGTTCATTTTAGTGATTTGCATTACCTTAGAGTTAATCATAAAGATGAGCTTCAAAATATTGTTAAAGAAATTAATCTTATTAATCCTGATATTGTAGTATTTACTGGAGATTTAATTGATAAAGATTTTGATATTAGCTCTGAAGATAAAGAAGAATTAATTACCCTACTAAAAAAAATTAAATGTAAATATGGAAAATATGCTATTATTGGAAATCATGATTATTTTAAAGATAAAGAAGAACTTATAGATATTTATAAAGAAAGCGACTTTAATCTTCTAATAAATAGCTATGATATTATATACGGGGAAAATAATGATAAATTATTTATAGGTGGTACGGATACTTATAGTTATGATGAGGCTGATATTGATAAAATTATGACTTATTTTAATGATAATGAAGATATTAGTTATAAAATTATATTAACTCATGAACCGGACTATGCAGACGCTATTGTCAAGAAATATAGCGTAAATTTAATATTATCAGGTCATTCACATAATGGACAAGTTAATATTCCTTTTGTTAAAAAATTGTTTTTACCATATGGATCCCAAAAATATTATGAAAATTACTATAAACTTGGGGATGCTAATCTTTATGTATCAAGTGGAATTGGAGAGTCGCGAATCAATTTTAGATTGTTTAATAGACCATCAATTAATTTTTATAGAATAAATAAAATTACAGATTAATGTAATCTGTAATTTTTATTTAAATAAATCTTTATAAATATCTTCATAATCTTCGACGAGGACGATATTTAATTTATCTTTTACTTCGCTTGGAAAAGATGATAATTCCTTTGATGAATCAAGTGGTAAGTAAACAGTTTCAATACCGTTAGTAGTAGCAGATATTAATTTTTCTTTTAATCCTCCTACAGGAAGAACTTTACCTCTTAAAGTTATTTCACCTGTCATCGATACTTTGCTCGTTATTATTTTGTTTTTTAATAAACTTAATATAGCTGTTACGATAGTTACCCCCGCTGAAGGTCCATCTTTAGGAGTACTTCCCTCTTCCATGTGAAAGTGAAAATCGGATTCTTCAAAAATTTTGTAATCGATCTTAAATTTTTCACTATTTGCCTTTATATAACTTAAAGCTATATAAATGCTTTCTTTTATGACATCCCCTAGAGCTCCAGTTAAGGTTATATTACCATGGCCTGGATAGGCAGTACAAGTTACTTTTAGAAGCGTTCCACCAAATGGCGTATAAGCAAGACCATTGACAATACCTGTTTTTTTTGTTTCATCGTTGGCTCTAATATTATATTTAGTCACTCCTAAATATGTTTCAATATCCTCTTCATCAACAATTACTTTTCCATTTTTATTATTTTTTATTATTATTTTACGGATAATGGAATCGAGGTTTCTTTCAAGATCTCTTGCACCAGCTTCTTTGGTGTAATATTTAATTATTTTTTCAATAGCGGTATCGGTAAGTTTAATATTTTTGATTTTATAATCTTCTAATAAATGAGGAATTAAATGGTACTTAGCTATATTTATTTTTTCATATACTGTATAACTAGATAACTCTATTATTTCTAATCTATCAAGTAGTGGTGATGGAATATCTGCTGTACTATTAGCGGTTAGAATAAATAGTACTTTAGATAAATCATATTCTTCTTCAAGATAGTTATCACAAAAACGATTATTTTGTTCTTTATCTAAAACTTCAAGTAGAGCTGAAGCAGGATCACCTTTATAATCCTTGGTTATTTTGTCAACTTCATCAATTAAGAAAACAGGATTTACAGTTTTAGATTTGCGCATACTTTGAATTATTTTACCCGGAGAAGAAGCAACATATGTCCTTCTATGGCCTAATATTTCAGCTTCATCACTTATACCTCCTACGGATATTTTGACAAATTCTCTCTTTAAGGCTTTAGCAATGGAGATGGCTAGAGATGTTTTTCCAACACCGGGAGGACCTACTAGACAAATTATTGGACTACTTGAAGCATTTGTTTTCTTTTTGACAGCAATGTATTCTATTATTCTCTTTTTTACTTTGTCTAATCCAAAATGAGAAGAATCTAATACGGATTCGATTTCTTTAATATCGGTATTATCTTTTGACTCAACATTCCAAGGAAGTGATAAAAGCCAGTCTATATAAGTTCTGATAGTATTTACTTCAGGAGATGAGGGGCTAGTCAATGAATACCTTTCTATTTCTTCATCTAATCTTCTCTTTATGCTTTCTGGTAGATTTTTTGAATTCATTTTTTCTTTTAATTTATTTATATCATCCTCTTTTATGTCTACTTCGCCAAGTTCTTCTTTTAGAAGTTTTATCTTTTCTTTTAACATATATTCTCGTTGTTCTTCTTCTAATTTTATTTTTATATCGTCTTCAATTTTATTTTCTAATCTAACAGTTTCAATCTCTTTAGATAGATCTTCTATTATGGTCCTTAATCGATCTAAAGGATTTAGTATTTCAATATATTTTAAGCTATCTTTATATTCTAAAGGTAATTCTGATACGATAATATCTGTTAATTTACTAATATCTTTGACATCGGTAATACGACCAATAACAGTATTAGACATATAGGGAGAGATATTTATATATTCATCTAATTTTCGATATAGTATTCTCTTTAGAGCTGAACATTCTAATTCATCATAACTATATTCAGAAATTGATGAAGTAAATGCAGAAATATACTCGGCTGTTTCAATATAATTTAGAATATTAACTCTACTTATACCAGTTAATACTACTCTAGAAATCCCATTTGGTAAATCTATTTTAGACTTTATCTTACTTACTATACCAATTTTTGGAAGTTCATTTATAGTAGGAGACTCTTCTAGGGGATCTTTTAAATTTACTAAAAGAAGATAATTATCATAATTTCTTTCAGCTAATTTTAAAATATTTTTATCAATATCATTATTAAATTCTAATCTTATATCGTTAAAGGGAAGAAGGACTACTTCTCTTAAATACATTATAGGTAAGTTTATCTCTGTCACCTTTAAGCACCTCCTACTAAAAAGGCATCTCTAAAACTAGTTAAGTAAATAGAGATGCATCACTTCCTTTTCTTGATTAAATATAATATCATAAATAAAAAATATATCAAGTGTTTTTGATATATTTTTTTGATATTTTTTACTTATAAAAATCTATTTTGGTAATAATATAATTATCTTCTTTTTTCTCAATAACTATTTTACCGAGACTATATGTAAACTTTGAATTTGGACATTCTGAAAGATCTTCTACATTTTTACATTCACTATTATTAGAAGCATCTTCAGTTAAATATTCATAAGATATTGTTACATTGATTTTATTATCTGTTACACTTGTTATTTCAAAATCATAGTTTCCAGTATAAAGAGTATTGTAGCCTTTATTGGAATAGTTTCGACAATAGAGATTACCATCTATTTCATAGTAATTATCATAATACTTAGGATTATTTATGTCGGATAATTCTAATTTTAATTCAATTAAACTTTCATCCATAAATGATAGAAGATATTCTTTTAAATCATCGATAGTCTTGTATTCAGACTTTAAATATTCACCTGTCATCTTGTCAGAACCACTACTTAATTCTATTTCTTTTGAACCAGTTGTCTTACCACAGTAAGCTTTTAAAAGACTATTCTCTCTATATTCTAGAGCTTTATCAATAAGATTTTGAACTGTAATTATTGTCTTATTATTTATTTCATTTTTCTTAATATAAGTACCACAAGAATAGCCAGTATAACTTTTTCCTCGCTTTTGATAACTTATTCGGTACCACTTTGCACAATTTTCAGTTGCTTCTAGTTCTTCTTCAATGGTTACTTCTTTAAAACATGATAAACCGTCAATAATATCTCCACTTACGGAAGATCGAACATTTAATAGTGAGGTGTTATCATCACACGATACATAGGAAATAGTTTTAATTTCTTCATCTTCGGATTCTGATTTATTTTCTTCATCTTTATTTACAATATTGTCATTACTTTTATTATTGGATTCTTTTTTATCTTTTCCAACAAAATAGATAGTAAGAATAACTCCTAAAATAATAATGATTCCAATGAGAATAATTAAGATAACTTTTTTATTTTTTTTATTTGAACTATTTAAATTTCTATCTATGGTCATCTTCTCCCTTTCTTCTCCTTCGATTTCTCTTTCTATATCATCCATAAAAAGCCTCCTTCTATAAATAATATAGCATAATTATATGATGAATGAATATTTTTTTGTAATAGTTGACATTTATATGTAAAATTATCAATAAAATTAAAAGGCTTCATAAAGAAGCACTTTAATTGGCACTTTTTACATACTCTAATCTAAGTTTATCTGCGACGGTTACAATAAACTCGGAATTAGTTGGTTTAGCTTTATCAATATCGACACTATGGCCAAAGACATCTTCCATTAAATCCCAATCGCCACGATTCCAAGAGACTTCAATAGCATGTCTTATAGCTCGCTCAACTCTAGATACGGTAGTATCAAAACGCGATGCTAATTCTGGATATAGTTCTTTAGTAATACCTCCTACTATTTCGGGATTGTTATAGACGAGAGTAATGGCTTCTCTTACATACTGATATCCTTTTATATGAGATGGCATACCTAGTTCATGTAATATTTTACTAATAGATATTTGAAGATTGTTATGAAAGATATTAATACTTTTCTTGCCTACTTCTTGGAATGTATCTAGTATTTTATCTTCTAAATCAGTTAAATCAAAAGGCTTTAATATATAATAATTAACACCATATTCACTGACTTTCCTAATAGTATCAGGAGCATTATAAGAAGTTGCCACAATAATATCTTTTTCAATATTTAAGTCCTTTAACTCTTTTAGAACTCCCATACCATCTTTCTTTGGCATAATTAAATCGAGTATAATTAAATCATATTTTAAACTACCTTCTTTGATGATTTTTAGTCCTTCTTCTCCATCATATGCTTTTCCTACTATTTCGATTTTAGGGTGATCTTTGAAGTAATCTTCAACCATTCCTATTAAATTAACATTATCGTCAATCATTAAAACTTTTATTTTTTCCATTTCTTTACCTTCTTTCTTACATCTTAATTTTACAACATGAAATAATCGAAATATGTCGAATTATACTCTTAACTAAAAAATAGAGAAATATTTTTGGTACTTCTCTATTCTATACTTTTAATTATTTTTTGGACTTCATAAATATCTGATGATATAGATCCAATCATGACTCCATCTATACTATCTAAATTTATTATATCATTTATATTGCTATTGTCAACTGATCCACCATAAATTACAGTTGGATTGGTATGATATTTTTCTTGCAAATAATTTCTTATAAAAGAAATTATTTCTTTAATTTTATTTATATTAGGAAGCGTTCCTGTTCCAATGCTATAAATTGGTTCATAGGCAAAGGTTATGAACTCAATATTTTGAATATCTTTTAAGTAAGCATTTAATATTTCAGGTAATTTTGTATGATAATCTTCGTCAATATCTTCACCAAAGCATAAAATTGGAAAGATATTTGAATCAAGAGCGGCGATTAATTTCATATTGACAATGTTCTTATTCTCGTTAAACTCTTTAACTCGCTCACTATGACCGATAATAGCATATTCAACCCCTAGTGATTTAAGCTGATTACTAGATATTTCACCAGTATGGCCTCCTTCTATTTCATAATGCATATTTTGTGCTCCTACTGGATAATCACAATTATTTATAAAGGCTTCTAAGTAAATATTTGATGGACAAATAATGATGTTTGCATCGGTATCAAGAGAATTTATTTTATCAATATATAGATATAAATCATCATACATAAGATTCATCTTATGATTAAATATTATTAATTTCTTCATTTTTTTTCTTTCCCCTTCCCCATGTTATGGCCAGTACTCCTCCAACTATTAATGGTATATAATATGTTACAACACGCCAAATTAACATGTAAGCTGTAGCACTTGATTCTTCTAATAGATTACTGAAAAGGTAAATAAAACAGTATTCAGCTGCTCCACTATTTCCTGGTGTTATTATTAGAAGACACATCATTTTAGCATATGTAGCTATAATAAATAAATTTAAGAAGTTAATATTAGTAATATTCATTGAAAGTGCTATAGGCCATGCTGATAAGTAAAAGAAGACAAGTGACAAGACATTAATCCAAATTAATTTGACAAATAGTTTTTTGTCTTTACGAAGTTTTTCAGCTCCTTCATCAAAATTTTCAAGATAGTTATCAATTTTCTCTCTTGTCTTATCAATATCTTTGACTATTTTTATTTTATGAAGGAAATTTACTCCTTTTTGCATTATGAAATGATTAAATTTTTTATTATATACTAAAAGGAAACATAGTCCTAATATAGCACTATTTACGATAAAGTTAAGCAAAACACTTATTATTACTAAACTATTATTGGGAACAATTTTGGTAAAAAAATTTAATACTACAACTACAAAATTTACTATTATTAATGATATTTGATAAAGAATAAATTTTTGCATAGAAATATTAGTGGACTTACCGTATGGAATACCAGTCTGTTTTAAATAAAAAACTTCAAATGACTCTCCTCCAACAGAGCTAGGCGTAATGCCTGCAAAAAAGGGATATATTAAGCTTATTTCAAGCATTTTTGACATTCTTACTTCTTTTTTTTCTTTTTTAGCGAGATAATATGTTGTCTTTGCTATTAAGTATTTAGAAAGAAAGACAAATAGTATACCAATTAGAAGGAAAAAGATATTTACATTAGATAAAGTATTTAATATATCACGATAGTTATCTTTTAATGAAAAGTATAGTACAAAAACAAAAAGTACTGTTACTAATAATAAATATATTTTAATCTTGCTTTTCTTCATTATCTATCACTTCTATACCTACTAATTTCCTATCTTCTAAATACTTCATTGTTGCTCCTCCTCCAGTTGAGACATGATAAAAGGTATTATCAAAACCAAGGTTACTTACTGCCGAAGCAGTATCTCCTCCACCTACTAATGTTTTTATTTTATTTTTATCTAATGCTTGTAATATTTTTTTGGTACCATTATTGTATCTTTTATCTTCAAACATTCCCATTGGTCCATTAAAGACGACTCTTTTAGCACCCTCTAATTTCTTTTGGAATAGCTTTATAGTTTTTTCACCAATATCATAGCCAATATCATTATTATTAAAATCTTCTATTTTCTTTGTAAGAACTTTACTATTTTCTTCAGTGACAAAATCTACTGGTAAAATTATCTTATTCTTATATTTATCTAATATATTTAAACAAAGCTCTTCTTTACCTTCACTAATTATTGACTTGCCAGTATTATAACCCATAGCTTTTAGAAAAGTAAAGGACATGGCACCGCCAATAAGTAACTTATCACTTTTTTCAGCAAGACTTTTAATTAATCCTATTTTATCATCTACTTTTTTACCACCTAGTATAACGACAAATGGATGGGTATCACTATCTAATATATTATCTATTTTCTTTAATTCTTTTTCCACAAGGAAACCAATGCCACTAGGTAAATACTTTGGTATACCTGTTACTGAAGCATGATTTCTATGTGATGTTGCATAGGCATCATTAATAAATATATCTCCAAGACTAGCCCAAAATTTAGCTAATTTTAGATCACAATTTGATTCTCTTTCTCCATCTAAATCTTCAAAGCGTGTATTTTCTAATAATAGAACTTCGCCATCATTTAAGCTGTCTACCATTTTTTTCACTTCTTCGCCAGAAGATTTATTGCAAAATAGAACTTGTCTATTTAAATATTTTGATAATCTAATAGAGATAGGATAGAGGCTATTTTTTTCTTTGTCTTCTTCTGTTTTTACTTTACCTAAATGGGATAGTATAATTACTTTAGCAGAAGAGTTTAATACATATTTAATTGTGCGAACACATGCTTTTATTCGCGTATCATCTTCAATTATATTATTTGTCATTGGTACATTTAGATCACATCTAATTATGACCTTTTTCCCTCTAAGTTCGAAATCTTTTACTGTCTTTTTCATTTTTTCTCCTCGATTATAATTATACTACATTTCTTTTGGGAAGTAAATTATTAGTCTACATTTTACTTTTATTTAATAATATTTAATGAGGGATTTTATGAAAAATATAATAGAATTTTATTATAATATAAGGATTCATGAGCTTCATAATACAAAGGATAAATTTTTTTTTGATTTTAATAACAGACATTTTATATTTGAAATCTTCGATGGTAATATTAATAATGTCAATGAAATTTATAGACTTAATTATTACTTAAGTAATAAGTGCAATATTGATAGAATTATTCTGAATAGATATAATGACCCTCTTACAAAAATTAATGATAAATATTATATCTTACTTTTATGTAGTAATCAAAATGAAGAGCGCTTTAATATAACACTTTCACTCATTTCTAATTTTTCAAATATTTATGTAGGAAATGATATTAAACTAGAGAGAAATAATTGGGAACTTTTATGGGAAAACAAAATTGATTATTTTGAAAGTCAAGTTGGTCAAAATGAAAAAAAATATCCTATAATAAGAGAATCATTTGACTATTTTGTTGGCCTTGGTGAAAATGCTATAGCATATTTAGTTAATACAAAAAGGGAACTTAAGCCTAATATGGATGACAAAAAAGTGATATCACATAATACTCTTAAAGAAAAGTTCTATGATCCTACTAATATTATTCTCGACCATAAAGCACGAGATGTAGCGGAATATATTAAGTTATCTTTTTTTAATAAAAATTATAATATTTTTAGAGAACTAGACTATTATTTTTATTACAATAGATATTCTGAATATGGTATTAGAGTTCTATTTGCTAGGGTTTTATATCCAAGTTTCTATTTTGACATATATGATGGTATCATAAGTGAAAAATTAGATGAAAAAAAATTAAATAGTATTATTTCAAGAGTGAGTGAATATGAGATATTTTTATATAAAGTTTATTTATATTTAAGTAGATATTATGATATTCCTCAAATTGATTGGTTAAAAAAAAGAGGAATTAATCCTCATTTACAACTTTAATTACTTCTGGTATCTCATTTATGAGAGCCGTTTCAATTCCATCTTCAAGAGTTGAATCAGCTAGTGGGCAATTAGAGCAAGCTCCAATTAAGGTCACATAAACGATACCATTTTCATATCTGTTAAATTTAACTGAACCACCATCATTTTCAAGATATGGCCTTATTTTATCTAAGACTTCAATTATTTTGGCTTCTATTTCTTTATTTTTTTCTTTCATTATCATCACCTAATCTATATTATATATTTTTTTGTATGAAAGCACAAGAATTTTATTCTAAAAATAGCAAAAAAGTGCTATAATAATTTTTAGTGAGGAAGCATTATGGGAAAAATAAAAAAGGAAGATATAGTTAAAGTTACTGTAACTGGTGTTCAAAAATACGGAGCTTTTGTGACTACGGATGATTATGATGGACTTATTCATATTTCAGAAATATCGTATGGATTTGTTAGGAATGTCAATGATTATTTGAAAGTTGGAGATAAAATATATGCACAGGTTGTCGATATAGATGATAAAGATAATCATTTGAAACTTAGTATTAAAGATATTGATTATAAAAAAGACGGATCAAAAATAAAAAAAATGGAAGAGACTAAAAATGGTTTTAAGCCACTAAAAGATCACTTAGAAATTTGGATTAATGATAAGATTAAAGAAATAACGGATAAAATGTAAAAAAAATTTATAATTCTCTTGACAAATGATAACAATAAATGGTATATTATTAAATGTCATGAGACATTGACGGGCGATTAGCTCAGTTGGTTAGAGCACCTGCCTTACAAGCAGGGGGTCATAGGTTCGAGTCCTATATCGCCCACCATTTTTATGCCGAAATAGCTCAATTGGTAGAGCAACTGACTTGTGGGATAGAAATTTATTGTTACTTAAATATTTAAGTACTAATTTTTTGAACTATCTTGCACCCTTATTTGGAAACATTTAAGGTGGATACCGCTAATTCGGGGAAACCTAAGTAACTATTAGGTGGTGGGAAATATGTATTATTGTATTTATTGTAATAAAAAAATTAATTCACACAATAAATATTGTAGTATTTCTTGTCAGAAAAAATATGAGTATGAAACTTATATTAATGAATGGAAAAATGGAAAAAGAGATGGTATGAGAGGCAAATATCAGATTTCTTCTCACATACAACATTATTTATATGAAAAATATAATTATAGTTGTGCTAAATGTGGTTGGAATAAAGTTAATCCTTATACTGGCAAGTCTCCTTTAGAAATTGAACATATTGACGGAAACTATCTAAATAATACTGAAAAAAATCTTATCCTATTATGTCCTAATTGTCATTCCTTAACAGCCACTTATAAAGGGGCAAATAAAGGTAATGGTAGAAAGGGTCGAAATAAATATAGTTTATATGGCAATCCCGAGCTAAGTCGACGAGACTGAGTGTAGAGACTTTATACGGTGTACCTAAGTTATTTAATTAATATGGTAAAGAGAAAGTCCAGACTACAAACACTTATGTGGTAGTGAAAGCTATAGTAGTATGAATCAGTAGGTTACGGGTTCAATTCCTGTTTTCGGCACCATCTTTTTTGGAGGGATAGCGAAGTGGTCAAACGCGGCAGACTGTAAATCTGTTCCTT
>JBJEEA010000052.1:31017-73796 GCA_051872635.1 Bacilli bacterium
TTTTTTGGAGGGATAGCGAAGTGGTCAAACGCGGCAGACTGTAAATCTGTTCCTTCGGGTTCCATGGTTCAAATCCATGTCCCTCCACCACTTTTGGATTATTGCCTCGTAGCCAAGCGGTAAGGCACCACACTTTGACTGTGGCATTCGTAAGTTCGAATCTTGCCGAGGCAACCATCTATATTTTGCTTCGTTAGCTCAGTTGGTAGAGCATTTGACTTTTAATCAAAGGGTCATGCGTTCAAATCGCATACGAGGCACCATTTTAAATATTAACTAACTAGTAATAGTTAGTTTTTTTATTAAATATAAGAATCAAGGTAGAAAAAAAAGAAGAATTATCTTCTTACTCTACTTAACTTTTTTGGATTATTTAACTTATATAAAACTTCTTCTATACATATTTGGTTGAGATCATATTCACCATTGGATAATTTATCATACATTTGTAGAAATGGCAAATTAAATGGTGTATTATTATTACCAAAATTTTTAAATTTAATATAATGATTACCAGTAAATAGAGCTTCACCATTATTTGTAAATACTAAAATATATTTATCATTACTTGGGCTTATTGAGACTTGGTTAAAAGATGTATCATCACTATACCATATTATATCCTTGCCATTTATTATTTTTGAATATTCTTTACTCTCTTTACAGCTTTTTATATTATGGTATAATTCATCAAATACTCTATAAATGTAATAATTTTCTTTAGTTATTTCAAATGTTATTTTATCACTATTATCTGTTTCTTTAGCACCATAATAACAATTCCAATAAACGTTAGCATTTTCATCTTGACTAATAGTGAATGTTTTACCATCACTCGTTAATTTAAATAAATTATTCTCATACTTATTTTTATATACTTCTAACATATTATATTACTTCCACTCCTATATTTTCTTTAAAATAAAATATTTACAATCTACTGCACAATCTTCTTTTAGATATGCATCTAAATTTTTTATGTCATTTATCTTTTTAACTTTTTTATTATTGCTTTCATAAAAACCTTTTAATCTTAATTTACTATAAGCAATATCTCCTACTACATAGTCATAATCATAGTAATAGTCTGTATAGCATATTTTAAATTCTTCTAAATCGAAAGCTTCTTTATAATTTGTAATAAGTTCATATTTTTTATCTTCTACTTCTATAATTTTATTTTTCATTATTTATACTCCTCAAAATAATCTATATCAAAAGCTTCTTTTTGTAATTTATATTTACTTAAGTTAGATGCTGAATTCCACGTTATATATCCATCTTTTAAGCCAGCATCATATAAGCCTCTAATTTCTTTTTCAACAGCATCAGCATTATAACTTATTCCATTAGCATCAACATGCTGCATGACATCATATGCTTGAATCCAAGTTCTAACTTTGGCTGGACTAGTGGTTTCTTCCTGTCTTTTATATGCATCACTTCCCCATGCTTTCATAAGTTCATAAGGATTATTCCATGGTTTTGATATACCATAATAACCAGCGCTAAAGTGATCAGGATATGGCATACCACTTATGACGTCTACGACATTTGATATAGCAGGCCAATACTGACCATAGGCAGTGGTATAAGTACCATTGGTAGATTCTCCAAAGACATCGACAGAGACATATACTCCTAATTTATGTAATTCATCAGTAGCATATTGACAAAATCTTTGTATAGCTTCAGTTTTATCTTCATTATATACATTTTTTAAATTTAAACTTTTTTCTTGTGATTGCATACGATCAGGGAATCTTACATAGTCAAAGTTTATTTCATTAAAGCCAAACCACTCAACAGCTTCTTTAGCTAACGCCACTTTATAATACCAAATATCTCTATTATAAGCTGTTGGCCAATTCGATGAAGATGAAGTATATAAACCACCTGATTTATATGCAATAGCAGAGCTAGGGTTATCAATAGTATAATATTTGTCTTTAAATACAGTTATTCTTCCAATTACATAAAAACCAGCAGCTTTAATCTTGTCTATTACGGTTTTATATTCTTCTCTAGTATTATTAGCATATTTATAACTGGTTGGTGTTAGCTCTTTCATAACTTCTGACTGATAACCAATAGCCTGATCATCAACAATATCTACAACAAAAGTATTTATTTTAGTTGTTTTGGCATATTCTATATATGCATCAATATTTTCAAGAACATTAGATCCTGAATTTAAATATAATGAATATACTACTTTTGGCATTTTATTATCTTCAAAATCACCTTTTTCTCTAGGATAGTAGTCAAGTTTTAAAGGGTCTCCACCATTATAAGTATTCTTTATCTTAGAATGAATCAGATCATATTTTTCTGCTTCATAATTTTTATTGGCTTCTTCTTCACTAAAGACAATATATTTTCCATAGATATAACCCTCAGTATCACCTTGTTTTATTTTATATGTATTAACTATTCCTGAAGAATCTACTTTATCAAAGGATAAAACTTCTAACTTTTGGCCTTTACTTGTTTGACCACTAATTTTAGCAGTAGTAGTATCTTCTAGGATACTACATGGGGTTCTCACAAATATTTCTTTTTCTAAAGCTACTTTATTTTCTTCTTTAGTAAGATTATCTTCTTTGACATAATATTCTTGCTTTTCATATTCTACTAATTTATACTTTATGTCTTCTTTTATCAACTCTTTGCTATAACTGGTTATTTTCATTCCTCTTGGTAGTTCTTTGACATTAGTTAAGCTATCACTTTCTTCATTGTACGTATATAAAGTTACATTTAAAGTACTAGACGCCAAATAATTCTGATCTTTAGTTAAACCTTTAGAAGATACTGTTTTAATAATGAAAAATATACCTAACAAAATTATAATAAAAAGTAATACTGCTAATAAAATACGCTTTATTTTTAATTTCCTTTTTTTTCTCTTTTTATTCAATATATCACCTATTTATAGTATAACATATTTAGACATTTTTTACTATTTTTTTATCGAGTAAATTTAATTTGTTTAATTAAATAAATATAATAATAAATATAAAGCTTCTTTATTAACTTTGTAGTTTAATATATTTAGTAACCCTCTCATATTCTCATATAGGCAAGCTCCTTTATCGACAAGACCTACAATAAAACTTTCTGGATAGTTAGGTTTTGTATTTAGATTTACTGGGAACATATGGCTCTCAATTATATTTATTTCTTTATCATTTAACTTAAAATATTTTTTAGCATTTTTAACTGCTATTGAGGGATGATTTTTCATCAGTTCACTCTTTTTTTCATCAGAATACTTATTGGTAAAAAAATCATGAAGTAAACCAGCTCTTGCTGCTGAAACATAATCAAGATGTAATTTTTTACATATTTTGTAAGCGTGTATTGATACTCTTTTTGAGTGGTCTAATCTATTGGTATTATGATGCTTACATTCTTCTATTTTTTGAAATTCTTTATTAGTTAAAATATTACTTACGATGTTATTATATTCATAATTATCTATTTCAAATTTCATTTTGCACCTCATATTATTTTATTAATGTTTGTAAATTATAATTAATTCTTTATAACTAAAAAAGCAGTTGGTGCTGCTTTTATTTATCTAACATATTTAATAGATTAATTTTAAACATATCTCTTTCGGCATGTGATTTTGACACCATAACACCTTTGTAAGTTGATAATTCTTTTTGATGGCCTTCAGTTAAAATGTCTTCTGGTGATAAAGTATCCAACATAACCAAATTTTGATTATCATAGACGGTATAGTGTAAAATAATGTCACCATGAACTTTGGCAAACATTCGATCCGTAGGTAACTTAAGTTCATATTTTGTTATATGATCTTTGGTGTTTTTAGATACTATTACTCCTTTAAAATTACCATCTCTAAATGATGGATAAAAATCAAATACTAATTTTTTATATGCTAACATATTATATTTTTTTACAGCTCTTTCTTTTTTTCGAAATTCATTTTCGTTTAAATATTCTATTACGAAACTATTTTTCATTTCAACCTACCCCCTGAAATTTCAATCGAAATGTATTACGATTATAGCACAAAAATAGATATTTTGTCAAGAAGTATATACTGATAGGATTATTTGATTGCAGTGTTATACATCATCATTTACATATAAAAAAGGGTTATATTATACTATCACCTTTAAATACTGGAATAAAACTTTCATCTTGGCTTTCTTCATCTTGAACAAAGCAATTTCGCACGCCAATATTATAAGCGTAGTCTATTAAGTCTTCATAGGCTTCCTTGGTTAATTTATTATTTAATTCTTTAAACTTACATTTTCTTACTGGCGTATACTGATTCATTATACTAATTATGATATTATGATGATATTTATTATAAAGATAATTAATTATTTTTTTGGAATCATCAGATTGTTCTGGAAGTGTCAAGTGTCTTACAATAACTCCTCTTTTTAATATTCCTCTTTTATATATTGGCTTTCCAACTTGGCGATACATTTCTTCAAGGGCATGTGAAGCTACTTCAAAGTAATCTTTAACGCACGAATACTTACTTACTTCTTTATTATAATATTTAAAATCTGGAAGATAAATATCAACTAAACCTTCTAATGATTTTAAAGTTTCAATTTTTTCATAACCGGATGTGTTATAGACTATCGGTATTTTTAAACCTCTATCTTTAGCTAAAATAAGTCCTTCTTTTATTAAAGGGACATAGTGAGTAGGCGTTACAAGATTTATATTTTCAGCTTGCATATTTTGAAGTTCTAGACAGATATCTGCGAATCTTTCTACTGTTATTTCTTCTCCAACATGATTAAAACTAATATCGTAATTTTGACAATAAATACAGCCTAAATTGCAGTAAGAAAAAAAGATTGTACCAGAGCCATAAGAGCCAGTTATAATTGGTTCTTCCCATAAATGTAAGTGGTAACCACCAATTTTCATCTTATTAGAGGCTTTGCAATAACCTAATTCATTATTATTTCTATTTACACCACAGTTTCTTGGGCATAATAAACATTTATCAAGTTCTTTCATAAAATCACAAAATATATATTATAACAAAAAAAAGACTTTTGCAAGTCTTATATTCTAACTACCTAATATTATACATACAACTATACCTATTAATAATAGTATTGTAGCAAAATTTATGAATCCTTTTTCATTCTTCTTCTTGGGTATTTCTAACTTTATTCTAGGCATAGTACTAGTAAATTCAAGATTATCTCCTACTAACTTTTCTTCTTTAATTAAAGGAAGAGGTATTTTTTTAATCTTATCATCACTTATACCATTACATTCTTTTATTTTTTCTATATCTTTCTTATCTTTTTCTCTATTTGTAAGTAATTTATTAGCAATTAATAATTCTAAAGATAACGTCATATATTTTTTATTATCGGAAGATACATATGGGACAATGTAATCATTTAATTTTACAGCAATATTCTTTATTCTTCCTACCCTTCGTTTATCATCGAAGTTATATTCGATAATTCCATTATCTGCTTCTTCAAAAACAGCTATATTTACTTTTACTTTATCAACTGTAACGACGAATCCATAATCGATATTATTAACAGTATAAGTAAGGCTATCTTTTTTTGGATCATATAAATCTTTAGTACGAAAGATTTCTCTTACCATTCTTATATCTTCTTTAGAACATAATAGGTCGAGATTACTATGTCTTCTTTTTGAGTCCTCTCCTAGTAAGATATATGGTACGATGGCTCCTGCTAGATAGAGTTTAGCTTTTGTTTTATTCATCTTTTCAACTTTTTGATATACTGCTATTACTTCATCGTAACTACTTCCTGTTTTTTCTAAATTTTGTCTATATGCATTAATACTATTAGTAAAAATAGAGTCTATTTTAGTTTTTATGATGTTTATATCTTCTTCTCTATTGGTAAAAATAGTATATAATTTTTCAACATTTTCTTTAGGGACAAACATTGACATTTCTTCTACTTCTTTTACTTTAGAATCTATATACGAAATGATTAGTTTATTTTTTTCTTCCACTATCATCACCTACTATTTTATATATAAATTATAACATATAAAAAGTATCGGTGTAAAGAAAAAGAACGAAATTTCTAGAATTTACTAGAATTTTGTTCTCTCTTCAATATAATTTTTTACTTCTTCTATTTTCATCGTAATTTGATTCATAGTATCACGATCACGAATAGTAACGGTTCCATTATTAATAGTATCTTCATCGACAGTTATACAATAAGGTGTGCCAATTACATCTTGTCTACGATATCTCTTACCTATGCTTCCTGTTTCATCATAAGAACACATAAATGTTTTGGATAATTCTTTATATATTTCTTTGGCTTTTTCAGAATGATATTTTTTTACTAATGGTAAAACACAAACTTTATATGGAGCTAAATAAGGAGTAAACTTCATAACCTCTCTAGTTGTTCCATCTTCTAGTACTTCTTCATGATAAGCGTTAAAGAGAACTGCTAGAAGGGTTCTATCTAGTCCATATGTCGATTCGATAATATATGGTACAAATTTTTCGTTGGTTTCAGGATCTTGATATTCTTGTTTAATGCCAGAATATTCAGTATGTCTTGTCAAATCATAGTTAGTACGATTATGAGTACCATTTATTTCGCCCCAACCAAATGGAAATAAATATTCAATATCACAGGCAGCTTTAGCATAAAAAGCTAATTTTTCATGGTCGTGAAATCTTAGTTTTTCTTCGGGTAAACCTAAATCCATGTAGAATTTTTTACCATATTCTTTAAAATATTCATATAAAGTAGAATCTTCTCCTTCTTTACAAAATGTTTGGTATTCCATTTGTTCAAATTCAATGGTTCTAAAAGTAAAATTTCCAGGAGTAATTTCATTTCTAAAGGCTTTTCCTATTTGACCTATAGAAAAAGGTAATTTAGCACGCATACTTCTTTGAACATTTAAAAAGTTAACGTATTCACCTTGAGCATTTTCTGGTCTTAAATAGACAATGCTTTTAGTATCTTGAACTACGCCTCTATAAGTTTCAAACATAAGTTTAAACTGTCTGATATCGGTAAAATTGCATTTACCGCATTTAGGACATGGTATTTTGTTATCTTTTATATATTTGACCATTTCTTCGTTTGTAAGAGTATCTCCGATGAAAGAATTAGTGTAATCATTAATTAAATTATCGGCTCTATGACGGGTTTTGCATTCCTTACAATCAATTAGAGGATCAGCGAAAGAATCTACATGGCCTGATGCTTCCCATACTCTTGGATGCATTAAAATATCCGCATCTAATTCATAGGCATTTTCTCTTTCTTGAATAAAACGTTTACGCCATGCATCTTTAATATTATTTTTTAGTCTTGTTCCAAGAGGACCATAGTCCCAAGTATTGGCAAGACCGCCATATATTTCACTTCCTTGATATATAAAACCATATTGTTTACATAGGTTAACCATTTTCTCCATAGTTATATTACTATTCATTTTTATACCTTCTTTCATGTTCTATATAATACTATAAATTAAAATATTTGTAAATATTATTCCTCTATTATTTCATATATAAGTTTATAATTATCTACCGGTGTATCAGTAATGGTAAATAGTTCTTCTTCATTAATAAGAGGTATATCTTTACTTGTGTGTAGAGTAATTATTGTATCTCCTACTGCTATTTTATCATTTATATTTTTATTTATGATTATACCAGCAGAATAATCTATTTGATCTTCTTTAGCCCTTCGGCCTGCTCCTAAATTATATGAAAGCTTGGCAAGAGCTAAAGATGATAGATTAGTTAAGTATCCTTCTTTCTTACTCTTTACTTCATAGCTATTAGGACTCTTTGGAAGTTTAGTTATATCACCACCTTGATAGTTTATAAATTCTATTAGTTTGTTATAGGCAGTTTGATTAGATAATACTTCAAGTACTTTATTTTTGGCTTCACCATAGTTAATATTAAGGCCTAATGATACCATGTAAGAAGCTAACTCGATACATAAATCTCTTAAATTATTTGGGGTATTATTTTTTAAAATATTTAAAGCTTCTTCTACTTCTAGAGAGTTACCTATGTTACTTCCAAGAGGAATATCCATGTTAGTAAGTATACATACAACTTTCATATTATGGGCTTTTCCTATTTTAATCATAAGCTTGGCGAGGGTTCTTCCATCACTTATATTCTTTATTAAAGCTCCTTCTCCTACTTTGATATCTAATACTAAATTTTTGGAACCAGATGCTATTTTTTTACTCATAATGGAAGACGCTATTAGTGGTATAGACTCAGTTGTACCAGTAACATCTCTTAGGGCATATATTTTTTTATCGGCTAGAGCTATATCTTCAGTTTGACTAGTTATAGCCATTCCTATTTCTTTTATTTCATGAGTAAATTCTTCTTTACTTAAATTAACTTTAAAGCCTGGTATAGATTCTAGTTTATCAATAGTTCCTCCGGTGTAACCAAGTCCTCTTCCACTCATTTTGGCAACACTACAACCTAGCGAAGAGACAATTGGTGATATTATTAATGTTGTTTTATCTCCTACTCCACCTGTTGAATGCTTATCAACGACATTATTTAAACTACTTAAATCTAAAGTACTTCCTGACAAAATCATATACTTAGTTAAATAAATAGTTTCTTCATCAGTCATGCCATTTATGGCTATAGCCATTAAAAGAGCGGACATTTGATAATCTTTTACTTTACCACTTACAAAATTTTCAACGGTATATTTTATTTCTTCTTCAGTAAGTATTTCTTTATTTTTCTTCTTAATAATTATATCAATTATATTCATACTATCATTCCTCATCTATCATATTAAATATACCACATATAACAAAAACATTCAATAAATTATTTATACTTATCTAGGTAAGCCTAAGGTCTTACCTAGTATTTTATAGCCTAAAGTCTATAAAATAAACAATATTATTTATTATATATAAGCTATTGCTATAAATTCAATACTTATTTTATATCTTTTGTAATCTTATAATTAAATATTTTATAATTTGTTCATCTTCTATTTTACTTATGCAAAAACATTTCTTACCCAAATCTTTAAACGAAGCGCCAGAGTGATACAATATCTTTTTATCTATCATAATAAATCTATCATGAAATATATCAGTATTTACAATAGTCAAATTATGATACTGTAATTCATATTTTTCTTTAGCTATATCATCTATATTTTCAGTATATACTTTTATATTAACTTTAATATCTTTTATTATATCAAATAATTTTTTACCAGCATAATTATCAATAATTATAATTTCTTTCTTAGCCTTAGAGAGTATATTTATAAGTAACGAATAAGCATCATATATTTGACTATCAAAAAATATGTGATTATTTTTTTCTTTGGAGCTTAGTTTATCTAATGATTCCTTTAATAATTTAATATCTTCTGTATTTTTAATAGTCAGTTCATTAAAATGTTTTTGTTCCAATAAACTTCCATTAATATAATTTTTCATTGCCATAAAAACATCAACAATTTGTAAACTCATCTTAATTGCAGTATTACTTTTCAAAATACCCGCGAGCATTGTTATCCCATATTCAGTAAATACATATGGTAAATATTTTCTATGTTCCCCACGACCATTCTTTAAGGTGAAAAAATTACGCCTTAAAGAATCATATTCTTCTTCAGTAAGCTTAAAGCAATAATTGCTTGGAAATCTATTAATCTTATTTTTAACATTTCTATTCAAATCTTTTGTTTGATATCCAAATAACATTGCTAAATTTCTTGTAACTACCAAATGACACGCTTGCATCAATTCCGTTATTTTCACATTTATATTCTGTACCAGTCTTTAAAATAAATTTTATTACATTAGGATTACTATTACCATTTTCATCAATTTCTCCTAGCATAATTCTTTCTACAATACTATCAAAAATTTTTTTATCAAATTCTTTTATTGAAGTAGGCTCATTCATTATCTTTTCTATCTCTTTAATTTTATTTGATATATCATTATTAGTATTTTTAAGATTTAATAGTTCTGTTATTTTAGTTTCTATATCATTTATTTGGATTTTGATTTCCTATTCTTTCTTAATATAAATATTTTTATCAATAATTTCATCTAACTGCATATCTACTAATTTTGATAGTTTACTATTATATTTATCTAATTCAATATTTAATTTATCAATTTCTTTTCTTTAATATTTCTTGTGCCTTATTCCAAGTATCTCTTGAAATAATACCTACATGATGGTCTTTTACATAATATTGTTCTTTTTCTCCATAATTTAAACTACGTTTATGGTTAATTAAACTTTCAACATAATATTTTTGTCCTAGTAAATCACCAACATATTTTTTATTACGAATAATTCTATTAATTGATAATTGACTCCGTTTCTTATCAAAGTAAGTAGGAATATCCTTCTCATTTAGTTTCCTTGCAATAGTTCTACCACCAAGACCTGATATATATAAATCAAATATTAATCTTACAGCTTCTGCTTATTCTTCGTTTATTTCAAGTTGCTTTATTTGTTCTTTCCAAATATATCCATAACAATTTTAATTCCCAACAGGTTCTCGTCGTTTCATTTTAGCATTTAAACCCATTTTTACATTCATAGATGTTGATTCACTTTCTTCTTGATTGAATTCACTATAAAGAGTTAAAAACATTTCACTATCAAATTCTAGAGTGTGTATATTTTCTTTTTCAAAATATACATCTATATTGTGTTCTCTAGGTAGTTTTACATATTTTTAGGTATCTAGTGTATTTCTAGCAAAATGCGAGATAGATTTTGCTATAATCATATCAATTTTACCACTTAAACCCTCATCAGTATATATTCCTACAAATTCCCAATCAGGATTAGATTTAATCTTTGCTGAGTAATGTTTTATTTGTGAACTATAACTTGTTAATTATTCTTCGGAGTCTATACTTACTGTTGCATAAGCACAAACTCTTTTAATTATTTTTTTAACAGAATTAATTACGTTTTGTTTCAGATTAGCAGCAATAATCTCAACTTGTGCTATTTTACTTCTCTTTCTATTCTTAAATTCAAAAAAGATATGTTGTTAAACATACCTGTATTATTACAAAAAAAATCCCTATGACTTTTTCATAGAGATTTGACGACTTATGGCTTCGAAAGTTTCATAAGTACCAATCAATATTAGTATATAACTTTTATAAGCTAATTATTCTTATAAAAACCCATTATATTTAAAATATTATCTATTTTGATTGATTTAAGTTTACTATCTAAAGTCTTTATTTCATTATTAATTAATTTAACAAATTCTTTTTTCTTATCTTTAGGTAATAAACTTTCCATACACTTCATTATCATATAAATATTAACTGATTTTTCATTATAATTTTTTTGAATATATTTAAATGATATTCTAAATTTACTATGAAATGAAAATAATCTATCATTATGAGCACATATATTTCTAATCATTGTCATATTTATAATTATTTGCTTTAACACTTTATCAGATAATTTAAAGTTTTTACTTATACTTTGTCTATCTGATTGTTTTAACATAGCATATAATCTACTTAATTCTCCAAATGTTAGAATTTTAGTTAATACAAAAGGTGGAACAAATCCATATTCATATATATAATGTGTAACTGCTTCATGTTTTCCATTTTGCTTATTTATTTCTTCTTCAATAACATTAATCGATTCAGCAATAGTTGTTTCATTAACTGTATCATCAAAATTTTCTTTAACTAAATAATCTTTGATACCATACCTTGAAGACAATGTTTCTGCTAATAAAGATTTTAAAATTATCTCAATTTCTAATGAATATTTTAGAAATATACTTCTTAAATTTTTATCAAACTCAAACAAAGCATATATTTCATCAAAGGATACATTCTTTTTATATTCATTATTTTTATTCTTAAAAACATCTTTATAGGTATTTATGATTGAATAATAAGAATAAATTTTAATTTTGTTTAAAGCATCTTCTTTATTATTAATAGATACACCTTTTGATATTATATAATCTAATAATTCATTAGAATTCTTATATTCTTTCATAACTCACTTCCTTTAACAAAAAACGACTCAGGGCTTCGAAAGTTTCCTGAGTACCAATCGATATAAATCATATCATAAATTATGATCATCGTCAATAGTTTGAACAAAACTTTCCATAAAAGGATATGTATTAGAACATATCCAACTGCTAATTAAATATTTTAATACTCACTTAATAACTTTGATTATGTTTTATTTCTAATAAGCGAATGCTATATAAATCAATTTATAATTTATAATTAATAATTTTATATTAGTTTTATTAACACTTTCAAAAGAAATTAAATCTAGTATTCTTTGTCGTGTCATTTGGTTGCTGATATTTCACTATCTAGCATTACTTGCTTACATCTTACTTCATATATCACGTCTTCTATTTTAATAGTATCTTTTAAATTTATTTCATTCATCCACTATCCCCTAATCTTATAATTAAATCTTTTATTATTTGTTCATCTTCTATTTTACTTATACAAAAGCATTTCTTACCCAAATCTTTAAACGAAGCCCCACAGTGATACATTATCTTTTTATCTATCATAATAAATCTATCATGAAATATATCAGTATTTACAATAGTCAAATTATGATACTGTAATTCATATTTTTCTTTAGCTATATCATCTATATTTTCAGTATATACTTTTATATTAACTTTAATATCTTTTATTATATCAAATAATTTTTTACCAGCATAATTATCAATAATTATAATTTCTTTCTTAGCCTTAGAGAGGATATTTATAAGTAACGAATAAGCATCATATATTTGATTATCAAAAAATATGTGATTATTTTCTTCTTTGGAGCTTAGTTCATCTAACGATTTTTGAATTAATCTTACATTATTATCAAGACTTATATATTTCATTTCTAAATTAGATATTCTTTCACTATAATTATTTGTCCCCAAATATTTTCTCATTGTAACAAAAGCGTCCATTATTCTAATGCTTACTTTCTCTGCAACATCTGTTTTCAATATAGTTGCTAACATAGCAACACCCTGTTCTGTAAAAACATATGGTAAATATTTTGAATATTTTCCTTGTTCTAATTCTAAGGTTTCATTTTGAAACTTTAGAATATTATAATATTCTTCTTTAGTTAATTTAAACATAAATCTTTCAGGAAATCTGTTTATATGTCTTCTAACCGCTAAATTAAGAGACTTTGTGCCATTTTTGCACCCGTAAAGTTTTGCCAAATCACTATCTAGCATTACTTGCTTACCTTTTACTTCATATATCATGTCTTCTATTTTAATAGTATCTTTTTTAATCATTTCAGTATTCATACCGTAACTCCCTTCTACAATAATTAATGATTATAATATCATAACTTAAACTAGTAGTCAATTAAATGTAAAAAAATAAAGTACACAATTTTGCACTTTATTTTTTTATCAAAGTATTTTTTTAGACTTTATCTTTTTCTTCTTTATTTTCTTTCTTTTTATCGTGATTCCAGATAATATTTGTCTTTACTACTAATAATATTGTTAATACAAATAATATTATGTAAATTATAATACCGTATTTATTACTTCCAAGTAACCTATTACCCACAGCATAAATAATAGATGCTATTGCAAAAAGTAAATCTATTAAATATATAATTAGGACAGTCTTTCTCTTAGATAAATTTAGCTTTAGTAATTGATGATGTAAATGATTTTTATCGGGCATGCCAAGAGGTTTATGATTAATTAATCTTCTGATAATAGCAAATAATGTATCCATAATTGGTATAGCAAGTAATAATATTGGAACGATAAAAGAAGTTAGTGTTATGTTTTTGAAGCCAAGTAATGCTATTACTGCGATTATATAGCCTAAGAACATACTTCCCGAGTCACCCATAAATATTTTAGCGGGTGGAAAGTTATGTAAAAGATATCCTAAAGTACTTCCAAGCATGATAAATGTAAGTGTTATATCAAGGCCATTAGAATTATTAAGAAGCATACCAATAATTCCTACAGTTAAAAAATAGATACTAGATATTCCAGATGATAATCCATCTAATCCATCAATAAGATTAATGCAATTAATTATAGCTACTATAAAGATAATTGTTATTGGATAAGCAAAAATACCAAAATTTAAATATATTCCAAAAGCTGATACATCTTGCAGAAGTATTCCACCATATAGCGGAATAATTGCTGCACCAGCAATTTGACCCAATAATTTATATTTAGCTGGTACTGGCTTAATGTCATCAAATATTCCTGTAATTATTATGATAAAGCTTCCTATTAATATGGCATTCATCTGCACTGAATGTTGTCCAAATAACATATATCCTAAAAGGAAACCTCCATAAATACCAAGTCCCCCAAGTCTAGGCATTGGTACTTTATGAACTTTTCTTTCATTTGGCATATCCATTGCACCGATAAATATAGCTATTTTTTTGACGATTGGAATGAATAATGCGGTAAATATAAATGTCGTTAATACTATTAATAATGCATCTTTTATTTCCATTTTTACTACAACTCCTTAAAAAACATTACATTTATATTATATAACAAAATGTATATTTTATCAATCACATGTTCTTTTTTGCATAATTATAGGCATCTTTTACCATTTCTTCTATATCTAAGGTACTACTCCAATTTAATTTTTCTTTAGCATAACTTACATCGGCATAACAAGAAGCAATATCGCCTTCTCTTCTTCCTACTATTTTATATGGTACATCAACATGATTGTATTTTTTAAAGGCTTCTACTAACTCTAGCACACTATAACCTTTACCAGTTCCTAAATTGAAAGCATCAATTCCTTCATTTTTAAATGTCCATTCAACGGCTTTGATATGAGCTTTAGCCAAATCAACAACATGAATATAGTCTCTGACACCTGTGCCATCAATTGTATCGTAATCATTACCAAATATAGATAATTCTTTTAATTCACCACTTGCTACTTTAACAATGTATGGCATTAAATTATTAGGAATATCATTGGGATTTTCACCAATTAAGCCACTTTTATGCGCACCAATTGGATTAAAATATCTAAGTAGTGCTATATTCCAATTATTATCAGCAATATAAATATCATTTAATATTCTTTCAATTATTATTTTAGTTTCACCATAAGGGTTTGTCGCATGATTAACTTCAAAATCTTCTTTGATAGGTAAACTTTTTGGAGTACCATATACTGTAGCACTAGAAGAAAACACAATATTCTTAACATTATACTCATTCATGACTTCGCATAATGTTAGAGTACTATCAATATTATTTCGATAATACATAAGTGGCTTTTTTACTGATTCTCCAACAGCTTTATAACCTGCAAAATGAATAACGGCATCTATGTTGTTTTCTTTAAATACTTTTTCTAACAAACTCTTATCACAAACATCACCTTCATAAAAAGTTACCTCTTTAGAAGTTATTTCTTTAATTTTATCTATTACTTCGATTTTAGAATTAGATAAATTATCTATTACTACTACTTCATAATTAGAGTTTAGTAGTTCTACTACGGTATGACTCCCAATAAACCCTGTTCCACCTGTTACTAATATTTTCATATAAAATTTCCTTTCAATTTAAACATCAGCAAGATAGCTTTTAAAATCATCCATTGTAGTCCAAGTAACTACTACAAATCTAGGAATTTTAAATTTATCCATACCTACTGTTGCTTTGTTTTTTGCCCCTGGTGTTTCACCGGCAAATGCCATTGTAAAACCACCTTGCTTTAATAATTCTATAGAATGCGCAGTATACTCATAAAATGGATAGCAAAATACTGTCGAGCCATTTAATGCTTCTCGTGTCATTTTGATATCATTTAAAACTTCTTCATCACTTAAGCAAGTTAAACCACCACCTTGTCCATGTCCTGGTGGACAAGTTCCAGCATCATGAAGATTATGAGAGTGTGAATGCATTTCGACATACTCTGATTTTATGAAATCAGTTTCCATATTATATCTTCCTGTTACAATAAAGGCAGTTGCATTAAGTTTATATTCCTCAAGTATCTCTATAGCTAAATTAACATTTCTTCCGTCATCTATTGTTATAACAACACTTTTGGGAAGCTGTAATTTACCATCAATATACATTTCTAACTCATTCATAGTTGGAGTAAAGTAACCGTTATCTTTTATATAGGATAAGTGTGTTCTAAATTGCTCTTCAGTATGGCAAATTTCTTGATTGCAGATTTCTTCCTCAGGTTTATAAACAAAATGATAATTAAGTACACCTACTCCACTTGTGTTTTTTCCTTCAGTATTATTGCTATTAATTATTTCACTTACCTCTTCCGTTAAAACATAGAGCAGCATATTATTATATTCAACATAAAATTTATTTTCATCTTTTATAATAATTGGTAAATTAAAAGATTCATTTATTGTATATATTTTCTCTCCATCTTTATAAAAAGTAGTTTTCTCATTAGTTACTATATTTTCATTAAATACTATGTAATTTTTATATCTATTATATTCTTGATAATAATTATCGCTTTTTTCAATATCAGAAAATTTAATATAGTATTTATTATCTAAGTCTATAATTTTAAAATATTCTGACTCACTATCATAATTTTCATCTAATTCAATTATAGTGCCTTTATAAATGATACCTTTTTCAATATATTCATTATTTTCATAAATATACATTTTAGCATCTTTATTAGTAATAACAAATTTACTATAATAGCTACTATAATCATTATATTCCTCTTTTTTATTAATAAAAAAGGAAATAATTAAAATTAAAATAATAATTCCTAATATAAGTAATAGTAATAATCTTTTCTTTTTTTTATTCATAAGTATCACCATTCTTATTATCAACTAAATCTCAATTATTTATTCTATATTATCTTCCTATTGATTTATAAATAATACTTTTTGTACTCTCTAAGGAATAGCAGTTTCTTCCATCATAAACTCTCGGTACTTTCATTAGCTTTTTATAATTATTAATATCATAATTTTTTATCTCAGGCCATTCTGTCATAATCAATGCTGCATCTGCTCCATTTATGGCATCATCAATTTGTGAAAAATATGTAATTGTTCCAATTGTTCCATCATTTTCTATTTTGTAATTAATTTTTTTCTTAAAACTTTCAATTGAAATTGGATCATACGCTCTAACATTGGCTCCAGCATCTAATAACAACTCAATATTGTCAATAGATGGAGCTTCTCTTAAATCATCAGTTCCAGGTTTAAAAGTTAAGCCTAATATCGCAATGTTTTTATTTTTTAATATTTTTAAATCTTCAAGAAGTTTTTGATATAATCTAATCTTTTGGTTTTTATTTACTTCTATGCATGCCTTGACAGTCTTTAACTCCACTCCTTCTGATACTGAAAGCCAATGAAGTGCTTTTGTATCTTTAGGAAAACAACTTCCACCATAGCCGATTCCAGCGTTCAAAAACTTATTTCCAATTCTGCAATCATATCCCATTCCCTTGGCTACGTCTTCTATATTTGCCCCTAATTTTTCACACAAATTTGCAATTTCGTTAATATAGGAAATTTTCAAAGCTAAAAAATCATTTGAAGCATACTTTATCATTTCTGCACTCCTTCTATTAGTAGATAGAAGTGGAACATTATATGGTTCTTTTGTTAAGGGCTCATACATTTTTTCTAATACTATTCTAGCTTCTTCACTTTCAGTACCTATTACTATTCTTGATGCATGTAATGTATCTCTTACTGCTGTCCCCTGTGCCAAAAATTCTGGATTGCTTGCTACACTAATTGTTATTCCATTTTTTACATTTTCTTTTAAATATTTTTCAATTGCATCATTTGTCCCAATTGGCACTGTTGATTTTATTACAACAACACAATCTCTTTCAACAGAATCAGCTATTTGTTTACAAACCTCATAAACATAATCTAAGTTTGCAGAACCATCTGCTCTTTCTGGAGTTCCAACTCCTATTATAATTACTTCAGCATCTTTATATGCACTTTTATAATCTGTTGTGTAATTTAATCTATCTTTATTTTTTACCATTAAGTCTTGTAAATCTGCTTCATATATTGGGCTTATTCCCTTTTTCATAATTTCAATCTTGTTTTTATCTATGTCAACACAAGTAACATTGTGTCCTATATTGGCTAGTGAAACTCCTGTTACTAATCCCACATATCCTGTTCCTGCTACTGCTACTTTCATAAATATTTACCTCCTTAAAAAGCAACTTAAAATTATACGTCATGTTATTATAAAACTAATAAAAATTATAATAAATGTATAAAATCATAAATTTTTGTATTTTTAAAAATTTATCTAATATTGATTCTTCTAACATTTATATTTTACCATATATACTTTAAAAAGTAAATCAATGAGAGAAATTCAGTGTAAAAAATAATACAGTAAAAGTTATATAAAAGTTATAATAAAGTATATGGCGATAAAGTTTTTTATATTTTTAATTTATTCTTTATTTTAAATGTTTTCATATAATTTTTTTCTAACAATATTATATATATTTTATTTTAATCCATATTCCCTTTATTTTATCTAATACTGTCTGATCATAGGTATCAGTTTCAAATATTTTTTTGAATGAATCCATATTAGCGGTATCGCCTATTCTAGATATCAAATAATTTGATTCGTTTTGATATGTTTTTTTGTTATGTATTCTTAAAGCATATTCATATTTTGAATCTTTTAAAGCGTGTATCAAATTGCGATCAAAATAAGTAAAGGGGTATGCAAAAATATTAGAATTTAAAATACTATAACTTGTATTCAAATCTTTTAATAACTCTTCTTCAGTCATAGTACTAGCAATAGGCATATTACCATTTTCAGTACGGTAATGTAATCCGTTTGAATGTGAGCCAAATTCAAAAATATTTGAACTATTTTTTATATAATCATTTCCAACATATTTTATGATTCCAGGCGTATAATTAGAGGTTATATCTTCAACTCTATCAGTTATTATAAAAGCCACAGCATTTAAATTATATTTTTCCAAAATTGGCTCTATGTATTCTTTTAAAGAATAACAGCCATCATCAAATGTTATCATAACTGCTTTTTCTGGAAGTTTACATTTTTTTTGTTTCCAACATGAAAACTCTTGCATATTAATTGAAGTATACCCGTTATCATATAAGTACTTCATTTCTTCTTCGAATATTTCTAAACTAAATGTATAACCTTGATCTAATGAATATTTTTCTATTTCATCTTGATAAGCAATATTATGGTAATAAATAATAGGTAATTGTTCTTCATTCAAATTGAGATAATTTATTAAAGCAATAACAAATATGACAATTAGTATGCAAAAAATCACTATTATCTTTTTTAACTTTTTTGTTTTCTTAGGCTTATCTATGTCATCTTGTAATTTCTTTATGAAATTATCTGTATTACTTACATATTTCTTAGGTTTAAACTTTTTTATTTTAACTATTAAATCATCCAATGAATTATTTTCATCTAACTCAAGTACATAACCTTCCTCTTTTAACACTTCTACTAACTCTTGCTGGTGATTATCTATATGTTCCCCATACTTTTGTAGTCTAGCGCATACGATAACTTTTTTGTTTTTCTTTAAAGGCGTAAGTACCGAACCAGTTCCAGCATGAGTAATGATAATATCGGCTTTATTTATATATTTATTCATCTCTTCATAAGGAATAAAATCAAAAATCTTCATTTTTTTACTTTCATATTTAGTATGACCAGCCTGGACTATTATTTCATCATCAATGTTAGAGTTTTCAATATAATCTAATAGCCTAGTAAATTGTTCCTTTTGAGTTCCAAGAGTAACCAAAATCATTAATATATACCTCCCCAATACTCGGCCTTAGGATAAAATTCAAGCATACTTTCCCACTGTACTACAAAAGTACTAGCAATTGGATAAACTAATCTACCCGCTAAAGTAGGACTTGTCCTTTTAGCAAAACTTTCAATAAATATAACTTTTCTTCCAAATAATCTTCCAATATAACACATTGGAACGGCTGTATGAGTTCCAGTTGTGACTATCACCTTAGGTCTGTATTTTAAAAATAGAAATAAACTTTTAAATATGTTAAATAAAAATATAAATATATATTTTAATAAGTATTTTCTAGAACCATAAACTAAATACTCCATATTATACTTTTCGTTCATATCTTTAGTAACATCTGTTTTTTCAGTCACCAAAACATAATCATAATCATCAAATACTTCTTTTAATTCTAGCATTTGAGTTAAATGACCTCCAACACTACAAATAAACATTACTTTATTTTTTTTTGGCATACTTCTTCATCCTTCCATAAACCTTAACCATTATAAAATATATTCTATGGTATGTAATATACATTTTACTGTTAAAATTTTTATTAATAAAATCAGTTAAATTATCTAGAGCCTTTTGATATTCCTTTTCGTCTACATATTTAATAATGGTATTATCAAGTTTTCTAATCATATAAAATTTAAGGCTTTTAGGAATTTTACCATCAATATTTTCTAATACATAGTTATAATTTTTTATTAAATCAACAAAAGTTTTATAATTCAATTTTTGCATAGTAGACAAATTATTTTCATCTTCTCTAATTCTTCTATAATATAAATATTCAGGTAAAACAACAATATTTTTAGCCTTGAAATATGCTGTCAAAGTAAATGAATTGTCTTCATGAAAAGTATCATTTAAAAACTCAATACCGCTAAGAAAATCTCGTTTATAAATTTTACTGCAAATGGATATACAATTAATAAGTTCCATATTATCATATATATTTCCACTTTTATATACATTCATATATTTGTCAGAATAATATCCATAATAGCCTTTACTGTTAAATGAATTTAATCTAGCCATAACCATATCTGCATCCGTCTTTTTTATTTCTCTATATAACGTACTTAAAGCATTATCATATAGTAAATCATCACTATCAACAAATACTATATAATTTCCTTTTGATTTTTTTATTCCAATATTTCTGGAATATGCCTGTCGTTTATTCTCTTTATTGTTAATTAAAATAATCTTACCTTCATTTTTATATTTGTTACATATTTTTAAAGTTCCATCCGAAGAGCAGTCATTAATGACAATTATTTCTATATTACATTCTAAATTTTGTTGATTAAGAATAGACTCGATACATTCTTCTAAATAGTCTTCTACATTATAGGCAGGTATAATGATACTAATCAAATCAGTTTCATCTTTAACGATTTTATCGTCTGAATATTTAGAAAAACATTTTTTTAATATAAGTCCACAAAATACAGACATAAATGTATATGTTATCATTTCATCAAGAACATGACCTCCTATATAACCACTTATTAAAAATAAGCATAGGCAAAAACAATAAGTAAGTAAATCAAAATCTAATTTCTTTCTAAAGTTTTTAATTATATATATAGCTGCACATATCAAAGATGCTACATATGGTAATATGAATAATATAACTCCAATTATTCCACAAGTATAATATTGAACTAAAAAGTCTTGTTCTAAATACAAATCGGCATTCTTAAATCTAGAATATCCCATTCCAAATAATCTATCTTTATTGTAATTATTATTAAGTTCAAGTATTCTTTCACTTATTAAATACTGTATTTTTCGTCCATTATTTCTTTCACTAAATGGCAAATTTATTATATTTGTCCAAAATAAGTAATCATGTTTATAATCATAAATACTAGCATATTCATAACTTATATATAATTTATTATAGTTTTCCTCGATAAAGTTTACCATTTCCTCTTGAGCTTCACAATTTGTACAAAGTAAGTTATTTTTAAATTCATTATCATACTTTGCAAATATTTTTTCTAGTTTATCTTTGTTTTCTTCTTCTAAAACTTCATTTGTTTTTTCTGCATTATTCAAGTCATTATATTCATCCCTATTATTAACAGGTGAATTAATAGCAAGTAAAGTAAACAGTACAAAGACGATGACTAATATGATAATTTTCTTAGTACTAAAATCAACATTTTTCCTAACTAATGATAAATACAAATAAATTAATATCATAACTGGTGTAATTAGAATAAATGCATAAGTAGCAGTTCTAGTTCCAATCATAATCAAAGAAAGAATTTGTAAAAAGATAATTCCCATAAAAGAGTTTTTTTTGTCTGTAAAATAATAATATATAGATAAAGGAAGCAAAGATACTAGTAATGCTCCTAATCTATTTGTACCAATAAATAAACCAATAGTCAAATAGTCAGAATATACCCCTCCACTTTCATTAAACCAAGAGAAAATATTATATTTTATGGTTCCATATCCATAGGACTTAATACCAAAGGTAAATAAATTACTAATTATAATTACTATAGAGAAAGATAAAATAACAATCTTTAATATTTTTCTTAAATCCATATGGTTTAAATCCACATTAGCGGTAATATAAACAATTAATACAGGTATAAACATTCTAAATAAGTAAAATAACTCACTAACAATAGAATACTTATATTCTCCAGTAACATTAGCGGCAAATGAAATCGCATTATAATGATGAAGAAAAATATAAATTACATATAAAATAGTATATATAAATATAAATTTTTCTTGTTTTCCTTTCTTTTTAGAAATAAAAACCATAAATGCTAATATTAAAGCCATTAATAATCTAATAATAGTTGATGGAGAAAATTTAAAAATATCCATAACTTTATCTGTATATAAAATATTTAAATTAAGTAAGGGTTGAATTATCAACATTAAAATGAATAATTTTTTTATTAATCTCTTATCTTTAATTTTATTTATCATGTATTATCACTCCGTAATAAATTTTCTATTAGTTTTAGTATTTTTTCATTATCATAGAAATATTTTTTAGCATTTCTCTTTAATTTTTCTAAATATTTTTTATTTTCAATAATTTTCTTCAACCCATTATACAGTCCTTCTGTACTATTTTCGACAATTAAAGCATTATAATCATTAGTCATTAATTCCGTAGCACTAGAATAATTTGTAGATAAAATAGGTATTCCCATAGTCAAAGATTCTACAACAGTTAAAGCAAAGGCTTCATTATAAGAAGATATAACAAACAGATCACCATTTTGTAAATAGTACCAGGGATCATTCTTTTGACCATAAAATATAACTTCTTTATTTAAATTATTATCATTAACATATTTTTTCAAGTTGTCTGCTTCTTCTCCGTCGCCAACTATTTTTAAGACACAATTATTGAATAATCCATCTTGTTTTAGTTTATAGATAACTTCTAGTAATCTATCATAACCTTTAACTTTATGAAGTCTACCAACAGTAACTATTTCTAAATTATACTTTTCTTTAGGATGCTTTTTGATTTTTTTTAATTTTGGTATATCTACTAAATTATTAATAATAGTAGTAATATTATCTTTATGATAAATTTCATTAAAATTATTTGCAACACTTTCACTGATAGCAACAATTTTATCATATTTATCTACTGCATTTGTATAACTTTTTTTATATCTACTACCAGGATTATGCTTTGAATAGTCAGCATGTAACCATTTAATTTTCATAGGTGTATTTCCATGTGCAACAAAATATGTTCCAAAACCATCTTTGAAACAAATTTCTATATCATAATTATCTTTTATAATCTTTTTTCGTTCTTTCATAACTTTATATTTTATCAAACCACTTTTCATTAGGAATATTAAATAAATTTTTTTCAATAATTTAATTAGTTTGAAATTTTTTACTAAATCCATAAATGGTATATCTACTACATCGAAAAATTTAGTTCCAAAAATTAAATTACAATTTTTTAAATTTTCTAATCTATCACCATTGTTATGAAGCACTAAAATATCACATTTAAATTCATTTGAAGATATAGAATTAATTATTTGTTCTAAAACAATGGAAACTCCCCCCATTTTTCTTTCATCAACTACAAATAATATTTTTCTCATAAGACTTCACCCACTCTTATTAATAATTTTATTTTAAAATAATTTTAAGAATTTTTATTTTCTTTTTGTATATTAAGTAACATATTATTCTATATTTTAAAGATTCTTTTTTTAAATATTTATTGTTATACCAATTTGGAAACAATTCTTTCATAGTAGAACTTATCTTATCAATATCGGTTATACCTTCATCAAATTTTATAAATCTAAGTCCGGCCCCATGAACCAAATGAATAATATACAAATATTCTAATTCATCATGATAATCTTTATTTAACTGTTTATACAAATTATCTACTACTTTAAAAATATCTTTCATTTTTTTTGAATAAGTTAATTGATGCATGCTAGAGCTACTACGAATTAAATAATTATATAGAGGAACACTCATATAACCAATTCTTTTAGTATATTTTGCAATAGTAGGAATAATAGCCAAGTCTTCATAAATAGTTTGCTCCATAAATTTTAAATTATTATCCACCCAAAGCATTCTTTTAAATAATTTATTACATGGACCAGCTAATGATAAAATATAATTTATCTGTATATCAGAAGAATATTCAACTAATCCTTTTTCATATTGTTTTTCCCTGCCGTCATCAAAAACTTTATATGAATCAAAAACAACAACATCATATTTTCCTTGCAAAGCAAAATTATATATACTATTTAAGAAATTACTTTCAACAAAGTCATCACTATCAACAAAACAAATATACTCACCTTTTGCCTTTGAAATTCCTAAATTTCTAGCACTTCCCTGTCCACCATTTTCTTTTATATAACTTTTAACTATCTTAGGATATTTTTCTACATATGAATCAATAATACTTTGACTATTATCTGGAGAACCATCATTTACTACAATAATTTCATAATCAGAAAATTCTTGATTTATTAAAGAATCCAAACATTTAGCTAAATATTTTTCAACATTATATACAGGAATAATAACACTTATCTTTTTCATAATTCTCCTTTAAATAACTCATACCATCTTTTTACCACTTCTTCTTTTTGAAACTTTTTTACAAAATCTTTAGCGTTTTTACCCATTTTTAATCTTAATTCTTTGTTTCCCATAAGCTCATTTAATTTTTTTATGTATTCTTCTTTGTTACCTTGCTGTATGATATAGCCTGTTTCCCCATCAACAATTATCTCAGAAGAGGAGACTTCAAAATCATAAGCAATAACAGGAATACCATATTCATAAGCTTCTAAAATAACCATGGGAAACCCCTCTCTATAAGAGGTCAAAGCAAATATAGAAGCATCTTTTAAAGCATCTCCAACATTAGAAACTGTCCCCATTTCTTTAACACTATTATCAAATTTCAAATTACTAGTATCACCTGAACCATATATTAAAAGTTTCCAATCCTTATACTTAGGATCTCTTTTATTAAATATGTCAATCAATCTATCAATTCCTTTTTCTTTCGATAATCTGCCAATAAAAACAACTTTTTTTTCATCAAGTGGACTAGTTTTATTAGTACTAATTCTAACAGGATTAAACATATAGGTACTATTATCTAAATCTTTCTCTATTGCGCATTTCATAAAATTAGGAGTTAGCCAAATAAATTTATTAATTTTATTACTGTATTCAAATAGTACATTACTTACCTTTTTATTATTATACTTTATATCATTATTGAAATAATAGCTAAATCCATTATGCATATGAAGATAGCACTTTTTTAAATAAATTTTTGGTATAAATCTAAGTAATTCATAACTAGAGACAATAATATAATCAGGATTTATCTTTTGAATTTCTAGGGAAAAGTTTTTATAATCACTGTTAGTTATTTTCTTTGAAATAATTAATTTTTTAATGTCATAAAAAACATTTTTAATTTTCAAATGACAAAGATTATTAACCATTTTCTTATAAGATGGTCTTTTGTGTTGATCATTTATATATATTTTTTTATAATTTTGTTCTTTTATCAATTCACCTTTTCCCATTCTCCATAAACATAAAACAGTAACATCATATCCGTCTTTAGAAAACTGAGTTGCTAAAGAACCATTAACAGTTTCTATTCCACCAAAATAATCATACCAATACTGTAAAAATGATATTTTCATTAAATCATTCCTTTCTCTTAAAGAAAGTTTCCTTCAATTTTTTTAATAAAAACTTAAATATATCATCCTTAGTAATAACTAATAATAGTATATAAATTCCTGCTCCCGCTACAACCTGAATGATATTTGTTAACACGCCTACACCCATATAATGTCCGATAATTAATACTACTAAAAGCATAGCAGCGCTCATAGATAAATATTTGAAGAATTTTTTTAGACAACCGTTAAAATCGAAACTATCTTTTACCATAAAATATTGAATTACAAATACTATAAATTCAGTAATAACAGATGCTATTGCAGCACCAAAAGCGCCTAAGTCTTTGATGAGTAGGAAATTTAAAATTAAATTTGTGATACAGCCTATAGTTACTGAAATTGTATACTGTTTATATTTGTCAAATACGATTAAATATTGCATTCCTAGTACATTAGTCATAGAAATAAAAATTATTATAGGGGCTAAAATTTGCATTAAATAACCAACTCTGGTAAATTCTTCAGTTAAAAACCAAGGAATAAAGTAAGGCGCTACTCCTATTATGCCGAATGCAATTGGAAAAGCTAAAAATAGAGCAATTTGAAAAGTTTTATGGGTATATTTTTTTACCTTTTCATCTCCATCAATAGTTTTTGTATTAACCATTCTAGGTAGCATAACAGTACCAATGGTATTAGTAATAAATAGAAACATATTAACAAATTTATGAGCTTGGCTATAAAATGTTACTTCGCTTACATCCTTATATAGTAAACCAATCATAGTTTGATCAAAAATACTATAAACAGTAGTAGCAATAGTAGGAAGGAATAGAATAAATGTTTCTTTAAAATGCTTATAAACATCTTTTAGTTTTGGAATTTTATAGTCTACGTACTTTTTTATATTGAACCACATTATCAATGTACTAACGAAGTTCATAAATACAGAAATACCAATATAAACTAAAGTTTGACTAGAATTTCTTATAATCACTAAAATTAAAATAATAGTAACAATTTTCACAAAAAAATTTCTATAGGTTATCTTTTTAAAATTTTCAACTCCCGAATAAAACCAAGATATATCAAATGCGTTTGCTAATATAATTAAACCTTGAATCATAAATGCTGCTTTATATTCGGTATGAATGATATTAAATACTATATAAAATATAACAAGAGATATAAGCATGTTTAAAAATTGAAAAGTAAATATTTCAGAAAATTTTTGAGATCTTTTTTCTCTATCATTAGATACTTTAGCTATTTCTTTATTTCCATATAAACTAACACCCATCATACCGAAAAGTAAAAACCAATAAACTATAGAATATGTATAAGTATGTACGCCTAGGCTGTCAGCTCCCAAAGTTCTAGCTAAAAAAGGCGCAGTAATGATTGGTGTCAACATAGTTAAAATTTGATATGCAACATTATACAAATAATTAACAGTAATTTTATCTTTTTTCAAAATATCACCTATCTAGTCAATCTATTATAAAAATACTTTCGAGTTATCTTACAAAATAGCAATTTATTAAATTCCCTAACTTTTTTGCTTTTATATAGTGAATTGCACTCATTAATTTCTCTTTTATATTTCTGAAGTATTAGTAGCATTTCATAAATTTGTTTTCTTTTTTCTTTCTTTACATTACTATCATTAATATCTTTAACTAAATTGCTAACATATCTAAATTGATCAAACATTCTAAGGTAATAGCTAGAATTTTTACAATTTTCCATTTGTTCCATTATAGATTTGAATACTGTCATATGATAATCAAAGATTCTAGGATTAATATCAGTCATTGAATTACCGGGTCTATCAACTAAATAATAAGATAATCCCTCTTCTAAATATATAAAATTTTTACAATTATTAATATAAACTGTGTATAATAGAAAATCTGTAAAACTAACTTTATGAGGAAATTTAATTTTTTTTGCTTTACTTGTTTTATATAATTTAGAATGTGGTGAAGGTGTTAAGAAAAAAGCTTTTTCCATATCATTGTATACAACGCCATCATCAATTTCGATATCAAAATAATTAAGTTTAGAATTATCGTATACCTCTTCTTCGTTATCGTTATAAACTAAATATTTTGATCCTACTACTAAATCAACTTTATTTTTAGTAGCAGTTTTATATAAAATTTCTACAGCATCTTCTCTTAGCCAATCGTCTGGATCACATATTAAAAAATATTCTGTTGTAATTTTTTGAATAGCATATTCTAATACCGAACCGTAGCCACCATTTTCTTTTTCGATACATTTTATTCTTTTGTCTTTTTTTGAATATTCTTTTACTATACTTACACTATTATCTGGACTTCCATCACTTATAGCCCAAATTTCTATATCTTTAAATGTCTGATTTATCAAGCTATCTAAACATTTTGGTAAATATTTTTCTACATTATATATGGGTACTATTATACTTACTTTAGCCATATTATAACTCTCCTTTTAATTCATCATAAAGTTTTAATGCTTCATTTATTACTAAATCCATATTGTAATATTTATACTGTGCTAATCTTCCTAATAAATATAAATTATTTATTTTTTGTACATCTTCTAGATATCTATTATAAAGATGTAGACTATCTTGATTTTCTATTGGATAGTAAGGAATATTTCCACTTGTAGCATCTTTATCATAACTACAAGGATATTCTCGCATTATTACCGTTTTATTTGAAGCACAATTAGGGACTGTCATATGTTTATATTCAGTTATTCTTGTAAATTTATCTTCTTTAGTAGGATAATTTACTGTTCCCACAGGTTGATAATACTTTTTATTAATAGTTTCAAACTCAAAATTTAGAGATCTGTATGGAAGAGTTCCATACTTATATTCAAATAATTCATCTATTGCACCTGTATATATAACTTTTCCTTTATATTCTTCACCTTCAATTAATATTTTATTATCTTTTATTTTTATTAAATCTACTGCATTAGTATTCAGTCTAATATCTATATTTTTATTATCAAGCATTTTTTTAATTAATTGTGTATAACCACCAAGTGGCATATATTGATATTTATCCTGAAAATATCTATCGTCTCTAGATAAAAATACTGGAACTCTATTTGTAACATTTGGATCTATTTCATCAGGCTTTTGACCCCACTGCTTTAATGTGTAGTATAAAAAGACATTTTCGTAAATAAACTCAGCAAGTTCATTTATTTCGACATTACGACTTTTTCTTAATTCCAAAATTGGTATTTTTTTATCTAACTCAAACTCTTCCAATAGGGATTTTTTTAATTTTTCAGCTTTATTTGTATCAAAGCTTTGTTCTATAGATGTTAAATTAAATGGAATTGGTACAAATTTTCCATTAACTTTTCCTAAAACGCGGTGCTCATAATTAAACCATTGTGTAAAATTAGATAAATATTCATAAACCTCTTTAATGTTTGTATGGAATAAATGTGGTCCATATTTATGTATGATTATCCCATTTTCATCTTTATAATCATACATATTCCCAGCAATGTGTTCACGTTTATCAATAACTAGAACTTTTTTATTACTTCCGTTTGCCATTCTCTCCGCTATAGTAGCGCCAGCAAATCCAGCTCCTATTACAATGACATCATATTTTTTATAATTCATATTTTTAACCTCACCTTCAATCTATAAAATATTTTATCATATTTTTTTGTATTTTCATAGTCATTAATGCTTTTTTTATAAAAAGAAAGTTTTTGAAGTAGCAAGAAAAAAGTAATCACTTTTTTAGCACTACTATTTTACTACTATAAATCCATTAGGTATTGGTCTTGTTTCTTCTCTGTTATCCCAATTATAAGGATGATTTATTATTTTATTATTTACTACTAATACACTTGAATTACCGCCATCTAAATTAGCAGCATTATAGGCATGGTAACGAAGTAATATATCGACTACTTCGTTTAGATCGGCTCCTCTACTTTTTATGCTTCTTCCATCGATAACTAAAAATAATACAATGCCATCTTGTCTTTGAGCTATTGCTGTTCTAGGATGATAGCCATAACCACCATTACCATTTATAAATGCGCTTTCACCATTGACAATTAGGAATGGACCAAATTCAACAGCATCTCTTACTCCTAAGTTAATAGCCTCACTAGCGCTTACTTTTCCTAGATATAGTTTATTATCATTTGTAAAACCGATTATTCCTTTACCATATTCACTAGAATTATCATTTAATATTTTACCATCTTTGATAACTGCTCCAACTGGATTTCCACCATTTCCTTGTCCTCCTACATCAATAAAGCCACCACCATTAATGGCAACAACAGCATTCTCTCTCTTGGCCATATCAACTAAATATTCCCCATTATACCCTAAGTATTTACTAGTTACTAATTTTATTTTAGATGGATCGTAAATTACTGCCATATAACCATTAAATGCTCCCTCATCTATTTCAATTATTTTATATATATCATTTTTATCCCGATCTAGCACTTCTTTATCATATTCATCAATATAATCTTGCTCTTCAATATTAATAAGACTTGTATCAGTATTTCCCTCTGGTTCAATTATTTTATTTCTATTTAATATTTTTTCTATTTGTCTATCTGAATAAAAAGTAGTGGCTAGATATTGATGATTCATTGTCGTCATAGCAGTCGTAACTAAAAAGTCTTGAAAGCCATGATAAGGGCCATAGAGAAGAAAAAGAAAAGTTATAGCAATAACATCACAAAAAGACAAAATGATAGTTAAAATGTTTCTTTTTTTGTTTGTCTTTCGTATTCTTTTATTTTTCTTTGACATACTCCACTACTCTTTCTATTTCTTTATCAGAAATAAGTGGAACACTAATTCTAGTTAGGTTTTTATCCATATCTAGAAACATACCATCTTTATTTAAATCTTCAGTAACTACTTTTCCTAAAAACATATTGTATTCTCCTCTTGAAGTTAGATAGAAGCTCAATTTGGAAGTGTTTTTTCTACTAAATAAATCGTAAATATCATCATAAATAATTGAATCAGTAGATACTATTAAATTTATATTAGTTATACTACCTAGTTCTAATAGATAGTTGATATCATTTTTAACACTAGGATTATTCTTAATTATTTCATATATTTCATCAATTAGTATTACTAATCTTTCATTATTACCATTTTTTATTCTTTTTTCAAATTCTCTTCTTATTTCTTTTATTTTAGTTATAATATCATCTTCATTATTGATAACTTCACAGATATCATGATAAATATTATAATTTATACTTTGAGAATCTAAAATAACTATTTTGGTATTGGGGTAATTTATTAATATATTCATAATAATATTATTAAACAAATTTGTTTTACCGGTCCCCGTTACTCCTGTTACTAATAAACTTTTATCTTTGTCTAAATCAAGAGAGACTATTTTGTCATACTGATTAAAGCCAAGAGGAATTTTAAAGTGTTCATCTTTCTTAAATTCACTTAATAATTCTTTTAGTGAAAGAGGCTCTAATTTCATATTTTGAACCATTATTTCAACTTCATTATCAGAAATTTTTTGAATTTCTAATTCTTCTGTCCTTATTCCTAGAGCTAAAGCAATTTCTTTTTTAAACTCTAGTATATTATTATAAGTTTTATCATCATTCCAAGATATATGATATACAGTAGTTCTTCTATAAACTTCATAGGTAATCTTGGTATTAAATTTAAATGCTTTAAGGGTATTTTTTAAATTACTTACAAATAAATCGGCATTTAAAATATTTCTTTCGTTATCAAAAGTGGGATTATCTAATAAATCTAACATTATCTTACTACCTTTCTATTTTTTATTAAAATATTACCAGTCATTTCTTTAGGAATATCAAGTCCCATTAAGTAGAGAATGGTTGGAGCTATATCTCCTAGTGATCCATTATTTAGTTTTAATTTTTTGTCAGTAATAATAAATGGAACGAGATTAGTCGTATGACTTGTATTAATTGTACCATCTTTGTTTCGCATAACCTCACAGTTACCATGATCGGCTGTTACAATAAGAGTGTATTCTTCTAGTGAGATATTTTCTAATATTTTTCCTAAGCAAGTATCTACTGTCTCTACTGCTTTAAGAGCTGCTTCATAATCACCAGTATGTCCTACCATATCACCATTAGCAAAATTTAAGACAACTAAGTCTTCATGATTAGAAGTTATTTCTCTAACTAAAGAAGCAGTAATCATAGTGGCACTCATTTCTGGTTTCATATCATAAGTAGCTACTTTAGGACTAGGTACTAATATTCTTTTTTCGTTTTCAAATACTTTATCTTTGCCTCCATCAAAGAAATATGTAACATGAGCATATTTTTCGGTTTCAGCAATTCTAAGTTGAGATAAACCTAAATTAGAAATATATTCTCCTAAAGTATTATCTAATTTTTGTAATTTAAAAGCTGAAGGACAGATTACGGTATCAGATACTGGCATCATAGTTACTATCTTTAAATTTTGGGTTTTTTTTCTTTCAAAACACTTATATTCATTATCTGAAAGAGCGCTTCCAAGTTCTCTTAATCTATCTGGTCTAAAGTTAAAGAATATTACCCCATCATTATCTTCAATTAAACCATCATTGCAAGTAGAAGTAGGAACTATAAATTCATCAGTTATGCCTTTAGCTTGACTTTCTTGCCATACTTTTTTTACTTCTCTTACTTCTGATCTTTCAGTTAATACTTTATAAGCTTTTTCTATTCTATCCCATCTATTATCACGATCCATGCCGTAGTATCTTCCTCCGATTGAAGCTATTTTTCCAATACCTAAAGATTTTATTTTCTTTTCTAAAGCTTCAATGTATTTGATACCACTGGTAGGACTGACATCTCTTCCATCAGTAAAAATATGAATATATACTTTTTCTAATTTTTCTCTCTTAGCTAATTCTAAGAGACTAAATAAATGATTAATATGTGAATGAACTCCACCATCAGATAAAAGCCCTATTAAATGTAATTTTGAATTACATGCTTTAGCATGATTTATGACAGATAAGAATTCTTCATTTTCAAAAAAGGTTTTATCTTTAATTTTACTATTTATTAATTCTAATGATTGATAGACAGTACGTCCTGCACCAATATTGGTGTGCCCTACTTCAGAGTTTCCCATCTGACCTTTAGGTAGCCCTACTGCTTCTCCGGATGCTTCTAAAAGACAGCTAGGATAACTATCCCATAATTTATCTAAATTTGGAGTATTAGCATTATAGACAGCATTATATTTTTTTTCTTTAGTTATTCCTACTCCATCCATAATACAAAGTAATACTTTTTTCACTTTATCACCTAGTTTCCTTATTTAATTATATATTATATTGGTATATTTATCAAGGTAAAAAAAAAGAAAATGACTTAAATTTATTTTTTACTAATATAGATAAAATTAAAGAAAAAATATTAAAATAAAGAAAAATAGAAATGTAACTTAACTAGCTACATTTCTATTTTATGCTTACATTAATCAGTCGTTTGACTTGGATGAACGTAATCATAATTTGATAAAATATTATAAATATTATATTTATAATTGCTTTCTTCTTCTGCATTTGCTTTTACTAGTTTGACTTCTTCAACATTATTTGTATTTTCTTTAAAATAGTAATCACTATCTAATATAGAACTATCACTACTTATTTTTAATACTTTATCACCTTCAATTGGAGTTAAGCTAACATCACTACTAGTTTGAAATAAATAATTAAGTCTTATTTCATCATCTACAATAGTATAATTACCAATTACGCCCATAGGAGCAAAAACGCCATATTCATATTTAAAAGTACCATTTTCCCATAAATATAAAGTATAACTAGCATTTTGAGCTTCTTCTAAACCATCTATATTCACAGTTTCATGAGCAGTATATAATCCTTTAATATCACTATAATTATAAATTATTTCTTTATTATCAATATCATCTAAAATATCTGGTTCAATAGTTTCTTCCTTTAACACTTTATCATAGATAATAAAGCCTCCTAGAGCTATGACTAAAATAGTTAATATGACAACCAAAACTTTTAACCCGGTATTTTTTCTTTCCATCTTTATCCTCCTATTTAGATAAATTTATTATAAAATAATTTTTTTCTTATTGCAATTAACAATATTTAGTTTTCATTTTAATTTACATAAAATTTACGTAAAAAGTACAACCAAAAATGATTGCACTTATTTTACTTTATACTTTCAAATTGTGAATTATATAAGTTAGCATAAAAGCCATTCTTTTTCATTAATGAATTGTGATTACCGGTTTCGATGATATTACCATCTTTCATAACTAAAATTAAATCGGCATTTTTAATTGTAGATAATCTATGGGCTATTATAAATGATGTTTTATTTTCCATAAGTTTATCCATAGCTTTTTGAACTAATTCTTCTGTTCTAGTATCAACATTTGAAGTGGCTTCATCGAGAATTAAGAATGGAGCATCTTCGATCATACCACGAGCAATAGTAAGTAATTGTCTTTGACCTGCGGATACACTATCGTTATCAGATAAAATAGAATCATATCCATTAGGTAGTGTTTTGACAAAGTGGTCTACTCCTACAGTTTTACATACTTCTTCTACTCTTTTGTCTGATACATTTTTTCTATTATAGACAATATTTTCTCTAACAGTGCCATTAAATAGCCAAGTATCTTGAAGAACCATTGTAAATAGTTCATGGACATTACTTCTTGATAATTCTTTTATAGATATATCGTCTATTTTAATATCGCCATCATTTATATCATAGAATTTCATAAGTAAATTTACCATAGTTGTTTTTCCTGCTCCAGTTGGGCCGACGATGGCTATCTTTTGACCAGGTTTTGCTGAAGCAGTAAAATCTTTGATAATAATTTTATCCTCATCATAGCCAAACTTAACATCTTGAAATTCAATTTTTCCCTTTACTTTGTTTTTATTTAGCTTTTTAACTAAATGAGATTCCTCTGCCATTTCCTCTTCATCTAAAAATTCAAAAACTCTTTCGGAAGCAGCAGCAGTTGTCTGAAGACTAGTCATAGCTTGAGCTATCTGTGATAAAGGGCTAGTAAATAGTCTTACGTACATAATAAAGGCAACGATTACACCAAATGAAATCATATCATTTGATACAAGAAGAGCCCCTACAACACATACTGCTACATATCCTAAATTACCTACAAAGCCCATAATTGGCTGCATCATTCCTGATAAGAACTGACTTTTTCTATTACAGTCATATACTTTTTTATTTAATTTGTCAAATTCTTTTCCGGTTTCTTTCTTGGCATTACATGTTTTAACAACATTTAATCCAGAATAAACTTCCTCGATATAGCCATTTAATTTTCCGAGCTCTACTTGTCTTTCAGCAAAATATTTTTGGGATTTTCCTAAAATTAAGAACATGAAGACAAAGCCAATTAGGCTTGCTAAGATGGCTGTTATTGCCATTACCCAGTTTGTAACAAACATCATAATTATAGAACCAATAAATAATGTACTAGCGGATACTAATGTCGATAAGCTATTGTTTAGTGACTGAGCTATGGTATCGACATCATTTGTTACTCTTGATAAGATATCACCTGATAAATTATGATCGAAGAACTTTAATGGTAATTTGTTTATTTTTTTCGATATACTTGTTCTTAATTTTTTAGCATATTTATTAGCAACATTTATCATAGAGAAACCTTCAATATAGCTAAATATGGCACTTATTATGTATAAAACTGCCAAGATAATGGATATTCTTTTAATAGTATCCATATCCATGACTGGATTAATTAATTTTTGAATATTATCAGGAAGAGTATCTACTAGTTTATATATTTCATTAGTAGTGGTATCTTCAGTTATTTGAGACATAGTAGTAATAAATGCTACTTTATCTTCAGTAGTTATATTTATACCTTCTATATTGCTATCTTTAAATAATATTTTATTTATGCTAGATGGAAGATTACCAATAAAGCTATAATCTTTGCCATTTAAATCTATATCTTTGATAGCTTTTATGAAAGATATTTTATCTTCTTTGATAACTAGAACACCTTCATATTCGCTATCTTCAAATATTATATCTAATATACTATCTGGAAGTTCACCTATATATTTAAAAGCGTTTTCACTATCACTGGTGATATTATTTAAAGCATTATTAAATAATATTTTATCTTCAGAACTAATATCAGATACATTTATTTTATATACCATATTTTGGTCTAATTTTAAATTTAAAATACCCGCTATTATATCTTTAATATTTTCTTCATTAACATTGGTAGTTAAATCTTCTTCTAATTTTTTCATATTATCAGTATTTATAACTAAACCATCTGATATTGTATCAGTTAAATCAGATAGTAAATTAGGTGATACTAAAGATAAAATTGAAGAGAGAGCTGCTAATACTAAAGCTAATATGATTAAGGCTTTGAAGTTACTTAAACTTTTAGCTAATCTTACAATGGCATTTTTAAAGTTTTTAGGTTTTTCGGCAGCATTCATACCTTTTCCAGGAGGGCCATGTCTTTTTCTACTACTATCTTCGTTATGCATTTTCTAACTCCTCCTTTGTTACTTGTGATAAAGCAATTTCTTTATATACTTTACACTTTTTCATAAGTTCGTTATGGGTACCAATACCAACACATTTCCCTTTATCCAAAACAATTATTTTATCAGCATTCATGATTGTACCAATTCTTTGAGCTACGATTAAGCTTGTAGCATCTTTAGTATATTTTTTGAGTTCTTTTCGCAAGATGCTATCAGTTTTATAATCAAGAGCACTAAAGGAATCATCAAATATATATATTTCAGGATTTCTTGCTATTGTTCTAGCTATAGATAGTCTTTGTTTTTGTCCACCAGAGACATTGGTTCCACCACTAGCAATATGTGCTTTTTCACTACCTTCTAATTTTGATACGAATTCATAAGCTTGTGATACTTTTAGGGCATCTTCTACTTTATTTTTATTTGGCTTACCATCTTTGGAAGAACCATAAGTAATGTTTGACTCAACTGTTCCAGAGAATAAAACAGCTTTCTGAGGAACATAACCGATGATATTATTTAAATACTCTTCGGTGTAATCTTTGACATTTATACCATTTACTAATATTTCTCCCTCGGTTACATCATAGAATCTCGGTATTAAATTTATTAATGTTGATTTACCACTACCGGTAGATCCAATAAAAGCTACTGTTTCTCCTTTTTTAGCGGTAAACGATATATCTTTTAAAATATACTCATCGGCATCTGGGTACTTAAATGATACATTTTTGAATTCAACTGTTCCTTTAAGATTATTTTTATTTTTATCTACTGTTCCTTCTTTGATACTTACATCGGTATCTAAAACATCATTTATTCTTTTAGCAGATACACTGGCTCTAGGTACCATCATGAATATCATAGCGAGCATTAAGAAGGACATTATTACTTGCATAGCATATGATGAGAAGACAATCATATCACCAAATAAGACTATTTTATCACCCATATTAGCATCTTTAATAAGAATAGCTCCGACAAAATAAATAACTAAAGTTAAGAAATACATGACTAAATACATAATGGGATTTAATATATTAAAGCATTTCTGATTAAATAACTGCTGATTTGTTAGTTTAGTATTTACTTCTTCAAATTTATCTTCTTGATATCCTTCAGCGTTAAAGGCTCTTACTACTCTAATACCAGTTAAGTTTTCTCTCGTTACGGTATTTATCCTATCGATAAGTGCTTGAACTACTTTGAACTTAGGTATTACTACTATCATAAGAATACCTATTGTTATTAGTAGGATAACAACTGCTACAGCAGTGGCAAGACTCCATTCAAGACTTTTACCTAATATTTTAGTGACAGCCCATACAGCGGTTATAGGAGCTTTAATCATAAGTTGCAGACCCATGGCTATTAGCATTTGAATTTGAGTAATATCATTGGTTGTCCTTGTAATTAAACTACTAGTAGAAAATTTCTTTATTTCTTCCATACCTAAATTTTCTACTTTAGTAAAGACTTGTTTTCTCGTTTTCATCGAGAAAGAGGCTGCTATATTGGAAGCGAAATATCCAACGATTATTGCTGATATTAAGCTACCTAGAGCGCAAAGTAGCATATAACCGCCCTCTCTTAATATATCACTCATAGCGGCACCTTTAGTTTGAACTAACTGTGTTATATTAGACATATAATCAGGCATTTTAAGTTCTAACCATACTTGAATGACTACTAATACAGCACAAATTAGTGCATATATCCAGTCTTTTTTCTCTAAGTTTTTTAATAATTTTAACATAAGACCTCCACTTTATATAATATGCTTATATGTAAAATTCTAAACATATTTGACGTTCTAAATTATAGCATCTACAAATATTTATGTCAACACAAAAACATAATTTCCCATAATAAGTTAAGGTTTTATTTCTGGTTAACTAATAGTTAAAAAATTCACTATCAAAGAGTGAATTCTATTAACTAAAATTTTCTTTTTATGATTAATTATAATAGTTGTCTTATTTAAACTATTTTTCCATATACTTTTAAACCTTTAACATCTGTTATTTGAACTTTTACTATTTCATTATTTTTTACATTATCATTTATAATAACAGGAATGAAGTTAGAAGTATGAACTAGAACTTCTTTATTTGAATGAACTTCTACTACACCATCATAGACTTTACCTATTTTACTTTCATAGTAATTTTGTTCATTTTTATCTGATAGTTTTAAGATAGTATGAACTCTATCTTTTTTTACTTCAGGAGGTACTTGCCCTTCCATAGAAGCCGCTGGTGTTCCTTTTCTTTTAGAATAAGGAAATGTATGTATTTTAGTAAATCCTATTTTATTTAAGGTATCTATTGTTTCATTAAATTCTTCTTCTGTCTCTTTAGGAAATCCTACAATTAAGTCTGTGGTAAGAGATATATCTTCAATGGTTTTAATATCCTCTATCATGGATAAAAATTCTTCTTTATTATATCTTCTATTCATAAGGCGAAGTATTTTATTGCTACCTGACTGAAGTGGTATATGTAAATGTTTAGCTATTATTTTATTTTCTTTTATTAAGTTTTTTATGCCAGGAGTTATTTCATTTATTTCAATAGATGATAATCTTATTCGATATATATTTGGTATTTTTACTAATTTATTTAATAATTCTTCAAGGCTAGTATCTATGTCTATTCCATATCTACCTGTATGAATACCTGTTAAGACTATTTCTTTATATCCTTTTTCTACCAATGTAGTTACTTCATTAATTACATCTTCAGGTGCTTTGCTTCTTACTCTACCTCTTACATAAGGTATTATACAATATGAACAAAAGGCATTACAACCATCCTGTATTTTTACAAAGGCTCTTGTATGATTATCAAAATTATTTATCTCCATTTTTTCAAAGTCTACTTTTGTTAAATCGTAAATTATTTTTTTCTTTTCTTTAGTCTTTTTATATTCTTCAATAATATCTACTATCTTTGATTTATCTTTATTGCCTAGAACTATATCAGCAGCAATATCTTCAGCATTAACTTGGCTATAGCAACCCATTACGATAATAATAGCATTAGGATTATTTTTCTTGGCTCTATTTATCATCTTTCTAGATTTTTTATCACTTTCATTAGTAACACTACAAGTATTTATGATGTATATATCAGCATTATCTTCAAAATCTACTATTTCATAATTATTATTTTTTAATATATTTGCTACCAATTCACTCTCGTATATATTAACTTTACATCCTAAAGAACATATTCCCACTTTCATATTTCTTCCTTCTTTCTCTAGTATTTTATCATATTATTAAAAGAAAAGAAAGAATAATTAAAATATTCCTTCAATAACATTATCTATAATATCTATGTTTTCACTATTAGGTACTTTTGGTAATCCTGGCATAGTCATTATGTTTCCTGTTAAGACTACAATAAATTCTGATCCTCCCTTTAGAATAACATTAGATACATGAATGTTATAATCTTCTTTAGGATCTAAGTTTTTAGGATCATCTGATAGTGAATATTGTGTTTTAGCTATACATATTGGTATATTATTATGCTCTTTTTCAAGAAGATTTAATTCTTCTGCTGCTTCTCTAGAATACTCTACATCTTTAGCTCCATATATTTTGGTGGCTACTTTATATATCTTATCTTTAATACTATCATTTATATCATAAACATAATTGAAGTTATCTTTTTTATCTAAATTATCTAAAACCTTTTGAGCTAAATTAATACTACCATCACTACCTAGAGAATAGCCATTAGTTGTAGCATAATCTATATTTATTTTATCTAGAGATTCTTCTAGAAACCTAATTTCTTTGTCAGTATCAGTACTAAATCTATTTATAGCTACAACAACATTTAGCCCATAGATATTCTTTAAATTATTAATATGTTTATATAAATTATTCATTCCTTTTTCTAAGTATTCTATGCTCTCTTCTGTTATCTCTTCTTTAGGCATACCACCATGATATTTTAAAGATCTAACTGTAGCTACTAGTACAACAACATCAGGATGAATACTTATATTTCTACATTTTATGTCTAAGAATTTTTCTGCTCCTAGATCTGCTCCAAAACCTGCTTCTGTTACGGTAATATCTCCTAGTGACATAGCTATATTTGTTGCTATTATACTATTACATCCATGAGCAATATTAGCAAATGGTCCCCCATGAATTAAGGCTGGATTTCCTTCGAGAGTCTCTACTAAATTGGGCTTTATGGCATCTTTTAATAAAACAGTCATTGCTCCTTCGACTTTTAAATCTTTTGCCTTTACTTCCTTACCATCTTTATTATAACCAATGACTATATTTCCTAATCTTCTTTTTAAATCATCTAAATCTTTACTTAGACATAAAATGGCCATTATTTCAGAAGCTGCTGTTATATCAAAGCCATCTATTCTAGGTATAATATTTTTTTCGTTTGATAATCCAGTATTTATGACCCTTAACTGCCTATCATTTAAATCTAAGCATCTTTTAAATGTTACTCTATCAATATTTAGACTATTACCTTGATAAATATGATTATCTATTACTGAACATAATAAGTTATTTGCAGTAGTTATGGCATGGAAATCTCCAGTGAAATGTAAATTTATATCTTCCATAGGAATTACCTGTGCATATCCACCACCTGTTGCCCCTCCTTTTACACCAAATACTGGTCCTAAAGATGGTTCTCTTAAGGCAAGTATACTTTTCTTACCTAATTTACATAAAGCATCAGATAGTGATATAGATACTGTTGTCTTGCCTTCTCCCATAGGGGTAGGATTAATTGCTGTTACTAATATTAGTTTACTTTTTTTATTATTATTTAGTAAATCTAACGATACTTTGGCTTTATTTTTTCCGTACAATTCTATTTTATCTTCTATTCCAAGTTTTTTTGCTACCTCAGTAATATCTTTTGGAATAATGCTTCTTGCTATTTCAATATCAGTCATGTCAGTCATCTCCTCGTACAATAATCTTTTACTTTATTATCCTTTATGTATGGTTCTATAATTAATTTGAAGTAGCTATTTACTACTCTATGATTACCATCATCAAATAATTGCAGATTTATTAGTTCATCCAATTTATTATTTATTTCTAATTTGATTTCTTCATAATTAATATATTCTAATAAACCATAAATATCAAAAATTATCTTCTCAGCTCTTTTGATAACTTCTTCATCTATTCTCTCAGAAAAAGTTCCTGCATTAAAATAGATATCTCCAAAAAGAAAGTGGTGTAATTTTCTTAAATATTCTAATCCTATTCCTTTTTCATTAAAAGTAAATCTATTATCAAGAATGCTCATTTTATATTCTACTATTTTTCTTTCTATGTTTTCAATATCAAATTTATTACTTATACCTAATTTATTCATATTATACTGCCTCTTTGATATTATAGCATACATTAATTTAAAAAGATAGTAACTTTTTTGTCACTATCTCTATATTTATTTTAGTTTATTACCGCAATGACCACAGAAGTTTCCACCACTGGTTGGAGTTCCACAATTTGGACAGAATTTTAATCCTTCAGCAGGAGTTTTTTCTTCAGTTGGAGTTGCTACTACTGGTTCTTCATTTTTTACTTCTTCTACTGGTTCTTCTTTCTTAGCAAATAAACTTCCAGGTTCTGGCATAATTCTTTCTTCTTTTGGCTCTGAATTATTAGAGGTTTGACCAACAGCACCCATCATTGTAGATCCAGCACTATTTGCCATATTCATTCCCATAAAGCCCATCATAGAACCATTTGGGTTTGAAGAGGCATTTTTTAAAGCTTCAGCGCTGGCTTCGGCCATTAGGCCAGATTGAAGATTTTTGTCAGCAAAGATAGTGGCATCATCAATCTTAGATACTCTCTTCATTGATTCATCGGTTAAATTGATATCGGCAATAGCAACGTCTGATATTTTTATACCGTATTTTGAAACTAAATCACTATCTAGTAAATTATTCATTTCAGCAGAAATGTCACTACCGTACATACCAATATCGCCAAATGGTATTTTATGTTTACGCATTACGACAGTAATAGCCTGTGTTAATTTTTCAACAAATTTAGTTTTGAATTGATCTTCTAGAATATCTGAAT
>JBJEEA010000052.1:73896-87567 GCA_051872635.1 Bacilli bacterium
TGTGTTAATTTTTCAACAAATTTAGTTTTGAATTGATCTTCTAGAATATCTGAATATAAAACTGTATCTTTGGCATTTGAACCGATTACATTTTGAATTAATGTGGCAGGATTATCTACTTTAATAGCATATTCGCCAAAGAATGTTACTTCGAGCATGCCATACTTATCATCAGTTATTTTTTTAGGCTGTGGTGAACCAAATTTATTTCCTGTAAGAGTGAGTAAATTTACATAGTATACTCTTTGGTCGTTAGCAGTTTGACCACCAAAAGTTGTACGACTACCGATTTTTTTAATTGTGTCTATTATTCCTTTTCCAAAGCTACCGGTAAAAATACTTGGTTCAGTACCACTATCAAATGTATAGGTTCCTGCTTCAGCAGAAAACTCTAATATTTTGCCATTTTCTACAACCATCATAGCAGTACTTTCAGGTACCATAATAGCACTTCCATTAGTTATGATATTAGCAGATGGATTTTTGTTTCCTTCACCATGATGTACTATTCCTCTTTGTACTAAGACACCACTTTCCATAGTAGGACATGTTACATATTCCTTAAATTGATCTCCGAGAGACGAAGATGTACTTTGTGTAAAAGCTTTTATTAATCCCATTGTTATTTCCTCCTTCTAAAAACTTTACTTTTATAAATTTATTATAACATAATATTTGATATTTTTCTATTAGTTTACTCTTATTGACACTAATACATAGTCATAATCTTCCCAGTTGAAGATAGAACCACAATACTCACATTTTCCAGATGAGTTAACACTAATACTAGCACCACAACCAGGACATTTTCTTACTAAGCAAATGTCTTTGGTATTAAGTTTTTTTTCAAATACTAATATATTTCTCTTTTCTACTCTTCTTGTATCATCACCTGATACGACATCGCCAGTATCTCTATCGATAATATAATCCATGTATCTAGAAATTATTTCTACTTCAATTACTTCTTTATCATTTAATATGTTTCTACTTAGTATATTAGTATTTTTAACATTAATTTCATCATACATTTGCCTTCTATTTTGACTTTTTAGTGTATTTATTTTATTTGTTATTTCATTTTCCAAAGTATCTTTAATAAAATGTGATACTTCACTTAAGTCTTCTTTCATTATAGAAGTATATAGTTTTACAAAAATGTTATCTACTTTGGTTTTAAACATGGCAACATTTAATTCGTTCATTATAATCCTCCTACCTATCTAATGACTGACCTACACAGGTCTTTTTACTCATAACAAAAGTGCTAGATTCTTTTACTAAAGTACTATTACAATATGGACAAGTAGCAGAACTATTTATTTCTACTGGAGCGCCACAATTAGGGCACTTCTCTTCTTTATTGGTATTTGTGGCAGATTTTACAAAGGATAATACATATTCGATATTAATTTTTTGTTTATCCTTACCACGAACGGTTTCTCCTGTTGCTTCTTTTATTACATAGTCATAGCACTTTACTCTTAAATAGACACTTAATGTTACTACATTATTTTCTTTTTTAATATCGATGATTTTAGCATCTTCAAGAGTTATATCAGTCATCATATTTTTCTGTTTTTTTAATTTAAGGGTTTCTAACTGGCTACTATACATATTATATATCTCATCAGTCGTGAGTTTTCTTATTGTATCTGTATCAAAATTCATCCAAGCGGTTTGAAGGTCTCTATAAGTATTAAAGGCCATCGTTTTTAAATCTACTATATTTAAATCAGGATCGATACTGGTTATTTTAGATACATCTATATCTTTATAATTATTTGAAGTTTTACTTATGTTTTTGCTACCACTACCACCATTTGGTTTGTTTTTTGATATTATTACAACAACGATAACTATTATAGCTGCTATTACTATGGCAGATGGGAGGGATCCACCTGATGAATAAGAACCACTGCTATAGCTTGATCCAGAACTATAGTCCCAATTGGAGCCTGAATCCCAATCAGAGTCTGAATCCCAAGAAGAACCTGAGTCCCAGCCTCCAGAATCGTAATCAGAATCCCAGCCGGAATCAGCTTTTACTGGCATGTAAATCATACCAAAGCTTACTATGAATAAGATTAAAGTTAATAATATTTTTTTCATAATTACCTCTCTACTTTACATAAGTATATCATAAAATTTGGAAATATTATATATTTTTCGTAAAATTATTTATAATGAAAAGGCAAATGTTATTATTAATTTGCCTTTTTCATTAATTATTTATTGTAATATCTCCATTATTATTTTCTATGCTTAGAGTTACATCTGATTTGCGGTTATTATTTTTTATTTTAACATCTCCTAAATCAGATCTTGCATTTATGTAAATATCGTTTGTTTTTTGAATTTCTATATCTCCATATTCGTCTTTTATAATAGAGTCTTTATTTAATATGATATTTTTAATTATTATATCTCCACTATTATTATTTAAATCTAAATAATTATATATATTTTCTATTGCAATTTTTCCATATTCATTTTTAACAATAGCATCATTAACAAAATCAATATTAATATCTCCAGACGATGCATAAATATTAGCTTGGATGGTTTCATTTATTTTAATGTCGCCGTATTTATTTCTTGCTCTAATGATATTTGCATTCATGATAAAAATATCACCAGATTCTTCTTCAATATCTATTGTAGCATTTTTAAAATTACCTATTTGTATATCACCATAATCATTTACTATCTTAATTAGATTAGCATATTCTTTGGGTAAATATACTTCTATTTTAGATATAGTATTATTAAAGCAAAAGCCGTAGCATTTATTGTTTTCTATTTCAATTGATAAGTTCTGATCATCAGTACTTACTTTTGTATTTTCTTTATTTCCATAGATGACAACTCTTACATCATTATTTGATGATTCTTTAATATAAATATTACCATCTGAGGAGTATATATTTATATTATTAAAATTTGTGTTATATATTTTATCTAATACCAATTGGCTACTATCTTTATTGAAAATGTTAAAATTCCAATTTTTATTTTTTCTAGTTATCATTGTTACCATTAGCGATATAATTGCAATTGCCAATATAGTTAGAAATATAATTAAAACTATTGTTATTTTTTTATTCTTCTTCATCACATTCACCTTTCAAGGAAAAAATTAATTTTATTATTTTAAGTATAAGGGCATATACAAGCCATAATAGCCAAGTTATATGCCAAGCCATAGTTATAAAACTTACAGATAAATAAATTACTAATGTTAATAATAGTAAAATATTATCAATTTTTTTTATTAATTTATTTTCCTTTTTATCTTTTGCTTTTTTGTTATAAGTAATAGAAATATAAACTATGTAATAAGTAGCAAGTCCAATAATTAATAAAAATACTGCTGTTGCTACAACTGGATTAATTTCTAGTACAGGTATTGAAATCATAATCCATATTAATGATATGAAATATAATAAAACTGATATGGCTATACCTCTAGCTCTTTTCTTATTAAAATCTTTTTCATTATCTTCAGATTCTTTTTTTTCAATTTCCTTCTTTCCAGTTAGTAATTCATCAGATGTTATTCCATATAATTTGCATAATGGAATAATTTTATCAAAATCTGGTGTACTTTGATCTGTTTCCCATTTAGAAATTGTCTGCCTTGTAACATTTAATTTTTCACTGGCCTCTTCTTGGGATAAATGTTTAGATTTTCTTAAATCTAATAATCTTTGTCCTAAACTCATTCTTTCACCTCACATAGTAATTATACACTTTATAGTGGTTGCATTCTACCTATTTTAGTTGGAAATTTAGCAACTATATTTAACATTTAGTATTATTATAACATAATTAAGGTATTAAAAAAGCAAATTATGACTAACTTGCTTTAAAATTTATATTATATATATATTAGCTTTCAATATATGTCTATATAAGTATTTTTATCTTTTTACAAAATATTCATCATACCAAATTAAGAATGAATATATAGTCCATATTTTTCTACTATTATCTTTTTTACCTGATTTATGCTCATCTAATAATTTAATTATTTTTTCGGGTTTAAAGAATTCTTCTGATTTACTAAATTTATCTTTAACTAAATTATAAGTATCATCTTCCTTTAACCACTCTCTAATTGGTACAGGGAAGCCTAATTTCTTTTTATTAGACCATTTTTCTGGCAAAATACTATGGGCTATTTCTCTAAATAAATATTTTGTCTTACCATCTTTTATTTTATATTTGGTTGGGATTTTTCTAGCAGTATCTATCAGTACTCTATCTAAAAATGGTACTCTTACTTCAAGTGAATTAGCCATCGACATTTTATCTGCTTTCAAAAGTATATCTCCTATTAACCAAAAATTGAAATCAATATATTGCATCTTGGTAACATCATCATAATTTTTAGCTTTAGCATAGTAATCTTTAGTCAAATCTTTATAGGTTTTATTTTTAGGTTTGTAATTTAGAATTTTCTTTGTCTCTGATGGTTCAAACATGAAAGCATTGCCAACATATCTATCTTCTAGTTTATGACTTCTTCGATAGATAAAGTTAAACCCACGATGATGTCTTACGGGATAAACTAAGATACCTAATAATCTTCTAATAGGATATGGAATCTTGTAGTACCAACTTACAGAATATGGTTCGTGATAAATATTATAGCCACCAAATATTTCATCGGCACCTTCACCAGATAATGCTACTTTGACATTTTGTGAAGCAATACCCGCAACAAAGTACAAAGCTATAGCGGAAGGATCTGCTAGTGGTTCGTCCATAAAATACTGGATATGAGCGAAATTATCAAAGTATTCCTTTTTACTTATTTTTTTACTGATATTTTTGACATCAATCATTTCAGATAGTTCTTTAGCATAATCAATTTCACTATATTTTTTATTATCCCAACCAACAGTAAATGTCTTATCGACATCAGCAGAAGTGGCTATAAAAGATGAATCAACACCACTAGATAAGAAGCTTCCTACTTCAACATCCGCTACTTTATGGGCTTCAACAGAGTTTTTAAGAAGAGTACTTATTTCTTCTTTCCATTCTTCTTCACTCTTTGTATTATCAGGTTCAAAGCTAATGCTATAATACTCTTTTATATCTAGTTTACCATCTTTATATTTAAAATAATGACCTGGTCTTAATTTATATACGTTTTTAAAGAAAGTATCTTCACCAACGCTATATTGAAAAGTTAAATAATCTTCAAGCATATCTCTATTTAATTCTTTTTTGAAATTAGGATGAGCTAAAAAGCTTTTTATCTCACTACCAAACATGAATTCGTTTTCATCCAAATAATAATACAGTGGTTTTATACCATAGAAGTCTCTTGCTCCAAATAGTTCTTTAGTATTTAAATCATATATAACAAAAGCAAACATACCTCTTAGTTTTTGGAGTAATTCTTCTTTATACTCTTCATAACCATGAAGTAATACTTCAGTATCAGCATTAGTACTAAAGGTATGGCCTTTAGATATTAAATCTTCTTTTAAGTCTTTATAGTTATAAATTTCACCATTCATAAAAACTAATTTAGTTTTATCTTCATTATAGATAGGCTGATTACCACCTTCTAGATCGATTATAGATAGTCTTCTAAAGCCTAAAGCAATATTTTTATCAACATAGTAGCCATCAGAGTCTGGTCCTCGATGTTTTATTAAATCAGCCATCGCTTTAATCGTTTTTTTCTTATTTTTGGATTTATCAACAAATCCTACTATTCCGCACATAATTTATACCTCTCTTTTTTAAACTAATTATAGTATAACACAAAAAAAGGAAAGTAAAAATGTTTTTCCTCTCTATTTTACATATTATTTATAATTATAATTATTTTTTTTAGAATTTATTTGCTTATAATATTTACATATATTTTTCAACTGACAATTATTACATTCTGGACCTCTACTTTTACATTTATATCTTCCAAAAAAAACCATTTGATGATGCATTTTACTCCACTTATTTTTAGGAAGCTTTTTCATTAGTTTTTGCTCTACTTCTAAGACAGTATCATCTTCTTTAGCTAGTCCAAGACGCTTACTTACTCTTTCAACATGGGTATCTACCGCAATAGCGGGTCTTTCATATATAACTGATAAAAAGACATTGATAGTCTTTCTTCCAACTCCTGGAAGAGTTTCTAAATATTTAGGATCATCAGGGACTTTTTTTAAATTATCTTCGAGTAATTTAGAAGCTATTTCTTTAATAAAAATGCTTTTCTTTTTATAAGTGCCAATGGGTTTAATTATTTCTTCAATATCTTCTACTTTGGCAGAAGCTAATTTATCTAAACTATCGTATTTAGTAAATAATTTTTCATTTACCATATTGACTCTTTTATCGGTTGTTTGAGCACTCATTACAATGGCAATTAATAATTCATAATCTTTAGTATATTTGAGTTCACAGATAGGATTAGGATATAAAGTATCTAAATAGGTAGTTATTTTATTAATCATCATTTAACCAATCATAGTAGAAGACATCTTTTACTTCTTTTTTACTTTCACGATACTTATTTTTAGCTTCCATTACATCTTTTTTAGTTTTATATCCTTTCTTTCGCCAATCATATAATATTTTTTCAATGTATCTAAGACTTGTTACACCATTATAAATGGCTTCTTTTAATGCTTCCATGATTAATTCATGAGAGAAGTTATCATCAATCCATCCTTTTATTATTTGACATTCCATCGATGATATAGGTCTACCAAATTCACTTTCAAAAATAGAAAAAATATCACTATTATCTAGAGTTTTTTCTTCTTCTTTTTTATCAATAATAATATTAGTTATTTTCTTATATAGTAAATCTAGAGAAATATACTCTTCACTTTTACCTTCTTTACCCTTTTCAACTGTAATAGAGATTATTTTTTTCTCATTAAGACTATTTAAAAGCTCCATTACCTTGTATTTATCCATACCAAGAGAACCAGCCACTAATTCAGGATTATAGACTACTTTATCACCTTTATCAATAATAAAAATTAATATTATTAATTCTTCAGCAGTAATGCCAAGCCTTATATAATAGTTAAAAAGAAATCTAGGTAAAATAATTGGCCTATCTTTTAATATTTTCTCAATTTCTTCCATACTAAGCACCTCCCACTCTAGAAGTATAGACAAGTTCTAAATTTTTGACATCATAAAAATTATAAGTTAGTTTGTCTTTTTCCCTTATTTTTTCCTTGTAATATAAATTATTTAGGCGATATGTAAGATCAAAGTTACTATCTATTAGTTCAGAAATATTAATACTATATACTTCATCATAATTTAAATCTAAGACTATTACTTTTTCGTCTGTTTTTACAATATAATAATTATTATCTTTATTTAAATAGGTTATGTTAGTGATACTAGTATTTTCATAGATATCTTCTTTTAATTTATTTTGGTAATGATTATTTTTTATAACAGGATAAAAGATAACTATTAAAGCTATTATAATTACTGTGACTAATACAATTATTACTGATAATAAAAGTTTCTTTTTCATCTTTTCACCTTGAGATTATTATACTATGATTTTTCTTTTTTGTGAATAGTTTTTCCTCTTATTTCGAAGGAGCTTATTTCAAAATTTTCTTCATTTATAGTAACTGTCGTGTAAGAAGAAGAGTCTACTGTAGCTGAATCAATCCAGACGTCGGCAAGATGAAGCATAAATTGGTAATTAAACTTAGTATGACTATTGGTAAATAAGACTTTTAAATTATTATTAATGGTTATATAAAAATTATCATCTGGATTATATAAATATAAGAAATCACAACTAGAGTAATTATTTTTATCTAGTTCTTTTAAATAGATACAAAAATCATTGTTATTTATTATTATTTCTATTTTATCATTTATTTTAAAGTATAGATCATCAATTAAAATATTTTTATTTAGGAGATACTCTTTTTTTGCCTTAATACTTGTATTAATATCTTTGTATTTTATTAGATAATCAACTTCAATATCAATATTATCTTCTTCTAGTAGAAGAAGGTAATATTTATCATCTTTATTTATTAGAATTGATACATCTTCATTAGTTTTAATAAAACGAAGGCTATTATTTTCAAGATAGTTATAGTCCTCTACTACGGGAGAATACTTACAGGAAGTAAGTAATATTAAACTTAGCAATAATAAAATACATTTCATAGTAATTATTATGTCTTTGTAAATTAAAAATGCATCTATTACAAGATGCATAGTATATAAATTATTTACTATAATTATCTAATATATATTCTTTTATTTCATTATAATTATTATTAAGTTTGTTATCTAAAATTTTTAGTTCAATATCATGCATTATTTCTTTAATATATTTTCCCGGTTTTTTAGATAGTATTTTAGGAATATCTCCACTAGAAATAGCTATATCTTTTTTAGATTGTATCGGCATACTTTGATATTTGGTATTTAATTTTCGTTTAGATAATCCTTTTATATCAGCGTAGACAGTACATAAATATAATCCATATTTATATAATAAATAATTATCTAATTCTTCATATTTAAGAAGTTCTCTAAGAAGAAGAATTTGTTCTTTTTGAGCTTTAGTAAATGGATAAATATCATCTACTTCTAACTGACACCAAATTCCAATTAGATCAGTACACATAACTATGTTATTTAATTTGGTAATATTTAAATGGTTAACTAGATTTAGTTCAATTAAAAGCTTTCGACCTTTTTCTTTATTTTTAGACGAGAAAATTTTATCTAGTTCTTCTTTTTTACGATTCATCGATAAATCTTTTAATAGGTAACCGTACTTTGATAAAAAGTGCTTTGTCTTGGGCTCAATTTCAAAATCTAAAATAGTAGCAAATCTTATACATCTTAAAATACGAAGGGAATCTTCCTTAATACGATATCTAGGATTACCTACTGTCTTTAGTATTTTATTATCTAAATCTTCTCTGACATTTAAAAGATCTACTATTTCTCTTTTACTATTAATGCATAATGTGTTAATGGTAAAATCTCTTCTTAATAAGTCTCTTTTTAAATCTTTTATATATTTTATTTTAATTGGCTTTCGATTATTTTCGTATTTTATTTCTTTTCTAAACGTTGTTACATCAAAATTACAACCTTTGTATGCAATAACTACAGATCCATATTGCATGTCTGATACAATAACATTATCAAATAACTGTAATATTTCTTTGGGAGTAGCTGACGTGCAGATATCGATATCATTTGTTTTTCTATTTAGTAAGTAGTCTCTTGTATAGCCTCCAACGATATAAGCTTCATAACCAGAAGTATTTAATTTTTTTAATATTTCAAGTGCTTTATCCTCCATGGTACCTCCACTTATATTATAGCAAATAGATAGAAAAAATGCAAAGTAATTACTCTACTTTACATTTTTTATTATTTATATTCTTTTATTTGTTTATTTAACATATTTATAAATTCATCTAAGGAGATAGTAGTTGTTGTTTCTTCGCCATATTTCCGATAAGTAATAGTTTTATTATCTCTTTCGTTATTACCAAGTACTAGTGTATATGGTATTTTCTTTGTCTGAGATTCTCTTATTTTATAGCCTAATTTTTCATCTCTAGCATCTAACTCAACTCTAAAATTTTTTTCTTTTAGGCTATTTAAGATGTTACTTGCATAATCTAAATGATAATTGTTATTTACTGGTATGACATTTACTTGTACTGGTGATAACCATAATGGAAGAGCACCTTTAGTTTCTTCGAGTAAAAAGGCTGTGAATCTATCAAATGTTCCAAATATAGCTCTATGTAATACTACTGGAGTTTTTTTCTGACCATCTTTATCTATATAAAATAACTCAAATCTTCTTGGTAAAAGGAAATCTAATTGACAAGTAGATAATGTTATCTCAGGGCCTACGGCTGGTTTTACTTCAACATCTAATTTTGGCCCGTAGAAGGCAGCTTCTCCTATGGCTTCGACATAATCGACATTAAGTTCATTTAGTACTTCTCTTAATTTATCTTCAGCATTATTCCACATTTCATCATCATCAAAGTATTTATGTTTATCTTCTGGATCTCTTAATGATAATCTAAATTTATAATTTTTTAGACCAAAATCGTTATAAACATCTAATATTAAATTTACGACTTCTTTAAATTCTTCTTTAATTTGTTCTGGTGTTACGAAGAGATGGGCATCATTTTGACACATACATCTTACTCTTTCTAGCCCTTTTACTGCTCCTGAAGCTTCATAACGAAAATCTGTTGCAAATTCACCTATTTTGATAGGAAGTTCACGATAAGAATGAATGGTATTGCCATAGATTAACATATGATGTGGACAGTTCATTGGTCTTAGTACAAATTCTTCATCATCAACTTTCATAGATGGGAACATATTTTCTTGATAATGATCCCAATGTCCTGAAGTTTTATATAAATCAACTGTTCCAACACATGGAGTATAGACGTGTTTATAACCTAGTTTTTGTTCTTTTTGATAGATATAATTTTCAAGTAATTTTCTAACTAAAGCACCATTTGGAAGCCAAAGAGGCATTCCTTTACCTACTAGGTCATGATTCATAAAGATATCTAAATCCTTACCTATTTTACGGTGATCTCTATTTTTTCTTTCTTCAAGTTCTTCTAAATATTTGTTTAAGTCTTCTTCAGTTTTAAAACAAACACCATATATTCTCTGGAGCATTTTATTCTTAGCGTCACCTTTCCAATAAGCTCCACTAAATTTTATTAATTTAAAATATTTTAATTCTTTAACTGTATCAACATGTGGTCCTCTACAAAGGTCAGTAAAGTCACCTTGAGTATAGCAAGAAATAACTTGCTGATTTTCATCCATGCGTGATATTAAGTCAATTTTGTATGGATCGTCCTTAAACATTTCTAATGCTTCTTCTTTACTTATTTCATGTCTTACTATTCTCTTACCATCTTTTGAAATTTTCTTCATTTCTTTTTCTATTTTAGGTAAATCTTCTTCGGTTATGACATTATCTCCTAAATCAATATCATAATAAAATCCTTCTTCGATTACTGGTCCTACCCAAAACTTTGCATTTGGATATAGATGTTTTACGGCCTGGGCTAAAAGATGTGCACAAGAATGATTTAATTTGTTTAATTCTTCATTTTCTTTAATATTTATCATATTATCTATCTCCTTTTTAAACTTGATTTATTTTCATTTCTTCTTCTCATTTTCTTTTTATAAATTCTTTCTCCTGTTTCTTTTCTTTCTTTATTCATTTGATGCATAAATGTTGATGTACATGTTCTACCATAAATTACTGCATCTAAACAACTTACTGATAAGCCATTTAATTCTTTCTTCAATTTTATTAGTTCTTCTAGTCCTAAGTTAGTTATATCTAAGCTGCAAATTTCTTTTCTTCCTTCTTTTTCTACCTCTACTGGAATATAATTATTTTTCATTTTTAAAACCTCCTTTAATGAAAAAAAGACCTATTGAAGGAGAGAATATATCTCGGTGCCATCCTTCTTTGGTCTTAATTTTGATAACGGTATTAACCGGAAATGTTTGCATTTCACTCAAAGGTAGTAATTATATATTTTTATTATTAGTTTACACCAAGCACTAACTCTCTATAAATAAAATGTGTATAATCTTGTCCTTCTCACTGCTTTTAAATATGTATTAATTATATGACTAAATATTTGTTTTGTCAATTATTTTTGTTTATTTTATTCACTTAAGTCTAAGGTCTTAAGTGATGTAAGGAAGCCCTATGGTCTTCCTTACAAATATTTTTTAGTATTTTATAATTTATTTTTCTATAATTATTAATGGAATTTTCATTTCATCAATAGTAAATCCAGCATGGGCGGATTTGAAATAATCTCCTGCTTTTGTATATTTAAAATATTTATTAGATACTGCCAGTGCAAAATAATCGCCTAATGAACCTCTAAAGTATTTGTTTTCTATACCATCTCCAAATAATTGCTCTTTAATTACTTCTTCTTTTGTTTTCAATATAAAATCTTCTTTAAAGTACTTATTAAATAGTTTCTTGAATTCTTCTTTTCTTCCTTTTTTTATTTTAAATGCACACATTCTACCTTCAATCCAAGTATTTCCATCTAATGTGTCAAATATATCTTTATAATCAGATAATATTATTTCTTTACAATTAATATGACCGTGATCTGCGACTACTATTATAAGTGTATCTTCTAGTTTAGATGAAAATTCTTCTACTTTTTTGTTTATCATTTTAAAGCAATCTAAAGTATCATTACTATCTGTACCAGTATCATGCATAATTCCATCTGGATCTTCATAATAAGCATAAATATAGTTTTTATCTTTTTTATTTAAATTATTTTTTATTTTTATAAACATATCATCTATATCTTTATAGGAATCATCTCCAAATGGAAAAATTATTTTTGAATAATATTTTCCTTCTTTATTGATTAAGTCTGTTATAGTATCATAAGGAAAATACTTTCTAGCAACATTGTAATCTGCGGCTTCTATTTCAGTATCTTTTAATGTGTTAGTAAACATTGTTACTATTTTATTTTCTTCTTTAAAATATAAATCCCATCCTAGCCATCCATGCTCTTTTGGTGTTAGTCCAGATAACATTGAGGTTGTTGATGCAGTAGTAGTCGATGGTACAACTGATGATATTTCACTATTTAAATGTTTTGATAAAAAACTATCATTTGGTAATTTTTCTTTGAGTAATTTAGATCCCATTCCATCAAATAGTATTACTACTACATTTCTAGGTTGGTTTTTTTCTAATATTTTATCTATTTTTTCTATAGTATTATGATTATAATTTAAATCAAAATATTTTCTTATAGTACATGCAACATTTACGATACTATTTTGATAATCTGGTAATATTAATTCTTTCATTTTAAAACCTTCTATCTATTTAGTTTTTTACTATGAGATCCCTATAAACTCATATCTTAATTATTCTTGAAATATAATTCTGCTCTATTATATTTGCCAGTATGTTCTAATCTAAAGTTCCCATTTGTATAATTATTCACAGTTTTTTTCCAAAAGGACTCTGCTATTGGTGATAATGGAACAGCTTTTATAGTCCAGTTACCTTTATATATGTCAAAAATTTTCTTTACTGCTTCTTCTCCCACTTTTTTTCCTTTATAATTATTTAAAACAAACATTTCACTTATTTCATAATTATCTTCTAAATTATCATCTACTAATACAAAGCCTAGAATATCATCACTTGATTTAATAAAATATGCATAATTCTTATCAAAATATTTATTTAAATCATATTCATATTCACATACTTTTGAATCAAAAGTAATTGGAAAATACAAACTTAGATCATGCAAATATAATTGTAATAATTTTTCTAAATTTTTCCTTTCAGTAGATGCTACTTTTTCTACACTAATATTCATTTTTTCCTCCTTATATTTTTTAGTGTTTCATTATTTCAATAAAAAAGGGGGACACAAAATAAGGTCTTCCTCCTCCAAAATACTAACAACAAAACACCAATTAAATTTAATCGAGGTCCATTCTACCATTTTTTTCCAATTATGTCAATATGTTTTTTGCAATGTTTTTTGCAATGTTTTTTGTGTAATTTTAAATATGAAGTGCACAATTGTTGTGCAGTAAGTTTTATAATCATGT
>JBJEEA010000053.1:0-5018 GCA_051872635.1 Bacilli bacterium
TCTGCTCCTAATTTTACTTCCGTTATGCTAGTATCAGTTATACCATCATTATGACTATTAACTGCTTCTTTAAGTTCATCATATGTTGTTACGGTTACAGTCATTGCATCTGCTTTTGTAATACCTACAGCAAAAAGGCATACAAAGGCAAATGCCATTACTTTGAAATATGTTAATATATTTCTCTTTTTCATATTCTATCCTCCTCCTATTTAATTATAGAATATTTTACATTATTTTTGTAGATGAAAAAGGTCATATTTTTAGGAGCAAAAATATGACTTTATGCATATTTTAAGTATTAATATGCATGATTTAAATTATCTTTTAATTTATTCTTTGGTTAATTGTCAAAGTTAATGATTGCCCTGCAGGAGTACTGAAAGTAACTTTACTATCTGCATTACCTTTTGATGTTCGACCATCAGAATTAGTATAATTAGCCACTAAGGTTCCTTTAAATATAGTTGCTGTTGTGCTAATTGTTCCTATATATTTACATGTTGCACCATAATAAGTAACCTCATTCTTACATTTTGCACTCCAAGAGACATTTTGATTAGCAGTAATACTAAATTCTTGTTCTCCAGCATGATAAAAATCTTTTGCTGTTGATAATCCAACTAAAGTATTATTATTTTCAGAACCTGTGAAATTTGCATATAAATCTTTTTCCAATGTAATTGTTGCAGTAGCACTTTTACCACTAGGTAAAGTAGCAGTTACTACAAATTGATTTTCTTTATTAGCACATTTAATATCCCATTCTCTTGTTTTAGTTTGTGGATTACTAGCAGTAATAACTCCAGTACTTGAATCTATTCTCACACAATTTCCATCATTAATTGAATAAGTAACAGCACCACTTGCATTTTCAACACTTGCTGTTGCAGTGGCAGTACTTACTCCATTTCTATGGATTACATTTCTTGATAAAGATAAACTAATTGTTTCTTCTTTCTTTTCCTCTTGTTTTGGTGTTTCTTGTTTTGGTGTTTCTTTCTTTTCTTCTACTTTTTCCCATTTAGCATAAAGTGTCATACTTTCACTTAATAATGCTTTATCATATACTGGTGTTTCATTTTCTGTTTCCCAAGTGATAAACTTATATCCTTTATATGTAGGATTAGTTGGCAAACTAAGTTCTGTTCCTTTATTAATAGTAATACTATCAACTTTTGAGCCACCTCTTGAATCAAAAGTAATTGTAATAGTTTCTACTACTCCTTCATAAACAGCTTTTAATTTAGTATTCTTCTTTATCTTAGTATCAAAATCAAATGGTTCTTCATCTAGTACATCTTCATTATCTTTTACATCAATGACTTCATACCAATCAATAAACTGTTCTCCTAAATCTTTTTTTGTTTTGATGTCTTTCTCTTTTAGCACTTTATTATATTTGACTTGTACTACTTCATTTTTTGTGCCATTATTTAAATCAAAAGTGACATCAAATTTGCGGTTAAAAAACCATAATAAGAATAAAATAATTGCAAGTAGTATAACACCCACTACTACTAGAATAATTTTTTTCTTCTTTTCTTTTGAAGTATCTGCTTCTTTTTTTGAAACTTTAACTTCTTCTGTTGAAGTATTAACTTCTTCTTTTGCGTCTTTTTTTGACATAATTTTTCCTCCTATTAATATTATATATTATTTTTATAATTTATAATAGATGAAGAAAGTCATATTTTATATAGTTAAAAATATGCATAAAGTCATATTCTTTTTTAGTTAGTTAAAAAATGGTAATTAAAAAAATAGCTTGAATTTTAAAAAAATATGCTATAATATAGCTATATTTTGAGGTGTTTTTATGTCAATGAAAAAGAAAATTATGATTATCGAAGATCAAGCCTTACTTAATAATATGATGCAAAAAGTATTATCTAACGATTATGATATAGTTTGTACTTGTACTAGTGCTAAAGATATGATGAATTTATATAAAAAATATACTCCAGATTTAATTCTGACTGATGTTGTTACTAAAGATGGTGCCAATGGTATAGATTATGGTAAAGAAGTAAAAGAAAAATATGGTAAAAAAGTTAAAATTTTAGCTATTACAGGAATTCCAGAAATAACCTTTTTAGATAATGCAAAAAAATATAATTTGGATGGATTAATTTATAAAGATATTGATAGTGATTCCCTTCTTACATGTGTTAACCAAATTCTAAGTGGATATACTCTATTTCCGGATAATTATATATATAATGATGAAAATGAAAAATTAAAAAATCTTTCATCTAAAGAAATTAAAATATTAAAATTATTATGTGAAGCAATAGATAGAGAGGATATTGCTAAAGAATTAAATATAACATCTGGCACATTAAAAAACTATATTACCAATATACTTAACAAAATGGAATTTGATAGTATATCTAAACTTACTATGTTTTGTGTAAGTAATGGTTATATTGTTCCAAATATTAAAAAATAAGAAAATCATTTTAAAATGACTTTCTTTTTTTATACAATAATTTTTAAAACAAAATAATTTTCAGTTGAAATATTTAAACTACCATTTATTAAAGCTAATTTTCTCCTCATACCTTTTATACCTTCATTCTCATGAATAGTATGACTTGGCTTTTTACCATCGTTTGTTATATTCATTTCAATTCTATCTAAATATTGTGTTATGATTACTTTAATATTTTTACTATCTGCATGAATAATAGCATTGGTAACTGATTCTCTTATTATTTCAAAAAATATATTAGCAATTTTTTCATCTATTGGGAGTTCACCTTTTACAATTATGTTTATGCCAATTACTTGATACATTTTAACTAATTTTTTTAACTTTTCATTACTAGATAATTTAGAATTAAAATCCTCATAAATACTATCTAATAAGAATAATATATTTTTAACATCTTTTGGATCTTGTTCCAAATATTTTGTAAACAAAGCAAGACGATGACCAATTATATCATGATATTCATTTTTAATTTTCAACAAGTTTTTAGTCTTTTCTATCTTCTCTATATTATTTATTGTGTCTAATATCTTTTCATTATTTTCTTTTATCTCTTTATTCTGCAATTTCTCTAGTTCTTGTAATTTATATAATTTAGTTATATCAATCAAAGATACTTCTTTATCATAAAATATTTTTAATAAATATACTCTATTATTACACTTTAATATATAATCATTATCAACATTCTCAGTGCATTTTTTTATTAGGTTATCTATATAATCTTTTTTTATATTTAGTTCTTTTAAAATATCACTCATTACATTATTCATTAGTTCTATATTATCATTATCATCTAAAAACATAATTCCTGTAGAAGACAAATCAATTCCATTTTTTACTGATAACATTGATACATACTCATTTTTAAATAACTTTTCATATATAAATGATATAAATATATACACAGATAATACAATAGAAATATAAAACGTTGATTTTAAAATATTTTCTGTTAAGTTAAAATAATTTAATATTACCATTGAAATTAAAACTACTATTTCTATTATTTTCTTAATAGAAGATATATCTTTTCTTAAATAATAAATAGATATTCTAAATGTTTGCAATATGGTTGCTACAACCGTTAATATTAATAATAATCTCATAATTTATCACTATCCTTAATAGTAAATATAAGTTCTGTATCAGTATCATAAACATTTTCTTTTACTTTAATATTTGAATCTAGTCTTAGTTTATCTTTTATCTTTTTATTAGTACCAACGATTGCTTTTAAGTTAGTCATATTATTATCACTAAACACATAAATCATGACAACATTATTTTTAGAATTTTCAATAAGTTCATAAACAATATCATATAAATATGACATAATCCTTCCTTTAATCTTCATTTTATTTTTTACAACTACTAAACCATCTATATTTAAACTTGGCATACTCACTATTAGCTCATTTAACAATACTTTTATACTTTCTTCATTATATACTTCGTTATTCATTTCAGAAATTATAAGCATACTTTTCTTTTTACTATATATGATAATTCTTTTTACTTTTTCTAAATCTTCCCTTCTAACATCATCTTTCATTAAAATATTTTTAGCTTCTAATCTTTTTTCATTTAATTTCTTTTCTACCATGCTAATAGTATCTTTTCTTATCTTTATTTCATATAACTCTCTTTTAGTTTTTTCTTCTAATTTTATACTTTCTTGTTGTTTTAATAATTCTTTTTTTTGTTTTACTATTTCTTCTTTTAATTTAAAGATATTAGTTAAATCTTTTCTTAATATTACATAACTATCTTTATTTTTTTTAATATCATACACTATATGTTTTTTTTGATAAGTTTGTTTTACTTTGTTATTTTTAATATCATCAAGAATAAAACTTGGAACTACTTTAAATGTGCAAGTAGTGTACTTTGTTTTTCCATCTAGTGAAATAATTACCATATCTAAACTGGAATTAGAAAATTTTTGGATATATTTTTTATTATTTGGTATTAAGTCTAAATAGAAAGCAAGTTCAATCCCTAAACAGATTAAGACACTATTAACTATTGACATATTCATTTCTCTAATATGTGGAACATCTAAAATATAAAGATAAGTATAAATTAAACCAAGTAATAAAACTATTAAAGGCAAAAATGCTTTTAAATCTCTTTTAATTTTTAATCTATTTATTGCTAATTTTATCATACCTCCACCAAATAAATAAAATATCCAAATAAAGATTAAGTAATAACCAACATAGTGATTATAATCATTATGAAAATAAATTCCATTGTTAAATCTAAATACAAATTCATGAAAGTCGTTTGTTAAAACTAAGATTAATAATACTAAGGATATTAGATATATAAATATTTTCCTTTTTTTGTTCATTTTACTTAATAATGAATTTGCGCAAATATAAAAGAGCGTTGGAATAAATATAAGTGGTAAATAATACAAATACCAGCAAATTCTTTCTATGTTAATATTTATTGTAACCCCTCTTATAATTCTAATTAACATCCAGAAAACAATTAGTATACCAATAAATAAAATATA
>JBJEEA010000054.1:0-2799 GCA_051872635.1 Bacilli bacterium
AATAAACATTTTAGCTTCTATTGCACTTAATTGTGCACTTTAGATTGATTCAACGCTTTTTTATAAATTTTTTACCAATTTAAAAAAAGCCTTGATACATTACCTCAAGAACTTTTACCATTAAATTTTATAACATCTTACTACATAAAAGCCTTTATCTTTGCAAACAATATTCACATCATATATTTTTTCAAGTTCTTTAACCATTGATTTAACACCATGATCTTTTCTCATAACAAAATACAGTATTCCCATATCATTTAAGTAGTCTTTAGCATCCAATAAAAACTTTCGTACAATATCTTTACCTGCTCTTATTGGGGGATTAGTAATAATGTAATCATATGTAGAAGTAACTTTATCATAGGCATTACTTATAAATACATTAGCTTTTACCCTATTTAATAAAATATTCTGTCTTGCTAAAGATATTGCTCTCTCATTAACATCAACCATATCAATAGAAATTTTTTGATTAATAGTTCCTAAAATAATACCAACAACACCAATACCACAGCCAAGATCTAACACTTTTCCACATAAATTATCTATGTCAATAGCTTCAAGTAAAGTTCTAGTACCATAATCCATTCTATTTTTAGAAAATACACCATTATCAGTATATATAGAATACTCTTTATTATTAAAATTAAAATTAATAATTTTTTTACTGCTCTTAACACTTTTATCATTTTCAAAATATTGACTCATATGATCACCAAATATATTATAATAAATAAAATTCAAAAATACAACATAGTTAAACATATAAAAGGAAGCTACTATTTAGTAACTTCAAGCAAATACTTATTAACATCCCCATTTTGAACGCCATCATAATAAGGAATAGTCAAAATATTTAAATTACCCTTAACATTAACAAAGAATAAAATACTATTATCATTTATAGATTCTTCTAATTTTTGATTAGCAATATCATAACAGTTTTTATTGTCTTTAGAAAAACATCCAGTATTCAAATCAATATTTTCTCCCCATATATCATCCATTTTATTTTTTAACAATTCTTTCTCTTTTGCCAATAGCGTATTAATATCATAACCAAGCATACTTACCATATCACTATATGTAATCTCATTTCCATTAGTCAAATCAAAATTATAAATATTATAATTTAAAACCCATGTTGAAGTTTCTTGTTCAGAATCAATAACAATTACCGATAAAATATCTTTATAAGTATATGTTCTATAAGTCAAAATTTGTGAGCACCCAATTGTTTCATCCTCAGCACAACGATCAAATTCTTCTGCATAATTTTTATATAAATTTTTTAATTCCTTATTAACATTTTCTGCATAATTAGATTTAATATTAATATAAGGGACTTTCAAATCTTTTAAATATTGCCTACCATTTCTATACTCAACAGATAATCCATAAGTACTAATTGTATTTACTTTATCTTCACCATTATCTCTATCAAATTCGGTATACTTATTATTATAAGAATAATTAGCATTATAAACATAATCTAAGTTCTCATCTACCTTAATACTTATATTTTCATCACCACCACTACTTAAATTATTATCAGTATCTTTATCTAATACCTTATCATAAACAATATAACTCCCTAATCCTAGCACCAATAAACTAAGTATAATAATCAAAATAATTAACCCTGTATTTTTTCTTTCTTCTTTCATAATTGCCTCCTACCATAAATAATTATAACACAAAATAGAAAAAGAGAAACCTATATAAATAGATTTCTCTCAAATATCTACATCTAATTACTTAAGTTCAACAGTAGCTCCAGCTTCTTCAAATTGAGCCTTAATTTTTTCAGCTTCTTCTTTGTCGATGCCTTCTTTAACATTTCCACCATTATCAGCAATGTCTTTAGCTTCTTTAAGTCCAAGACCAGTTAAATCTCTTACTAGTTTAATAACAGCAATCTTATTAGCACCAGCAGCAGTTAAAACAACATTAACTTTAGATGGTCCTTCTTCTGTAGCTGCTACTGCAGGTCCTGCAACTGCTACTGCAGATGGATCAACACCAAATTCCTCCTTCATTGCATCAACTAATTCTTTTACTTCAAGAATAGACATTTCTTTTAATGAACTTATAAATTCATCTCTTGTTAATTTAGCCATTATATTTTCCTTCCTTTCATATTATTATTTATTAATTTTCTTCTTTTTGTTTAGCATATAAATCTAAACATATTGATAAATCTCTTACAGTCCCCATAAGTCCTGCAGCAAGCATCGTAAGAAGTCCTTCTCTAGATGGAATAGCAGCATATGCAGCAAGTTCATTAGCAGCAACTACCTTTCCTTCTACAATACCAGCTTTAAGTTCAAGAGCAGCATGATCCTTTGCAAAATCACTAAGTACTTTAACTGGAGCAAGCTCATCACTTGAAAAACTAATAGCAGAAGGTCCTTCTAGATATTCATCTAATTTGATATCAAGACTATTTACAGCTCTTTTTGTCAAAGTATTTTTATATACCTTATAATCAGAACCAGTTTCTCTAAGCTTTCTTCTAAGTTCAGTAACTTCAGAAACATTAAGTCCTCTAGGATCAAATACGACTACTGATTTAGCTTCTTCGAATTTATCTTTAATTTCACTAACTACTTGAGCTTTTTTCTCAATAATCTTTGCATTCGCCATAGTATCAATCCTTTCCTATGCCATAATAAAATCCCTCATATTCGAGGGATAAAAAGACTAATATTTTATTCCTCGGTAAGATTTTTAAGCATCTATTGCCCTTACTGTCTTTGGCATAATATTTTTCAAACAAATTTATTATATATTAAA
>JBJEEA010000054.1:2899-24294 GCA_051872635.1 Bacilli bacterium
ACAGCTTTAGCAGTATCCATAGTAACAGTTCCAGTTTTAGGGTTTGGCATTAATCCTTTTGGTCCAAGTAATTTACCAATTTTACCTAAACTAGGCATCATTTCTGGAGTAGCTATAATTACATCATAATCAAACCAGTTTTCTTGTTCGATCTTTTGAATCATATCAACATCCCCAACAAAATCAGCACCAGCTTCTTTTGCAGCTTTAGCCTGTTCACCTTTAGCAAGAACTAGTATTCTCTTTGACTTACCAGTTCCATTAGGTAATACCACTGCTCCTCTTAGTTGTTGATCGTTCTTCTTTGTATCTAAGTTTAAGTTCATTGCAATTTCAACAGTTCCATCAAACTTAGAATTAGAAGTCTCTTTAACTAATTTAACAGCTTCTAACGGTAAGTATGCTCTATTCTTTTCGATTTTTTCTAAATTAGAAACATATCTTTTACTTCTTTTCATTTTTCTTCCCTCCTTATGTGGTGAAATTAGCGGACATTATATTTCACTTTTCAATATCCTTCCACATAGGTATTAACCTATATGATTATCTTATTAATCTTCTATCTTAATTCCCATATTACGGGCAGTACCTTCAACTATTTTCATAGCTTCTTCTACTGTATAAGCATTCAAATCTGGCAATTTAGTTTCAGCAATTTCTCTAAGTTTATCTTTACTTAAAGTAGCAACTACTTCTCCTTTACTAGATCCAGATTTAATTCCAGCAGCCTTTTTAAGCAAAAATGCTGCAGGTGGAGTCTTAAGTACAAAGTCGAAAGTTCTATCTTCATAAATAGTTATTTCAACTGGAAGTACATCTCCCATTTTATCTCTTGATGCATCATTAAATTTAGTACAAAACTCTTGCAAATTAATTCCTGCTGGTCCAAGTACAGTTCCTACTGGAGGAGCTGGTGTTGCTTTTCCTGCTGGAATTTGTAATTTAATTTTCTTAGTAACTTCTTTCTTAGCCACGAAAAACACCTCCTATAAATTTCTTTTTTCGCGTGTGGTCCTATCAGCAGTCCGCCTTCCACTTACTAACATAATAATATGTCCCGCAAACGTAATGATATCACACTTTTTTATAAATTTCAACTAATTTTTTACATTTCATGCTTTTATTTTAAATAATTATAAAGTTTCAACTTCACTCATATCAACTTCAACCGAAGTCTCTTGTCCAAATAGATCAACAAGTACATTAAGTTTTTGCTCTTTCAAATTAACACTATCAATTTTAGCCATCATATCTTTAAATGGTCCAGAAATAATTTTAACTTTCTTACCTTCTGTTAAATCTTTATTTACATCTACTCTACTCATACCCATGCTATTTAAAATTCTATCGACTTCTTGAGGTAAAAGTGGAATCGGCTTAGCTCCCTTACCAGAAGACCCAATAAATCCAGTTACACCTTGCGTATTTCTAACTATATACCAAGCTTCATCAGACATAACCATTTCCACAAGTACATATCCTGGAAACATCTTCTTAATTTTTTCTTTCTTAACACCATTTTTATATTCAATTTCCTTTTGCTCAGGAACAATAACCCTAAAGATATTTTCCTGTAAATCCATAGAATTAATTCTCATTTCAAGTTTTTCTTTAACTTTATATTCATAACCACTTACTGTATTTACAACATACCATTCTTTTTTCATTATAAACTACTCCTTAATAATGCTACTAGTAAATCAATTACATAGAAAAATACTCCAAAAAATAACATAAATGCTACTGTCGAAACAGAATATTTAAGTAAATCTTTTTTACTAGTCCATCTTATTCTTGATATTTCTTTTTTTACACCTTTAAAATATTCTATCATTCAAATATCCTCCCTAAATTTATCTAAAATAAAAACACCTCATCGGCTGATATAAATATATCACAACCTCTTTATTATTGTCAATAGTTTTTTAATTTTAACTGCTAATCTAAATAATTATTAGTTAATATCTTTTCTTTTTATTCATAACATGCAACATAGCTATATTAAGCATCATTAAATTGATGAGTACTAATTATTTTTATATCCTACTCATTTTTCCAGTAGCAATCGTTAAAGTTATACTAGCCACATCAAATACCTATTTCAAACTTCATCTGAGGATTCTTTTCTCTTATCAACTTTCTTGGATAACCACGCACTTCTATATCTGCTGGAGTAAAATCGTAAAAATCGTTTTTGTCAGGATTTAGCCAAATTTCTGGATTGCAATCTATACTTTCCCTTTTAATAAGTTCTTTAGCTTGATCGATATGTCTATCATATATTTGAATATTGTTATAAAACCATGTAAATCTTCCAGGAATCAAGCCTAAATGCCTTGCAACCAAATGTAAAAATACTAAATATTGAACTTGATTAATACACCCGGCAGTACAAAAATCACTTGACCTTTGTGTTAAACACATATCTAAATAATCTACGCCATCATTTCCATGTCTAACGTTCCACTGTGTTAAAAAAGCACAAGGCTTTAACCCATGTCTTTCTTCAAAATCAGATTCTTGCCATAAACTTATAATATGCCTTCTTCCGTCAGGATTATTATGAAGTCCCTCCAAAAGCTTCTTAACAAGTTCATGTCTTCTCACAGTCTCTCCATAAACCGAACCAATAGTTCTATTTCCAATATCCCATTCATCCCACCAAGAAACTCCATATTTATTTTTAAGTACATCCAAATCATTAGACTCATCTTGATATATCCACAATAATTCACCTATACTGCTTTTAACAGCAATTTCTCTAAGTGTAATAAGAGGGCTTTCGCCTCTAGTAAGATCATATGTACACATTCCATGATTAACACTAAGTGTATGAGCTGGAGTACCATCTTTATAATGTGGTCTAGGATTTTGATCTAAACATCCTTCATCTAATATTCTTTTTAAAATCTCCTTTGTATAAACATCGCCTTTTGTCATAAAATACCTCCCTAAAAAGTTTACTAACTTTAATATACCATAATTTTACCATTAATTAAATATTATTTAAAAAATTTATCACACAAAAAAACAAACCTCATTACAAGGTTTGCTAATCTCTAAATGGCGCCTAATGTAGGACTCGAACCTACGACCTATCGGTTAACAGCCGAGTGCTCTACCGACTGAGCTAATTAGGCATATCATCTGCAAGACTCCTTAATTATATAATATTTTTTTTTAATAATCAAGTATTTTTTTTAATTTTTTTATTATTTTATTCATTTATAGTAAAAATATACTAAAGTATCAAAAAAAGCTATCAACAATCACTGTTGATAACCCATTATAATTTTTTTAATTCTTCACCTAATACCATATTAGTAACACCAGGGTTAACTTTTCCACCAGTCTTTTTCATAATAAGTCCCATTATAAAGCCATTGACATTTTTTCCATTTCTATAATCATCTACCACTTTAGGATTATCTTCAAATACTTCATTTATAATTTTTCTAATTTCTTCTTTATCACTAATTTGTGTACCCATATTTTTAGCTATGTCAACTATATTCTTATTATTATCTAAAGCTTCAGTAAAGATATCCTTAAGTTGTTTATTAGATATTTTACCTTCAGTCATCATCTTAATAACCTCACTAAAATCCCTACTATCTATATTAATATCAGAAATATTTTTACCATTTTTATTCAAATAACCAAGTAAAAATCCTACAATAATATTAGAAGTATCCTTAGGATTTGCTCCACAACTAATAATATTCTCAAAATAGTCAGATAATCTCTTATCTTTTGTCAATGTAGAAGCATCTACCGTACTTATCCCATAGTCATCCATATATTTTTTCTTTCGTTCATATTCTAAAATAGGCATAGCTCCCTTAATTTCATCAATAAATTTATCAGTAAGTTTTATTTCAGGAATATTTGGCTCTTTATAATATTTATAATCAATAGCATCAACTTTACCTCTCATAAACTTAGTGCATTTATTTATTTCATCATATCTTCTTGTTTCTTGTTCAATTACTCCACCTGATTCAAGTATTTCCATCTGTCTTTTAATTTCTGCTTCAATAGCTTCTTTAACTGTAGTAAATGAATTAATATTTTTCATTTCTACCCTTGTTCCAAGTTTATCATCTTCCTCTTTTTTTAAAGATACATTTACATCAACTCTAATTTGACCCATATCCGCTCTAGCTTCAGATGCCCCTAAATACAAGAAGATATTACGAAGTGCTTCCAAATAGAGAATAGCTTCTTTAGATGAATTAATACAAGGATCAGTAACCGTCTCTAGAAGGGGAATTCCTGCTCTGTTATAATCAATTAAAGAATAAGTACTCATGTGATCCATATTAGCGGTATCTTCCTCTAAATGCGTATCATGAATAGTAATCTTTTTATCTACTCCATCGACATTTATCATGACATAACCATTAGTACCTATAGGACTATTAAATTGTGTAATTTGATATCCTTTAGGTAAATCAGGATAATAATAATTCTTTCTATCAAAAGTTAATTTAGAAGGAATATCACAATTTAAGGCAAGAGCTACCATAAGTGACTTTCTTACTGCTTCTTTGTTAACAACAGGAAGTATACCAGGATATCCAATATCTACAACTGATAAATTACTATTAACTTTTCCTTCCCCATTTTTACCAGTACTAAAATTTTTACTATTACTAGATAACTCACAATGAACTTCTAATCCAATTACTGGTATATACTTACTCATTATTGCTCACCTGTCCCTTATAACCTAACTTCTTTTCTATCTCATTAGCTATATTAAGTACTAGATAGTCTTCCTTTGCTCTTCCCGTAATATTTACACTAACAGGCATATTATCAACAAAACCACTCGGAATAGATATACTAGGAAAACCTCCAAAATTTGCAATACATAAATGATTTCCAAGTATTAAATATTCATCTGATAATTTATCACTAGCTTCTCCAAATAAAGGAGCAATCCCTTCAGCAGAAGGCATAATAAGTGCATCATATTCTTTAAACAATTCATTCATTTTATCTACAATAAGTCTTCGTACTCTAAGTGCATTTAAAAATAACTTATCTTGATTTTCTTTCTGAAGAACATAACTACCTATGACAAATCTTCTTTTAATAAGCTCTGAAAATCCCTCTGTCCTTGTCTTTATCATAATATCATTTATATTTTTACCATCTACTCTAGAGCCGAAAGGAATACCTGTTAAATTAGAATTATTTGAAGTAGCTTCAGCACAAGAAATAACGTTATAAGCAGGATATATAGATTCTAATAATTCTTTGCCTAAATTAATACCAGTAACTTCTATTCCTATTTCACGGCATTTATCAATAGTATCATAAAAATTAGAAATAACCTTTTTTAATCCTTCACTCGCATTATCAACCTCTATAGCCTCTTTAATATAAAATAATTTTCTCCCATGTACATCATTATCTAAAAAGTCTACATACTTAATATCTTCATCAGGTAAACTAGTCATATCCTTATCATCATGTCCCTTAATAATATCCATTACATAACTTACATCTTTAACACTTCTAGCAAATACTCCAACATGATCGAGACTAGAAGCAAAAGCAAAAAGACCATATCTCGAAATGCGTCCATATGTTGGTTTATAACCTACTACTCCTCCATAAGCCGCCGGTTTTCTAACAGAATCTCCCGTATCACTTCCAATAGCAAAAGGAACAATACCAAGTGCAACAGCAGCACAACTACCAGCAGAACTCCCTCCTATCATTCGCTTTTCATCCCATGGATTTCTTACAATACCAGTGTGCCCTGTAGTTCCAGTTCCTCCCATAGCAAGTTCATCTAAAACGGTCTTACCCATAAGAACGGCCCCTGCTTCTTTTAATTTTTTATAAACAGTTGCATCATATAAAGGAATATAATCTTTTAATATATTTGAAGAACCAGTAGTAAGTATCCCTTTAGTAGAAATATTATCTTTTAACGCATATGGAATTCCATTTAAAATACTATCACTTTCATTTTCCTCTTTTTTATCCAAAATAGTTACAAAAGAATTATACTTATCTTGCCATTTATGTGCTTTAAAAACACTTTCATTAAATAAATCATCACTATTTATTTTATTGGTATCAAGTGCTACTCTAATATCATCAATAAGTTTATCTGTCATTTATTCCACCACCTTAGGAACCTTAATCCTATCATCTTCATAATCTTTAATATTAACCTTCATATCATCAAAGCAAATCTCATTCACATAAGTATCCTCTCTAAGACAAGAATCATCAAGTTCTAAATCAAAAGGAAAAGTCATCGGACTTACCTTATCTATATCTTTAATATTTCCAATTAAATCCATCTGTTTAAGTATAATATCAAATTCTTTTAACAAAGTTTCGTATTCCGTATCATCCATTTCAAACATAAGCTTTCTAGCAAGCATCTCTAATTTTTCTTTTGTCATAATAATTTTCTCCTTTAAAACACTAATTATTATAACATCAAATAAATAAAATTAAAATATCTTTTAAAAAAGTATAAAAATTTTGAAACACATAAACTTCTATTTATTCAATATCAAAAGAAAAAGTCAACAATCACATCAAAATTGGTAATAATATTAGCAAAATATTACAAATAGTAAATTATTTATTATAATTAAATTGAATTGAGGTGTTAATAAATATGAAGTTAGGTGAAAAGATAAAACTCTTGAGGAAAAGCAAAAAAATATCACAAGAAGAATTATCTAATATGTTAAAAATAAATAGGAATTATTTATCACGAATTGAAACTGGTAAATCAGAACCTACTTCATCAGTTCTAAAAAATATTGCTTTAATTTTTAATGTTGATTTAAATTCACTTCTTGACATTAATGAAGTTAGTATAAAAAACGCAGAAAAAATTAAATACATAGTAGAAAATTGTAAATACTTACATGAAAAAGATGTTGACTTCATTGTCAGAATAATGACAGTTATGAAAGAAGAATATGTCAAAATAAATACCAAAACAGACTAAAAGAATGATAAAAACCATTCTTTTTTTATATACTTTAATATGGATAATGACAAAGAAAAACTATTAAAGCAAGTTAATATAGATATAATTTTCTTCTTTCTAGCTATAGTAGCGGCTATTGTAGCATTCTACTTAATAACAGAAAAGAAAAAAAGTATATTAAATATTAAAGCAATAACAAATAAACAGGCTAACGAAATATATTTATATAATAGAATATTAAAATTTATTATCGCCGGATATTTTTTCTTAAATGCCTATTATAGTTATAAAGAAAAAGAAAATCTTGCCGATACCAAGCAAGAAAAACTTTTAGTTGCAGCCACATTTTTTCTTCTAGTAGGAGCAGCTCTATATCTACCTTTAGGAAATAGTAATCTAATAATTGAAAATTAATAAGTATAAATATAAAGATAAAATAACATAATATAAAAAGAAAGGAATGATATTATGCTACCAAGATACTATTTAAATGATTATTTTACACTAATCGATTCTCCTTTTCTTAAAGAAAAAGAATTTATGAAAACAGACATCAGAGAATATCAAAATAAATACATTATCGAAATAGATTTACCAGGTTTAAAGAAAGAAGATATAACTATAAATTATGAAAATGGTTATTTAACAATCAAAGCCACTAAAAATACTGAGCTAAAAACAGAAGTTTACGTAAGAAGAGAAAGATTCTATGGAGAAGTAAAGCGAAGTTTCTACATTGGTGAAAAAAAAGAAACAGACATTAAAGCATCATATGAAAATGGAATATTAACAATCACTTTTCCCAAAGAAGAATATCCTAAAAAAAATATTCAAAATATTACTATTAAATAATTTAATATCAACATATTTCTGTTGATATCTTTTTTTTTAGATGTTATAATCTTGTATGAGGTGCAAGATGGATACATATGAAAGAGAAAGTATCGGCAATATAATAATAGTCAAAAATATAATATTTAAAAATACAATAATTAATAAAAACGTCCCAGATCATTCATTTAACTATGGAAGACCATGTATAATAATATATAGTGATGAAAAGTATGACTACTTATTAACACTAACTTCAAAAGAAAAGGAATATCCAAATCAGTACTTTAAATTAGAAGAAAATGATTTATTACCTATGGAAATCTATAGATACCGTAAATATGATCGTAAAAAAAGTCGTCAGAAAAAAACAACTGGATTTATAAATTTGCAAAACATATATAAAATCCCAATATCTGGACATGATTTAATTGGAAAGGTAACATTTAACACATTTAAAGAAGTAATTAACAAGTTAAAAAAGTATCATAAAGAAAACTCTTTAAAAGAAATAATAGTAAAAGCAGAAAATATAAGAGGTAGATAAAAATGAATATAAGTAATAAATGGAAAGATTATGAATGTATCAAAACAGGAGATGGTGAGAAACTAGAGCGCTTTGGAAATATCATCTTAAATAGACCAGATCCTCAGATAATATGGAAGAAAAAAAATAATTGGACTAGCTATGACGGTTATTATCATCGTAGTCATGAAGGTGGTGGTTATTGGGAATTCAATAAAAAATTACCCGAATACTGGACTATTAATTATAATGACTTAACATTTAAAGTATCTCCTACTAACTTTAAACATACTGGTGTTTTTCCGGAACAAGCATCTAATTGGGACTTTATTGAAGAAAAAGTCAAAGCCTATATGCAAAATCATAATGAAATGCATATTCTAAATTTATTTGCTTATACAGGTTGTGCTACCATGGCTGCTTCTCATGCTGGAGCTACAGAAGTTGTTCATGTTGACGCTTCCAAAGGAATCAATGAGTGGGCCAAAGAAAATATGAAGTTATGCCATCTAGAGAATAATACTATTAGATTTATAACTGAAGACGTAATAAAATTTTTAGAACGAGAAATACGAAGAGGTAGAAAATACCAAGGTATCATTATGGATCCACCTAGCTATGGAAGAGGTCCAAATAAAGAAGTATGGAAGTTCGAAAACGACTTCTCTACCCTCCTCTCCAAGGTAAAAGAAGTTTTAGACGACAATTTTTCATTTCTTTTAATAAGTAGCTACACTACCGGTATCAGTCACATATCATTAGAAAATATCTTAAAACTAGAATTTAATAATTGCAATATAGAAACAGGAGAAAATACTCTTCCCGTAACTGAAGATAATCTAATTCTCCCTTGTGGTATATATGCCAAAGTTACCAAAGATTAACATTGTCTATGAAGATAATCATCTTCTAGTCGTTGAAAAGCCTGCAGGTATTCCTGTCCAAGCTGACTCTAGTAAAGATATAGATATGTTAACTATATTAAAAGAATACCGTAAAAGAAAAGAAAATAAACCCGGTGATGCCTTTATTGGCCTTGTTCATAGACTAGATAGACCTGTATCTGGCATAATGGTATTTGCCAAAACTTCCAAAGCCGCTTCCCGTTTAAGTGATCAAATAAGAAATAATACATTTCATAAAACATATTATGCTATCATCAGAGGCATTATCCCTAAAGAAGGAAAGTTTGAAGACTACTTAGTAAAAAATGAAAAAGAAAATAAAAGCTATGTTACAACCAAAGAAAAAGGAAAATATTCAGCTTTAGAATACGAATTAATAAGTACCAAAGACAATATGTCTCTCGTTAAAATAAATCTAATTACCGGAAGAGCACACCAAATAAGAGTACAGTTTTCCTCTAGAGGATATCCCATAATCGGAGACTCCAAATACGGAAATAATCCAGATAACATAAACATAGCATTATTTGCTTCATCAATAACATTTAACCATCCAACTACCAAAAAAGGACTAACATTTAATTTAAAATTACCAAATAGATACCCATTTAATATCTTTAAATAGGTATTTTCTTTTAATAAAATCTATGCCAAAGTTACACTAGAAGGGGGCATAAATATGAGCAGTGAAGAAATAATAAAATCAATTCAAGAAATAACAAAAAATCCATATGTCATTACATCTTTATATAGTGCAATAACATATAGTGCAGTAATAGTATCAGGCAAACTTGCAATGAGTTATAAACTAAAAAAAGAAAACAAAGTGGAAAACTGTAAAGTTATTTATGAAACAGATGCCTTAAAGGTAATCAGAAAAGAAAGAACAAATTCAATGCAGAAAGAATTAGAAGACTTAATCTATGAAGGATTAATGAGATTAAGCTTTGACATTTCACCAGAAAGTATGCAAATAATAATAAAAAATTTAACAAGCATGATTGATAAATCAAACTATATGAATAGTATTAGGCAATGTTTTTTTGGAACATGTGGCATGTATTTTCCATCAGATCACAGTATTCGAATAAATAAATTATCATTTCTTAACACTAATTTACAAAAAAATAGTGCACTTAAAAAGCAAATAATAAGTCACGAGTTAATGCATGCAGCTTCTGGTTATAAATATAAAAAAATTTTAGCTTCAGGATTTGCTCAATCAAGTAGTATTGATGATGGAATTAATGAAGGTTATACAGATTTAATATCTCAAAGATATTTTTGTAAGGAAATACAAGAGACAGTTGGTTATTGCTACCATAAAGCTGTTTCTGAAATTACTGAGTTCATTATCGGCAAACAAAAAATGTTAGATTTGTATTTCCATAGCGATTTAAAAGGATTAATAGGTGAATTATCAAAATATCAATCCGAAGAAAAAGTAAAGCTGTTTATTTTAGACTTAGATACAATATTAAAGGCAAAAAAAGTAGACCAATAGGAGAAAAAAGAAGAATAGAAACATCATTTAACAGAGTAAGTAATTTTTTATATAGTGCTTTCTCTAATAAAATGAATCAAAATAAAAACCATGGTGATTTAAGTACATATTTAAAAGAAAGTAAACATTTCTTAGAACTATTTTCCACTATGGAAAAAGAACAAAAAAATTACTAGGTATTAAGAAAAGAGACTCTAAAAGCACTGTAAATAAAACTAATAACTATACAGTTCCAGAAAAGAAAAAATCTAAAACACTAATTAAAAAAAAGCCTAATGGCTATATAAACATTATTATAACAACTACCATATTAGGAACAATAACAATTTTATCGATCTTACTTTCATATTTTATCCTAAAGATAGGTTAATCCTACTTTTTCATTATTTTTTATTTCTAATATCAAAAATTGATGATATAATAAATTAAGAAATGTTTTCACATATTTTTACCATAGTTTTAAACTATAACAATTAAGGAGGGCAAAATGAAAATATATAACTCACTTACTGATAAAAAAGAAGAATTTATTCCTATTCAAGAAGGAAAAGTAACCATGTATGTATGTGGACCAACCGTTTATAATTATGTGCACATTGGTAATATGAGACCAGTAATAACTTTCGATATGGTCTATAATTATTTTAAGTATTTAGGATATGAAGTTACTTATGCTTCAAATTTTACCGATATTAATCCCAAGATAATTAAAGCAGCTGAAGAACTTAAAACAACCGAAAGAGAAGTAGCGGACAAATTTATTAAGGCCTATCTTGATGACTTAAAATCATATAACTGCAGTGAAATAGATGAAAGACCTAGAGTTATAGATCATCTAGATGACATATTTAACTTTATAGAAAAATTAATTGAAAAAGATTATGCCTATGTAATAAATGGCGATGTCTATTTTAGAGTATCCAAAATAAACGATTACGGCATTTTATCAAATCAAAATATTAATGACTTGATATCAGGATCAAGAGTAGATATCGATGAAAAAAAAGAAAACCCACTAGACTTTGCACTTTGGCGTAAAACTGAAGAAGGAGAAAGATTTGATAGCCCGTGGGGCAAAGGAATTCCCGGTTGGCATACCGAATGTGTAGTTATGATAAACAAAATATTTGGTAAAAAAATAGATATTCACGCTGGAGGAGTTGATTTAAAATTTCCTCACCACGAAAATGAAATAGCACAAAGCATTGCCATAAATAATAACTATATAGCCAATTATTGGATGCATAATGGGCACATCAATATTAATAATGAGAAAATGAGTAAAAGCCTAGGTAACTTTATACTAGCCAAAGACTTTATCAAAGAACATTCCGCTAATGTTATAAAATTAGCTATGTTTAGTACCCATTATCGCTTACCAATCAATTTAACAGACAAAGTTTTTGAAGAAGCACAAAATATTGATAATAAAATTGCAACTGTCCTAAAGCAGGCAAATTTAAATTTAAACTTAAATAACCAAAAAATAGATGAGAATATTAAAGACCATATTTTCGAAGAATATATGAATGATGATTTTAATACTCCAAATGTCATAACATATTTACTGTCTTTAGTGAAAGAGTTAAATCAAAGTCTTAGAAATAAAGGTGAGAAAATTAAAGTACTTACCAGTAAAATAATTGTTATAACTAAAATATTAGGTTTAAAATACCAAATGAAGGAATTTACAGATGAACAAAAAGAAACTTATAATAATTGGTTAGAAGAAAGAAAGAATAAAAATTTTGAAAAAGCTGACATATTAAGAGAAAAATTAACAAAAGATAATATTATATAAGAAAGAAGGTAAAATATGGATAACTTAATTATAAATTATAGTCTTATTGGTATAGCCCTACTTATTACAACAATATCCCAAATTGTTGTATCTTCTTCTTACCGAAAATATAAAAAAATTCTAAATAATAAAGATTTGACTGGATTTGATGTGGCAAGAGCAATACTTGACGGAGAAGGATTAAACAATATTATGATACTAGAAACCAAAGGAAACCTAACTGACCACTACGATCCCAAAAGAAAAGTTGTAAAACTATCCACTGATATCTATCATGGTTCTAGCATAGCTTCACTAGCAGTAGCAGCCCATGAATGTGGACATGCCATTCAAGATAAAGATAAATATACCCCTATGAGAATAAGAAGTAGTCTCGTTCCAGTTGTCAATCTTTGTACAAGAATAGGATATTTTGCCATAGCTATTGGTGTATTCTTTTCATATACACTAATTGAAGTAGGCATTATTTTACTATTTAGTATGCTAGCCTTCCAATTAATAACTCTTCCTGTTGAATTCAATGCTTCAAAAAGAGCCCTCAAAAAATTAGAAGAACTAAAATTTGTCGATAAAGAAGAAAAAAAGTGTGCAAGAAATATGCTTTCAGCAGCGGCCTTTACTTATGTTGCTTCTCTCTTAAGCACACTTCTTGAAATATTAAGATATGTTTTAATATTCACAAATAGAGATGACTAATCTCTTTTTTTATTGTCGAAAAATTTTACAATTAAATTTATATAATTAGATTGATTTTATTTACATACAATGTTAAAATAACAGTATCAAAAAAGGAGAGAATATGAATAATAGTCATTATGAAAAATTTATAAATTTCTTTAAAAGTAAGAATTTATATGATGAAAAATTGTTTCAATATATAAGAGAAAATTCATTATTATTTGATTACCTAGATGAAGACTATAGACCTTTCATAGGTACTTATGCTGTAATTAAAAAGAAACAATTACTGTCATTAAAATTAATTGTTCCATATATTAATAGCGATATAACTACTTTAATAAATATCCATGAATACTCTCATGCTATCTATTATATAAGAAGCAAAAATAAGTATTCTGATTTAGAAGCAGAATTAATAGCCATTACATATGAAAATTTATATATATCAGAAAATCCAAGCTCACAATTAACTAAATATCAAGAAAAGTTAAATAGTTATATTTCAGAAAATAACCATCAATATCTACATGCTCTAGAAAAAGCCCAATTTTTACTTTCTTATTACAATGAAAATAAAGATAAAAAAAGAATTGAAGAAAAAATATATAAAAAAGCTAGAAAATTAACAAAAAAAAATAAAACTCTTCAATAAAAAACTAAAAAAAAGAAAATTTGCTTTTTTAAAAATAGTATGATACAATGAAAGCGGTGATTTTTATGAAAATTAATACCGTTGAATTAACAATCTCTGCTGTTAGGGAAAGCCAATATCCTGATGATAATAAAAAAGAATTTCTCTTAGTGGGAAGAAGTAATGTCGGTAAAAGTAGCTTTATAAACTGCCTAATAAATAGAAAAAACTTTGCTAGAACTTCGGCTACACCAGGGAAGACACAAACATTAAATTTTTATAAAATAAATGACACCTTTTATTTAGTTGATGCTCCAGGATATGGATTTGCTAAAGTAAGTGCAGCATTAAAAAATAAATTTGGTCTCATAATGGAAAATTATTTAAAATCTAGAGATAATCTTCAAATGGTCTTTCTTCTAATTGATTTTAGGAGAAAGCCAACAAAAGATGACATAATGATGTATAACTATCTTAAATATTACAACATTCCAGTTACCATTATCTGCACTAAAACTGATAAAGTATCTAAAAACGCTGAAGAAAAAAACAAAAATATTATTAAAAAAGAGTTAAACATTCAAAACAATGAAGACATTATATTATTTTCGTGTATTACCAAATATGGAAAAAACGAAGTTTATGATAAAATAGAAAAATATCTAGACTGAGTTTCCTTTTTTATATTTAGACATAAATTAATATGGAAGTGATTTATGATAATTGAAGTATTAGACAATAACAATTATCTAATAAAACTATTGGATACTACCATTAATATTTATAATAAAGAAGACTTACAAAAAATTACCGAAAGAATTTATAAAAAAATAATAAAGAATAAGAATTTAAGTGGCTTAATATCTCTAGACTTCTACGTAAATAAAGAATATGGAACTATAATTATTTTAAAGAACTATAAAAATTTCATTATCGAACATGATCAAATAGAAGTAAAAATAACCATTCATACAAATTCTCCCTTTTTATATAAAATGGACTACTTTGACATAATAGAAAATAAACTTTCAAAAGAAAATATCTATTACTACAAAAATGACTTTTACTTAGAATTAAAAAATCAAATAAATAAAAAAACATATTTAAAAATTATAGAATTATCTGATATAATATACGAGGAAACATATAAAATAATAAACGAAGGAATAAAAATAAATATATAGTATTTTTTATTTTTTTCTGCTATAATACTAACAAAGAGGTGACATATATGAGAGTGCCAACAGTAGCAATAGTTGGAAGACCAAATGTTGGAAAATCCACAATATTCAATAAACTAGTTGGAAAAAAAATATCAATTATTGAAGATACCCCAGGAGTAACAAGAGACCGAATATATGGTACTGTAAACTATAATAATTACAAATTTCACTTAATTGATACAGGTGGTATTGATGTTTCAGAAGAAACGTTTAATGACGAAATCAAAATACAAGCAAATATTGCCATCGAAGAAGCCGATATAATAATTTTTGTAATTGACGGATTAACAGAATTAAACCAAAATGACTATATAATTAGAGATATTTTAATGAAATCTGGCAAAAGAGTAATCGTTGCAGTAAATAAACTTGACAATATAAAAAGAGAAGAAAATATATATAACTACTACGAACTTGGATTTGAAGAAGTACTTCCCGTAAGTGGAGAACATTCACTTGGTATAACCGACTTATTAGATAGTATTGTAAAAGACTTTAAAGAAAACAATATTGAAGAGGAAAAAGATGATGCTATCAAATTTTGTCTTATAGGAAGACCAAACGTTGGTAAAAGTAGTTTAGTAAATGCTCTATTAAATGAAGAAAAAGTAATTGTATCATCAACGCCAGGAACAACAAGAGATGCTATTGATACAGAGTTTACTTATAATAAAAAGAAATATATTGCTATTGATACCGCTGGTATTCGAAAAAGTGGTAAAATTTTTGAAAAAATTGAAAAATACTCAGTCTTAAGGTCAATGAAAGCAATAGAAAGAAGTGATGTTTGCCTTTTAGTAATTAATGCTGAAGAGGGAATAATAGAACATGATAAACATATTGCAAGTTATGCACTTGAAGCAGGAAAACCCATTGTCGTTGTTGTAAATAAATGGGATACTGTAAATGATAAAAATGATATAAGTTCTTTTACTAAACTTGTACGAACAGAATTTAAATTTATATCTTATGCCCCAATTGTTTTTGTATCAGCCCTTACAAAAAGAAGAATATTTACAATCATTCCCGAAATTGATAAAGTTTTTGATAATTCAAGAAAAAAAATAAAGACAAATATTTTAAACGACGTTATAAGAGATGCCGTTTTATTAAAGGCACCTCCTTCATATAAAGGGAAAAGATTAAAAATATCATTTATAGAACAAACTGGTATAAATCCTCCAAAATTTACTTTATTTGTAAACAGTACCAATTTAATCCATTTTTCTTATGAAAGATACTTAGAAAATAAATTAAGAGAAAACTTTGATTTAATAGGTACACCAATAATATTAGAATATAAAAATAAAAACGATTAATTAACCTATTCTACCTTTTAACATATATTATGTTAGGAGGTTTTTTATGAATTTTTCTGATAATTTTTTTAAAAAAGTAGAAAGTAAAACAAATGTTGACAAGGGAACCATTCTTTCACTTGCATCAAAATTACAAGGTAGTAATATGAAAGATGAGAAAATTTTAAAAGAAGTTATTAATGATTTGGCAAAAATGACAGGAAGGGAAGTATCTAAAGAAAAAGAACAAAAAATAATAGATACAATTATGAATGATAATGTTCCTCAAAATTTAGATAAATTTTTAGACAAATGAAAAATATAACAATAGGAATAACTGCTCGTGATGAAGAAAAAGAAAATACCAAAATGCAAATAATAACCAAAAACAACTTAAAATATATACATAATAAATGTAATTACATTGGTATATTAAACTACAATAACTCTCTAATTGATACTGAACTATTAAATAAATGCGATGGGATCATAATTCAAGGAGGAACAGATATTTATCCATATCATTTTCAAATATTAGATTATGCTCTAAAAAATAATATTCCCTTACTAGGTATTTGTATGGGTCATCAAATAATAGGACTATATAGCAATGATGATAATGATGATAGCAATTTAATTAAAGTAGATAATCATTATCTTAAAGATAAAACACATCAAATAAAAACAGCTAAAGGAAGTATTATAAATAAAATATTTGGTGATACATTAGAAGTAAACTCTAGACACAAAGAAGCATTAAAAGAAGTAAAATTACCATTTAAAGTAACTGCACTAGCAGAGGATAATATAATAGAAGCAATAGAATTCATTGATAATAATCATTTCATTTTAGGAGTTCAATTTCATCCCGAAGACATGAATAATACTGAAAATCTATATAATTATTTTATTAAAGAAGTTTTTAAAAGGAAAAAATAACTTCTTTTTTGTAAAATAATTTTATTTTTTTCATATTCTCTATTATTAGACATAATATTTAGTGATAAAAGAAAAGAGGTATATTATGGAAAAAATAGAAGTCATAAAAAATATTGGCAAAAGATCAGGTGGAGATATATATTTAGGTGTTGTTGGAGCAGTTCGTACTGGTAAGTCAACATTCATTAGAAAATTTATGGAAACTATAGTCATTCCAAATATTGAAGATGAATATGAAAGAAAAAGATGTCTTGATGAACTCCCACAAGCTGCTGCTGGAAAAACAATTATGACAACTGAACCAAAATTTGTACCAGCAACTGCCGCCAAAATTCAAATTGAAGATTTCTCTGCCAATGTTCGAATGATTGACTGTGTAGGTTATGTTATTCCAGCAGCTAAAGGCTACGAAGATGAAAACGGTCCTCGTCTTGTCATGACACCATGGTATCAAGAACCAATTCCTTTTGTTGAAGCAGCCGAAATAGGAACAGAAAAAGTAATAAAAGATCATTCTACTATTGGTATAGTTGTAACAACAGATGGTTCAATAGGAGAGCTTCCAAGAAGTGAATACATTGATGCTGAAAAAACTGTTATTGAAGAATTATCAAAAGTTGGTAAACCATATATTGTCTTATTAAATTCTACTCATCCAATGCTACCTGATACTGAAAAACTGGCAGAAAACTTAAAAGAAGAATACAAAGTTCCCGTTATACCAGTAAGTGTTGAAGCTATGCAAGAAAGAGACATGTATAATATTTTAAAAGAGGCCCTATATGAATTTCCAATCGAACAAATAAAAGTTAACATGCCAGAATGGATAGCCATACTAAATCCTGATCATTACTTAAAAAAAGAATATATTTCTAAAATAAGAGAAGAAGTAACAGAAGTAAATAAATTAAAAGATATTGATAAAATAAATAAACATTTCACAGAATCAGAATATATTGCCAAATCATATATATCAGAAGTAGATCCCGGAACAGGAGAAGTAACAATCAATTTAGAAGCTCCACCAGGATTATATAGTCAAATCTTAAATGACATAATTGGTGTATCAGTAGGTACTAAAGCAGATCTATTGTCCCTTTTCCAAGAGCTAAACGTTGCTAAAAAAGAATACAACCAAATTAAATCAGCTCTTAAAATGGTAAAACAAACCGGATATGGAATAGCTTCGCCTACTTTAGAAGACATGAAATTAGATCCACCAGAAATAATCAAACAAGGTTCACGTTACGGCATAAAACTAAAAGCCAAAGCATCATCAATACATATGATAAAAGTAGATGTTGAAAGCACCTTCGAACCAATAATAGGAAGTGAACTTCAAAGCAAAGAACTAATAGACTATCTTACTAAAAATAATAAAGATACAGATATTTGGAAAAGTGAGATATTTGGAAGAAGCTTAGATGTCATTGTCCAAGAAGGAATTCAAGCCAAATTATCTATGATGCCTGATAATGTGAGATTTAAACTATGTCAAACACTAACAAAAATAATTAACAAAGGCTCATCAAACATGATAGCCATTGTAATATAAAACAAAAGACTTCTAACTAGAAGTCTTTTCTTCAACTTTATTAACAATTTTACTACTCTTAATTCTCTCATTTATATAGGTAGTTCCAAGTGAATATAATAAAGAGCAAAGTGGCGTTGCAATAAGCATTCCAAGTATTCCACCCAAACGAGCACCAACAGTAACAGAAAAGAGTACCCAAATCCCCGGAAGTCCAATTGACTTTCCTACGACCTTAGGATAAATTAAATTACCTTCAATTTGTTGCAAAACAATAATAAATACAATAAATAGAATAGCCTTAATAGGACTTACCATAAATATCAAAAACGCTCCAAGGACCGCCCCAATAAATGCACCAAATACTGGTATCAAAGCAGTAAATCCAATTAACACAGATACAGTAAGTGCGTAAGGAAAACCAAATATTAACATACCTATAAAACATAAAACACCAATAATAATGGCTTCTAAACACTGTCCAGTAACAAAATTAGAAAATGTTTTATTAGCCATTGAAGCAATAGTATTTATCTTATATATTACTTTAGGTTTTAAATAAGCTTTCATAAGTTTTTTTACTTGTCTTGTCAAAGTTTCCTTCTGTGCTATTATATAAATAGCAAAGACGATACTTATAACTCCTTCACTTACAATTTGTATAACAGATGTAGCAACCTCTGTGGTAACACTAATAACATCTTTTGAATTATCTTTAATATAATCAGTTATAACTTTACTAAAATTATCTAAATATTCTGAAACCTTCACAATAGTTTCAGGTGAAGCATCAAATTTATTTAATACTCTGACAACATCCTCCTTATACTGAGGTAAACTGTTAGTAAACAAAGTAACAGAATTCTTAAGTTCTGGAATAATAAGATTAATAATTAAAGCAATAATTAATATTACCAAAACCAAACTTATTGTAATACACAAAGGTCGTTTTAATTTATTCCAAACTTTTCCTGGTTTTATCTTGCCAAATATTCTTTTTTCCACAAAATTAATAAGAATATTAAGTACAAAAGCAAGCATAATTCCAAGTAAAAATGGAGCCAGAATTTTTATAACATATTCAATTAGAGATAATATTTTTTCAAAATTAACTAAAGCAAATATAATAAGTGCAATATAAGTTATAATAAATATAATATCTTTTCTTGTCTTATATTTCATATATTTCTCCTCCTAAATTTCGAAATTATTATAACACATTAAAATCAATCTTACAATAATATTATCTACATTAGACACAAAGTTATACAGTTAGTTAACAATATAAAAATATTTACTACAATTTCATTAAAACTCTTGATTTTATTACGATTATATGATATCTTTATGTAGTAAGCATAACATACTGCTTATCAAAGAAAACGGAGGTAATTAAAAATGACAAAAGCTGAATTAGTAGAATTTATTGCTGAAAAAGCAGATTTAACAAAAGCTGATGCTGGAAGAGCATTAGAAGCTGTAATGGAAGGAGTTACTAAAGGATTAAAAGAATCTGGTAAAGTTACATTAGTAGGATTTGGTACTTTTTCTGCAAAGAAAAGAGCAGCTAGAACTGGAAGAAATCCACAAACTGGTGAAACAGTAAAAATTCCTGCTAGAGTTGTTCCTGGATTCAAAGCTGGTAACAAATTAAAAGAATCTTTAAATTAATGTATTATAACTAAAGTGACTTATTTGTCACTTTTTTAATTTACATTTAAAATAATTTATAGTACAATATATAATAAATTTATTAGGAGGAAATATGAAAAATTATGATAAATTTATTATCAATTTAAGACAAGATGAAAGTATTGATATATATACATTAATACCAAAAAAGAAAGATATTGAAGAATATAAAAAAAGAGTACTTCTTAAAAGCCCCATATGTCTATCATACCTAAGAAGCAATAATTATGAAACAATTGAAAAATTTATTAAAAGTAGAGAAATAAATATTGAAGATATTTCCTACTCTAAAAAAATATTAAACAATATTGAAGTAATGTCAGAATATTCAGAATTTTTAGAATCATACTTTGATTTAGATTGCAAAAAAAGAATAATTTTAGATGCATATTTTGAAGGAATATTTCAAGATTTAAAGCCTAAACATTTAATCTTAAATAATAGCAGCATCGAATATGAATATCTTATTGATACATCTACAATTATAAATAAAAGTATTAATAGATTTGGCATTAATTATCAGCTAGGAGCCAATCTTTGCCTTCCGAGGGAATTATATTTACTTCAGTTGCTTGAATCAGGATCAATAGATGAAATTCCTGATATACAAATAAGAAAACAAACAGAACTATTTAATATAAAACTATATAAGAATATCAGTTTAAATACATTAAAAGAATTATGTGAACTAAATATAATTCCATTTGAAATATATAACTCACTAATATTAAAAATACAGGGACAAAGAAAAATATTAAAAAAAATAATAACTGTACAAAAAAACAAGAGCTAAAACAAATTATATGAACTGAACCCCAAAAGTTGGACAGTTTATAAATAGTTTCTAATTAGAGGAT
>JBJEEA010000055.1:0-24121 GCA_051872635.1 Bacilli bacterium
TCAAATTGAGTCATTTTTACAAAAATTTTGTTTCACATCATTTACAAACGTACACAACTTTTTTCATTAAAATTATTTATAATAAAATATTCTTAAAATGTTATTTTGTAAATTTACTAATCTATTCTACCATTTCTTTTATTTCATCAACACTTTTTCCAGTGACTTCAGAAATAGTATTGTAGTCAATATTTTTCTTAAGCATATTTTTAATTACTTCAATTTTTTCGTCTTCAATGCCTTCCTCAAAACCTTTCTTTCTGGCATAATCAACTCCACCTTCATAGTATAACCTAGCATTTTCTTCAAATATCCAGTCTTCCATTATCTTTTTATCACTATTGACATTTTTTACGCTATCTAAAAAGCTTTTCTTCTCTTCCATTTCTAGTAGATCATCTCCTAATAAAGTATCTATATCTTTTAGGCTAGTGGCATTTAATATTGCTCCCTATCTTACCGCTTTTGATACTTTTTCCATACCTACATTATATACTAGTTTTTTACTAATTTCAATATCTACATTACAAAACGAAAGGATAACACTAACTACTTTTCCAGTCTCTATTTCACATAGAGTTATATTTTCAATAGGTTTTCCTGTATATGTTCTAAAAGTATTAAAGTTTAACTGTTTTAAGATCTTTTTAGACATTTCTTCTATCTTTGTGCCTATATTTATTATTTGGGAATATATTCTAGATACCTGAAGAATATTCCTAGATAAAATATCTTCACCGCCATATCTATTAATCTCTAAATTAATAAAAGTATTATCATCTAATTTTATTAGAAGATCTGTTTTAAAAGTTTTCTTCTCTTTAGATAATGGCTCTACTTCATAACCAGGTAGTACTTCAATATCTTTAATATCAACTTCATCTTGAATATTTAAGATATCTTTTATCATCTTAAGAAGTGCTATTTGCTCTCTTATAAATACTGCTTTAAATAAAGTGTCATAAGATAGTTTTTTAATTTCTATATTTTCTACTGTCATCGTATTCCTTCTACCACAAATTAATTACCTCTTTATTCTTTAAAAGAATAATTACAAATTACCTCCTTCCTAAAATTATCCTTTCATAAGTTATATACAACTTTTATTTTAAATTTTCTTAAACTTTTAAAAATTTCTTAGAAAATATAACTAAAAAAAGAGAAACATAAACACTTATATTTCTCCATATCACTAGTTAACCCAATGACACTATATTATATTAAGCAAATTTACTTTTATGCTTTTTTTTCTTATTAAGTAATATTATTGAAAAAGTAACTATAGATACTGCAAGAACTAAAAGTGCAATTAAGAAATATAAAAAGTACCTATCAGCTTTATCTTCGTAAACTTTAACTAAATCACTATTATATCTCTGAACAGTATTTTCTTGTTTATCATAAACATAAATACCTTCTTTACCAGTTAATTCATTTTCAGCATAAATTAGATAAAAAGAACTATTACTATCTTTTAAAACATAACCATCAAGCTTATCATCATTATATTCAAAAGTCTTTTTAACATAACCACTAGGTAATTTATCATCAGGCATTTCAAGAATATTTAAATATATTCCACCAATTTTATATCCCAAATACTTAGTATAAGTTTTATTTTTTTCATCATATAAATAATAACTAGCATTACCTTTTTCATCTTTAAGACCAACCAATATATTACCAGTAACAGCATTTTTATAACATAAAACTTCATCATCACCTATTTTAATATTATCTTTATCATAATTGCTAGGAGCTTCTATTATTCCCTCTTTTCTTATAATAGTATATTTTTTATTATCAATCATAACTTCAATAGGATCAAGCTCTTTAACTGTAATATTAATCACATATATTTTCTCATTACCATTTTCAGCCGTTACTTTAATCTCTATTTTATTAGTGCCTTCACTAACACTTATTTCACCAGCTCCACTTACTTTAGCAGTAGTATCTTCTAAAGAAGCATTTATTTTGACTTTTTCAGTTCCATTAGGTACTTCAAGTGAATACTCTTTAGTATCTTTTTCAAATACTGGGCTAATACTATAACCCTCAACTTCAAGAGATTTTAAATTATTATTACTACTATAAGTTTTAGGAGGAATATAAACCGGTTCTTTAACTGTAATAGTTGCCGAAGCAGAAGCTAATGCATATCTACTAGCTTCTTTTAATTCCCTAATATTAACGTTCGTTGTCGAACAAGTAATTGTCCCCGAACTAGTAGGTTTTACTGTAAAGGAAAATGATTTAGAAGTACTAGCGGTATTTAAATCTTCAAAAGATAAATCCCTACTTTTACTAACTCCTGCTCCTTTACATGTAAGTGTACCCTCAGTAGTATATATACCAGAATCAGCAGATATAACTGCAGTTACCGTTACACTATTACCTTTCGTTATTGATGTACTACTTACTTTAACACTAACACTTGAAGCATAAGTAGTAGCACTAAACGATATAAAAGTAATCATTAAAAACATCATTAATTTTATTTTTTTCTTCATCTTCTCCTCCTAACTATTTAAATTGGTATAACCATTTAAATGTCTTAAAATAGCAAGACAATCATCTTTGTCAATCTTACCATCACGATTAGCATCAGCCGAAGTCTTATAAGCATTTTCTAACTTAGTATAACCATTTATTTCTCTTAAAATAGCAAGACAATCATCTTTATCAATCTTACCATCACCATTAACATCTCCATAAATAACAATACTAAAGTTTCTACTATCTTTAGAATTACTTATAGTTACTGTATCTCCCGTCTTAAAGGTACCACTATTCTTAATATTTCCCTTACTATCCTTAATAATTATACTTGCATATTCACTAGTCTTTTCAACATTTTGAATAAGAGCAGTTATACTAGTATTATCTTTTATTCCAAACATGTAACTACCATTATACTTAACACCAGTACTATTTAAAATAGTATCCATGTCAATTATAACTTCTTCTCCAGTATCACTTTTAGGTAGTCTTGTTATATTTATCTTATAAGTTCTATCTCTTCCACTTTCACTAGTTACTACAACATCAATTTCCTTATTATCAGCATCATTTTTAATTGTTCCAGTTCCTTCAGTACTAGCATTACTATTAATAGTAGTAGCTCCTACTATTATATTTTCAGTTTCATAAGGAATATTTACCTCATAAGTATATGTATCATAACTAAAATTATTTACTGTTTTACCATTAATAGTTAAATCCTTAAGATAATTATTAGGATTTCCTAAACGTGGTGAAGTAACAGCATAATTACTCATATTATTATAAACAGGAATAGTAAAAGTAATTTCTTTATCTAAGTATCCATCTAAAGATGATACATAAGTCTTAAATGTCGTATTTGTTTCTTGAATAGCAGCAGCTAAATTCTGCATATACTGATGAGTATAATGTCCATTACTCGTAGATACATCAAATTTTTCATAATACATCGTATCTTGGTTAACACCGACATAATCATTATATATAAAAGAAGAACCTCCATATATAGCCTTATATGGTGTATTCCAACCATTATTCATAGCATATACCATACCATTTAATATTTTATTAGTACCATATACTTTAATATTAAAAAAGTTATAATAACCAGAGTAAGAATTATCATTATAAGTAAATATTCCCCCAAGTCTCGGATCAGAAATATCAATACCACTAATTTCCTGCTTTATCCTGCTGGCAATATGAACTGAACTAATACCAATATCTCTAGTTGCAGTAAGTATATCTGTGTATACATTTCCGTCAAAACTACTATATACTTGAGGCCAAAATGACTGACTAGAAAGTATTTTAGAAATAGTATTTTCATCATGAGAATTATTAAAATTCAGTGACTCAAAAGCAAAAATATACTTTTCATTTAAATAGTTCCTTGGATCCATATAAAATGCAATCGCCTCAGAAGAAGCATTATACCAACCCTTTTCTGTACTATATTCATAAAATTTATCATTTAAAATACTATAAGTATCGATATCCATACTATAATAATTTTGATTGAATGCTGATCCTTCTAACAAATTTCTTCCATAAGCTGATTCGTTTTCTACAACTACACTAAAATCAATATTTATAAATTCAGGATTAAATATCCAATTAGGATGCCTTGCGTGTATTTCAGCTAAATAAGGTAAATAACTATCTGGAAAATTCTTACTCTTTAAAAAAGCATAATAACTATCTAAACTTTCTTTTTCACTATAATATTTTAAAGCTGTACTAGATAGTTTAGTCGTATTTACAAAATAACCACATACATAGCCTTTTTCTCCTTTAGAATTAGTAATATTATAATAATATTTACAAGTACCAGTATTTTCCTTAACATCATTTATTTGTACTATTTCACCACAACTAGCTCTACCATTAATACTGCCAGAATCAAGTCCACTTCTCAATAGAACATCTAAGGAGTCTTCGTAGCAGGAAATAGTTCCATCTCCACCTTCTGGACTATCATAATTTTCTTTTTTATAAACGTTATCGCCAGTAGTACTTTTTCCAACATTAGTATTAGTATTTTCCGAACTACTAGAAGTACTAGTATCTATATATTTACCACAAGCATAACCTACAGTTCCATTAGAAGATACACGATACCAATTAATACATAGACTATTACTATCTACATTCTTTTCAAGAACTTTTATACTAGCATTACAACTAAGACTTTTAAGTTTCTGACTTTTACTAGTATCACTCCAAATATTAAGTGGATCATCATTTTCAATACATAATACTTTTCCATCTATAGAAGTACTTTCACTATCCAATTTTATATAATCACTACAAGCATAGCCAGTAAGAATATCCTGTCTCACTTTATACCATACTTTACAATTACTAGTAGTTCCTCCATTTGTATCTAATACTTCTAACTGACTATTACATTCTAGGCTTCCTATCCGAGTGCCACCAGCACTATTTCTTAAACTAACTGGCTCATCATCATCAGGACAATATACTAAAGCATTGCTACTAGCAGAAGCATAAGTAATAAAAGATAAAAATATAATTAAGAAAAAACTAATATACTTCTTCATACAATCTACCTCAAGTTAATTATAACATTTTTAGACTTTTTTTTCTACCCCTCTTAATAAGTTTACAAAACTTTTGTAAAGCATAAAAAAAGAATAAACTTTTTTACATAAATTTATTCATTTGTTTCATCATCTGATTAACTTGTTTTTGTGATGGTGTCCTTCCCATCTGACTCATCATTGTTCTAATCATTTGCTCATTTATTGGTGGATTTTTTTTAAGTTCTTTCTTCATCAATTTTCTAGCTATCAAAAAACCAACAACTAAGCCAATTACTAGTCCTATAACTATATATAATATATCCCAAAGCATATTATCTTCCTCCTCATACATTATTTTACTATTAATTATAACTTTTGTAAAGTATTACTTCTAAGCTTACTAAGCCAAAAATAATCACTATTCTCGAAATCACATACAAACAAATTATTATTATAAGTACCTAAAATATCAAAAAATTTAGAATAATTATTCATTGTTCTTAACTTAATATTATAATTATTGACAATAAGAGTACTATTCTCATTATTATTTAAAATATGTTTATTTTCTTCTCTTCTATACCCATATTTAAATTTATATTCATAGTATATATATTCATTTATCATAATTTTATTAAAAGGATTAGCAATCTGTTCAAAAATACCATAAGTCAAAATCTTATCATAATCCTTAGTTCTATATATTTCTTCAAATATCTTATACATCTTATATGGTTTATTCTTATACATATAAGTATAATATTTATTAACATTAAAAATATAGTATGTTCTCAAATACAATCACCATTATAAATGTAACATACTATACCCAAATTTATTGTCGAATTACAAACTATTCTTTATTTTAATAATAATATCTTGCATATCATATTCAAAATAATTAAGAACATCATTCTCACTGCCACTTTTACCAAACTTATTAATAGAAATAAAATCATCATCAGAAGATATTAACCTATACCAATTAGCATCATTAGATAGTTCTAATACCATTCTTCTATAACCTGTAGGAAGTACTTGTTCTTGATAATCCTTCTCTTGTTTCAAAAACAAATTCAAACTAGGCATTGATACAACTCTAGCTTCAATATAATTTTTAAGTAGCTCTTCCTTTATTTTCATAGCAAGTTCCACTTCACTTCCCGTAGCAATTAATATTAAATCAAGTCTTGTCTTAACTTCACTTATAATATATCCTCCTCTTGCTACCTTTTTAGGATTAGTATATTTAATTGTCTCACATCTTCCTCTTGGCAAAACAAGAGCAGCAGGAAGTCCTTCTTTTAATATATTAGTCCAAGAACCAATAAGTTCTTTATAATCACAAGGTCTATATACTGTAAAACCAGGAATACTTCTTAAAGCTCCAATCTGTTCAATTGGTTGATGCGTAGGTCCATCTTCACCTACTCTTATACTATCATGAGTAAATATATAAGTAACAGGTAGTTTCATCATTGCCGACATCCTAATAGAAGGTTTCATATAATCAGAAAAAGCAAGAAAAGTACTAGCATAGCTTCTAAGACCAGATAAAGCCATTCCATTTATAATTGCTGCCATAGCATTTTCTCTTACCCCAAAGTAAATATTACGTCCAGCATAATTATTAATACTAAACTCCTTTTTACCTTTTAAATACGTTTTCGTACTACAAAGCAAATCAGCGCTTCCTCCGACAAAACTTGGAATAAAAGTTCCAATAACATTCATAATTTGATAGTTAATATCTCGCATAGCCTTATCTTCAAAAATCTTACTCGTATCAATAACAGCCTCTATATCAAGTGCTATACCTTCATTTTCAATTATCAAATTAAGAGCATCTTTTTCACTATCAGTAGAATTAGCTATATACATCTCATATTCAGAATACCACTCACGGTAATAATCTTCCGTTCCTTCTTTAATAAACTTAAGAAGTTCATTTCGGTCTTCCTCACTATAAGAAAATGCCTTATCGCACTTTAAAGTAGCTCTTATATTTTCTAAATCCTCTTTTTCTAAAGTTCCAGCATGAATCTTATTAGTTCCTTCATACCTAGAATACTTACCAAGAACAGTATTTATCTCAATTAAAACCGGTCTCTTACTCTTTTTAGCTTTTTCAATAGCATTAGAAATATCATTTATCGATTCTCCATTTTTAACATAAATAACATCCCAGTTCATACTTGTAAATCTAGCAGTAATATCTTCCGTAAAAGATTTATCAGTATCCCCGTCAGCAGTCACATTATTAGAATCATATAAAACAATTAAATTATCAAGTCCCAAATTACCCGCAAGCGATGCAGCTTCATAAGATATTCCCTCCATCAAATCTCCGTCAGAACATAAAGTATATATATAATAGTCAAATAAAGTATTCTTTTTTCTATTAAAAGTAGCCTCTAAATATTTCTCAGCAATAGCCATACCGACAGAAGTCGCAAACCCTTCACCTAAAGGACCAGTAGTTACTTCAATTCTATTATTCAAATTATATTCAGGATGTCCACTCAGATTAGAAGAAATCTTACGAAAAGTCTTAAGTTCCTCAATACTAAATTCATCCATACAATAAAATAGCGTTGCATATAATAAAGCTGATCCATGCCCTGCTGACATAACAAATCTATCTCTATTACACCAGCCTTTTCTCTCTAAATCAAACTTTAAGTAATAAGTAAACAAAGTAAATATCGTCGGGGCCATATCAAGAGCTATTCCAGGATGCCCACTACCAGCTTCATCTATCATATCCAAAGCAAGCATTCTTATGTCATTTACCATTCTTTTCTCATTTCGTTTCATATCATTACCTACCTTATATTTTAATTATAGCAAAAAAGAATAAAAATATAAAGAAAAATGTCTAAATTTACAATTTTCTCATTGCTATTATTAACTTTTTTTATATATCATGTTATAATTAACTAAACGGAGAGATGTCCGAGTGGTTTAAGGTGTAGCTCTCGAAAAGCTATGAACTATAAGGTTCCGAGGGTTCGAATCCCTCTCTCTTCGCCATAATATAAATATAAAAGAAGACTCTTGCACTAAAGCCTTCTTTTAATTATGAATTTAAAGATTCAGTCTCATATAAATTTTTATAAATATCACAAGTTTTTAATAACACTTTATGTGTGCCTGATGCCACTATTTTACCATTATCTACAACATGAATAATATCAGCATCCATTATCGTAGATAATCTATGAGCAACAATAACTACAGTATGATTCTTAACTAAGTTATCAATAGTTTTCTTAATATATTCCTGAGAACTATTATCAAGCGCTGAAGTTGCCTCATCAAATAGTATAATCTCACTCTTTTTTGATAATGTTCTAGCAATTGATAGTCTTTGCTTTTGACCTCCAGATAAATTAACGCCTCCTTCACCCAAAATAGTATCATATTTCTTAGGGAGAGACATAATATAATCATCGAGATAAGCCATCTTTGTATACTCTCTAATTTTAGATAGTTTAATCTTGTTGTCAATTAATTTAAAGTTATCCTTAATAGTCCTATTAAAGACAAAAGGTTCTTGTCTAATAATCGATATATGCTTTCTAAGTTCTTCTTCTGTTAAATCTTTAATATTAATTCCATCTATTAATATTTCCCCACTAGTAGGATCAAATATTCTCGTAATTAAATTAAATAGTGTACTCTTTCCTTGTCCCGAAGCTCCTACTATAGCAATCTTTTTATTAGGTTCTATTACCAAATTAAAATCATTTAATAAATTACCTTCATCTGGATAAGCAAAAGAAACATTCTTAAATTCAATAATCCCCTTAACATTATCTATTTTTTTATTACCAAATTTTTCATCATCATATAATCTATTTTCTAATATATCATTAACTCTGGCTATAGAAACACTTACCTCTTGATAAGTCTGTGTTAAATCATTAATATTTTCTATAAGCCATGTATAACGATATACATAATAAGTCATAGCAACAAAAAAAGTTAAAGAAATCTTCTCATAATATAAAAGTACTACACAAGTAGCAAATACTCCTACTTCTAATATCGATTTTAAAAATCTAGTTTTAATATTAAAGCTCTCCTCAATATCAATCTCATCTGAAGACTTTTTAAATATATCTTTAATAATTATAATCATATCACTAATTAAATTATTTTTAACTCCAAGTGTTTTAATTTCTCTTATACCCCTAATAGATTCAGTTGTTAAAGAAGTAAACTTATCTTGCTCTTTTCTTCTCTCTTTATGAATATTTTTTAGTAGTGGATTATACTTTTTAAGTATGAAAAATATTATTAATACAAAAAATATTATTTCTATTCCTACTATCCAAGAATTAATAAATACATATACAATAACTATTAATGATGCCACTAGTGAAGATATCATATTAAGAAGTCTTCCAAAAGCAAAACTTAAAGTATCTGCATCACTAGTAATTCTATTAATAATTTCACCTGAAGAAATCTTTTCATAAGCCACCGCTGGTAAATCAAGTGCTTTTTTATATGTATAAAAGCCAAGTTTTCTCGTTAAAGAACTCTCTACTTTATATAATATCGAATCAGCCTTATACAGTATTATTCCATCCATCGTTACTTCAAGTACAAAATATATACCCAAATATATTAAAGCCTTAACTACATTAAGTTTCGTAATAGCTTCGACAGCAGCACCATTTAAATACCCAGTAAATATTTCACAAATACCAGAAGCAAAAATAATAATACTAGCAATAATAAGTTTATTTTTATCTTCCTTCATTAACTTCATTAGAGGTTTAAATTCTTTTAAATTCTTCATATCTAACCTCCAAAAAAAGACTACTAACGATAAGTAGTCTTATAATATTTTTATACTTTTATTATTTTATAAAGCACGTGGAAAACATAAAAGATCTCCACTTCTATCAAAAACTATCTTACCATTATCAAAAACATTTAAATTAATAAAAATCTTCATGATTTCCACTCCTTTCTCTTTAAATTCAACTTAACTATAACATCTCATTTTAAATTTGTCAACCATTTTTTGTTACAGTATATAAAACTGTAAAAAGCAATAATTACATACTAAATGGTGAAATACATCGCTCATAACTATAGTCATTATTTCTTTTTACCAAAGATTTAGCTTTCCTTAAAATATCAACATTGTCGCCAATATATTCACTAAGTCTCTTTCTAAACTCCTTTATAAAATCTATTCCATTAACATAAGAATCATTATACATCTCTTTCAAGTAATTATCTTCTTCTACAAATGCATCAAAATAATTATCAATTAAAAATAATTTAATCTCTCTATTAAAATTACTTATATTATCTTCTAATGTGATAGAATTATCAATATAATAGTCTAAAGTATCAACAATATATATATGTTCCATCGAATATAAAATGTTGTACATAAGATCAAATATTAAAATATTATTATCAGTAAGTAATTTAAAATCTTTTAAAGAAGTAATAATTGCACTTTCCAAATTATTTAAGTTAATAGATAACGGATCTATTTCATATAAATTTTTAGCTTTTTTATATGGCATAGTATATCCTACAATTTTATCATTTACTTTAATAACATCACTTGCCCACATAAAAGTTTGATTCCTTATATTACTAAATTTTAACAATTCCATTTCAGTATAGCCAATATTAACATAATCAAAATATTCATGAAAGACTTTATAAACCATTTTATTCTTAATATCCAAATAACACATTACTTGACTACCTTCATTTAAATAAAACAAGTTTCTTAAAAAAGTATCAAAATGATCCCTACTTATAAACTTCATAGTATCCCCCATTAGCTGTTATAATACCACAAAAAGAGCAAAAGAGCAACATTACATTAATTTAAGACCAATTATAAAAAAAGACAAATATTATTTCAAATATTTATTCATCTTTTCTTTAAACTTTTCTTTATCAATAGGTTTTAAAACATAATCACTAAATCCATACTTCAAATATTCTTCACTATACTCATAATTATTATTATGTGTAAGAAGTATAACCTTAGTATTAAATGATCTAATATTTTGTAATTTTTTCATTATTGTTATACCATCTAATGGTTTCATATCCTCATCTAATAATATCAAATCATATTTTTCCTTATTTCTTATTTTATCTAAACATTCACTCCCTAAGTTCACACTCTCAAGCACTATATTAGTCTTTTCAAGTAACTTAGCTATTATCTTTGCACTCGCTTCATTATCGTCGACAAGTAATACTCTCTTCTTATCATATTCTTTTTCATATTTTTCTAAATCATTATTACTCTCATTCACTATCTTCTGATCTAATACTATTTTAATTGTAGTCCCTTTATCATATACACTACTAGGTATTATTGTTCCTCCCATTAATGTTATTAACTTTTTAGCAGTATATAAACTATTATCTTCTTCTTGGTTCTCTCCTTTTTTATTAAATACCTTAACTAAATCATCAGCCTTTATTCCACATCCAGAGTCTTCAATCGATATAATAACTCTACATATGTCATGCTTAACTATTGTATTTATGTTAAATTCAATATATCCCTTATCAGTATATTTAACACTATTATCTAAAATAATTAATAATATTCTCTTAAGCCCTACACTATCACCATATAAATATTCTGGTACATCACTAGAAACATTAAGTCTAAAATCAATATTTTTACTATCACATTTACTTTTATATAAAGCATAAACCTCTTTAATAATTAGTTTAATATTATACTTCTCATTATATATTTTAATATTACTACTATCAATACTAGATATATCGAGTATTTCATTAGTCATCGTCGTAAATTTAGCAGTACTTCCCTTAATATCTCTAGCATCAGTTTTAATATTTTCTATGTTTACTTCTTTATTATCTGCTTCTTCTAATATCCCATCAGCAGAATAATTAATATCTTTAGTTATATTTCTTATTTCATTAGTCATATTATATAAGAACATTGTCTTCTCTTCATTAGCATTATCACTTATCTCTTTAGCTTTATGTACTTCTTCAAGTACCTTAGTATCCGGATTTTCGATAGTAAAATACATCAAAAAACAAATAAAGCTTTCCATTACAGTAATAATAACTATTTCTGGTCTAAACATTTGTATTACAGCAGATACAATACCAAATAACATAAATAAATAAATTGGAATACTTTTCTTTTTAGAAATATTTCTACGCTTGATAAATAAAATAATACCAATAAATAAACACCCAAGAGCAGAAGAAATATAAACATAATTAATAGCAGGGCCATAAGTATAGTACATTTTATTTTCAACATCTCTATACAAATAATAAGGAAAAAACAATGAAATTATCATGGAAATTATATAGTATAATATTACAATCTTTGTTATTACTTTTTTATTCTTAAAAGTTATTTCGATTAAATAAATAATCATACAAGCAAGCCATACAAAAAAATACAACAAATAAAATCTAAATACAACATCACATAATAATGGCGGTAATGATGGGTATTTCCAAGAAACTAAATCACAAAGGAATTGCAAAATCAAGCCAAACAAATTAGAAATTAGCATACATTTGTAAATTTTATTTTCAGAATTATTAATTCTAACTTTTGAAAAATATAAATAACACAATCCTAAAATATATAAGAAACTAAAAATAATTAATAACGTTAAACTTGATATTATCATATAACAAAAACAACTCCTTTTAAGCTTACTAATTATCAAATTAATTATACTATAATTAAAATTAATTAGTCAAGTAAAAAAAGGAGTTGTCATATCAAGATATTTTTACTGGTGTAATATTCTCTGTTTAGATTTTTGATATTTATCAAAGTATATAAATCCTTCTGTCTCACTCTGTAGCTTTTGCATGTCTCTCTTTCCAGATTTAGCATAAGGAAATTCGGTTCTAATTTTAAATACATTTGGTACGATATCAACATCCTTAAATTCATTATAAATTGCACTTCTTATTGTTTCTAATTTATTAAGAATTAAATCATCTGAATTAAGAGCACTCCTATAGAAATCATCTTCAAAAATAATATGAACGACAAGAGTACCTTCACCATCTTCAAATCTTTTCTCTAAAACATCACATAATTTTACTTCATCAAAAGACATAATAATCTCTTCAATATCAAAATTATATACTTTCTTACCATTTATATAAGTAAAATCCGTGGCTCTCCCATGAACATATAGTTCTCCATTTTCATCAATATGTCCAATATCTCCAGTACAATTCCATTTAATTCCATTTTCATCTACATGAAAATATTCATCAGTTGCTTCCGAATTATGGTAATATTCAACCATACTACATGGTGTATTAACTAAAATTAATCCTCTTTCATTATATTTAAGAGCATTAAAATTTTCATCAAATATTCCTACTACAACTCCAGGAAGTGGAATACCAACAGAACCACCTGAATGTTTTGTATTTGGCGTTTCAGTAGTAACAGTAGCACCACATTCACATTGTCCATAACCTACTAATAATTCAGAATTATTACCATGATTTAAAAAAGTGTTCTCAATCTTATCAGAAACTTTCTTTCTTAAAGGCTCACCACCCTCATAAGCATGATTAAAATATGACAAATCAGCCTTTCCAACTAATTTCTCATCTAAAAATCCTTCATACATACTAGTTGGTGCAACTGAATAATTAGGTTTAGCTTTTATAATGTTTTTGACAAATACATTTCTTTCAAACCTTGGATCCATAAATACAGTAGTACCACATGATAATGGTAAATGTATTGATGTGCTTAATCCTGTTGAATACCATGGTGGTATAATTTGATAAAATTTTTGTCTTCTTGAAAGATCTAAGCCGGATTTTAAATAAGCCTCGACTGAATTTTGAAAACTATCATTTGAAAGTAAAATACCTTTAGAAGCACCTGTTGTGCCACTAGAATATACCATTGCAAGAGGCATTTGAGGTTCATATAAAATACCAGGTTTTTCTTTTCTCTTACAACCATCATGAATAAATTGATTCCAAAACAATTCATTACTAAAACTATCAACTTTATACTTTTTAGAAAATAATCTCAACATAGAGGAATTAAAAATAGGTAATATAATTACATTTTTAATTCTCGATTTTTTTACAGCAGATTTTATTTCATCATAAAAAATATCCATAACAATTAAAATATCGCTTTCACAGTCCTCAATCCTCTTTACTAAATCATCTTTATCAAAATATGGTGCAATCATATTGGCTACAGCACCAATTTTAGACAACGCATAAAAACTATAGACTGTTTCCGGAATCCCTGCTGAACAAATAGTAACAAAGTCTCCCTTTTTTATTCCATATTCTTCAAATGCTTTAGCTGTTTTATTAATATTTTTAAAAAAATCACTATAACTTATTTTTGAACCAAAAAATTCCAAGGATATGTCTTTAAGGAAAAATTTATTATTTTCATATACCTCTTGATAAACAGTTCTCTTCTCTTTTTCTACATATTTTTTTTCTTCATCATAATATTGTAACCATGGTTTATCAATATGTGGATAACCAGTTAATTCTTTTTGCACTTAAACATCATTCCTTCCCCTGATATGTACATCATTTATTAATTAAAAAACAGCACAAAAACACTCTGTACTGCTTATTCACTACTCTTCACTTTTCTTTGAAGTCTTTGCTTTTTTAGGAGCTTTCACGTCTTCAGTAACTTTAGTTTCTTCAACCTTTTTAGAAGTATCTACTCCCTTATAAAAACCACACTTAGGACATGCTCTATGAGGTCTAATTTTAGCACCACAATTAGAACATTCTACAAGTCCATTAGCAGTAACTTTATAATGAGTTCTTCTCATATCTCTTCTAGTTTTACTTACTTTTCTAAATGGAACTGCCATATCTTTCACTCCTTCCTTAATATTTCTTCTAGACTACTTAGTGGCTTATTTGAAGATTTAACATCTTCTTCACTAATAAGTCGCCATCCATCTCCCTCGAGTTTTAAATCTTTATTCTTCTCATTTACTGCTCGAAGAGGAATTTCCACAAGAATATTTTGCCATAAATCTAAAGTAATATCAATAGTTTTTTGCAAATTTACCCTTGTTTCTTCAATTTTTTCTTCAATTTCACTAGTAAAATAATATTCATAATCCTCTAAAGTTATATCATCAGGAATTATCATAGTACCAGATAACGTTCCTGATAGCTCATACGTATTATCGACAAGCTTATCAATATATCCATTAAAGCAAACATTATTTAACCTTCTAATTGTACTAGTACTTAAAAGTTCTTCTGGAATATTAACACTACCATTAATATCTATTTTCTTTCCCTTACTGACAAGATTAAATAACTCTATTATCATAAAATTTCACCTGCCTAATAATTATATAATATTTTTCAAAAAATAGCAACTAATTTTAGTAATAATTATCATTTTCATACTACAATGTAAAACATTCATTTATTAAAAATAATGATAATTATTCTTCATAGTTATCATTATTTTTATTATTTTCTTTCTTTACAAGTACTTCTCTCGGTTTAGAACCATTCTGTGGTCCAATTATACCTCTTTCTTCAAGCAAATCTACTATTCTAGCCGCTCTATTATAACCAATACGATATTTTCTTTGTATTAAAGAAGCTGATATCTTTCCAAACTCCATAGCAAAATCTACTATATCATTATAAAGAGGATCATCATATTCTTCTTTAGATTGATATCCATCATCGTACTTACCAATATCTTGTGATTCTTCCCCTCTCTCTTCAGTAAGTGAATGGTCATAATTTGCTTTCTGCTGTGATATAGTAAAATCCACTATCTTCTGGAGTTCTTCATCGCTTACATAAGCACCCTGTATTCTAATTGGAACATTTTCTCCCATTGGCTTAAATAACATGTCACCTTTACCTAGTAATTTTTCTGCTCCAGTTTGATCAAGAATTGTCCTAGAATCAATAGAAGAAGAAACCGCAAAAGATATACGCGATGGAATATTAGCTTTTACAACTCCTGTTATAACATCAGTAGATGGTCTTTGTGTTGCCACTATTAAATGAATGCCTGCAGCTCTTGCCATCTGTGTAATTCTCATTATTGAGTCCTCGACATCCTTAGCAGCCACTAACATTAAATCTGCAAGCTCATCAATAATAAACACAATGTAAGGCATCTTAATATAATCAGTATTAGTTTCACACATCTTATTATATGCCGAAATATTTTTACATTTTGTATCTTCAAATACCTGATATCTTCTTTCCATCTCAACTACAATATTTTTAAGTGCAATTGATGCTTTCTTAGGATCAGTTACAACTGGCGTAAGCAAGTGTGGAACACCATTATACATAGATAATTCTACTTTTTTTGGATCAACCATAACAAGCTTAACTTCATCAGGTTTAGTTCTCATTAGTATAGAAGCAATAATACAATTAATACATACGGACTTACCACTACCAGTAGCTCCAGCTATTAAAAGATGTGGTGTAGCATTAATTTCTGCCCATTTAACTGTCCCCATAATATCTTTACCAAGCCCTACAGCAAGAAGACTCTTATCACTAGGTTCTGGTAATTTAGATAACACTTCTCTAAAAGAAACAGCCGAATTAACCTTATTTGGAAGCTCTATACCAATTGTACTTTTGCCTGGTATTGGTGCTTGAATTCTGACATCTTTAGCAGCCAAATTAAGAGCTATCTCTTTTTGAATAGATAAAAGCTTATTGACCTTAGTACCTGCCTTAAGTTCTAATTCATATTGTGTAACAGATGGCCCTATATGACATTCTTTTATCTTACCAGGTATCTCAAAATCCATAAGAACTTTTTCTAAAGTATTAATATTTTGCTTGACAGCTTCAACATTTTCTTTATCATTATTACTCTTTTGTAATTTAAGTAAAGTAAGTGGAGGAAGCTTATAATTAACATTAATAACAGGCTTTTCTTCTTTTTCCTCTATCTGGCTTACATCTAAAAGACTACTAGCGCTTTTAATAGGAATATCCGGCTCTACTGGTATAGATTCTTTATCTTCAACTCTATCAATATCCTTAGAAGAAGAAACAATAATACGTTTGTCCTCTTCATCATTATTGTTCTTCTCTTTCTTCTCTTTCTTTATAAATTTAGGTAATTTTACCTTCTTAAGTAAATCAATTATACTTGTATTAAATAGTAAAATAAACCCAATAACCATAAGCGTAATAACTACAATTGTCGTACCATTTTTAAATAAACTATAAAAAGCATATGTAAATAAAGCTCCAATTATTCCTCCACCGCTATTGGAAATAGCACTCGTACTCTTAAATGCAGTGAGTAAATTGTTAAAAGTTTCGGTAATTATTTTAATTCCTTCTTGTGAATTATTAGTAATATATTTCATGTGAAGTAAAATTAAAAAACTAATTAAAATTATATAAAATCCAATCCACCTAAGACTACCAAAATTAGGACTTTTTCTTTTTAGAATTAAATATCCACCTAAAACAAGTACTCCAGCAAGTAAGAATATATATATATTTCCAACTAAAAAGACCGCAAAAGATCGTATAAAGTTACCAGCAGGACCATAACCACCAATTCCAATAATTGATGATAATATTAGTATAATACCTATAACTTCATTACTGTATTCAAATTTTTTCTTTTCACTATCTTTTTTTTGTTTTTTCTTAGCCATAACATCAATCCTTCTATTCATATTAATTATAACATTACTTATTTCAAAAGTAAATAACCTTAACATCATTCTAAGTTTCTTTGTTGTTGTGTTAGAATTGATGTGAAACATTTCTATATAAAAAAGTGATTCAAGTTGTATAATATTGAGTTGAACCAAAATATTATTTGAAAGGACTTGAATCACTATGAATATTATAAATGAAAATAAAGAAAAAAGCAAAATAAATATTTATTACATTCTTCATTTATAAATAATTTTTAATATAAAAGCTCCTACTCCAAAAAATAAAAGTAGAAGCCTATTAAACCAAATAGCTTAAGTAAAATACATATGGTGCTTGTGGTGGGACTCGAACCCACATGATATCGCTATCGCTGGATTTTGAGTCCAGTGCGTCTACCAATTTCGCCACACAAGCAAGATTACTACTAAATTATATAATAAATTTAGTAGAAAGTAAACATTATTTATTACTTTTTTTAATAAACATCGCATCGCCAAAAGAGAAAAAGCGATACTTATTTTTAATAGCATATTCATAAGCATTTAATATATTTTCTTTAGAAGAAAAAGCCGATACTAGCATTAGCAATGTTGACTTAGGTAAATGAAAATTAGTAATTAACGAATCAATAGCTTTAAACTCATAACCAGGATAAATAAAAATATCCGTCCATCCACTACAATCCCTAAATTCACCATATTTGGACATAACAGTCTCAAGTGTCCTAGTAGTAGTAGTTCCAACTGCTACTATGTTTTTCTTTTCTTTTTTAGCCTTATTTAAAATATCTGCCACTTCCTTAGACATAGAATAAAACTCCGAATGCATTTTATGTTTAGTAACATCCTCTACCGCTACCGGTCTAAAAGTACCAAGGCCAACATGAAGAGTTATATAACATATAGTTATACCTTTATCTTCTATTTTCTTTAATAACTGTTTTGTAAAATGAAGTCCAGCTGTAGGTGCCGCAGCACTACCTATATTTTTAGCATAAACAGTTTGATATCTTGATTGATCTTCTAACTTTTCTTTAATATATGGTGGAAGAGGCATTGTACCAAGTTTATCTAATATTTCATAAAAGATTCCATCATAAATAAATAAAAACTCTCGAATACCATCTTCCAAAACATTGGTACATTTAGCTTTTAATAGTCCATTCCCAAAAGAAATTTCTGTTCCTAGTTTTACCCTTTTAGCAGGCTTTACTAGACATTCCCAATTATCATCATTAATATTCTTTAAAAGTAAAACTTCAATTACTGCTCCAGTTTCTTTTTTTGTTCCAATTATCCTAGCAGGCATAACCTTAGTATCATTTAAGACAAGAATATCATCTTTATCTAAATATTTTACTATATTATAAAATTTATCATCTTTAATATCACCACTGTCTCTATCTAATATTAATAGTTTTGATTCCTCTCTGTTTTTTAAAGGAACTTGAGCTATTAATTCTTCTGGTAAATCATAATTAAAATCATCAGTCTTCATATTTTCCTCCAAGCACATATTATTATATAATAAAATTATTTAAAAATAAAGTAAAAAAGTCAAAGAATGACTTTTTACGATTGTTCTATTCCAAGTACATTGTTAATTCCCAAACGATATATCTCACTAAGTCCTTCAATTTGAGAATCATCAAGCTTAGTATAAGGATCATCTTGAGAAAATAATGTTCCTTTATTATAACTTATAATATCTCCCTTTACAACAAATATAACAAGTGGAACATATACTCTTTTGTCTCCCACTTTAACTATATTACCATTTTTATCAGTTAAAGTATATTCAGTTATTAACTCTTCACCTAAAATATCCAATAATTCTTTGTATTTACTATTTGCCTCTTTTTTTACAACTAGCTCATTATTTTTATTAAACTCTTTTACATCCCAATAATCTTCAATATTCAAATAATATATAGTATCTAAATCAGTAGAAGAAGCTACATCACAAAGCACTTCAATAGCGCTCCTACAATAAAGACAAGTAGAATAACCAAAATATATAACAGCATTTTCTTTTTTATGAAATATATCTATTATTTCATCAATATCAGCATATTTCATAATATTAGTAGAGGGAAGTTCTACTTTTGGATAACTTTTACCATCTTCACTTAATTCACTATTTAATCTTTCATACTCATTCTTAATTTTTTCACTATCAGGAGTTTTCACTTTCAAAAAGATAAATAATATAGTCGCTATAAGAATTACTAAAATTATTCCAATTACTACCAAAATTTTCTTTTTATTATTATTCAATTTTTTCCTCCTCTTAATATATTTATTTAGTTATATTGCAAATAGTATCATCAGTAAGATTACTTACTGTAACAGTATAATCACCAGTAGTGCCAGTTATCGAGCCACTACCATTATCACATGAAATAGAAGCATTATTCCATGGTACATAAATATTAGTAGCAGTATAAGTACTACCAACACTTACTGCTTCAGATGTTTCCAAAGAACCATCGACATAAATTGCAACAGTAAATTCATTAGTCCATACAGCATAAAGTGTTGTGCTAGCATTAGTCGTATATGATCCACCCGCACTATATGTTGCTGTTGTAGCTGTAGAAGAAGTACTCCATCCTTTAAAAGCATATCCACTCTTTGTAGGCACAGTAGAAGAAAGAGTTAAAGTTTTACCATAAGTCTTTATCTGTGAATCAGGTGCTCCACTTCCACCATTAGCATCATAACTTACAGTATATGTTTTAGCAGTCCATTTAGCATATAAAGTCACATCAGAACTATACATAGAATTAGTAAAGCTACTCGTTATATATCCTGAATCAGATAACAATTGCTTCCTTAAAAGTATAGAGCCATCAGTATAATAGCCATTAAAAGTGTATCCTGTTTTAGTAGGAACAGTAATAGGATTAGTACTAGTAGTCATTCTTGTTGAATGAGAACTATCTAAAAATATACCATTATAATATAGACCATATAAAGTAGTCGTCCCAGAAGAGGTAGCACTTTGATTATCTAAAGTTACTTGATATGATTTGTAAGAAATTTGACATCTTACTGTATCAGATGTACTTTTATAATCAGTACCTTCTGCTATATTCAAAGTAATTTCAACTTGCCCTACTCTTACATCTCCAGGTGTTATTATAAGTTCACCAAAACCCAGTCCACCTTCATTACTATTTTCTACACTACACGTTGCTATGCTTGTATCAGAACTACTACAGCTAACTATACCATCTCCTAAATATTGAAATTGTGTACTATCTTCTGATGGATAATATGGGAATAATAGTTGATCTTTTATATCTAACTGTGGATCTGCTTTTGAAACAGTAGCAGTGGTATTATTATCATCGTCGGTTATATCACTAAAAGATTTACTATTATAAGAAGATTTTGATGCTGTAACTACAACATAAATATATTTGCCAGCAAGGCCACTTCCAATTTCATAAGTCGAAATATTAGCTCCACTTATAAGTGTTCCACCAGTAGTTGAATTAGTAGTATTATAATACCACTGATATTGATAAGATGCAGAAGGTGTAGTATCAGTAACAGTTGCAGTAAGTGTTTCACCATATGTATTAGTTCCCGTTATCTTTACACTACCACCAGATAAATTTCCAGTAACTGATACAGAAATCTTTTTAGATGCTGATGTATATAAATCACTAGCTGCAGCATTTAAAGTGACAGTAGCAGTTCCTGCTCCAACTGATTTTATAGTAAGTTTTTTACTTGCTGAATCAACCGTACAAGTAGCAACACTAGTATCTGAACTACCACAACTTACATCTCCATCTCCATCATATGTATAATCTAAATCATTACTACTTAAACTAGATGTATCTAAAGAAGAACTACTAACCGTTAAAATAGGATCAGATTTTTCGGCATTTGTAATTTGCCATGTATATTTTTTCTTATCCGTTTTTCCATCATACCAACAGTAATTTTTTATTGGTTCAGCATAAGCAGTATAAGTATCAACAGAGGTGCCAGACAAATTTCCAGATAATGTCACATATTTCCCTCCAGATACACCAACTTGCACATTTCCATTATAAGTACTATCACTTATAGTAGGTTCTTCTGAAAGATTTAAGCAATTAATAATAACTTTACCTTCATTACTATTAATACTATAATTACCAGTAACATCCTCTCCAGATGAATTAAGGATTTTTATATTACTTATATTAATAGTACCACTACCAACATCTACTATACTTGATTTAATACTAAAAGAAGCCAAACTATCCCCACTGACTAAATCACTTATATTTATATTGTCTATATTATTAGATATTTCTTCACCATAAATTATTTCTTGATTAAGTGCTGTTACCGTAATTTGCTTTTTCTTAATATTACAATTTAATAACTTATCTGAAATAGTCCCATCAGACCACTTATAACCATCATTTAACTTAGCAGTAACAACATATTTGCCTGCCTCTGTACCCAAATAATTAACTAAAGAATAAGCACTTCTATTATTAATTAATTGTTGTTCACCGCCATTATAAGTTAAATCATTACAAGATGGAACTGTAGTAGAAATATAGTTACAAGACTCATCGCTTCCAACAGTTCTAACTAATGCTTTCTTACCATTAGTTGCAAGTTCAAGTTTAATATTAGCACTAAAGTTTTTGTTCAAAAATTTACTTTGATCCAAGTCAGAAGTACACTCTTCTATACTCGTAGTCTCAGGGCACGACTCACTAATCCACATTAAAAATACATAAGTATCAGAGCTTATATTTAAATCCTGCTGAGTTTCAGTAAGAACAAGTCTATCACCTTCCATAGTATCAAAAGTTGGTGAAAAATTTCCAGAAGACAACAAAGTATCATTCTTATATAGTCTCCATTTTAAATATTCATTTTTAAGATCACAATCCATAACAATATCACGAAGGACAACATCATATATTGAATTACTTGGATTATTACTTACCCCGGATACAATAAATTTAACTTTAACTATTCTATCATCATTAACATCAGTACCGGTAACTAAATCATCACTAATAGGAAGCATATTTCCAGTACTAGAAATTGTTGAACCATTTGCCGCACTATCATAAGAAATACTAACATCCATAGAAGCTGTATCTATATTTAGGGCAATTGGATTAGACTTACCTAATATAACAGCATAAGTAATACCAAGCATTCCCATTACAATAATACCAAACATTATAGTTAAAAATTTAAAATTACTACGTAAAAATTTCATATTTTTCATATAATAATCTCCTAACACTACTCTTTAAAATAATTATATAATAAACATGTTAATTAATCAATAACTAAAAAATAATTTTTATCTTTCTATTTACAAAAAAATAAAAATATAGTAATATTGATATAGAAAATACGAAAGAAGGAATTAGATGAAAAAACAAAAACTATTAATATTTTTATTACCACTCATAATTATTCTATCTGGCTGTTCACTAAAAAAAGATACTATGGAAGATATAACTATATATACTACAATTTATCCAGTTAGATATCTAATAGATAACTTATATGGTAGTAATTCTACAATATATAGCATTTATCCTTCTGGAGTCGATGTAAATAACTTTAAACTATCAGATAAAAAAATTGAAGAATATGCAAATACCGACTTATTTGTCTTTAACAGTCTAGATTGTGATCGCGATATTGCTGTTAAAATGATTAACAAAAACAAAAAGTTAAAAGTTATTGATGTCTCTCTAGGCATGACATATAATTATGATATTGCCGAGCTTTGGTTAAATCCATATAATTACCTCATGATGGCTCAAAATACCAAAGATGGTTTATTAGAATATGTAACTAATCCTTATTTAATATCCAATGATGACAATACCGGTATCGAAGATAAATATGAGGAATTAAAATATAACTTATCAAGACTAGATGCCGATATGAAAGAAAATATTTCTTTAGCTAATTATAAGACAATTGTGGTTGACGATGATACATTTAAATTTTTAGAAAAATATGATTTAAAAGTATTATCACTTGAAGAAAACGAAAATCTTACTGATACCACTATCAACGAAGTAAAAAAGTTAATAAATAACGGTCAAATCAAATATATATATTCTTCAAGTAATGAAACCAATAAAACTGCTAAAGAATTTATTGATAACTACGGTGTCGAACTTATAACTCTAAACACAATGCAAACTATTGATGGTGGTATCAACAATTCAAATGAAAATTATCTTACTGTCATGAATAATAACTTAGATTTACTTGATAAAGAGCTATACAAATAGCTCTTTTTAAGTATTCCAATAATTTTCGTTGAATCAATCTAAAGTGCACAATTAAGTGCAATAGAAGCTAAAATGT